>JBDZVR010000005.1:0-101298 GCA_040255785.1 Sphingomonadales bacterium
CGATGTCATTGAGGTACTGCGGCGAAATCGGGCCGCCGCCTTCCTCCTTCTTCACAAGTGCCGCGAGCTCCTTCTGGCTGAGGCCCTTTGCCTTGCGCGCCTTGGAGATCGCCTGACCAAAGGTCATGGATTGGGCTGACATCGCGGCTATCCTTTCGAATCCAACCAAAATACGCTTGTTCGCGGATTAGCGAAGTGTTACTCCTTATCCCGCAGTTGGATCAACCATTATGCAGTGCAGCCGGCCCGGGCGTTTGCGCGACAAGGCCAGACTTGCCTGACTGGAGGGGGCAAACATGCCGACTGTCGGCTGGATCCGTGAGGGAGATCTCGATGCCTTCTACGAAGGCACCGAGAGAGTTCCTGACCCAGCCCCTCACAAAGCGCGGACGTTTGCCTGCCCTTTCTGTCCGTCCATCCTCACGACGCAGCTCGACCTCCACGACCATGTGTACGCCAGGCACCGCGTCGAACGGCCGGTCATCATGCTGCCAGGTGGCGAGCCAACCGGGAACGACGTGATCCGTGCACCACTTCATGAGTCGGACGTGATGCTTACGAATACGAGCTTCGCAAGAGTTAGTGTCGACGGGGCAATGTCGCGCCAGGTGTCCCCAAAAGAGCTGCCGGAAATCCTAGCCAAGACGAAACACGCCGAGGTGAAGTTAGAGCTGGTTAACGACGTACAGCGCAACGCCGTACCGGTAACCTCGAAGTACAAAATCTCGTTCCGAGTCGCCGACCTTGACGCTCTCAGGAGTGTGGAGAAGGCTTTCGTCGAAGTTCTCGTGTCTGCAGCGATCAGCCGTGAATCGATCGGCAGGTTTCTTGCGGACAAGAGAGCGCAGGGCGCGGGAAACGAGTATGCCTCCGGTTTGGCTAATTATTGCCTGGGAATCCTTATAAAAGAGCGACCTGACGGGGAGCGACTTACGACACCTCTCTCTCGTTATCGTGAGCATTATGGATCTGCGCTAGAAATTCTTAAAGATTTCGATCGGCCACTTGCTCACCTGATCGCGAGCATCATTCGTTTCTCAATGAACGATTTTGAGAGAGGTCGTGAGCGAACTGGATATTGGGAGCTTGATTTAACGAATGAGTTACTCGTTGATCCAAGCTCGGAAAACTTGCCGCCGAGTCAGGGGCACTCCAAACGTCGTCCCGTCTGCCCGGTCGATCATGGTACCGGGAGAATGCTCGAGTTGGCGTCACATCTTGTCGGGCAGCCTCGGTGGAGTCCGATACTGGATGATGAGTGCCGGGCGCTCGCGCGCTCTGATGTTTTGGACGCTAGTGACCACCAGAAAGCCTTCGCCATATGGGCCGCAGTTGCTTGGCGACTGGGTGCGACGCAGAGCGCGTTGGAGCCACTCTCGCAAATAGCCGAGGTTTATCCGTTCAGCCGGTGGGCAAGAGAATACTTAGAGAAAGAACCGATGTGACTGAAAACGAAGAGAGCACTGGGACTATGCCAGATAAGAAGCCCGCAGACCTCTCAGCAAAAGACGAGACGGCGCCCGCAGAAAGTACCGCGTCTGATGTCGAGTTTCCGCCGACGTTGTCCGGGTATTTTTCAGAACAGCGCGCCACCCCATCAGCGTTCTTCAAAATCCTTCGCAAAAACGCTGTGAAGCACTTTCGATCCGACGATCGGGAGGCGGCTGGAAAGCTGATGATAGACCTTGATCCCGAGGGTGAGCGCCTTTGGGCTCTGATGTCACAGTCTACCTTACCCGATGCTATCGACACCTGGGTATGGGGGGCTGCTCAAGTGCGTCTCAAAGAGAAGCTTGGGGAAGCGTTCGATCCACAAGACCACGATGCCGCGCGGGTGCTCAAGGTAATCCTGACCTGCCTTTCACCTGGGCTTCGCTCCAATTCAAAGGACGAAAAGAAGAACGCCGAAACATGGCTACGCATCGGCATTTGCTGGCTCGTGGAAAAGCGCGCTCTCAAATCCTGGCAAGTTGCCGAGGGACTGCGATCCATCTTCTTCCCTGAGTTGAAGTCAGCTGCGCGCCTGGCTCAAAGGGCCATTCAACGGGGCAAGATTAGCGAGCTACGTCTCGCAGTAGCGGTGGCTGGGCTCGGCGATCAGGTGGTCAGAGAAGCAGCCGAAGAGCGTGATCGTGAAAGGAGCACGGCCGTCGACCTACGTCACCGGCTGGATGATGCACGAAAAACTATCGAAAGACTCAGTTCCGAGTTGAAAGGCGCGCGGAAGACGATTGCTGAGCATGAAGCAGCTATTTCCACGCTTGAGCAGACGCTCACGGCAGAGCGGCAGCACTGGGGTCATGATCTGACCGAGACAAAGGCCGAGCAGAAGGTCCTGCTGGGTGAACGCCTCGCGCCCTTGCTCGAAGATGCCATTGATGCACTTGAGATCGACCCGCCCGCACCGGGGACAGCGCTTCGACGAACAAAATCTGCACTCGCTGTTATTAAAGAGGTAAACGAATGACTGAACCGATTTTCGGAATCGATTTCGGCACAACGAATAGCCTTGCGGCGATTGCGGTGGGCGGCAGAGCATTGGCACTGGTGGACCGGGTGACGCTGCGTCCGCACCCGTCTGTCATTTGGTACCGTGGCTCCGACATCGTTGTTGGTCGAGAAGCGCGACAAAACATGGATATTACGGAAAGTGGTGCCCCTCCAGGTTTTGTTCGTTCTCCCAAGATGTCTCTCAGGCGTGATGGACCCATTTTTGTTGACGGCCGACCCGTCGAACCTACCGATGCTGTCGCCGAGGTTCTCAAGCATCTGAAAACCGACGCTTCCCTGGCGCGCGGGAGCGCTCCCGGCCACGATCTCACGAGAGCAGTTTTCACTATACCGGTTGATTTTGGAGGGCCTGAGCGCCGCGCCCTCCGCGAGGCGGCGCGAAAAGCCGGAATTGGCGTTGTGCAGTTTGTCCACGAGCCCGTAGCGGCCCTGTACGCTTATCTCCGCTCGCAGCCCGACCTTGGCCGTGAGCTGGCACGCCTGGAAGGAAAAACAATCCTCGTTTTCGATTGGGGCGGTGGCACGCTCGACCTCACACTATGTCGCATCTCCGGCGGCGCGATCATGCAGGTTAGAAATCTTGGCGACAATGAAGTGGGTGGTGACAAGTTTGACGAGCGTCTCAGAAACCACCTGCGCGAAAAGCACGCTGCCACACATGGCCTCGATGACATTTCAGCGCTCGAGCAACCCGGCATGGCAGCAAAGCTGCTACATCAGTGCGAAATCCTGAAGATACATTTGTCCGATCCGAAGGCCGACACGGAAGACGTTATCGTTCGAAACTACTTGAAGGTCGATGGAGCCGGAAGGAACCTCCTCGGATCCGTAAGCCGTTCGGAACTCGACGACCTCAGCGCGGGTATTGTCGCGCGCGGGCTCGCTCGAATCGATGAGATACTTGAGCAAACGCAACTGACCTACCAAGATATCGAACTCTGCCTCGCTACCGGAGGCATGGTGAACATGCCTGCGATACGTGACGGTCTCACAGAACGGTTCGTGGGCAGGGTGCCGCGGCTCGACAACGGCGATCGGATCATCGCCGAAGGCGCTGCCTGGATCGCAAACGATGGTCTGAGGCTGAAACTCTCAAAACCAATCGAAATTCTTGTTGCGGATACATCCGGCCGGGGAACGTACCACTCCCTCGTCGATGCCGGTTGGACCCTTCCGATCGAGAACGAAACGCAGAATGTTGCTAACACGCGCCTGTTTTGCGTCGACCCGCGGGAAGGTGTCGCGGTGGTCGAGGTGGCGAAACCGGTGAAGCTCGGCAAAACATCACCGAACGATCCCCGACATTCGCTTTGCGTCGCCAGGGTCGAAGTGGACCGGAATGCGCAGCCCCTTATTGAACGAATTGAATGCAATTTGCAGATCGACCACGATTACATCGCCCGGGTGACACTTAGGTCGACAGGTCGAGGGGCTGAGTCTTCCGCAGAATTCCATGACCTCGAATTCGGACTCTCGCTGAGAGAGGGGGGCTCCCAAGACCCCGAGGCAGACGATACTGACAACGTTGTCTCGTCCGGTTCGCTAGGAAAGATCAAATCACTTGCCAGCAGCAATCTATTTCAAAGAACTAATGTCGCACGTTTTGATGAGCGATCCCATGCGCATGGCGACCTCTGGAAGTACGTGCCCGGGGATTTGGTCGCGACATGGAAGTCAAACTATTTTGATACCAGGAACAGAGAGGCGACTGAAAGACAATTGGAGGAGCGCAACTTCTATGTTCCTTGTGCTCGATGCAGAAGGACAATCTCTCAGATCAAGGCGGAAGGTCCAGTTGATGGGTGTCGCGGTTCGTGCGGCTTAGATCCGAGCAAAGGACGAGCAGATTCGTTCCAGCAATCTTCCCCACCCTATCGGGAGGTTTAACTGCCCAGGAGGATGGTCGAATCATTCGCGCCGGCTCGAATGATTCCGCCGTGGCGCGATAAGCCATTGAATCTTATTGCGTATCTTCGTTTTGTGACTACCGTTTCGCCAATCATCTTCTATTGCGAACGGTCTCATGCAAGACGCCCGATCCGGTCCAAACCCTCTTTTGCCCGCCCGTCTGTCGGCGGACGAACGCCTCGATGAACTCGCGCAGATTCTTGCCGCGGGGCTGAGGCGTATCCTGCCGGAACAGTCCAGTTCTTTATCTGCACCTGGCGAAGACAGTTCATTCGACATTCTCGCCCTCAAACGCCGTGTTGGTCGTCGCAAACCGAGCAACCGAGTTGGAGGGCAATGATGCCAGGGACAAAGAGAAAGACTGACGCCGCACCATGGCAACAGGGCAACCGCGATGCGGCGCACGCGGGCGTGGTCACGCAGCTTGCAGCGCTGAAGCGAATGGCGGTGGTCGAGCTGAAGGCGAAGTGGGAAAGCCTCTTCGGTACACCCGCTCCGAACAACAGCCGCAGTTACCTCGAACTGAGGCTCAGCTACCGGGTCCAGGAACTGACCCTCGGCGGCCTGACCCGCGAGACGCGGCGGACGCTGGACTTGCTGGCTGACGAAATCGAGGGCCGGGTCGGGCGCAAGACGATCATCGCGGATCCCCGCAACCCCGTGGTCGGAACCCGCCTCGTGCGTGAATGGGACGGGGTGGAGCACACCGTCACTGTGATGAAGGACGGCTTCGACTGGCAGGGGCGCAAGTTCAAGTCGCTCTCGGCGGTGGCGCGGGCGATCACCGGCACGCAGTGGAACGGCTACCGCTTCTTCGGCTTGCGCGAGGCGCGGAGGGACGACCGATGAGCCGTCATCAGGAAGCCGTCGCGGTCGTTCCGCGCCGCCAGCGCTGCGCCATCTATACCCGCAAGTCGAGCGAGGAAGGGCTCGACATGGAGTTCAACAGCCTCGACGCCCAGCGCGAGGCTTGCGAGGCCTTTGTGACGAGCCAGAAGGCGGAAGGCTGGGCCACCATTCGCGAACGCTACGATGACGGCGGCTTCTCCGGTGGCACGCTGGAGCGCCCCGGCTTGAAGCGTCTCATTCAGGACGTCGAAGCCGGTCTGATCGATGTGATCGTGGTCTACAAGATCGACCGGCTGTCGCGCTCGCTGATGGATTTCGCCAAGCTGGTCGAGATCTTCGACCGCAATCAGGTGACCTTCGTTTCGATCACGCAGTCGTTCAACACCACGACCTCGATGGGCCGCCTGACCCTGAACATCCTCCTCAGCTTCGCACAGTTCGAGCGGGAGGTGATCGGCGAGCGCATCCGCGACAAGGTCGCGGCATCCCGCAAGCGCGGCATGTGGATGGGCGGTCACGTCCCGCTGGGCTACGACGTGCGCGACCGCAAGCTGGTCGTCAACGAAGCGGAAGCCGCGACGGTCCGGATGATCTTCGAGCGCTTCGTCGCCATCGGCTCCGCCACGACGCTGGCGAAAGCGCTCGCGGCCGAGGGCGTTCTGAACAAGCGCGGCAAGCCGATCGACAAGGGCTTCCTCTACAAACTGATCAACAACCGGGTCTACCTCGGAGAAGCCGTGCACAAGGGCACGGCCTATCCCGGCGAGCACAAGGCCATCATCGATCAGGCCCTCTGGGACAAGGTTCACAGCATCCTGCAGGAGAGCCCGCGCCTGCGGGCGAAGAACACCCGCCGCCAGACGCCGGCCCTGCTGAAAGGGATCATCTTCACCGAGACGGGCACAGCGATGACGCCGACGGCGACGAAGAAGGGCACGCGCCTCTACCGCTACTACGCGTCGATGGACCTGATCCGAAACCGCCCGACCGGCGACGCCTCGGGTCCGCTGCGCTTGCCCGCCGGCATGGTCGAGGATGCTGTCGTCGGCGAAATCCGCCGCATGATCCGCGCACCCGAAGTCGCGGCGCGAACCATAAAGGCTCTTCGCGACGAGAGCTCGACCGTCGATGAGAAGGCGGTCGTCCAGGCGCTCGGCGAGTTCGACCAGCTCTGGGCGGCGCTCTATCCGGCGGAGCAGACCCGCATCGTCCAGCTGCTGGTCGAACGGGTGACCGTCGGCGAAGACGGCATCGCCGTCGATTTGCGCCATGAGGAGCTGGGCTCGGTCCTGCGGGACATGATGGCCACCCGCCAGACGGAGGCCCACGCATGACCGACTCGACGAACATCATCCGCGTCATCATCCCCCTGACGATCCGCAAACGCAATGGGCGGCCGAAGATCCTCCCGCCCGACGAGGTGACAGTCCGGGACGGCCGGTCGCAAGACCCTCATGTGCTGCGCGCCATCGCCCGCGCTTGGAACTGGCGGCGGCAGCTGGAATCCGGTGCCGCTTCCACCATTCAGGATATCGCCGCGGCCGAGAAGGTCTCCGACCGGTTCGTGAGCCGCATGATGCGGCTCGCCTATCTGTCGCCGGAGGTGCTCGAACACCTCGTCATCAGGCGCGTACCACCGGCGCTTTCGCTGAACGACCTCGTCACAGTTGCCGATCGGCCGTGGGCGGAGCAGATGGACATGGTTTTTGACTGAGCGCGTCGGCGCCCTGCCATCAATGGAAGCCTGCCACGAATGCTGTGGCCGTGAGTGTGACGTGGGCATTGAGCGGCGGATACAGTTCGAAGGCCCTCGGCTCACGCGAGAAGTTCCAAAGCCGGAACAAGCGCCATTCGGATCGGCGCTCGTCTGCCACCGCAAGCTCATTGCGGGTGATGTGGAAGGGCGTCCGTTCCCACCCGTTCGTCGTCTTCACCTCGATCAAGCGCGCCTGACCATCTGGCGCGAAACTCGCGATGTCATAGCCTGCGCCATCCCCGTCCTCCTCGGAAACCCAACGCACCTTCCGCGCCAAGTCATCACGCCCCGCCGACCGTAGCGATGCCCACTCATGCGCCAGAACGCGCTCTTCGCCGGCGCGGCCGAGGGCGCGGTTGCGCTCGTCCCGGCCTGCCACATCGAACTTCCGAGCGATGTGCAGCATCTGCTCCAGCTCCTGCGGTGGCGGCTGGTTCGACAGCGTCGGGGGTGGGCCGATCCAGATTGGTGCGGCTTCTTCAAGACCCGTCGCCGGGCGCGAGTCTGGCAGACGGCCGAGCCACGCGGGGTTTATTGCCAACCACCGTACCACCGCGTCGACGAGCGACATTTGGAAATTGAACGCAGGCTTGTAGCCGGGGATCCAGTCCTCGCCGAGCCCCTTCAGAACCGCGCTGATGTTCTGGTGCTTGAACTCGATCGATCCCTCCGAACGGCCGTTCAGCAACGGCAGGAGCGTGCGGCGATGCTCCGCCTTGCTGTACGGGCGTCCGAAGACGTCGTCGGCCAGCATCGCGAAGTAATCCGCGACGATCAGATCGTTCTCCTCATCGGTCCAAGGCTCGCTCGACATTAGGCCAGGCTACTGACGTCGCGGCCATTTGTCATCGAAAGTCAAAGAACCATCGGGTCCTTGATCCCCAGCATAACGACGGGCTGCGCACGGCTTCCCCCGAATATGCCTACCGCGTGTTTCCCCGGCGCCCACGCCAACCGGAAGAACGCCCGCTGAATCCACTGTCGAACGACCTGCGAAACCCGTTGGAAACGCTGGCCTTCGCGAAGACGAACCGGGCCGGACCAGGTTCGCTCGGTTAGAGACGGAGGGCCGTTCAGAGACGGAAATTGGACCCGGTGCCAGTCTCCGTGGTTCGGGCGTCTCGGCTAAGCGCCTTTGAAACAAAAAGAAAAAGGCCCCCAACGGGAGCCTCATCTCGGGTTCGCTACAAGATAATGGCGGAGCGGGAGGGATTCGAACCCTCGATACGGTTTTGCCGTATACTCACTTTCCAGGCGAGCGCCTTCGACCACTCGGCCACCGCTCCGCATGTCCCGGAAGCGGTTCCCTCTAGTGGCGCCGGGCGCTCAGGGCAAGCTGGCGGCGATCGCGTCGATGGCGCGGGCGAGCGCGATGTCCCTTGCGGTCACGCCGCCGGCATCGTGGGTGGACAGCGCGATCTCGACGCGGTTCCACGTGTTCGACCAGTCGGGATGGTGATCGGCCTTCTCTGCCGCAAGCGCGACGCGCGCCATGAAGCCGAAGGCGGCGCTGAAGTCCGCGAACGTGAAGCGCCGCACGATCGCGCCGCGCGCCGCCTCGAAGGTCCAGCCCTCGAGCCCGGCCAGCGCCGCCTCGCGATCCGCCTCGCTCAATATCGCCACGGCTCTTCCTCCTTTCGACGCTGCCCTCTATGTCCCTCTCCATGGCCGGGGGTCAAATCTACGCGCCCGACGCGGCGGCGATCGAGCGGCTGGCGGAGGCCGCGCTGGCGGCGCTGCCGGCGGATTTCCGCGCGCTCATCGGCAATGTCGTGCTGCGCGTCGAGGAGTTCGCCGACGAGGACGCGCTCGACAGCCTCGGCATCGAGGATCCGTTCGAGCTGACCGGCCTCTATTCGGGCCGTTCGCTCGACAAGGCCGACAACTGGGTGTCGGGTGAGCTGCCGCCGATGATCCATCTCTATCGCCGGCCGCTGCTCGACGAATGGGTCGAGACCGGCGTCGCGCTGGAGGACCTCATCACCCACGTCATCGTCCACGAGGTCGGCCATCATTTCGGCCTGTCCGACGACGACATGCACGCGCTCGAGCGCGAGGCGTGAGCGCGCCGCTGCTCCGGCTTGACGAGGTCACGCTGAGCCGCGGCGGGCGGCGGCTCGTCACCGGGCTCAGCCTCGCGCTCGGCGCCGGCGAGGCGGCGGTGCTGACCGGCCCCAACGGCGTCGGCAAGTCGAGCCTCATCCGCCTCGTCGCCGGCCTGCTCCGCGCCGAGACGGGGACGGTGGAGCGGGCCGGGGCCGCGCTCGCGGACGATCAGCTCGCGCTCGACGCGCGGTTGCGGCTGGGCGCGGCATTGGCCTTCTGGGCCCGACTTTCGGGCCGCGAGCCGGCGGCCGGACTCGCGGCGATGGGGATCGACCATCTCGCCGACGTGCCGGTCAGGATGCTTTCGACCGGGCAGCGCAAGCGCGCCGCGCTCGCCCGCGTCGTCGCGAGCGACGCGCCGCTCTGGCTGCTCGACGAACCCGCCAACGGCCTCGACACCGAAGGACGGGGCCGCCTCGCCGCGCTGATGGCGGCGCACCTTGCCGGCGGCGGCGCGATCCTCGCCGCGACCCACCAGCCACTCGGCCTTGAACGGGCGCGGGAGGTGGCGCTCGGATGATCGCGCTCGTCGCCCGGGAGCTGCGCCTCGCCTGGGCCGGCGGCGCGGCGGTGCTGCCGCTCGTCTTCTTCCTGCTGGTGGCGACGCTCTTCCCCTTCGCGGTGGGGCCGGACGGGCCGCTGCTCGCACGGACCGGTGGCGGCACGCTGTGGATGGCGGCGCTGCTTTCCGCCCTGCTGCCGGTCGACCGGCTGGTCGCGCCGGACCGCGCGGCAGGCGTGCTCGATCAGCTCGCCCTGCACGGAGTCAGCGAGGAGGCGGTCGCCGTCGCCAAGCTCGCCGGCCACTGGCTGAGCTTCGGGCCGCCGCTGATGCTTGCTGCGCTCCCCGCCGCGGCGCTGCTCAAGCTTCCCGCGGACGTGCTCGCCCGGCTCGAGATCGGGCTCGCGCTCGGCACACCGGGCCTCGCCGGGCTCACCGTTGCCGTCGCCGCGCTCACCGCGAGCCTGCGCCGCTCGGGCGCCCTCGCCGGGCTGCTGCTGCTGCCGCTGGCGGTGCCGCTGCTGATCTTCGGCGCCGGGCTGGTCGAGCGCGGCAATGCCCAGGGCGCGCCGCAGCTGCTCGCCGCCGTCTCGCTCCTGTTCGTCGCCGGCGCGCCCTTCGTCGCTGGCGCGGCGATCCGGGCCGGGCGGGAGTAGCGGGCGACGAGCCCCGGCGGGCAGGCCCGCCGGTCGCGCGGTCAGCGGCTCCAGCGGGCAAAGATCGCGGTGGGCAGAAGGAGGCCGCGCGCCTCCTCGCGAACGGCCATGTCGCCGCATTCGACGGCGCCGCCGAGGTCCGCGAGCGCCTGGCGCAGCAACTCGCCGATGGCGAGCGCCGACATGCGCACGGCATAGACGGTGAGCACGAGGAAGCGGCTTTCGGCGTCGAGCAGCCGGCGGCAATCGGCGACCAGGCCGGGCAGCCCCTCCTCCAGCCGCCAGACCTCGCCGTTCGGGCCGCGGCCGAACTTCGGCGGATCGAGGATGATGCCGTCATAGCGGCGGCCGCGCCGCACCTCGCGCGCGGCGAACCTGGCGGCATCGTCGACGAGCCAGCGGATCGGGCGATCGGCCATGCCGGAGAGCGCGGCATTGGCCCTGGCCGCCTCGACCGACTTCTTCGAGGCATCGACATGGGTGAGGCGCGCGCCCGTGGCCGCCATCGCCAGCGTGCCGACGCCGGTATAGCCGAACAGGTTCAGCGCCTCGCCGCCCTCGCCGAGACGCTCGCGCATCCAGGCCCATTGCGGCGCCATGTCGGGAAAGAAGGCAAGGTGGCGAAAGGGCGTGCATTGCGCGCGAAAGCGCACCTCCCGCCAGGCGAGCGGCCAGCCCTCGCGCGGCACCTCCCGCGCGAAGCGCCAGCGCCCGCCGCCCTCCTCGTCCGAGGCCGGGACGAACTCGCCATGCGCGTCCCATTCGGAGGCGGCCGGCGCCCACATCGCCTGCGGCTCGGGCCGGATGAAGCGATAGCTGCCGTAGCGTTCGAGCTTGCGGCCGCCGCCCGAGTCGACCAGTCCGTAATCGGCCCATGGCGCGGCAATCAGCGTGTCGAGCCTCACTCGCGACGCCCCCGGGACGAGGCGCGGCCACGGCGGGCCGGCGCCGACGCGGTCACGCCGCCCTCGCCATCGGCGCGCCGATCGTCGCGCGCGCGGCGCCGCCGGCGAGCATCGCGGCGCCAGCGGCGCGGACCTCGTCCAGCGTCACCGACTCGATCCGCGCGACCAGCTCGGCCGGCGGCACGAGTCGGCCGTGGACGGCGAGCGTGCGCGCGACATAGCTCGCCTGGCCCCAGCTCGATTCGAGGTTCATCAGCAGCCCCGACTTGGCCTGCGCCTTGGCGCGGTCGAGCTCGCGCTCGGTGGCGTCGCGCACGGCCCCGGCGACCACCTCCTCGATCAGCGCGGCGGCAGGCGCGGCGCTGCGCGGCGCGGTGGCGGCATAGAGGTAGAAGAGGCCGGCGTCGCGATAGGTCTGGACCGAGGACCAGACCGAATAGGCCAGGCCCCGCTCCTCGCGCACCGCCTGGAACAGCCGTGACGAGGCGCCGGCGCCGACGATGTCGGAGAAGAGCCGCGCCGCCTGCGCCTCGGGCGCCGCCGCCGCGGGGGCGGGAAAGGCGAAGGCGAGATGGGCCTGGTCGGCGCGCGGCCGGCTGGCGCGGGTGCCGGCGGCGAAGCGCGGCGCCTCGGCGGGCGCGATCGCCCCGCCGGGGAGCGCGCCGAAACGCTCCTCGGCGAGCGCGACGAGCCGGGCATGGTCCACCTTGCCGGCGGCGACGAGGACCAGGCTCCCGGCGCGATACTGGTCGGCCCGCCAGCGGTGCAGCGCCGCCACGTCGATCGCGGCGATGCTTCCCGCCTCGCCCAGCACCGGGCGGCCCAGCGGCTGATCCGGGAAGGCGGCCATCCACAGATCGTCAAAGATGATGTCGGACGGCGTGTCCCTGGCCTCGCCCAGCTCCTGCAGCACCACCGCCTTCTCGCGCGCCAGGTCCTCGGGCTGGAAGCTGGGCGCGAGAATCATGTCGGCGATCACCTCGATGCCGAGCGACATGTGATCGGCGAGCAAGGTCGCCGTGAAGCTCGTCCCCTCGCGGTCCGTGCAGGCGTTGAGATCGCCGCCGACATCCTCGATCGCCTCGCTGATCTCGCGTGCGGACCGGCCGCCGGCGCCCTTGAACACCATGTGCTCGAAGAGATGGGCAATGCCGTTGAGCGCGGCCGGCTCGTGGCGGGCGCCGGCCTCGGCGTGCAGCGCGACCGCAACCGTTTCGAGGCCGGGCATGGCGCGGCTGGCGACGCGCAGGCCGTTGCCGAGCGTGGTGAGCTGCATGGACATGAACGTCGGGATCTAGGCGCTCACCGCCCCGGCGGCAACCGGCGCCGCCGGCGACGCAGGGCGAGCACGTAGATGAAAATCGCGAGCGCGGCGAAGATGAACCACTGCACCGCGTACATCATGTGGTTGTTCGGTACCCGGTCGATCGAGGCCGGCGCGCTGGGCGCGAGCGGCGGCTGCGCGCTCGCGCTGGTGATCACCAGCGGCGCGCCAGGCTCGGCGGCGCCGAATCGCCCGGCGACGAGCCCGTCGGCGTCGAGCCGCGCGTCATGCATCGGCAGCGCAGTCCAGCCGACATTGACCATGATCCGCCCGGCAAGGCCGCGCGCGCCGGGGCGACAGGGGATGACATAGCTGTAGCCCCCTTCGCCGCGGAGGCTGCGGCCGCCGTGCGATGCGGGGGCGATGTTGCGCGCGTGGCAGGTGACGAGGACGCGGCGGAAGGCGAGCGGCGCGCCGGCGGCATCGCCCCGGGCGAGCAGCGGATCGAGATCGAGCGCCGGCAGCGCCGCGTTGGCGTGATACTGGGCGAGCAGCGCCTCCTTCCACGCGGCGCGGCGCAGCTGCCACACGCCGAGCGCGACCATCGTCACCGTGGCGGCGAGGACGACCAGCGTCGGCAGCAGCGGCGGCCGCCTCATCTGTCGTCGGCGATACGGCCCTCGCGCGCGCCCTTCCTGTATTCGAGCGTGAGCAACAGGCCCTTGCTGACCCGGAGCAGCGCGATGGTGAGCGCGGTCGCGAAGGGAATCCACAGCAATGGGTGGGCCCACAGCGGCGGCGAGAAGGCGAGCTCGGCCCAGGTGCCGAGGCCGACGGTGAGGCCGCCGACGATGAAGATCAGGAACGCCGCCGGCCCGTCGCCGACGTTGAACGCCGCGAAATCGAGGCCGCAGGCGCGGCATCCCGGCGCGAAGCCGAGCACACCCTCGAACAGCGCCTTCGCGCCGCAGCCGGGGCAGAGGCCCTTGAGGGCACCGACGAGTGGAGGCGTGTCAGTCAATCGATCCTCCCGGCTCCGGCGGCGGCGGGACACGGGCGTATGGCCCGCCGCGAAGGCCGGGTCGCCGGATCCGCCGGAAGCTCCCGCCATCCCCGGTCCGGGAACGGCTCCCTCCCCATGAGCCGCGCTCAGCGGGGAGGGCCGGCCATCAATGATATTCGGCGCCCCAGCCGCCCCAGACGTAGATGCACAGGAACAGGAACAGCCAGACGACGTCGACGAAGTGCCAGTACCAGGCCGCCGCCTCGAAGCCGAAATGCTGGCGCGGGGTGAAGTGCCCCTTGTAGGCGCGCACCAGGCACACGATCAGGAAGATCGTGCCGATGAGGACATGGAAGCCGTGGAAGCCCGTCGCCATGAAGAAGGTCGACGTGTAGATATTGTCCTTAAAGCCGAACGGCGCGTGGGCATATTCGTAGACCTGCACGCAGGTGAAGAGCAGGCCGAGCAGGACGGTGAGCCACAGGCCGTTGATCAGCCCCCGGCGGTCGCCGGTGATCAGCGAATGGTGCGCCCAGGTGATGGTCGTGCCCGAGCAGAGCAGGATCATCGTGTTGAACAGCGGCCAGCTGAACGGATCGAGCACATGCATGCCGGCCGGCGGCCAGGTGCCGCCCACCGCCTCGACCTCGGGAGGGAACAGGGCCGCGTTGAAATAGGCCCAGAACCAGGCGACGAAGAACATCACCTCGGTGGCGATGAAGAGGATCATGCCGTAGCGCAGGTGGAGCTGGACCACGGGCGTGTGATCGCCCTGGTGCGCCTCCCTGATCACGTCCACCCACCACGAGAACATGGTGAAGAGCACGGCGATCACGCCGGCGATGCCGACATAGGCGCCGGCCGCATGATCGTGCAGCCACATCACGAAGCCGCCGAACATCACCAGCGCCGAGATCGAGCCGATCAGCGGCCACGGGCTCGGGTTGACGATATGATACGGGTGATTCTTCGCTCCGGCCATTGCTTGCCCCTGTGACTTTCCTTGCTGTCTCTAGCTGCGGCTCTCCGGCTGGTCCACCGGATAAAATGTGTAGGAGAGGGTGATTTCGGTGATGTCGCGGGTATTCGGATCATCGAGGATCCGGGGATCGACGAAGAAGACGACCGGCATGGTCACCTCCTGGCCCGGCGACAGGCGCTGCTCGGTGAAGCAGAAGCACTGGATCTTGGTGAAATAGGCGCCGGCCTGCGCCGGCGTGACGTTGAACACGGCGCGGCCGACGATATCGTGATCGGTGCGGTTGTGCGCCGTATAGTTGGCGAGGTTGCGCGCGCCGATCGCGACCCGGCGGGTCGTGTCGACCGGCTGGAAGTCCCAGCCCATGCCGGGCGCGGTATTGGCATCGAAGCGGACCGAAATGAGGTGGCCGGTCGTGCCCGGCGCGCTCTCCCCCGCCTCGGCGCGCTGGGTCGTGCCGGCAAAGCCTGTCACCTGACAGAAGATGCGATAGAGCGGCACGCTCGCCGCGGTGAGGCCGAGCATGAACAGCACCGCGAGCGCGGCGATGACGGCGACGCGGCCGTTGCTGTGGGTCCGCGTCGTCATAGCGACCCGTACAGCTTCATCTTCGCGATGGTGACGAAGAAGATGAGCACCACGAAAGCGGCGAGCGCGATCCCCATGACCCTGGCACGGGCGCGCTGGCGGCGGCGGACTTCCTCGGTATGCGGGTCGATCACGATCATCCGATCAGCCATTTGTCGACGACGAGCGCGGCGAACACGGCAAAGAGGTAGAGGACGGAAAAGGCGAACAGGCGCTTTTCGGGCTTCATCCCGGCAGGCTCGGTCGCCTTGTTGGCGAGCGTCGCCAACGCGAGCAGGATGAAGACCGCGCTCAGCACCGCGGCGGTCAGCCCGTAGATCGCGCCGGCGAGGCCGAGCGGCCAGGGCGCGACCGCCACCGCCGCCATCAGCACGCTGTAGACGAGGATCTGGCGGCGCGTTGCTCGCACGCCGGCGACGACCGGCAGCATCGGCACGCCCGCCTTGGCATAGTCGGAGCGCACGAACAGCGACAGCGCCCAGAAATGCGGCGGCGTCCACATGAAGATCAGCGCGAACAGCAGCAGCGGCAGCGGATCGACCGTCCCGGTCGCCGCGACCCAGCCGATCAGCGGCGGGAAGGCGCCGGCGGCGCCGCCGATAACGATGTTCTGGGGCGTGCGCCGCTTCAGCCACATCGTGTAGATGACGACGTAGAAGAGGATCGAGGCAGCGAGGATCGTCGCCGCGAGCCAGTTGGTCGCCAGCTCCATCACCACCACCGAGAGCACGGCCAGCATGATCCCGAACTGAAGCGCGGAATCGCGATCCATCCGCCCCGCCGGCAACGGCCGCTGCGCGGTCCGCTTCATCAGCGCGTCGATGTCCGCCTCGTACCACTGGTTGAGCGTGCCCGCGGCGCCGGCGCCGACGGTGATGCACAGGATCGCGGTGAAGGCGAGCGCCGGCGGCGGCGCGACCGGCGCCGCGAGCAACCCGCAGATGCCGGTGAACACGACCAGCACCATCACCCGCGGCTTGGTCAGCGCGATGAAGTCGCGCCATTCCGCGGGCAGGGCAGGGGTTCGGGATTCGATCGCAGCGCTGTTCATTCTACTCATGCGCCGGCGCCGCTCCCGCCGAAATCCGGTCCCGCCGCCCGGTGGGGTGAACGGGAAGGGCTTCGGCAGGCGCGGCCCGAACGGCTTCCATCCGCGGTTTTTCCGTCAATGCACCTTCGGCAACGTTTCGAACTGGTGATAGGGCGGCGGGCTGGAGAGCGTCCACTCCAGCGTCGTCGCGCCTTCGCCCCACGGATTGTCGGGTGCCTTGCGACCCGCGATCAGCGACCAGATGACGTTGACGAAGAAGAAGACCATCCCGATCGCCATGATCACATAGCCGATGCTGGCGATGTGGTTCCAGGCGCCATAGGCGTCGGCATAGTCGGGCACGCGCCGCTGCATGCCGTCGGCGCCCAGGAAGTGCATCGGGAAGAACAGGATGTTCACGCCGATGAAGAACACCCAGAAATGCAGGCGGCCCAGCCACTCGTTGTACATCTTCCCGGTCATCTTGCCGAACCAGTAGTAGAAGCCGGCGAACAGCGAGAAGACCGCGCCCAGGCTCAGCACGTAGTGGAAGTGGGCGACGACGTAGTAGGTGTCCTGGAAGGCGACATCGAGGCCGCCATTGGCCAGCACGACGCCGGTGACGCCGCCGATCGTGAACATGAAGATGAAGCCGAGCGCCCACAGCATCGGCACCGAGAAGGTGAGGCTGCCGCCCCACATCGTCGCGATCCAGGAGAAGACCTTGATGCCGGTGGGCACGGCGATCACCATCGTCGCGGCGGTGAAGTACATCTTCGTGTTCACGTCGAGGCCGACCGTGAACATGTGGTGGGCCCAGACGATGAAGCCGATGAAGCCGATCGCCACCATCGCGTAGGCCATGCCGAGATAGCCGAAGACCGGCTTCTTGGAGAAGGTCGCGACCACCTGGCTGACCATGCCGAAGCCCGGCAGGATCATGATGTAGACCTCCGGGTGGCCGAAGAACCAGAACAGGTGCTGGTAGAGGATCGGATCGCCGCCGCCGGCCGCGTCGAAGAAGTGCGTGCCGAAATTGCGGTCGGTGAGCAGCATCGTGATCGCGCCCGCCAGCACCGGCAGCGACAGCAGCAGCAGGAACGCCGTCACCAGGATCGACCAGGCGAAGAGCGGCATCTTGTGCAGCGTCATGCCGGGCGCGCGCATGTTGAAGATGGTGGTGATGAAATTGATCGCGCCGAGGATCGAGCTCGCACCCGCGATGTGCATCGAGAAGATCACCATGTCGACCGCCGGCCCGTGCGAGCTGGAGGTCGAAAGCGGCGCGTAGAGCGTCCAGCCGGTGCCGGCGCCAAGGCCGTAGCCACCCTGCACGAACATCGAGCCGATCAGCAGCACGAACGAGGCGGGCAGCAGCCAGAAGGAGATGTTGTTCATCCGCGGGAACGCCATGTCGGGCGCCCCGATCAGGATCGGCACGAACCAGTTGCCGAAGCCGCCGATCATCGCCGGCATGACCAGGAAGAAGATCATGATCAGGCCGTGCGCGGAAACGAGGGCGTTCCACAGGTTGCGGCCTTCGTCCACGGTCGCGTCGGGCAGGCCCATGAAGTGATTCATGAGCGTCGCCCAGTGCTGGACGTGCTGCAGGCCGGGTTCCGCCAGCTCCCAGCGCATCAGCCCGGAGATCGAGCCGCCGATGATGCCGGCGAAGATGGCGAAGACCAGATAGAGCGTGCCGATGTCCTTGTGGTTCGTGGACATGAACCAGCGCGTGAAGAAGCCCGGCTTGTGATCGGCGTCGTGATGCGCCTCGTGGCCGTGCGCGGCTTCGAAATGGACTTCGTTTGCGGTTGTGTCGGTCATGTCTCTATCGTCGCCTTATCTGGTCGCACCCTGGTTCGAGGTCGCGGGCTCCGCCGCGGCTTCGACGACATTGTCGGGTGCGGTTGTCGCCGCCGGATTCGATTCGGCGGAATTGCTCGGTGCCGCGCTCGCGGACGCCTCGGCCGGGGCCTGCCCGGCCAGGTGGCCACCCTGGCTCGCCACCCACTGGGCGAACTGGGCCGGCGGAACGACCTCCACCGCGATCGGCATGTAGCCGTGGCGCGGGCCGCACAGCTCGTAGCACACGCCATAATAGACGCCCGGCCGATCGACCTTGAACCAGGTCTCGTTGAGCCGGCCCGGCACGGCGTCGATCTTCACCCAGAAGGCGGGCACGCCCCAGGAGTGAATGACGTCGTTGGAGGTGACGATCACCTTCACCACCGCGCCCGCCGGCACGACCATGCGGTTGTCGACGCCGAGCTGGCGCGGCTCGCCGCGTTCAGCCGCCTGTTCGGGCTCGAGCATGTTGGACACGACGTGAACGCCATTGTCGGGATATTCATATTCCCAGAACCACTGGTTGCCGATCACCTTGACGGTGAGATCGGCGTCGGGCGGCGAATATTGCCGCGCCAGCAGCCGGATCGAGGGGATCGCGATCACCACCAGGATCAGCACCGGCACCAGCGTCCAGATCACCTCCAGCACGGTGTTGTGCGACGTGCGCGAAGGCGTCGGGTTGGCGCGGCGGCGATAGCGCACGACCACCCAGAGCAGCAGCGCCATCACCAGCATCGAGATGCCGACCGCCACCGGCAACAGCACGTAGTCGTTGAGCCAGGCCGCCTCGTGGCCGATCGTCGAGACCTGGTCGGGAATGCCGAGTCGGCCGTCGGGCTGCCCGAGTCCCGGCGTCGGCGCGAGCGGCGCCGGCGCCGCGGTTGCCGCGGCATCGCCGGCCGCGTCGGTGGCGGCGGCCGCCGCATTCCCGGCCGGCGCGGCGGCAGCGGCCGGCGCGGCTGCCGGCGCGGCTTCCTGGGCGATCGCGGAGACAGGAGCCAGGCCGAACGCTGCGGCGATGGCGACAAACTTGATCAGAGTCTTCATCTATACCCCTGTGAGCAGCCCCCTTGGGGCGGCCGGATGACCCGGCCGAGTAAGGCGCGACGCGGCGCTTATAGGCAGCGCTTTGGCGTGTCTCAAGCGGGTTGCCAAGACCTTTGAGGCGCTTGAAGCGCCTGCGCCGCCTCCCTATCACCCCGCCAACCGTGTGAACAATGGAATTCCTCGATGAATGAAGAAGAGGTCCTCGCTGAGTTTCGCGCCGCCGGCGCGCTGCTGGAGGGCCATTTCATCCTCTCCTCGGGCCTGCACAGTCCGCGCTACCTGCAATGCGCGCGGGTGCTGATGGATCCGATGCGCGCCGCGCGACTCGCCAGCGCGCTCGCCGCGACGCTGCCGCGCGAGCTGCGCGGCCAGCTCGAGCTCGTCGTCTCGCCGGCGATGGGCGGCGTCATCATCGGCCATGAAATGGGCCGCGCGCTGGGGCTGGAGGCGATTTTCGTCGAGCGGCCGAAGGGCGTGTTCGAGCTGCGCCGCGGCTTTTCGATCGCGCCGGGCCGCAAGGTGCTGCTGGTCGAGGATGTCGTCACCACCGGCCTGTCCTCGCGCGAGGCGATGGCCGCGGTCGCCCGCGCCGGCGGCGAGGTGGTCGCGGCGGCGGCGCTGGTCGATCGCTCGGCCGGCGAGACCGATCTCGGCGTTCCCTTCTTCCCGCTGGTGCGCCTGTCGGTGCCGACCTATCCGGCCGACAGGCTCCCGCCCGAACTCGCCGCGATCCCCGCCGAAAAGCCGGGCAGCCGCGAGGCGGCGGCATGAGCGAGCCGCTCCGCCTCGGCGTCAACATCGATCATGTCGCGACCGTCCGCAACGCGCGCGGCGCCGGCTATCCCGATCCGGTGCGGGCCGGCCTGCTCGCCGCGGCGGCCGGCGCCGATGGCGTCACCGCGCATCTGCGCGAGGACCGGCGCCACATCACCGACGCGGACATCGCCCGCCTCTCGGCCGAGCTGCCGGTCCCGCTCAACCTCGAAATGGCGGCGACCGAAGAGATGCTCGAAATCGCGCTGCGCCACCGGCCGCACGCCGCCTGCATCGTCCCGGAAAAGCGCGAGGAGCTGACCACCGAGGGCGGGCTCGATGCCGCCGGCCTGCTCGACCGGCTCGCGCCGATGGTCGCCGCGCTCGGCGGCGCCAGGGTGCGCGTGTCGCTCTTCATCGAGCCCGACCCGCGCCAGATCGAGGCGGCGATTCGCCTCGCCGCGCCGGTCGTCGAGCTGCACACCGGCCGCTTCGCCGAGCTCGACGGCGAGGCGCGCGCGGCGGAGCTGCGCCGGCTCGCCGACGCCGCCGCGCTGGCGACCAAGAACGGCATCGAGGTCCACGCCGGCCACGGCCTCACCTACGATAATGTCGCGCCGATCGCCGCGATCCCGCAGGTGCGCGAGCTCAACATCGGCCATTTCCTCATCGGCGAGGCGATCTTCGTCGGCCTCGAGGCGAGCGTGAGGCGGATGCGCGAGCTGATGAACGAGGCGCGGGGATAAGGCGGGGTCGACATCCCGCCGCCGCCTCCCGGCGCGGAGCGGGAGAACCTTGTCGCGGCCGGCTCCCCCTGAGGGAGAGGGTATCCCGCCGAACGTCGCTGCGGCCCGAGGCGCGGGCGGGGCGCGGCACCGAGCCAGCCGCGGGCGGCCCGGCGCTTCCGCTAGCTCAGCCCCCACAGGGCGGCGAGCCCGAGGAAGGAGAAGAAGCCCATCACGTCGGTCGCCATCGTCACGAATACCGCCGATGACACCGCCGGATCGACGCGCAGCCGCTCCAGCATCACCGGGACGAGCACGCCGAACGTGCCGGCGACGAGATTGTTGATCACCATCGCCAGCGCGATCACCATGCCGAGATCGGCGCGCTGGTAGCTGAGCGCGACGGCGACGCCGAGCAGGAGGCCGAGGCAGGCGCCGTTGACCAGCGCGATGCGGAATTCGCGCAGGAAGACGCGGAGCGTGTTCGAACTGGTGAGCTGGTTGAGCGCGAGCGCGCGCACCGCCACCGCCATCGTCTGCGTCGCCGCGTTGCCGCCCATGCCGGAGACGATCGGCATCAGCACGGCGAGCGCGACGAGCTGGCTGATCGTGCCCTGGAACAGGCCGACGACGCTGGCCGCGACCACCGCGGTGCCGAGGTTGACGAACAGCCAGGTGAGCCGCCGCCTCACCGTCTTGACCAGCGGCTCGTTGATGTCGTCCTCGCCGGCGCCGGACAGGCGCAGGATGTCCTCGCTCGCCTCCTCCTGAATGATGTGGACGACGTCGTCTGCGGTGATCATGCCGACCAGCCGCCCCGACTGATCGACGACGGCGGCGGAAATGAGCGCGTATTTCTGGAAGCGCAGGCCCACTTCCTCCTGGTCCATGTCGACCGGGATCAGGGTCTGCTCGCGCTTCATCACGTCGGCGATCGCGATTCGCCGCGGCGTGCGCAGGATCCAGGAGAGCAGGCAGGTGCCGACCGGCCGGTGCGCCGGATCGACGACGAACACCTCCCAGAAATCGGTGGCGAGATGCTCGCCCGCGCGCAGATAGTCGATCACCTGGCCGACCGTCCAATGTTCGGGCACGGCGACGACGTCGCGCCGCATCAGGCGCCCGGCGGAATCCTCGGGATAGGAAAGCGCCTCCTCGATGACGGCGCGATCGTCGGGATCGAGCGCGCGCAGCACGGCGCGCTGCTCGTCCTCCGCCATGTCCTCGATGATCGCGACCGCATCGTCGGTTTCGAGCTCGCCGGCGATCTCGGCGACCTGGTGCGGCTCGAGCGCCTCCATCAGCTCGTCGCGCACCCAGTCGTTCATCTCGGCGAAGACGTCGCCGTCGAGCAGCCCGGCGAGCGCCTCGGCAAGCGCCGGCCGGTCCTCGCGGCCGATCAGCTCGAACAGATCGGCGATGTCGGCCGCGTGCATCGGCTCGACGAGCAGGCGCACCCCCTCGGCATCGCCGGCATGGAGCCGTTCGACAACCTCCGAGACGAATTCGGACTTCAGCCGATCATCCTCGTCATGGTGCGGATCGGCGCTCGGCGGGGCCTCCTCGCCCCCGATCACCACGTCCGTCCGGGGCGCTTCGAATTCGCTCTCGCTCATCGCGCCCTCCTGGCCGGTCCGGGTTGCAAAGGCCCTCCCTAGGCGGCTGCGCCGAGATTGCAAGGCGGTGGCGCGATCGCGCCGCGCCGCCTAAAGACCAGGAAACCCAGTTCCCCAGGAAACCCAGCTCCCCAGGAAACCCAGCTCCAAGGAAAGCCGATGGCCGACGATCTCAACACCCTCGTCCTCACTCTCGACACCGGCGGCGACGTCGTCATCCGGATGCGCCCCGATCTCGCCCCGGGCCACGTCGCGCGCATCCGCGAACTGGTCGAGGAGGGCTTCTACGACGGCGTCCCCTTCCACCGCGTCCTCGACGACTTCATGGCACAGGGCGGCGATCCGACGGGCACCGGCGCCGGCGGCTCCGGCAAGCCCGACCTCAGGGCCGAGTTCAGCGACGAACCGCACGTGCGCGGCACCGCCTCGATGGCGCGCACCAGCGCGCCGCACAGCGCCAACAGCCAGTTCTTCATCTGCTTCGACGACTGTCGCTTTCTCGACCGTCAGTACACGGTCTGGGGCAAGGTGACCGAGGGCATGGAATATGTCGACGCGCTGCCCAGGGGCGAGCCGCCGGCATCGCCCGGCCGGATCGTGAAGGCGAGCCTGAGGCCCTGACGGAAGCGGGACGGCGGGCGCGATGCCGCGCCGGCGCGCCTGATTCCCCCGCCGAGGTTGCGATTCGCGCGCAAGCGGCCCAAAGGGGTCGCCCATGCTTTCTCAACGGACGCGGTATACAATCCGGGCGCTGCTTCATCTCGCCGACCGCTACGGCGAGGGGCCGGTCCAGCTCGCCGAGATCGCCGAGGCGCAGAACCTGCCGGCCAAGTTCCTGACCGTGATCCTTTCGCAGATGCGCCGCGCCGGCCTGGTCGCGACGATGCGCGGCCGCGAGGGCGGCTACTGGCTCGCCCGGCCGCCCGACCAGGTGAGCTATGGCGAGATCGTCCGGCTGACGCGCGGCTCGCTCGGCCTGCTGCCCTGCGCGAGCCGGCTCTCCCACCAGCCCTGCCGCAACTGCATCAGCGAGGACAAGTGCCGGCTCCACCGCGCGATGCTGCTGGTGCGGGACGAGACCGCGCGCATCCTCGACGGCCTCACCCTCGCCGATCCGGTCAGGGTCGACGAGGACGTGGTCTGAAGGAGCCGCCTTTCCCTTGACCCATGTCGCGATCATCGGCGCGGGCCTCTCCGGCGCGCTCCAGGCCATCCATCTCGCCGGCGCCGGCGCGGCGAAGGTCACGCTGATCGAGCGCGGCCGCGCGCCGGGGCGGGGCGTCGCCTATGGCACAGGCCGGGCCGAGCACCTGCTGAACGTGCCGGCGCGGCGGATGAGCGCCTTCCCCGACCGGCCGGACGATTTCGTGGACTGGTTCGCGCGCGCCCATGGCGGCGACGCCGAGGATTATGCGCCGCGCATGGCCTATGGCGACTATGTCACCGCGCGGCTCGCCGAAGCGGGGCATCGGATCGAGATCGTTCGCGGCGAGGCGGTGAACGTCGTCGCCGGCGCGCGGGGCGAGCTTGTGAAGCTCGCCGACGGTCGCGACATCGTCGCCGACGCGGTCGTCCTCGCGCCGGGCAACCTGCCGCCCGCCCTTCCCGCGCGGATCGATGTTGCCGCGCTCGGCGCCGCCTGGACCGGCGATCCCTGGGCGGGGCTCGATCCGGGCGGGCTCGGAGCGGACGACACCGTGGTGCTGATCGGCACCGGGCTCACCGCGGTGGATGCGATCCTGACGCTCGACGCGCTCGGGCTGGCGGGCAAGATCCTCGCCATTTCCCGCCGCGGCCTTGCGCCGCGCGCGCACGGCACCCGCGAGCCGCTGGTGGCGCCGCCGCCGGCCGCGCTGCCCGCCACCTGCGTCGACATGCTGCGCCACCTGCGCCGCCGCGCCGGGGCGGTGGGCTGGATGAGCGCGGTGCACGAGCTGCGCGCGGTCACGCAGGACATCTGGCGCGCGGCGACCGAGACCGAGCGCCGCCGCTTCCTGCGCCATCTGCGACCCTGGTGGGACGTGCATCGCCACCGCATCGCGCCGGGCGTCGCCGCCACCGTCGATCGCCTGTGCCGCGAGGGCCGGCTCGCCTTCGCCGCGGGCAGGATCGTCGCCGCCACGCCGGAGGGGGATGCCGCCCGGCTCGCCTGGCGGCCGCGCGGCGGCGATCGGATCGAAACGATCCGCGCCGCGCGGATCGTCAACTGCACCGGCCCCGAGCTCGATATTGCGCGGGCCGGCGAGCCGCTGTTCGACGCCCTGCTCGCCGCCGGGCGCATTCGCCCCGATCCGCTGCGCATCGGCATCGACACCGATCCCGATAGCCTCGGCGCGATCGACCGCGCCGGCCGCGTTTCGGCGACGCTCCACGTGATCGGCCCCCCGACCAGGGGCGCCTTCTGGGAAAGCGTCGCCGTTCCCGACATCCGTCTCCAGACCCACGCTCTGGCGAAGCGACTCGCCGGCCAGGAGCCGGCGCCCCGGGGCCCGCGCCCGATCTAACGCCGCCGGCGGCCGGGCCGCCAAGGGTGATCCCGGCGACCTTCGCGAACGGCCTCGAGCGGCCGCGGGCAGCCGGCGCTCGCCGATCGGGCAGCGACGTCAGATCAGGACCCGGAACAGCGCGCCGCCCGCCTCGCCGGTCTCGACGCTGATCGCGCCGCGATGCGCGAGCACCACCTGTCGCGCGAGGCTGAGCCCGATCCCGCTCCCCTTCGCCTTGGTGGTGAAGAACGGCAGGAAAATGTCCTGGCGCAGATCCTCGGCGATGCCCGGACCGTTGTCGCCGACCTCGATCCGCGTCCGGCCCGAACGGGTGCGGCGGAAGGCGAGCGTCACCCGCGGCGACTCGCTGTGCCCCCTCGCCGCCTCGGCGGCGTTGCGCAGCAGGTTGATCAGCACCTGGCTCATCAGGTCGGGATCGGCCTCGAGCCGCAGGGCGGGCGCGACATCCACCGCAAGCGCCACGCCCCGCGCCCGTTCGTCGGCCGCGAACAGGGCGGCGAGTTCGTCCGCCCAGGCGGCGACGTCGATCGGGCGCGCGCGAACCTCCGGCGCCCGGCTGATCTGGCGATAGCTGTCGACGAAGTTCATCACTCCGTCGGCGCGACGGGCGAGCGTTTCGATCGCCGCGCGCGCGTCGGCGATGGCGCGGTCGGCGCCCCTGTCCACCTCGCGCATCAACGCGGCGGCGCTGTTGGCGAGGCTGGTGACCGGCGTCATCGAATTCATGATCTCGTGGGTGAGGACGCGGATGAGGTCGCTCTGCGCCGCGATCTCGATCGCATTGAGCTCGCCCTGGATCGGCTGCACCGCGACGACGCGGACGAGGCCGCCGAGCCGGTGCACCGCAGCGGCGCTGACCAGCATCGACTGCGCCACGCCTTCGCTGACCAGCGGCACGAGCCGCGGCCGGCCGACGGCGCCGCTCTCCAGCGCGCGCGCGAAGGCATCGCCATATTCGCGGAAATCCTCGATCCGCACCCCCCTGTGGCGGACCAGCAGCCGCCGCGCCGCCTTGTTGGCGAGCTCCACGCGCCCCTCGCCGTCGACGATCAGCAGCGCTGTCGGCGCGTCGTCCAGCACCGCCGCGTAGAAGCGGTTGGCGTCGATCAGCCGGTGCCTCTCGTCGCGCATCCGCTTGATCGCCTCGTCGAGCGCGGCGCCGAGCTCGGCAAAGCCGCCGCCGGCGCGATCGCGCACGAAGCCCTGGCTGAAATCGGCGTGGCGCGCGGCATCGATGAAGCGGGCGAGCTCGCGGTTGGTGCGGGTGACGTGCCGCCAGAGCAGCGCCACCGCGCCGGCGACGGCCAGCGCCGCGACCAGCCGGGCCGCGCCGAGATCGGGCCGCATCATCGCGCCGACGAAGGCGAAGCTCGTCGCGATCAGCAGGACGAGACGCCACAGCAGGCCGATCAGGAAGCCCCGGCGGATCATGCCGAGGGGCCTCTACAGTCCATGCTTTTCCATCCGCCGGTAGAGCGAGGCGCGGGTGAGGCCAAGCTCCGCCGCGGCGAGCGAGATGTTGTAGCTGTGTTTCTTGAGCGCCTGCTCGACCATCTGCCTTTCGGCCCGCTCGAGATTGAGGTCGTCGCGCGGCGCCGGATCGGCCGCAGGCGCCGGTGCCGGCGCGCGCGGCGCGGCGGCGGCCGCGCGGGACAGCGAAAAATCGTCCACGCGGAAGGCGTCCCCCTCGGCGAGAATCACCGCCCGCTCGGCGGCATGGCGCAGGGCGCGGACATTGCCCGGCCAGTCATAGTCCTGGAGCGCGGCCATCACGTCGCCGCCAAGCGCGCGCGCCGGCTTGCCATATTTCTTCGCGTAAAGCCGGACGAAATGGTCGACGAGGATCGGGATATCCTCGCGCCGCTCGCGCAGCGGCGGCAGCTCGATCTCGACGGTGTTGAGCCGAAACAGCAGGTCGGGCCGGAAGCGGCTCTCGTCGCCGAGCTGCTCGGGCGCGACATTGGTCGCCGCGATCACGCGCACGTCGATCGCGACCGGCCGGTTGCCGCCGACCGGCGTCACCTGCCGTTGCTCGAGCGCGGTCAGCAGCTTGGGCTGCAGGTGGAGCGGCAGGTTGCCGATCTCGTCGAGGAACAGGGTGCCGCCATCGGCCGCCTGCATCCGCCCGATCCGGTCGCTCTTCGCATCGGTGAAGGCGCCCCTTACGTGGCCGAACAGCTCGCTTTCGAACAGGCTTTCGGCGACTGCGCCGAGATCGACCGAGACGAGCACGTTGTCGGCACGGCGCGACCGCTCGTGCAGCGCGCGCGCGACCAGTTCCTTGCCGGTGCCATTCTCGCCGAGGATCAGGACATTGGCGTCGGTCGGCGCGGCGCGCTCGATCAGCGACCAGACCCGCATCATCGCCGGCGAGTCGCCGAGCAGCGGGGTCGCGCCGGCCGGCGTCGCGATCGCGGCGGCGCGGCCGCGCTCGGTGGCGGCCTCGATCCGCGAGGCGCGCAGCGCGGCGGCGGTGCGCACCGTCGCCAGCAGCCGCTCGTTCGACCAGGGCTTGGAGACGAAGTCGGTGGCGCCGCGCTTCATCGCCTCGACCGCGACCGCGATGCCGGCATGGGCGGTGATCATCACCACCACCGCCCGCGGGTCGCGGCGCAGGATTTCCTCCAGCCAGCGCAACCCCTCGGCGGCGTTGGTCGCGCCGCGCGCGAAATTGGCGTCGAGCAGGATCACGTCCGGCGGCTCGGCCACGATCGCGTCCAGCGCCGCCTCGGGCTGCCGGAAGTCGGCGACCTCGCGGAAGAGGTCGCGCAGCAGCAGCCGCGCCGACAGCAGGATATCGGGGTCGTCGTCGATGATGATGCAGCGCCCGAAGCGCCCGGCCCTGGTCAAGCGTGCCTCCTCGTTCGTGTCGATACCTTCCTAACAAGGAGCGTGCCAGTCGCGTCCGCAGGCGGACGCCACCGTCCGCATGCGGACAGCGGCGAGCCGTGGCGGGCCGGGCGCGAGCCCGGGAAATCCGCGGATTTCCGCGCCGCCCATGCTTTGGCACGGCTCATGCTGGATGGGGCGCGGGGGACGCGATCATGGATGGAGCAGGACGATGCGGACATTCGAAATGCTGGCCTTTTCCGCCAGCCTCATTCTCACCGGGCTCCTCTCGCTGGTGGCGGTGCCGCTTGCGTAAGGCCGGACCGATGTTCGGCGGCGGACAGTTCGTGTCCGGAAACGGACATTTGCCCGCCGCCGGCTCGTCGACAAGCGTGGCGGGCCAGGGCCGATGAGCGTGCTCGATTTCCGTGTCCGCGAGAGCGAAGGCGCGGTCAGCGGCAGCGGCATGGACCGAATCGTCGAACGCAAGGGGCTCGGCCGCCGCGTGAAGCTCGGCCTCGCCGCGCTTGGCATCGTCGCGCTCGCCGTCCTTTTCTACGCCTTCATGCCCGCGGCCAACAGCCAGACCGTGGCGGCCTCGCGCCTTACCATCTCGACGGTGCAGCGTGGACGTTTCGACGATTTCCTGCCGCTGCGCGCCCGGGTCGAGCCCTCGCTCACCGTCTATCTCGACGCGGTCGAGGGCGGGCGGGTCGAGCGCGTCCTCGTCGAGGACGGTGCGATGGTCCAGCGCGGCCAGCTTCTCGCGGTGCTCTCCAACCCCGAGCTGCAGCTCAACGTGCTCGCCCGGCAGACCGAGGTCACCGAGCAGCTCAACAACATGCGCAGCCAGGAGCTTTCGCTCCACCAGACCCGCCTCGCCAATGAGCGGGCGCGGATCGAGGCCGATCTCGCCACCGATACCGCGCGCCGCCAATATGAGATGATGCAGCCGCTCGCGCGGCGCGGCTTCGTCTCCGGCCGGGCCTTCGCCGATGCGCGCGACACGTTCGAGGCCAATCGCCGGCGCAGCGACGTCATCCGCCGCCAGCAGCAGGTCGACGAGCGGCTGCAATCCGATCAATTGCGGCAATTGCGCGCGTCCACATCCTCGCTCAGCCGCAGCCTCGAGATCGCCCGGGCGAGCCTCGACGCACTCAACCTGCGCGCGCCGATCTCCGGCCAGCTCACCGCCTTCGACATCCAGATCGGCCAGTCGCTCCAGCGCGGCGAGCGGCTCGGCCAGGTCGACAGCGCCGGCGACAACAAGCTCAAGGCCGACGTCGACGAATTCTATCTCGGCCGGGTCGAGGTCGGGCAGGTGGCGACCGCCGAAATCGGCGGCGCGCGGGCGCGGCTGCGCGTCTCGAAGATCTACCCGCAGGTGCGCAACGGCGTGTTCCAGATCGACCTGCGCTTCGTCGGCCAGGAGCCCGCCGACCTGCAACGCGGCCAGACCGTCCAGATCCGCCTCACGCTCGGCGATCCCGCGCCGGCGCTGTTGATCCCCAACGGCGCCTATTATGACGAGACCGGCGGCAACTGGATCTTCGTCGTCGCCCCGGACGGGCGCGGTGCCGTGCGCCGCAACGTCCGCCTCGGCCGGCGCAACGCCGACTTCGTCGAAGTGCTCTCGGGCCTGGCGCCGGGCGAGCGCGTCATCACCTCGCCCTATACCGGCTTCGCCGAGCGCGACCGGCTGGCGATCGGATCGGAATGAAAAGGAGCCTCAAATGCTGAGCATGCGCGAACTCTCGCGGGTCTATCGCACCGACATGGTCGAAACGACCGCGCTCGACGGCATCATGCTCGATGTCGAGGAGGGCGAGTTCGTCGCGGTGATGGGCCCCTCGGGCTGCGGCAAGTCGACCCTGCTCAACGTGATGGGCATGCTCGATTCGCCCTCGAGCGGCTCCTACGTCTTCGACGGCACCGAGATCGCCGGCCTCAGCGAAGCGAGGCTCGCCGATTTCCGCAAGCGCAACATCGGCTTCATCTTCCAGTCGTTCAATCTCGTGGACGAGCTTTCGGTGCGCGAGAATATCGAGCTGGCGCTGCTCTACCATGACGTCCCGTCAAGCGAACGGCGCGAGCGGGTCGACGAGGTGATGGACAGGGTGGGCGTCGCCCACCGCGCCAGGCACCGTCCGAGCCAGCTCTCGGGCGGCCAGCAACAGCGCGTCGCCGTGGCCCGGGCCCTCGTCGCCAGGCCCCGCCTGATCCTCGCCGACGAGCCGACCGGCAATCTCGACACCCAGCATGGCGAGGAAGTGATGAAGATGCTGCAGGCGCTGAACGACGCGGGGGCGACCATCGTCATGGTCACCCACTCGCCGACGCATGCCGACTATGCGGGCCGCGTCGTCAACATGCTCGACGGCCGCATTCTCCAGGAACATCGGCGCGCAGCCTGATCCCGCGGCAGGAGGAGCTCGAACCATGTGGCGCAACTATCTCACCGTCGGCGTGCGGGCGCTGGTCAGGAACAGGACCTACGCCTTCATCAACATCTTCGGCCTCGCCGTCGGCCTCGCCGCCTGCCTGCTGCTGCTCATCTACGTGCGTTACGAGACGACCTATGACGCCTGGCTGCCCGACGCCGGGAACACCTACCAGCTGCAGCTCACCATCTCGAACCCGCAGACGGGAGAGCCCACCCGTCTCCAGCTGACCTCCTATACCTCCGGGCAGCATTTCCGGGCCTCGTTCCCGCAGGTCGAGCGCTCGGTCTATGCCTGGCCGGCCAACGCATCGGTGCTGCGCGACGGCGAGGCGCTGTCGGTCGAAGGCGCGCTGCTCGTCGACGATCGCTTCTTCGACGTGCTGCGGTTCCCGCTCCTTGAGGGTGATGCCGGGAGCGCGCTGGCCCAGTCCGGCTCGGTCGTGCTGACCCAGCGCGAGGCACGGCGCCTGTTCGGCACCGAGCAGGCGATGGGCCGCACGCTGACGATGATCTGGGACGGGCGGGCGCACGATTATCGCGTCACCGGGATCGCCCGCGACCTGCCGCGCAACACCCATGCCGACTTCTCGATGGTGCTGCGGATCGATCCCGACGTCATCTTCGCCACCAATCCGCCGATCCTGACCCATTGGGGCTGGCAATCCGGCCACTTCTATTTCACGGTCCGGCCAGGCACCGACGTGGCCGCGATGCGCGCCCGCATTCCCGACTGGAAGCGGCGCAGCATCCCCGACGAGCATTTCGGCAGCCGGACCACCAACCAGGGCGATTACCAGGACTACAGCCTGGTCAACGTCCGCGACATCCACCTCGGCGAGGCCGTCGTCGGGGCGATGCGGCCGGTCAACGATCACCGCACGATCGCGACCTTCACGATCATCGCCTTCCTGATCCTCGGCATGGCCTGCGTCAACTTCACCAATCTCGCCACCGCCCGCGCCGGGCAGCGCGCGCGCGAAGTGGCGCTGCGCAAGGTGCTCGGCGCCACGCGCCGCCAGCTCGTCACCCAGTTCCTGGCGGAATCGGTGCTGATCGCCGGGCTTTCCATGCTGATCGCGCTGGCCCTGGTTGAGCTGCTGCTGCCGGCGCTGTCGCGCTTCCTCGATGCCGATCTCGAAATGCACTATTTCGGGGCCGGCGGCATGCTGCCGCCGATCATTGCGCTGGTGCTCCTCGTCGGCGCGGCCGGCGGCATCTATCCCGCCTTCCATCTCAGCCGCTTCCAGCCGGCGCGAGTGCTCAAGGCGAACAAGTCCTCCGCCGACGCGAGCGGATCGGGGGCGCTGCGCAACATCCTCGTCGTCGCGCAGTTCGCGGTCTCGATCGGGCTCATCATCTGCACGATCGTCGTCTATGCGCAGACCGTTTACGCGCGCACCGTCGATCCCGGCTACCAGCGCGACGGGATCATACAGGTAGAGGGCGTCGGCCGCCGCCAGTTCGTCGAGCGCGCCGATTCGGTGATCGACGCGATCGGCCGGGTGCCGGGCGTCGTCTCGGTGGCGCGCAGCTCGATCGGCGTCGCGACCGACAGCACCCTGTCGAGCAACGTCGACCTGCCGGGGCACAGCGAGCCGATCGAGATCGGCACCTACAGCGTCGATCCGCAATTCTTCCGGACGATGGGCATCGATCTGGTCGCGGGGCGGCTGTTCGATCCCGGCCGCGAGGCGGACAATGTCGACCTGCCGTTCGTCAGCACGCCGGCGGCGCAGCGCGCGCTGGCGGCGCGCGGGCAGAACATCGTGATCAACGAACTGGCGGCGCGACGGCTCGGCTTCGAAAGCCCGGCCGCGGCGGTCGGCCAGGTCATCCGCGTCTCCGCCGTCGAGCCGCAATACGGGCTGGTGCCGAGCCGGATCATCGGCGTCGTCAGGGACTCGCGCTTCCGCTCGATCCGCCTGCCGATCGAGCCGATCATCTTCGCCTGGGACGAGAGGTCGACCTCGACGCTGCTGATCCGCCACGACGGCAGCGATCCCAACGGCACGCGCGAGCGCCTCGAGCGGGTGTGGAAGCGCATGCTCCCCCAGATACCGTTCAAGGCGGAGTTCAGCGAGGACCGCACCGCCGATCTCTACAAGGGCGACGAAGCGCGGGCGAAGGTGTTCGCGTGCTTCGCCGTCCTCGCCGTGCTGGTCGCCGCGCTCGGCCTGTTCGGGCTCGCCGCCTTCACCGCCGAACGGCGGACCAGGGAGATCGGCATCCGCAAGGTTCTGGGCGCGCGCAATCGCGACATCGTGCGGCTGCTCGCCTGGCAGTTCTCCAAGCCGGTGATCGTCGCCAACCTGATCGCCTGGCCGATCGCGTGGCTGGCGATGCACAACTGGCTGAATACGTTCGACACGCGGATCGATCCCGGCCCCGCGCCGTTTCTCGCCGCGGGCCTGCTCGCCCTCGGCATTGCGATGGCGACGATCGCGAGCCACGCGCTCAGGGTCGCGCGCGCCAACCCGATCCTCGCCCTTCGCTACGAATAGCCAGGGAGAAACCGATGATGGAAAGTCTGCTTCTCGCCGGAACCGCGCTGGCGATCGTGCTGGCGATCTGCGCCAGCACGCTCGTCGCCTGGCGCGGCTGGCTCGACCTCAAGCGACGCGAGCTGGGCGACCGGCTCGCCGATGCCGCGGCGGGAGACACGCGGCTCCGAATCGAGATCGCCGACGTGCGCGAGCGGCTCAAGCGGCTCGAGGCGATCGCCGACGACATCGAGCTCTAGCCGGTATCGACGCCATCCGGGATCGCTGGCCACTTCCTCAACGGAAGCGGCGGCCTGGATGTCGATCCGGCGTGGCGAGGGCGCCCTTCAATCGACGTGCGGGCTCACCGCCGGCGGGTCGCTGGCCGGGAAGCTCTCGTCGGCGGCCTGGTCGATCTGGTCCCACTCGCGCGGCGGGTCGCGCATCGCCTCGGGCCCGGCCGAGCGGGCGGCGCCCGGGGTCGGATCGACCTTGCCGCTGGCATGGGCGGCCGCGTCCGGCGCGTCGGCGTCGCCGCGATTGCCCCACCAGCGGCGGGTGAGCACCGCCGCGGCGAGCCCGGTCGCGGCGGCGGCGGCAGCGGCCAGCTTATGGGTGCGGTTGAAGGGCATCGTCAGATCTCCTCGTGCCGCAGCGTCTCGGCCTCGGCGGGTGGCAGGTCGCCGGCTTCGGCCTCGGCCATCAGCTCCGCCTTGCGCGCGGCGAGCCTGGCCCCGAGCTCATCGAGATCGAGGTCGCTGGCGCGGGTCTGCTGAAAGAGGCTGCCGTGCTGCTTTTCCTCTTCCTTCACGTGATGCTCGATGAGTTCGCAGAGCACCTTCACCTTGGCGTCATAATAGGCCTCGTCGGGACCGGCCGCCTCGAGCTCGTTGACGAGCAGCTTGGCGCTGTCGTGCTCGACATGGGCCTCGTCGAGGTCGGGCTGCTCCACCTTGCCCGTGATCGCGGGATAATAGATTTCCTCCTCGATCATCGTGTGGACCTTGAGCGCGGTGCAGATCCGGCCGACGATCCTCGCCTTCGCTTCGAGGCCGCCCGCCTTCTCGAACCGGGCGAACAGGTCTTCCACCTCGCGATGGTCGGCGGCGAGCAGTTGAAGGCCATTTTCGGGGGGCGATTGCGCGGGCATATGGGTTCTCCTGGAGCGGAGGCGGAACCCGCGACGAGCCTCTCCGGTTCCGCCACGGCGGCGAACCATGGGCCGCGAGGAGAAACGCGCGTGAACGACACCGAAACCCTCTCCCCGGCGCTGCCCAGCGCGCTGGAGGAAGCGACGCTGCGCTTGCTCGAGCGGACCTGCGCGGCGGGCCTCGCGCTCGCCACTGCCGAAAGCTGCACCGGCGGGATGCTCGCCTCGCTGCTGACCGACGTCGAGAAGGTCTCGCACGTCTTCGATCGCGGCTTCGTCACCTACAGCGAGGCGGCCAAGTGCGATCTGCTCGGGGTCCCGCCCGCGCTGATCGAGGCGGACGGCGTCGTCTCCCGCGCGGTCGCGATTGCGATGGCCGAAGGCGCGCTCGAACGTTCCGATGCGGATATCGCGCTGGCGATTACCGGCTTCGCGGATAAAGGGGAGGAGCCGGGGCTGGTCCACTTCGCCTGCGCGCGAAGGGGCGGCGCGACGATCCATCGCGAGGCGCATTTCGGCCCGATCGGCCGGGGCGCGACGCGGGTCGCCGCGCTGGAGGTCGCGGTCGCCATGATGACGGAGATGCTGTAATTGGCCGACAAGATGCCGTTCGCCGCCATCCACCGCCACGGCTTCGTGCGCGTCGCCGCCGCGACGCCGCGCGCCTCGACCGGCGATGTCGCCTTCAATGTCGATCGGGCGATCGCGCTCGCTCGCCAGGCGCACGAGGACCATGTCGATCTCGTCGTCTTCCCGGAGCTGAACATCTCGTCCTACGCGGTGGACGACCTCTTCCTGCAGGACGCGTTCCTGGACGCGGTGGAACAAGGCATCGCACGGCTCGCGGCGCGGACCGCCGGGCTTTCGCCGGTGCTGCTGGTCGGCGCGCCACTGCGCCGCAATGGCCGGCTCCACAATTGCGCGCTCGCGCTGGCGCGCGGCCGCATCCTCGGCGTCGTGCCGAAGAGCTACCTGCCCAATTACCGCGAATATCACGAGAAGCGCTGGTTCGCCTCCGGCCTCGGCCTCGACGGGCAGGAGCTCGCCCTCGCCGGGCAGAAGGCGCCCTTCGGTCCCGACCTGCTTTTCGCGGCCGACGAGCTGCCGGACTTCATCTTCCACGTCGAAATCTGCGAGGACTTCTGGGCGCCGCAGCCGCCCTCGACCGCCGGCGCGCTCGCCGGCGCGCTGATTCTCGCCAATCTCTCGGCCTCGAACATCACGATCGGCAAGGCGGACGAGCGCGCGCTGCTGTGCGCCAGCCAGTCGGCGCGCTGCGCCGCCGCCTATGTCTTTTCGGCCTCCGGTCCGGGCGAGAGCACGACCGACCTCGCCTGGGACGGGCAAGGCACGATCCACGAGCTCGGCGAACGGATCGCCGCGTCGGCGCGTTTCGAAAGCGATCCCGAACTGTGCATCGCCGACATCGACGTGCAGCGCCTGCGGCTGGAGCGGATGCGCACCGGCACCTTCGCCGACGCCGCCCGCGCCGCCGGCTTCCCCGAGCGCCGCTTCCGCCGCGTCGCCTTCAGCCATCCCCCGGTCGCGGCGGACATCGGCTTCCGGCGAACGCTGCGCCGCTTTCCCTATGTCCCCAACCGGCCGGAGCAGCTCGACCAGGACTGCTACGAGGCGTTCAACATCCAGGTGCAGGGCCTCGCGCGGCGCTTCGAGGCGACGGGCGGCGGGCACTTCGTCATCGGCGTTTCGGGCGGACTCGATTCCACGCACGCGCTGATCGTCGCCGCCAAGGCCTGCGACCAGCTCGGCCTGCCACGCGGCGCGATCCTCGGCTTCACGATGCCTGGCTTCGCGACCGGCGAGACCTCGAAGGCGAACGCCCACGCGCTGATGAAGGCGCTCGGCGTCACGGCAGGCGAAATCGACATCCGCCCGGCGGCGAAGCAGATGCTCGCGGACATCGGCCACCCCTTCGCCCGGGGCGAGCCGGTCTATGACGTCGCCTTCGAGAACGTGCAGGCGGGGCTCAGGACCGACTATCTCTTCCGCCTCGCCAACGAGCGCGGCGGCTTCGTGGTCGGGACCGGCGACCTGTCCGAGATCGCGCTCGGCTGGTCCACCTACGGCGTCGGCGACCAGATGAGCCATTACAACGCCAATGCCGGCGTGCCCAAGACGCTGATCCAGCATCTGATCCGCTGGACGATTCGAACCGGCCAGTTCGATCCCGAAACCGACGAGGTGCTGCGGTCGATCCTGGCGGCGAAGATCACGCCGGAGCTCGTGCCCGGCGCCGAGGCGGAGGGGACCGAGGAGCGGATCGGCCCCTACGAGCTGCACGATTTCTTCCTCTACCATATCCTGCGCGGCGGCCAGCCGCCGTCGAAGGTCGCCTTCCTCGCTTGGCAGGCCTGGCGCGACCGGGACGCGCATCCGTGGCCCGTCGGCTATCCCGATTCGCTCAAGCGCGAATACGACCTGCCAGCGATCCGCCGGTGGCTGGAAGTGTTCCTCGACCGCTTCTTCCGGCTCGCCCAGTTCAAGCGCAGCGCGAGCCCCAATTCAGCCAAGGTCTCCGCCGGCGGCGCCCTGTCCCCGCGCGGCGACTGGCGGGCCCCCAGCGACGGCACCGCCGCGCCCTGGCTGGACGAGCTGAAGGCGGCGTTCGATTGAGATCGATGGCCCGTCTCGCGCGGCGTGGCCGGCCGCGCGCCACCGCGCCATGCCAGCGCTTCGGATGACGTCAGAGCGGCAATGGCGGCTCCAGCAGCGCCGGCTCGTCCGCGGCCTTGCCCAGCCTGGATAGCGTGAGGCCGAGCAGGCGCACCCCCTTGGCGAGCGGCAGCAGCGTGCGCAGCAGCGCGCGGCCGACCTCCAGGAATTCCTCGCGGTCGCGGACCGGGCGGTCGAGCGTGCGCGCGCGGGTGACGATCTGGAAGTCGCGATACTTGACCTTGAGCGTCACGGTGCGCCCGACGAGGTTCCTTTCGGTCACCCGCCGCCAGACGGTGTGGCTGATCCGCTCGAGCTCGGCGACGAGGTCCGCCTCCTCGCTCAGGTCATTGAAGAAGGTATCCTCCGCGCCGATCGACTTCCACGGCCGGTTCGGCTTCACCTCGCGGTGGCAGACGCCGCGCGCGAGATCGTGATAGGTCGCGCCGGCGGCGCCGAAATTGTGCTGGAGGAAGGCGAGGCTTTGCGCGCGCAGGTCCGCCCCCGTTCGGATGCCGAGCCGCGCCATCTTCTCGGCCGTGCGCGGGCCGACGCCGTGGAAGCGCGAGACGGGCAAGCCCGCGACGAACGCCTCGCCCTTGCCGGGCGGGATGACGCACAGCCCGTTGGGCTTGTTCTGGTCGCTGGCAAGCTTGGCGAGGAACTTGTTGTAGGAGACGCCGGCGCTCGCCGTGAGGCCGGTCTCGGCGCGGATGCGCGTCCGGATCTCCCTGGCGATGCGGGTCGCGACGCCGATTCCCTTGAGGTCCTCGGTCACGTCGAGATAGGCCTCGTCGAGGCTGAGCGGCTCGACCAGCGGCGTATAGTCCAGGAAGATCGCGCGGATCTGCCGCGAGACGGTGCGATAGGCGTCGAAGCGCGGCTTGACGAAGACGAGCCCGGGACAGCGGCGGAGCGCGAGCGCCGACGGCATCGCCGAGCGCACGCCATATTCGCGCGCCTCGTAGCTCGCCGCCGCCACGACGCCGCGATGGATGCCGCCCACCGCGACTGGCTTTCCTCTGAGCGCAGGATCGTCGCGTTGCTCGACCGATGCGTAGAAGGCGTCCATGTCGACATGGATGATCTTGCGGACGGGCGGGCTTTCGGGCACGGCGTTCACGCTTTGTGCTTATCATCCCCTGTCCGCGGCCGGCCAGTCCCAAAATGGCGCGGCGCGCCGCGCGGCGTCATGGCGTCGGATGCGGCGGGCGGGGTAAGAACGGACGGTTATGCCAAGGGGGAAGAGAGCGGGCATCCTGATCGCGGGCGGCGGTGTCGCCGGCACCCTCGCCGCGCTGGCGATGTCGCGGCTGCGCCCCGACGTGCCGGTGACGATCGTCGCCGAGTCCGATCGCTTCGGCGGCGAGGCGACGCATTTCCTCCAAGCGCACGGGCTCGACGAGTCGGCGCTGGCGCTGGCGCGGGGCGTCGGCGCCCGCGCCTGGCCCGGCTTCTACCTCGCCTTTCCCGGCCTCGCCCGCAAGCTCAAGGCGGACCTGCTCGGCCTCGCCCCGGACGCGCTGCACGAGGCGATGGTGGCGACCCTCGAGCCCCGGCAATATCGGCTCGGCACCAGGGTCGTCGCGGTGCGCGAGGACGCGCTGGTGCTCGACGGCGGCGAGGAGTTGCGCGCGCAAGGGGCGATCGACGCGCGCGGCGCCGTCAACCTGTCGATGCTCGAGCTGGTCCACGACGCGCGGCTGGAGCGTGTCTGCCGCCTCGCCGCGCCGCACGGGCTCGACCGTCCGGTCCTGTTCGATGCCACCGCCGGCGAAGGCGGCCTCGCCTGGATCCAGGTCTTCCCGCTCGGCCCCGATCGGCTCGCGATCGCCGATGTCCAGGTCTCGGAGCGGACCCAGCCCGATGCCGGGGCCGGCGCGCGGCTCGACGCCTATCTCGCACGGCGCGGGTGGCGCGTCGCCGCGACCGAATCGGAGTGCGTCGTCGCCCGGCCGCTGCCGCTCGGCGGCGATTTCGCCGCCTTCTGGCGGATCGGCGGCGCGCGCGTCGCCAAGCTCGGCCTGCGCGGCGGCTTCTTCGATCCGTTCGGCGGGCCTTCGGCCGCCGACGCGCTCGCCAACGCCATACTGCTCGCGGGGCAACGCGACCTGGCGGGACCGGCGCTGCACGACGCCTTCGAGGCGCGCGCGCGCCAGCTCTGGCGGCGACGGGCCGCGCGGCGCGAGTTCAACGCCGCCCTCGCGTCGGCGCCGCCCGAGGCGCGCGGCGCGATGCTCGCCCGCCTCGCCGCGCTCGATCCCGGCCCGCTCGTCCGCTTCCTCGCCGATCGCCCGGGCCTGGCCGACCGCCGCCGCGTCCAGCGCGCCCTGAGGGGCTGACCGCCGGCCGCCGGGTCGCGCGCGGCGAGACGCGGCGAGACGAGGCCGCGCCCCGCCGAGCCGCGCCGCCGACCCGTTGCAAGGCCGCTTGGCCTTGGCCTCGCCCTCCGCTAAGACCCCGCAATGCACGCCCCTCGCCGCCCGCTTGCCGTCGCCGCAATCGCCCTCGCCCTGCTCCCGCTCGGCGCCTGCAACACGCTGGGCATCGGCCGCCGCGGCGGCGGGCCGCTCGAGACGCGCTACGTCGCGCGCGACGTCAACACGCTCTACAATGCGGGCCTGCTCAGGCTGCAGCAACGCAATTACACGCTCGCCGGCGCGCTGTTCGACGAGGTCGAGCGGCAGCATCCCTACTCGGTCTGGGCACGGCGCGCGCAGCTGATGAGCGCCTTTTCCTATTATGCCGCGCGCGATCACACCAAGTCGATCGCCTCGGCGCGGCGCTTCCTGTCGATCCACCCCGGCAACCGCGACGCGCCCTATGCGCTCTACCTGATCGGCATCAATTTTTACGAGCAGATCGGCGACGTGAACCGCGATCAGGGCGCGGCGCGCCAGGCGCTGACGACCTTCGGCGAGCTCGTCCGCCGCTACCCCAACACGCCCTATGCGGAGGACGCGCGGTTGAAGCTCGATCTCGTGCGCGAGCATCTCGCCGGGCGCGAAATGGCGATCGGCCGCTTCTACCAGCGCCGCCAGCAGTGGCTGGCCTCGACCTACCGCTTCCGCGCCGTCGTCGATCAGTATCAGACGACCAACCAGACGCCCGAAGCGCTGATGCGGCTCACCGAATCCTATCTCGCGCTCGGCGTTCCGATCGAGGCGCGCCGTGCGGCGGCGGTGCTCGGCGCCAACTATCCCGACAGCGAATGGTACCAGCGCGCCTATCAGCTCATCCAGCGCCATGCCGCCAATGTCGATCCGGGCAGCGCCGATCCGGGCGCGCCCGAGCCGGTGGCGCCGGAGCGGCTGCACCAGCCGCCCACGCCCGAGCAGCAGGCGCAGCAGCAGCGCGCGCCCAACTGATCGCCGCGCCCGCTTCCGCTCGCGCGGCGATGACGTAAAAGAGGGCCATGCTGACCGGCCTCTCGATCCGCGACATCGTCCTGATCGACACGCTCGACCTCGATTTCGCGCCCGGGCTCGGCGTGCTGACCGGCGAGACCGGCGCCGGCAAGTCGATCCTGCTCGACGCGCTCGGCCTCGCGCTCGGCGCACGCGCCGATTCGGGTCTGGTCCGCGCCGGCCAGCCGCAAGGTTCGGTCACGACCAGCTTCGAACTGCCGGCCGATCACCCGGCCGTCGCGCTGCTCGCCGCCAATGACATTGCCAACGAGCCCGGCGAGCCGATCGTCATCCGCCGCATTGTGCGCGCCGATGGCGGCAGCCGCGCCTTCGTCAACGACCAGCCGGTCTCGGCCGGACTGCTGCGCGAGCTCGGGCCGATGCTGGTCGAAATCCACGGCCAGCACGACGATCGCGGCCTGCTCAACCCGCGCGGGCACCGCGCCCTGCTCGACGCCTTCGGGCGCATCGACACGGCGCCGGCCGCGGCGGCCTGGCAGCGGCTGGCGGCGGCACGGGCTGCGCTCGACGAGGCGCGGCGAACCTTCGATGAAGCCGAGCGCGACCGCGACTGGCTCACCCATGCGCTTGCCGAGCTCGACCAGCTCGATCCGCAGCCGGGCGAGGAGGAGAGCCTCGCCAACATGCGCGCGACGATGCAGGCCGGCGCGCGGCTCGGCGAGGAGCTGGCCGGTGTCTCGGCGCTGCTCGGCGGCTCCGAAGGCGGGCTCGCGGCGCTGCGCCAGGCGGCGCGGCGGCTCGATCGGATCGCGGGCGAGCACCCGCTGCTCGCCGACGCGCTCGCCGCGCTCGACCGCGCCCTGATCGAGGCGTCGGAGGGCGAGGAGGCGCTGGAGCGCGCCGTCGCCGCGCTGGCCTTCGATCCGGCCCGGCTCGAGGAGGCGGAGGCCCGCCTGTTCGACATCCGCGCGCTCGCGCGCAAGCATCGCGTCGATGCCGAGGCGCTGCCCGGGCTGCGCGAGGAGCTGGCGGCGAAGCTTGCCGCGATCGACGCCGGCGAGGAGCGGGTCGCCGCGCTGGCGGCACAGGTGGAGGCGGCGCAGGCGGCCTATGATGCGGCGGCGGCGGCGCTCGGCGAGGCGCGCCGCGCGGCCGCGGCCCGGCTCGACGAGGCGGTGGCGAGGGAGCTGGCGCCGCTCAGGCTCGACGCCGCGAAGTTCCGCACCGTGCGCAGCCCGGCCGAGCCGTCAGCGTCGGGCCGCGACCGGATCGAGTTCGAGGTCTCGACCAATCCCGGCGCGCCGTTCGGGCCGCTCACCCGCATCGCCTCGGGCGGCGAGCTGTCGCGCTTCATCCTCGCCCTCAAGGTGGCCCTCGCCGCCGAGGGTGGCGCGACGACGATGATCTTCGACGAGATCGACCGCGGCGTCGGCGGCGCGGTGGCGAGCGCGGTCGGCGAGCGGCTTCACCGGCTCGCCGCCGGCGGCCAGGTGATCGTCGTCACCCACAGCCCGCAGGTCGCCGCGCGCGGCGCCCGGCACCTGCTCATCGAGAAGAGCCACGATGGCCTCGTCACCCGCACCAGCGTCCACGCGCTCGACGACTCCCGCCGGCGCGAGGAGATCGCGCGGATGCTCTCCGGCGCCGAAGTCACCGACGAGGCCCGCGCCCAGGCCCGGCGGCTGCTCGAGGCGGCCTAGAAGCGGCATTTTCCGGCGCGGAAAGGCCGGCTCCGGCGCGAGAAGGCTGGGATGAGGGCCCGCCTGTTGCTATTCGGCGGCGATGGCCATTCCTTGCCGCACATCCGCCCCGGCGCGCTGGCCGCGCGCGCATGCCTCCTCGCGGCGGCGGCCGGCATGACGGCGCGGATGACCGAGGCCGAGGCAGCCGCCGAGCTGGCGCGGCTGGCGCGGGAGATCGCGCGCCACAACCGGCTCTATCATGGCGAGGACGCGCCGGAGATCACCGACGCCGAATATGATGCGCTGATGCGGCGCAATGCCGAGATCGAGGCGGCCTTCCCGCGCCTCGTCCGGCCCGACAGCCCCTCGCGCCATGTCGGCGCGGCGCCGGAAGGTCCGCTCGCCAAGGTTCGCCACGCGGTGCCGATGCTGAGCCTGGACAACGGCTTTTCGGCGGCGGAAGTGGCGGACTTCGTCGGCCGCGTGCGCCGCTATCTCGCCCTTTCCGACGACGCCGCGGTCGCGATGACCGCCGAGCCAAAGATCGACGGCCTTTCCTGCTCGCTGCGCTACGAGCGGGGCGCGCTCGTGCTCGCCGCGACGCGTGGCGACGGCGCTACCGGCGAGGACGTGACCCCCAATGCGCGCACGATCGCCGACATCCCGCAGCGCCTGCCCGCCGGCGTGCCCGACCTCTTCGAGGTGCGCGGCGAAGTCTATATGGCCAAGGCCGACTTCGCGGCGCTGAACGCGCGCCTGCTCGCCGAGGCGAGCGACCCCGCCAGGGCGCGCCAGTTCGCCAATCCGCGCAACGCCGCCGCCGGCTCGCTCAGGCAAAAGGACCCGACGGTCACGGCGGCGCGCCCGCTGCGCTTCTACGCCCATGGCTGGGGCGAGGTGTCCGACCTGCCAGCCGACACGCAACTGGGCGTGATGCAGGCAATCCGGGGCTGGGGCCTGCCGATCGCCGACGACCTGGCGCTCGCCGCCGGCATCGAGCAGATGCTCGCCCACTATCGCATGATCGAGGCGAAGCGCGCCGACCTGCCGTTCGACATCGACGGCGTGGTCTACAAGGTGAACCGGATCGACTGGCAGCGGCGGCTCGGCCAGGTCGCGCGCGCGCCGCGCTGGGCGCTCGCGCACAAGTTCCCCGCCGAGAAGGCGGAGACCGAGCTGCTGGCCATCGACATCCAGGTCGGCCGCACCGGCAAGCTGACGCCGGTGGCGCGGCTGAAGCCCGTCGGTGTCGGTGGCGTCACCGTCACCAATGCGACGCTCCATAATGCCGACGAGATCGCGCGCCTGGGCGTGCGCGTCGGCGACCGGGTGCTGATCCAGCGCGCCGGCGACGTCATCCCGCAGGTCCTCGCGAACCTCACGCCCGACGTCGATCGCCCGGCCTTCGTCTTTCCCGACAAGTGCCCCGAATGCGGCTCGGACGCGGTGCGCGAGGAGGGCGAGGTCGACGTGCGCTGCACCGGCGGCCTGATCTGCCCGGCCCAGCGCGTCGAGCGACTGCGCCACTTCGTCAGCCGCCACGCGCTCGACATCGAGGGGCTCGGCATCACCCATATCGAGAGCTTCTTCCGCGACGGCGTGCTGCGATCGCCGGCGGACATCTTCACGCTGAAGAAGGAGGATCTGCTCGCGCGCGAGCGCTGGGCGGAGGTGTCGGCGCAAAACCTGATCGACGCGATCGACGCGCGACGCAACCCGCCGCTCGACCGCTTCCTCTACGCGCTCGGCATCCGCCATGTCGGCGAGGTCACCGCGCGCGATCTCGCCCGGCGCTATCGCGGCTGGGCCGCCTTCGTGGCGATGATCGACGAGGCGCTCGCGCTTCGGCGCGACATGGCGCCGGCGATCGGCGAGGAGGAGCGCAAGTTTCTCGCCCGGCGCGACAAGGCGGTGGTCGAGGCGATCGGCACCGCCAATATCGGCCCCGAGGTCGCCAACGCGTTGCTCGATTTCTTCGACGAGCCGCACAATCGCGAGGTGGTCGACGCGATCCTCGCCGCCGGCGTCACCATCGCCGACGTCGTCCATGAGGTTCGCGAATCGCCGGTGACCGGCAAGACGATCGTCTTCACCGGCACGCTGGAGACGCTCTCGCGAGACGAGGCCAAGGCGCAGGCCGAGCGGCTTGGCGCCAAGGCGGCGGGATCGGTCTCGACGAAGACCGACCTCCTCGTCGCCGGCCCCGGCGCCGGATCGAAGCTCAACAAGGCGCGCGAGCTCGGCATCGAGGTGATCGACGAGGCCGCCTGGCTGGCCCTGGTGGCGAAGGCGGACGGCTGACGGATCTCCAGCGAGGCGGCTGGGCTTTCCTACAATGTTCCGAATGGGTTAATCAGTATCCATGGAACCCACCGACTCGCCCGCCCTGCCCACGAATCCGCGCGACCGCGACGGCGCCTGGCGCGCCGTGCTCGGCATTCTCGCCCTGCTCGGCGGGCTGGGCGGGCTCGCCGGTCTCTATCTGATCCCGATCCCGGAGGGGAATCGCGAGCCGCTGCTGCTCGCGCTCGGGCTGGTGCTCGGCTGGGGCTCGACCGTGATCGGCTTTGAATTCGGCGCGTCACCGGGCGGTCGGCAGGCCGCCGTCGCCGCGCTTCGCGGCGTCGCCGGGCGGCGCTGAGCGACGGCCCCGCGCCGCTCCCCGCCGGCGCACGCCTTGTTGCGCCGCGCCCGCTCCCGCCCCACATTCGTCCCATATGCGCGGGCGAACCATGAGCGGGAGCGTTGCATCGATGGAAAGCTGGCACGGCACGACGATCATCGGCGTGCGCAAGAACGGCAAGGTGGTGGTCGCGGGCGACGGGCAGGTGTCGCTGCAATCCACCGTGATCAAGCCCAATGCGAGGAAGGTGCGTCGGCTCGGCCCCTCGTCGGGCGCGGGCCAGGGCAGCGTGATCGGCGGCTTCGCCGGCGCGACCGCCGACGCCTTCACCCTGTTCGAGCGGCTCGAGCGCAAGCTCGAGCAGCATCACGGGCAGTTGATGCGCGCCGCGGTCGAGCTCGCCAAGGACTGGCGGACCGACAAATATCTGCGCAACCTCGAGGCGATGATGATCGTCGCCGACAAGGACGTGACCCTGATCCTCACCGGCAATGGCGACGTGCTCGAGCCCGCCAACGGGATCGCGGCGATCGGTTCAGGGGGCAATTTCGCGCTCGCCGCCGCCAATGCGCTCTATGACTATGAGGAGGATGCCGAGACGATCGCGCGCAAGGCGATGAAGATCGCCGCCGATATCTGCGTCTATACCAACGACCAGCTCACCGTGGAGACGATCGAGGGCTGAGCCGCCCCGGCGCGCGGCAAGCCGGTGCGTCGGGCAATTAGCCCTTCCGCCCCGCTGCGGAACCCGGCTAGGCTCGGCCCATGGACCGCCGCGCCTTTCTCGGCTCCGCCACCGCCACGCTCGCGCTGCCGGGCTGCGCGACGATGCGGCCGCGCCCCGCCGCCCGCGCCGGCTGCCTGCCGCCGGTGGAGGTCTCGCCCGACCGGGTGATCCGAACGATGGCGGGGCTCAGGCCCTTCCGCCCGGCGGGCTTCCGGGTCGAGGCGAGCGCGTTCGGCGCGCACAAGGTGATCCACAATTATGGCCATGGCGGCGCGGGGATCACCCTGTCCTGGGGCACCGCCCGGCTCGCCTGCGATCTCGGCCTGCCGGGGCACCGGGGGCCGGTCGCGGTGATCGGCGCCGGCATCGTCGGCCTTTCGACCGCGCGGCTCGCGCAGGAGGCGGGATTCGACGTCACCATCTACGCGAAGGCGCTGCCGCCCGAGACGACCTCCAATGTCGCCGGCGGGCAGTGGCACCCGTTCGGTCACTATGACCGCGCCGCCGTCACGCCCGAATGGCGGGCGCGCTATCTCGCCGCGGCCGCCTATAGCTGGCGTCGCTTCCAGATCATGGTCGGCGATGATTACGGCGTGCGCTGGCTGCCGACCTATAGCGAGGGAACGCCGGAAGAGCCGCTCTTTCCCCATTTCCCGCCGAACAGCCGCGCGCTTGGCGAGGACGAGCACCCGTTTCCGCTCGCGCGCGTCTCGCGCTTCGACACGATATATGTCGAGACCGGCCGCTATCTCCGCCAGCTGATGCGCGACATCCAGATCGCCGGCGGCCGCATCCAGGTGCGCGAGTTCGCGACGCCGGCCGACGTCGCGACGCTGCCCGAGCGGCTGGTCTTCAACTGCGCCGGCCTCGGCGCGCGCGCCCTGTTCGGCGACGAGACGCTCGTCCCGATCCGCGGCCAGCTCGCCATTCTCGAGCCGCAGCCGGAGATCCGCTACGCCTTCACCGGCGAGGCGGGCTACATGTTCCCCCGTCCCGACGGCATCCTGCTCGGCGGCACGTTCGAGCGCGGCGTGTGGGACGCGACGCCCCAGGCCGCTGACATCGCGCGCATCATCGCCTCGCACCGGCGGCTGTTCGCCGGCCTGCGCTGCGCCGCTTGACCTCGCCCGGCGCGCGCCCAATCTTACGGCACGAGATGGACTACGAACCGCGCATGCCGGAGACCGCCGGCGCTTCCGACACCAATGGCGAGGCGAGCCCGCGCAAGGCAGGACGGATGAACGACGCCCTTACCCCCAAGGCGGTGGTCGCCGCGCTCGACCAGCACATCATCGGCCAGGACGAGGCCAAGCGCGCCGTCGCGGTGGCGCTGCGCAACCGCTGGCGGCGGCAGCAGCTGCCCGAGGGGCTGCGCGACGAGGTGACTCCCAAGAACATCCTGATGATCGGCCCCACCGGCTGCGGCAAGACCGAGATCAGCCGCCGGCTCGCGAAGCTCGCCGACGCGCCGTTCGTTAAGGTGGAGGCGACCAAGTTCACCGAGGTCGGCTATGTCGGCCGCGACGTCGAGCAGATCGCGCGCGACCTCGTCGAGGAGGCGGTGCGGCTCGAGCGCGAGCGCCGGCGCGAGGCGGTGAAGGGCGCGGCCGAGGCGGCGGCGATCGAGCGGCTGCTCGACGCGCTGACCGGCAAGGACGCGTCGGCCGCGACCCGCGAGAGCTTCCGCAAGATGCTGGGCGAGGGTCATCTCAACGATCGCGAGGTCGAGATCGAGGTGGTCGACCAGCCGCAGACCCCGTTCGAGATTCCCGGCATGGGCGGCCAGGTCGGCATGATCAACCTGTCCGACATGATGAGCAAGGCGATGGGCCATCAGCCGCGCAAGAAGCGCAAGATGCCGGTGCGCGAGGCGCTCGCCAAGCTGGTCGAGGAAGAGTCCGACAAGCGCGTCGATTCCGACGATCTCAACCGCACCGCGCTCCGGGACGCCGAGGCGAACGGCATCGTCTTCCTCGACGAGATCGACAAGATCGCGGTCTCCGACGTGCGCGGCGGCTCGGTCAGCCGCGAAGGCGTCCAGCGCGACCTGCTGCCGCTGATCGAGGGCACGACGGTCGCGACCAAATATGGGCCGATGAAGACCGATCACGTCCTGTTCATCGCCAGCGGGGCGTTCCACGTCGCCAAGCCCAGCGACCTGCTCCCCGAGCTGCAGGGCCGGCTGCCGATCCGGGTCGAGCTCAAGGCGCTGACCGAGGCGGATTTCGTGCGCATCCTCTCCGACACGCGCGCCAGCCTCACCGAACAGTATCGCGCCCTGCTCGCGACCGAAGGCGTCGACGTGGAATTCACCGGCGATGGCATCGCCGCGATCGCCCGCATCGCCGCCGAGGTGAACGAGAATCTCGAGAATATCGGCGCGCGGCGGCTGCAGACGGTGATGGAAAAGCTGCTCGAGGAGGTGAGCTTCGCCGCCGAGGATCGGCGCGGCGAGACGGTCACGGTCGACGCGGCCCATGTCGAATCGCAGCTTGCCGACATCGCCCGCGACGCCGACCTGTCGAAATACGTGCTCTGAAGCCGAACGCGGCGCGCGGGGCACCCGGGCGGGCGCCCTCGCCGCCGTGACGATCGGCCTCGGCCGGGCGGGAACCTGCGGGTTTCCCTTGGTTTCGGGCGCGATCCGGTCAGCCGCCGCCGGCCGGAAACGGCTCATCGAACCGTGCCGCACCGGACCTGCGGTCCGGCCGTTCAGCCTCCAACAAGCATTGGAGGAAAGGTATGACGATCAGAATCAGGATGCTGGCCGCGGCTGGCGCGATCGCGCTGCCGGCCGCGCTGGCGGCACAGGCGACCAGCCCGGACATGCAGCCGCCGGTGCCCGATCCCGCCGGAGCCATGCAGACGCCGCCGCAAACCCCGCCGGGTGAGCCGGGCCTGCAAATGCCGCCGACGCCGGGCGAGCCGACGGACATGCCGGGCAGCCAGGCCGGGGCGACGACGCCGGCGACGGCCGCCGACCTTCAGGCCGGCGCGACCGTCTACGACACCCAGGGCGCGATGGTCGGCACGATCGAATCGGCCGACGCGGGCGGCGCGGTGGTGAGCACCGGCATGGTGCGGGCGCGGCTGCCGCTCAGCAGCTTCGCGCGTGGCGGCAACGGCCTCGTCATCGCGATGACCCGGGCCCAGCTCGAGGCGGCGGCGCGGGCGCAGAGCCCGGGGCCGGACGCCAGCCCGGACCAGCCGCCGACTCCGCCGGACGAGGCGAACGATCCGCAAACGCCGCCCGACGAGCCCAATTAAGGGTTCGCCGAGGGCAGGGTATGGCCGCGCCGGGATGACCGGGGCGGCCATTTCCGTTAGCGCGGCGCCATGATCGGCGCCCTTTTCCTGATCCTTGCCGCGAGCGCGGCCCCCGTCCAGCCAGCCGAGTCCGCCCCCGCCATCATCGTGACGGGCCGGGGGCTCGATCCGTTCCGCGGCGATGCGCTGTTCGACGTCAGCACGATCGAGCGCGACGCGCTCGCCCGCTCATCCTCGAACCGGCTCGAGGACGTGCTGCGCGTCGTGCCCGGCTTCCAGCAGTTCCGCCGCTCCGACTCGCGCAGCGCCAACCCGACCAGCCAGGGCGCGACATTGCGCGCGCTCGGCGGCAACGCGTCCAGCCGGGCGCTGCTCGTGCTCGACGGGGTGCCGCAAAGCGATCCGTTCGGCGGCTGGATCTCCTGGCCGGCCTACGATCCGCGCCAGCTCGGCCGCATCCGGGTGATCCGCGGCGGCGGCGGCGGCGCCGACGGGCCGGGCGCGCTCGCCGGCACGATCGAGATGGAAAGCGCCGCGCCGGATGAGGCGCGCGGCCTCACCGCCGGCCTCTCCCTGGGCAGCCGCGACGGTATCGACGCCCATGCCGGCCTCGGCCTCGATCTCGGGCGCGGCTTCGTCGCGCTTTCGGGCGCCTATGCGTGCGGCGACGGCTTCATCCCCGTCGTCGCGGGGCAGCGCGGTGCGGCCGACATTCCCGCGCCCTATCGCCAGTGGCGCGCCGGGCTGCGCGCGGTGACGCCGCTCGGCGGCGAGGCGGAGCTCCAGGCCAACGCCTCGGCCTTCTCGGATCACCGCGCGCGCGGCACCGCGTTCAGCGCGATCGCCACCACCGGCGCGGACGCCTCGCTTCGCCTCGTCGCGCGCGGCCGGTTGCCCTTCTCGCTGCTCGCCTATGTGCAGCTGCGCGATTTTTCGAACCGGTTCGCCTCGATCGGCGACGGCCGCGACAGCGTCGCCCCGGCGCTCGATCAATATTCGGTGCCGGCGACCGGGCTCGGCGCGCGCGCGCAGCTGCGGCCGCTTTCCGGGCCGCTCGACCTGCGCCTCGGCGTCGACTGGCGGGAGACGGTGGGCCGGACGCAGGAGCTGTACGCCTTTCAGGCCGGCGCCCCGACGCGCGGCCGTGTCGCCGGCGGGCGCACGCGGACGATTGGCGCCTATGCCGAACTTGCGTGGACCGGCGGGCCGGTGACGCTTACCGGCGCCGGCAGGATCGACCGCTGGTGGATCCTGGCGGGGCGGCTGCACGAGCGCATGCTCGCCGACGGCGCCGTCCTCACCGATACCAGCTTTCCCGATCGGGGCGGCTGGGCGCCGACCGGGCGCGCCGGCCTCGCCTGGCGGGTCGCGCCGCCGCTGACGCTGCGCGCCGCCGCCTATCGGGGCTGGCGGCTGCCGACGCTCAACGAACTCTACCGCCCCTTCCGGGTCGGCGCGGACGCGACCGCCGCCAATGCCGCGCTCGCGCCCGAGCGGCTGGACGGGATCGAGGCCGGGCTCGACTTGCGTCCGACCGCAGCGGCGCGGATCGGCCTCACATTGTTCGACAACCGGCTGAGCCACGCGATCGGCAATGTCACGCTGGGCCAGGGGCCGGGCACCTTTCCGGGCGTTGGCTTCGTCTCCGCCGCCGGCAGCTACAGCCAGCGCCGCAATCTCGACGCCATCGCCAGCCGGGGGGTGGAGATCGACGCCAGCCTGACCCTCGGCGCCTGGCGGCTCGCGGCCGGATACAGCCATGCCCGCGCGCGCGTGAGGGCCGGCGGCGCGGCGGCGGCGCTCGACGGGTTGCGCCCCGCCCAGGCGCCCCGCGACAGCGCCTCGGCGACCATCGCCTGGCGTTCCCCGCGCGGGGCGGAGGCGAGGCTGCGGGTGATCTATGCCGGCGCGCGTTACGAGGACGACCTGAACACCCAGCGCATTCCCGATGCGCTGACCTTCGATGCGCTCGGGGTGGTGCCGATCGGCCGCACGCTCGCCATCGAGGTCCGTGCGGAGAACCTGACCAATGCGCGCGTCGTCGCCGGCATTTCCGGCGCCGGCGTGATCGAGCGGGCGAGCCCGCGCACCTTGTGGATCGGGCTGAGCTGGCGAAGCTGAGCCGGTGCGGCTGGAGCAGCCGCCCGGGGCCCCAAAGGACCGGCCCCGCCTGCTCCCCGGGGAGCGGACGGGGCCGACAATGGGGTGGCGACGAACTTCCAACGGCGTCCGAACGGCATGTCCGGCGCGCCCGACGCGTCGCGATCGCCTTCGATGCCGGCCCGGAAATCCGGGCCCGGCCGCCTAGCTCAGATGCTTCGAGAGATGCTTGTTCATCTCGAACATCGACACGCGATCCTTGCCGAAGACCTTCCTCAACTTGTCATCGGCGACGATCTCGCGCTTGTTCTGCGGGTTCTGCAGATTGTTCTTCTTGATATGGTCCCAGACCTTGCTGACCACCTGGCTGCGCGGCAGCGGCGCCGAGCCGGTGATCTCGGCGAGCTCTTTCGAGGGCGTGACCGGCCTCTGCAATCCGCTCTGCCTACCTTCTGCCATTCTTTCCTCCCTTTGGAAAACTGCACTCGGGTAGAGCGCAAATCCCGTGTCTTGGCAATGGTCGAGCCAGTCGAATCCGCTCTCCGCCGCGCCGAAAACGCGCTTTTTTGTGGATAGAGCGCTCAGCGCGGGCCGAACGGCACCACCTTGTTGCGCGCGTCGTGCCCGATGTCGGCGCGGCCGAGCCATTCGATCCCCGCTTCGGCGCACCAGAAGCGCGCGATCTCCTCCGCCGCCACGCCGAAATCCGGGTCGTTCGCCGGCACCTCGCTGACCCGGCCGAGCCGCAGCCCGGCGATGCGGCGGATGCCCGGCTGCGCGGTCAGGTGAAAGAGCGCGCGATCGGTGCGATAGGCATATTCGGCGACCTCCTCCAGCAGCAGGACGTGGCCGGCGATGTCGGGCTCGAGCGGCGTGCCGACGATGGTGCCGAGCACCGCGATGTTGAACGCCGCGTGGCGCGCGCCGGGGACGAGGCCGCCCTCCAGCGCGGCGGGATCGCGCTCGACCAGCCAGGCAAGCGCGCGCGTCACCGCCGCCTCGCCGCCCTCGCGCATGATGTCCTGGGGCATCGGCCCGTGCGCGACGTGGGGAAAGCCGGCGCGATAGAGCGCGGCGAGCAGGAACCCCGCGTCGCTGTAGCCGAGCCACGCCTTGTCGCGCGCCGCCGGGCCGAGCCGGCCGAGCGCGGCGGTCGCGATCCGGCACGCGCCATAGCCGCCGCGCGCGAACCAGACGGCGTCGAAGCCAGGATCGTTGGCGACCTCGACCAGCGCCTCCGCCCGCGCCTCGTCCGTCCCGGCGAAATGATGGTGGGAGAGGAAGCATTGCCGGTGGAAGACCAGTTCGGCCCGCGGGAAGGCGGCTGCCGCGACCTCCTGCGCCCGCCGCGCGGCGTCCTCGCTCAGCCGCGAACTCGGCGCGACGATCGCAATTCGCATCCCGCTTCTCCCCTGCGCTCGCATCCGGGCGCCTCCGCCTCCCCTCCCTTCCCCTCACGAGGAGGGGGGAAGGAAGGCGTTGAAATGGCCCGCGCATCCAATAAAGCGGGGCGGTGGACGCGGCCAAATCCTATTTCTTCGTCGGCGTCGGCGGCAGCGGCATGCTGCCGCTCGCGCTGATCGTCGCGGCGCGCGGCGCCACCGTCGCGGGATCGGATCGCACGCTCGACCAGGGCCGGCTCGCGCCGAAGTTCGATTTCCTGCGCCGGCGCGGCATCGCCCTGTTCCCGCAGGACGGCAGCGGCGTCGCGAGCCCCGGGCAGGTCGTCGTCGCCTCAGCCGCGGTCGAGGATACGGTGCCCGACATCGTCCGCGCGCGGGAGATCGGGGCGCGTCGCGTCACGCGGCCGGAGCTGCTCGCCGAGCTGTTCAACTCGGCGCCGCTGCCGATCGCCATCGGCGGGACCAGCGGCAAATCGACCGTCACCGGCATGATCGGCTGGATCCTCCACGTCGCCGGGCGCGACCCGACGGTGATGAACGGCGCGGTGATGAAGAATTTCGCCTCGCCCGACGTCCCGTTCGCGAGTGCGCTCGTCGGCAGCGGCGACGCCTTCGTGAGCGAGGTGGACGAAAGCGACGGGTCGATCGCGCTCTACCGGCCGAAGATCGCGATCCTCAACAACATCACGCTCGACCACAAGAGCCTCGCCGAGCTGCGCCTGCTGTTCCACGATTTCGCGCTGAAGGCCGAGACCGCGGTGCTCAACCTCGACGACGAGGAGACGCGGCTGCTCGCCGCGGCGCTGCCGCCCGAACGGCTCGTCACCTGCGCGTTCGGAGAGGCGGGCGCGAGCCTGGTCGGCTCCGAGCTCACCGAAGAGCCCTGGGCGGTCTCGTTCCGGGCGAACGGCGTGCCGGTGCGGCTGCGCGTCCCCGGCCGCCACAATGCGCGCAACGCGCTCGTCGCGCTTGCCGCGGCGCGCGCCGCCGGCGTGCCGCTCGAGGAAGGCGCGGCCGCGCTGGCCGGATTCGCGGGCCTGCGCCGCCGCTTCGAGAAGGTCGGCGAGGCGGGCGGCGTCACCGTGATCGACGATTTCGCGCACAATCCCGACAAGATCGCCGCGACGCTGCGCACGCTTCATGCCTTTCCGGGGCGGCTGCTCGTCCTCTTCCAGCCGCACGGCTACGGCCCGCTTCGGACGATGAAGGACGAACTCATCGCGACCTTCGCGAACGAGCTCGCGCCCGGGGACGTCCTCGCCCTGCCCGACCCGGTCTATTTCGGCGGCACGACGGACCGCGCCGTCGGCAGCGCCGACATCGTCGCCGGCATCGCCACGCGCGGCCGCGCCGCCCGGCATGTTCCCGACCGCGCCGAGGCCGCGCGGCAGCTCGTCGCGCTCGCCCGCCGGGGCGACCGGCTGGTCGTGATGGGCGCGCGCGACGACACGCTGGCCCAGCTCGCCGAGGAGGTCGTGGCGGCGCTCGCCCTCAGGTGAGCGGCCAGACCGCGAGGATCAGCGGCACGCCGGCGAGCACGACGATCACCGAAAGCGGCGCGCCGAGGCGGGGATAGTCGGCGAACTTGTAGCCGCCCACGCCCATCACCAGCGTATTGCACTGATGCCCGATGGGGGTCAGGAAATCGCACCCGGCGCCGACCGCGGTCGCCATCAGGAAGGCCTCGGGATGGTAGCCGAGCCGGCTGGCGACGCCGGCGGCGATCGGCGCCATCACCAGCACCGTCGCGGCGTTGTTGAGGAAGGGCGTGACCGCCATCGCGGTCACCATGATCAGCCCGACCGCCGCCCAGCCGGGCAGGGTCGTGCCGAAATCGGACAGCCAGGCGGCGATGAGGTCGGTCGCGCCGGTCGTGCGCAGCGCATCGGAGACCGGAATGAGCGCGCCGAGCATGATCAGGATCGGCCATTCCACGCGCGCATAGGCTTCGCGCACCGGCAGCGTGCCGCTGATCATCACGAGCCCGGCGGCGGCGAAGAAGGCGACCGCGACCGGGACATAGCCGGTCGCGGTGCCGATCATCGCGGCGGCGAGGATCGCGACCGGGATGATGCCGCGGCGCGTGCCGCCAAGGCGCAGCCGTCGCGGCGCGAGCGGCAGGCAGCCGAGATCGGCGAGCCGTTCCGGCATGATCTGCAACGGCCCCTGCAGCACGACGACATCGCCGGGCCGCAGTATAAGGTCGCGCAGCCGCTGGGTGAGCCGCTGGCCGCGGCGCGACACCGCGATCAGGTTGATCCCGAACAGGGCGTGGAGCGCGACCTCGCTGACGCTGGCATTGGCGAGGATCGAATCGCGCTCGATCACCGCCTCGATGAGGCCGATCTCGCCCGGCGAATCGCTGCCCTCGTCGGGGCCCTGGCGGGCCAGCTCCAGCCCGCCGCGGGAGATCGCGCGCTCCAGCGCCGCAGGCTCGCCTTCGAGCAGAAGAAGGTCGCCGGCGCGCAATTCGGCATCGACGAACGGCACCGCGGTGCGCTCCTCGCCGCGAAACAGGCCGGTCACCTGCACCTCGTGGCGGGCGCGCGCGAGAAAATCGCCGATCGTCCGCCCCTCCATGTCGGAGCCGGGGACGACGCGCGCCTCCGTCGCATAGTCCTTGATGTCGATCGATTCGCCAAAGCTCGGCGCGCCCCGCCGGTCGCCGGGCAGCAGGCGATAGGCGACGGCGAGGAAGACGAGGCCGATCGCGGTGAGCCCCAGCCCGACCGGCGCGTAGTCGAACATCGCGAACGGCCGCCCGGTCATGTCCTCGCGCACCCGGCTGACGATGATGTTGGGCGAGGTGCCGATCAGCGTGATCAGCCCGCCAAGCAGCGACGCGAACGACATCGGCATCAGCAGCCGGGAGGGCTGGCCGTGGCTGCGCCGCGCGACGGCGAGCGCCGAGGGAATCAGCATGGCGAGCGCGCCGATATTCTTGACCAGCGCGGAAAGCGTGGCGGAGAGGCCGCCGAGCACGAGCACCTGCGATCCGGCACGCTTGCGGTTGCCGATCAGCCGCATGATCAGCGATTCGACGACGCCCGATCGCTCGATCGCCGCCGAAACGACGAGCGCGCTGCCGACGATGATCACGATCTCGTCGGAAAATCCGCTGAAGGCGCGTTCGGGCGTGACGATACCGGTCAGGAGCGCGACCAGCAGCGCCACGATCGCCACCAGATCGTAGCGCAGCCGACCCCAGATGAAGAGCGCCATCGTGCCGGCGAGCACGGCAATGGTGATCAGCTGCGGTGCATTCATGCGGGGCGCTCGGTTTCCACGATGCCTAGGTTGCCGTGCTTCGGCCCATCCGCCAAATGAAAACGGCGGGCCGGGCGGGCCCCGCCATCTCCCTGCCGCGCCGGCGCCATGCCGGAGCCGGTCAGGCCATGGTCCCTAGCCGGCGACGGTCATGTCCACCTTTTCGACCCAGTCGGGGAAGAAGACGGGCTCCCGGTTCGACCAGCCGGGCGCGGTCGCGGCCGCCTCGCTGATCGACTGGAGCAGCGTGCGACGCCGCTCGGGATGGAGGTGCGGCAGCGAGGCGGCGGCGCAGAAGGCGGCCGGCAGCCAGGGCCGGACCGGGGCGCCGATCAGCCGCTCGTAGAGGAAGCGGTAGGAGCCGAAGCAGGGCAGCCGTTCCTGGCCGAGATCGAAGGCCGTCATCGTGATGAGCGGGGTCATCAGCGGCTCCATCGAATCGAGTCCGCAATCCTCGGGAATGAAGGCGCGGACCTGATCGAGCCGGCCGTAGACGCGCTGCTGCGCGCGAATGCTCGCCGCCTCGCCGGGATCGCGCGACCAGCGCTTCACCGCGTCGCGCCGCGCCAGCCCGATATCGAGCGAACGGCGGATGTAGCGCTGCGTTCCCTTGGGAAAGGTCGCGAATTCCTTCATCTCGGCCAATGCCGCCGCGCCGCTGGCGGGCCGAGTCCTCGTCCTCATGATCCCACACTCCTTTTGCCCGAGGTCCCCGATACCCCGCGACGGCTGAAAAAGCCGTTAACCAAATCCCCAACTCCCGTTCAGGAAGTGAATCACGCTTCGATTCCAGCGGCAACGGCCAATCCGCACCGGTTCGTCGCAGCGGCGCACGGGTGTCGCCGCACCGCAACAGCGCCGTTTGCCGAAATCCCCGGAATCCGCCCTGCTTGCGGCCGCGTAACGAAGGAGGGGCAGTGCATTTTTCTGTGGAAAAGTCATGCAGCCGGGTGCCGGCGCGCATGTTATGGCCCATGTTATGAAGGCGTCGGTGAGGCCGATCGATGACTGAGCGGGGCGCACGCGATGGCGACGAGGGACCGGCGCTGAGCGGGCCAGACGCCCTCGGCTATCGCCGCCCGCTGCCCGGATTTTCGATAAACGACCGCGATGCTTCGGCGAAGGACGCTCCGGCGCGGCACCTTTCCGATTCACCAGCGTTATCCGGGGCCATGCTCCGGCAGCCCACCCGGTCCGGCAAGCCGCGCCTGCCCGACCTCGGCATCGCGCTCAAGTCGATCCTCGCCTTCTGGCTGCTCTACTGGGCGTTGATCACGCTGCGGTCGATCGCGCTCGAATATCCCGAATTCTGGGCGATGCTGGCGCGGCGGACGCTGGCGAGCCTGATCGGCGCCGCGATCACCTTCATCGTCTATCTCGCGCTGCGGCCGACGCGCGAATCGAGCCTCCCGGTCAAGTCGGCCGTCGCGGCGCTGCTGTGCCTGCCCGCCTCGCTGATGTTCGCGGGGGTCAACTACACGATCTTCTATATCTACGCGCCGGTCGAGGCCGCGCGCGACGATCCGATCCAGGACATGGGCTGGGGCCCGGTCGAGATGGCGGTGCGCTCGATCCTCGACACCTCGCTGTCCTGGTATTTCCTGTTCGCCGCCTGGGCCGCCTTCTTCGTCGCGATGGCCTATGCCCGGCAATTGCGCGAGGCGGACCGGCGGGCGAGCGCGCTCGCCCGCGAGGCGCAGGAGGCGCAGTTGCGGGCGCTGCGCTACCAGATCAACCCGCACTTCCTGTTCAACACGCTGAACTCGCTCTCCTCGCTGATTCTCCGGCGCGACACCGACGTCGCCGAGCGGATGCTCATGAACCTGTCCAGCTTCTTCCGCGCCACGCTCTCGGCCGATCCGACCGCCGACGTGCGCCTCGAGGAGGAGATCGCGCTGCAGCGACTCTATCTCGACATCGAGCGCATCCGCTTTCCCGAGCGGCTCTCGGTCCGCATCGACGTGCCGGTGGAGCCGGGCGGCGCGCTGGTGCCGGTGCTGATCCTCCAGCCGGTGGTCGAGAATGCGGTCAAATATGGCGTCGCCCGCTCGCGCGCGCCGGTCACCGTCAGCATCACCGCCAGCGTGGAGGACGACGAGCTGCGCATCCTCGTCCATGACGACGGCGAGACGCCGCCGCCGGTCGCCGCCGCCGACGAAGACGAGGAGGACGAAGGCCATGGCGGCGGCACCGGCGTCGGCCTGCGCAACGTCGCGGAGCGGCTCGCGGCCCGCTTCGGCGCGCGCGGCGGCGTCAGCCACGGCCCCGATTCGCACGGCGGCTACAGCGTTCGACTCTTCATGCCGGTGGTTCACGATGGCTGAGCCGCTCAGGACGCTGATCGTCGACGACGAGCCGCTGGCGGTGGACCGGTTGCGGCGGCTCATCGAGCCGATGCCGGATGTGATCGTGGTCGGCGAGGCGCGCGACGGCGCCGGCGCGGTCGAGCTCGCCCGGGCGACACGCGCCGATCTCATCCTGCTCGACATCGCGATGCCCGGCATGGACGGCATCGACGTCGCCCGCGCCCTCGCCGATTCGCCGCTCGACCCGGCGGTGGTGTTCGTCACCGCCTTCGACAATTTCGCGGTCGCCGCCTTCGACGTGGCGGCGGTCGATTACCTGATGAAGCCGGTCGAGCCCGCGCGGCTGGCGCGCGCGCTCGCGCGGGTGCGCCAGCACCGCGCCGAGGGGCGGCGCGATCGCGCCGCGGGCGCCGGCGCCCATGTCGAGGAATTCTGGATTCCCGACCGGAACGGGCTGGTGCGGATCGCCGCCGCCGATATCGAGCGGATCACCGCCGAGCGCGACTATATGCGCCTCCATGTCGGCCGCCGCTCCTGGCTGATCCACCGCACCATCGCGCGGCTGGAGCAGGAGCTCGATCCGGCCCGCTTCATTCGTGTCCACCGCTCGGTCATCCTGCGCCGCGACACGATCCTCGGCCTGACCCGCGATCGCGCCGGCCACTGGGCCGCCCGGCTCGCCGGCGGCGGCGAGCAGCGCATCGGCCGCTCCTATGTCGACGACGTCAAGCGGCTCGCCCGCCGCTAGTCGATCCTGAGCCGCACGAACGCCATTGCCCCGCTCGGATCACCGCCATAGCGGGCCGCGAGCGCGCGGGGCACGAAATTGAGCGACCACAGGCCGCCGATCCCGACCCGCGCGTGGCGACCGACGCGAAAGTCATGGATCGCGCCGAGCGCGACCTTGCCGACCGAATGGGCCGGCCCGTGGTGGCCGAGGGCCGGGTCGAGCTCAGGATTCTCGGTCCATTCGGCGCGGCCGAACAAGGTCCAGCGGCCGAGGCCGGCGGCGCTTTCCAGCGCGAGCGCGTCGAGGCTTCGCCCGCTGGCCGACCGGCGCCCCCAGGCGAGCGTCGAGGACCACCAGCCCTCCCGGCCGAGCGGGCGGGTCAGGATCGCGCTCGCCGACCAGCGCGTCTGGCTCTCGCCCGGCTCGAGCTGTTCGGGCGAGACGAAGCGCGCCCAGCTCGCCTGGAGCGAGAGCGTGCGCGCCGGGTTCCACGACACGCGCAGCGCGGTCGAATCGAGCGGCCCGGTCTCGATGTCCCAGCGATGCTGGTCCGGCTCGCGCGCGTTGAAGCGCGAGCCCTCGATCTTCACCTTGCCGAGGACGATGCCCGCGGTCACCACGCCGAAGGTGATGTGCGTCGAATCGAGCCAGTGATGCGTGATCGGCGCTTCCGGCGAATCCATGATCGAGAGGCGATGCATGAAGGCGGGCGGGCCGAAGGCTGGCTCGCCGGGAAGGCCGCCGTAGAGATAGAGGCTCGCGCGATCGGCGAGGACGAGCGACCAGCTCGCCGACAATTCCATGAAGAGATCGTGCGGATGCTGGCGATCGACGAGCGGTGTCACCCCGTCCGCCGTCTCGCCGCTGGTGAGCAGCAGCGGGTAGCCACGCGCACCCATGAGCGGATCCGGGCTCAGCATCGCGCGCAGCCGCACCACCTGGCCGCGAGCGATCTCGCGCCGCGCCGATGCCATCGCCATGCCCGAGACGAAGCCGCGCTCGCCACCGCGCGGGCCGTCCTGCCAGTCGAGGACCGCGTTGACCTGGGCGTGCGCCATCAGCGTCCAGCCGCCCGCCATCAGGTGGATGCCGCCATGCGGCGAGAGGTCGGGCTGCCAGGCGGTGCCGGACGCCTCGCGCGACGCCGGATAGGCGCCGAGCGCACCCGACATCGCCATTTCCGGGGCCATTTCCGGGGCCATCTCCTCGCGCGCGGCCCCGGCCATGCCTCCCGGCGGATGATGATGACCGCCATGTTCCTGCGCCGGCGCCGGGGCGGCGAGCGCCACCGACGCCGCGACGAGCGTGGCGGTCATGGCGACAAGCCGGCACAAGGATCGGCGCTGGCAATGCATCGCGCGCCACTAGGGCCTGTTCCCCTGGCCGGCAATGGCCGCGCGCGCGCGCCGCGCGCTTAAGCCTTGCTTAGCCTTTCCCGGCCATAGCCGGAGCGAAGGGAAACGGCATGCCACGTGCGCAACTCGCGATATTGCCGACCGACAACCGCCGCGCCGCGCGCCGGGTCGTGAACCTCGCCGCGCGGCTGCGCGAGCCCGGCGCGAGGTTGCTCGACGTCGAAGTCTCCAATCTCTCCACGACCGGCTTCATGGCCCATTGCGACGCGGCGCTGGAGGCGGGCGACCCGGTCTGGCTCAAGCTGCCGGGCTGCGCGCCCGAAGCGGCGAAGGTCGTGTGGATCGAGGACGGCAAGGTCGGGTTCGAGTTCAACACGCCGCTCCACGAGGCGACCGTCGAGACGCTCGCCAATGCCGGCCGCAAGACGCCGCCGCGGCGCCATTTCGGGATCCTGCCCCGCCGCTGACCACGCCCCCCCGCCGCCGGCCACGCCGGCCTGCGCGGCGTTAAACTCCGTTAGCATCGCGTTAACCATTTCCCTTCATCACTGGCGCGTAACGAGGATGCCGGGGGAAACGGGGTGCACGACAATTCGGGTGGGGTTGCCGTGAAGGGGAGAGCAGCGACCAGGGCCAGGGCTTCGGCCGACCCGGAGTCGCTCATCGTCGGCGAGAGCCGGGCGATCGTGGAGCTCCGGCGGCTGATCCGCCAGGTCGGTCCGAGCGATGCCTCGGTGCTGATCACCGGGCCATCGGGCAGCGGCAAGGAGGTGGTCGCCCGCGCGATCCACGCCGCCAGCCCGCGCGCCGCCGCGCCGCGCGTCGCGGTCAATTGCGGAGCGATCCCGCGCGACCTGCTCGAATCGGAGCTGTTCGGCCATGAAAAGGGCAGCTTCACCGGCGCGCACGCCCAGCACCGCGGCCGTTTCGAGGAAGCCGATGGCGGCACCCTCTTTCTCGACGAAATCGGCGACATGCCCGCCGACATGCAGGTCAAGCTGCTGCGCGTGCTGGAGGAGCGTGTCGTCCAGCGGGTCGGCGGACGCGGCCAGATCCCGGTCGACGTGCGCATCGTCGCGGCCACGCACCGCGACATCGATCGCGCGATCGACGAGGGGCGCTTCCGCGAGGACCTCTATTACCGCCTCGCCGTCTTTCCGATCGAGATTCCGCCGCTCGCGGCGCGCGTCGAGGACGTGCCGCTGCTCGTGCGACATTTCCTCGCCAGGGCCGGCGGGCGCGACGCGGTCCGCTTCACCGCCGAGGCGATGGCGCGGCTGCAGCGCCACGACTGGCCCGGCAATGTCCGCGAGCTCAAGAACCTGATCGAGCGCGCCCGCATCCTCCATGCCGGCGAGGCCGTCGGCGCGGAGCAGATCGAGCGGCTGATGCTGCGGCGCGGCCGGGTCGGCGCCGCCGAGCGCCAGGCGCTGTGGGCGGCGACCGACGTGATGGCGCCGGCCGGGGACGCGGCTGATCCGGCGGCCGAGGAGGCGAGGGACGCGGCCCCGCGGAGCGATGTCGTCGTCGCGATCCGCGAGGGCATCGATCTCGACGCGCCGCGGCTCGCCGCCGGCCAGCCGGTCGCGCTGCGCGACATGCTCGCCGAGATCGAACGGCGCTATATCGAGCAGGCGCTCAGCCTGTCGGGCGGGGTCGTGGCGGATGCCGCCCGCCTGCTCTCGCTCCAGCGCACGACGCTGATCGAGAAGATGCGCAAATACGAGCTGCGCGCGGCCTGACCGCGGCGCTCAGCGCGCCCGCTCGCCGATCGCGGTCCAGGCGCTGGCGATCTCGCCGAGCTGCTGGCGGGTGCGCTCGACCAGCGCGGCATCGTCCGTGCGGCAGGCATCGAGCAGCGCCCGACGCGCCTGGCGATAGATCGACGCAAGGCTGGTCGCGATCTCGCCGCCCTTGTCGAAATCGAGGCTGGTCTCGAGCCCGTTGAGGATGGCGAGCGCGCGCGACTGGCGCTGCGCGCGCTGGGAGAGATCGCGCCGGCGCACGGCGACGGTGAGCGCGTCGAGCGCCTTCAGCAGCTCGTCGAACATGATCTGGACGAGGCGGTGCGGGCTCGCGCCCTCGATCCGGCTGACCAGATCGACGCTGCGATAGCGCGCCTTGGCGCCGAACTGACCCCGTGCGACGTACATCACTCTTGCCCTTCCTGCTGGGATCCCGGCCTGCGCGGGATCAGCCGTTGTTGGAGCTGGTCCACATCTTCACCTGCTGATCGAGATAGGATTGGGTCGCCTTGAAGGCGGACACCTGCCGATCCATCGCGGTGAAGGTGGCGAGCAGCTGGTTGTAATATTGCCGCGAGCGGCTATCGAGCTTCTCCTGGTCCTGGGCGATCCGCTCGGCCTCCTCCCTCAGCCGCTGCTGGGTGGTCGCGAAGGCGCCGTCCGAGCCGCGCAGCGAATCCCGGATCGCCTGGAGCGCGCCGCCGAGGCCCGGATCGATGACGATCGTCGCGCTCGAGACGGCGCCGGTTACGCCGAGGATGAGGCCAACCGCGGCCGAGCCGGAGGGCGCGATCAGATTCGATCCCGCCGCCTTGAAGGCGACGCCGTCGATCATGCCGGACGCCGGCGGGCCGGGGACGATGTCGGTGACGGTGTAGGTGCCCGGCTTCACGCTGCCGACGGTGCTCTTGATCGTCAGGAACGGGCTCGAGCTCGACTGCGAGGGGTTGAACATCGCCTCGACCGCGTCGGGATTGGTGGCGAGCGCGTTGGCGAGCACGGTCTGGTCGACGCTGAGCGTGCCATCGCGATTGGTGCGCACGCCGATTTCGGCCAGGGTGTGGGGGCCGTTGCCCTCGCTCGAGAGCACCGTGGTGGTGAGCGCGGCGAGCTGGCGCTGCATCTGGCGGATGCCGATGTCGCCACGCAGCGCGCCGGGATTGCCGTCCGCGTCGGGCCGGGTGACCGCCGCAATCATCGACTGCAGCTCGTTATAGGCGCCGACGAAATCGGACACCGCCTGCTGGATCGCCGCGGCGGGACGCGTCACGCCGACGCTGACCGCCACGTCCGGCGCGGCCTTCTTGAGCTCGATGCGCACGCCCGGGATGAGGTCGCTGAAGCTGTTCGTGTCGCGACGGACCTCGATCCCGTCGAGGGAGACGATCGCGTCCTGCGCCGCGACCTTTCGCTCGAGCCCGCCCGGAAGGTCGGGATCGTAGGCGAACCGGGCAAGCCCGGCGGCGCCGGACGCGGCGATCGTGAACTCGTTCGCCGCGCCGGTGCGGCCCTTGACGACGAGCCGCGCGCCGCTCGGATCGGTGACGATGGAGGCGGTGAGCCCGGCGCCGGCCTGGTTGATCGCCTGGGCGAGGCCGTCGAGGCTGTCGTTGGTCGCATCGATCACGACATCGAAGCTGCCGGCGCCGGTGACGATGGTGAGCGTCCCCTCGCCCACCGGCTGGGCGCGATCGGCGATCGGGGCGGAAACGAGCGTCTGCGCCGTCGCCACCTGGCTGACCGTGATCGACGCCGAAAGGTTGCCGATCCGGCTCCCCGCCATCGCGGTCGCGGTGAAGATGCCGGTGTCGGACACCGCCGGCTGGCTGTAGAGCGAGCCGCTGTCGAGCAGCGACCTGAGCGCCGCGGCGAAGCCGTCGATCGCGTTCGCCATCTGGCCGAGCGCCGAGACGCGGGCGCCGTTCACCGCCTGCCGCTGGTCGAGCAGCGCCTGCTGCGGCGCCTTCTGCGCCTCGGCGAGCTGGTTGACCAGCCCGTTGACGTCGATGCCGGAGCCCGAGCCGAGCGCCTGCAGAATCGCGCTCGATGCCGAGCTGTTGGCATTGCTCGCGGAGGTCATTGCCGTGGTCGTCATCGAGCGTCCCTTTCGTCGATTCCATGAACGACCGGGGACGCGCGAAATTTAGGCCCGGGAGGCGCGGAAATTCAGTCTTTCAGCAGCTTCAGCGCCTGTGCGTCGACGTGCCCATGGGCACCGATCGAGCGATCGGGATCGAGCCGCATCCGGCTGGCGACGCGAAAGCCGTCGACCGCGGCGCTCGGGAAGGCCGGCACGCTCGCCGGCGCCGGTCGCGCCGCGGGCGTCGCCTTGCGCAATTCCTCGGCGAGCTCGCGCAGCCAGCGATCGACGCGGCCGCCGTTGCGCTCGGCCTCCTCGATCAGCTCCTCGATCTCCCGGAGCGCGCGGCGCAATCGATCCGGCTCTTGCTCCACCAGTCCCTCCCGCGCGCCGCGCGCGCTTTAACGAAAGGTAACGGCGGGGGCGGGCATTGTTTAAGGCGCTCAGCCCTCGGGCCGGCCGCGGGCGTCGAAGCGGGCGCCGACGGGCACCTCGACCGGCGGCGGCGGCGTCCCGTTGGCGAGCGCCGTCTCCAGGTTGAAGACGAAGGCGAGGATGGTCGCGACCGCGAGATAGAGATCCTCGCGGATCACCTGGCCGACCCGGCTCGTATAGTAGATCGCGCGGGCGAGCCGCGGATAGGAGAGGATCGGCACCTCGTGCTCGCCGGCCAGCTCGCGGATCGCCTCCGCGGTGACGCCGCGACCGCGCGCGACGACGATCGGCGCCGGATCCCGGCCCGGATTGTAGCGCAGCGCGACCGCGAAATGGGTCGGGTTGGTGAGCACCACCGTCGCTTCGGCCATCGCCGCGCGGACCGAGGCGAGCGCGATCTCGCGCTGGCGGCGACGGAGCTGTGCCTTGACCTCGGGCGAGCCGTCGGTCTGCTTGTGCTCCTCCTTCACCTCCTCGCGCGTCATGCGCAGCCGCTTGATGCGGCGCAGGAACTGGACCGGCACGTCGATGAGCGCGATGCCGCCGAGCCCGATCGCCATCACGATCACCGCGATCAGGAAGGTGATCCCGACTTCGCCGATCGCGGTGCGGACCTCGTTCGACGACAGGCCGATCAGCGAGCGCGACTGGCTGACCAGCACCCAGATACCGATCGAGCCGAGCAGCAACACCTTGGCGATCGACTTGGCGAGCTCGACCAGGCCCTGGACGCCGAAGATGCGCTTGAACCCCGTGAGCGGGTTGAGCTTGCTGCCGCGAAAGGCGAGCGCGGCCGGACGGAAGCCGAGCGAGCCGAGCATCGCCGGCGCGCCGATCGCGGCCACCATCGTGATCGCGAACAGGCCGGCGAGCGGCAGCGCGACGATCCCGACCAGCCGCACGATCACCGCGCCGGGATCGAAATTGCGCAGGTCCCCCGCGTCGAAGGACAGGCCGTCGGTCACCATCACCTCGAGCGCGTTCATCATCATCGGCCCGGCGAAGGCGAACCAGAGCGCGCCGCCGATCACGACCAGCGCCGTGCCGAGCTCGCGCGACTGGAGGACGTCGCCCTTCTCGGCGGCGTCCTTCTTGCGCTTCGGAGTCGGCGCCTCTGTGCGTTCCTGATCGGTGTCAGCCATGGCCGAGCGCCAGTTGCCGTGATTGTTCGAGGCCCGCGCGGATCGCGGCGACCAGGCCATCGCCCATCAGCGGGGCGGCGATCGCCATCAGCACGACGCCGGCGAGCAGGGCGGCGGGAAAGCCGACCGCGAACAGGTTGAGCTGCGGTGCCGAGCGCGAGAGCATGCCCATCATGATCTGGACGAGCACGATCGAAAAGCCGACCGGCAGCGCGATCGACAGGCCGGCCGCGAACAGGGTCGAGCCGAAATAGACGAGGCCGCGCACGGCCTCGGCCGACAGCCAGGCGGCGCCGGGCGGCAGCGCGCGATAGCTTTCGACGATCGAGGTGGCGAGCGCGAGGTGACCGTCGATCGACAGGAACAGCAAGGTGCCGACGATGGTCAGGAACTGGGCGAGAACCGGATTCTGCTGGCCGGTGAGCGGATCCATCATCGCCGCGAATCCGAGCCCCATCGTGTTGCCGATCAGCGTGCCGGCGACGAGCGCGGCCGAAAAGCCGATCTGGATCGCAAAGCCGAGCGCGAGCCCGGCCATCACCTCGCCCGCGACGAGCATCGCGCCGTCGATCGAGGCGATGCCGTCGGCGGGCAGCTGGAAGCTCGTCGCCGACAGCGCCGGGATGCAGATCGCGAGCGCGATGATCACCCGCAGCTGCACCGGCACGGCGGGCGAGTTGAACACCGGCGCGGCGAGGAAGGCGGCGCCGGGGCGGATCATCGCGATCGCCCACAGCCACAAGGTCGTCTCGACGCCGGCAAGCCCGCCCGGGATCATCGCGTCAGCTCGGGAATCCGGGCGAAGAGATCCTGGGTGAAGTCGGCGACCAGCATCATGATCGCGCCGCCGAACAGGGCGAGGCAGATCGCGACCACGATCAGCTTGGGCACGAAGCTCAGGGTCTGCTCGTTCACCGACGTCGCCGCCTGAATCATGCCGAGCACGAGGCCGGCGAGCAGCGCCGGAATGAGGATCGGCGCGCAGGCGAGCGCCAGCACCCAGAGGGCTTGCTGGGCAATGCCGATGAAATAGTCGGGCGTGTCCATCGCCGCGCGCCCCTCAGGTTCCGAACGAGGCCGCGAGCGACCCCATCGTCAGCGCCCAGCCGTCCACCAGGACGAAGAGCAGCAGCTTGAACGGCATCGACACGATGGTGGGCGAGAGCATCATCATGCCGAGCGACATCAATGTCGAGGAGACGACGATGTCGATGATCAGGAACGGCAGGAAGATGAGGAAGCCGATCTCGAACGCGGTCTTGAGCTCGCTGGTGACATAGGCGGGCAGCAGGATCGAGAAGGGCACCGCCTCGCGCGAGGGAAAGCGCTGCACGCCGGCGAGATTGGCGAACAGCCTGAGGTCGGTCTCCCGGGTCTGGCTCATCATGAAGCCGTGCAGCACCGTGCCGGAGCGCGACACCGCTTCCTCGATCGAAATCTGGCCGTTGCCGTAGGGCGTGTAGGCGGTCGCGTTGATCTGGTCGATCACCGGCCGCATCACGAACAGCGACAGGAACAGGGCGAGGCCGATCAGCACCTGGTTGGGCGGCGTCTGCTGGAGGCCGATCGCCTGCCGCAGGATCGAAAGCACGATGATGATCCGGGTGAAGCTGGTCATCATCAGCAGGATCGACGGCAGGATCGTCAGCAGGCTCATCAGCAGCAGGATCTGCAGGCTGAGCGAGAGCGGACGGCCGTCGCCGGAAATCGTGTTCAGCGCGCGCTCGATCGCGCCGGGCTGGCCGCCGACGCTGGAGGCGGCGGGCGCGGCGGCGGCAGGCGCGGCTGCCTGGGCCTGGGCGACGTCGGGCACGAAAAGGATCAGCGCGGCGAGCAGCACCGCCAGGATCGTGCCGACGCGGCGCGCCCGAACGGCGGTGTCAGCCATGGCGCTCGGCCTCCGCCGCCGATTCGGCGACGAGCTGGACGCCCGCGCGCGAGACCGCGACCAGCAGCCGCTTGCCCGCGAAATCGACGACCGCGAGCCGGCCGGTGGCGCCGAGCGGCAGCGCGTCGACCAGCTTCACCGCGCGTTCGCGGTTGCCGAAGCCCATCATCCCCGGCTGCGCCTTGCGCCACAGCCACAGCGCGCCGAAGGCGAGCCCCGCCACCAGCGGGACGAGGACAACCAGCTTCAGGATATAGGCGGTCATCACTGACGGCGCTCGATGCCCGCCGTCGAACCCTCGGGCGCGACGACCTCGACGACGCGAATGCCGAAGCGGCCGTTCACGGTCACCACCTCGCCCTTGGCGATCAGCGTTCCGTTGGCCATGATGTCGAGCAGCTCGTGGCTCTGGCGATCGAGCTCGACGACGCTGCCTTCAGCGAGCTCCATCAGCTCCGAGAGCTTGAGCGCGGTGCTGCCGACCTCGACCGAGAGCCGCACGGGGATGTCGGCGAGCATGCCGAAATTTCGCGCGCCGAGCACGCTCGCGTCGACGGGCTTGCCCTCGACGATTTCCTGACCCTCTTTCACAGTGCCGACCTCCTGGATTCCATCTTTTCGATTCTGAGCGCGGCGCGCCCGTCATGTTCGCCGATCGTGCCGAGCGCGATCTTGCGCCCCTCGACGAGGAGCGGCACGAGCTTCGCCAGCGTGACCGGGATCACGTCCCCCGGCTGGAGCTGCATCAGCTCGGAGAAGCGCAGCTCCGGCCGCGCCAGCACGGTGCGCGCCGGGAAGCGGACCTCGCCGAGCGCGGCGGCGAGCCGTCCGCGCCATTCGCCGGCCGGGGCCGGCTGATCGTCATAGGTGCGCGCCAGCTCGCGCTCGACCGAACGCAGCGCCGCGACCGGGTAGACGAACTCGATCACCGAGCTCTTGTCCGGCCAGGGCGTGATCGTGAAGCGGGTGACGGCGACCTGCTCGTCGGCGCGCGCGAGCTGGGCGAAGCTGACATTGGTCTCGCGCGCGCGAAGCTCGGGCGTGACCTTCACGACCTCGGCCCAGACCTCGCCGAGCGCGCCGATCACCAGCTCGGCGACGCGGGCGAGCATGTTCTCCTCGGTCGCGGTGAACTCGCGCGCACGGCGCACCGGGACGTCGCCGGTGCCGCCGTAGCGGGCATCGACGAGGCGGGTGATGAAGGCGGGTTCGACGGCGAGCAGGATCGCGCCCTTGAGCGGCCTGAAGCCGTAGACGCTGAGGCTGGTGAACTCGGGCTGCTCGGCCTGCCAGTCGCCATAGGCGCGGATGAGCGCCGGATCGGCGGTGACGCTCGGCTTGGCGCGCACGAACGGCTCGAAGATGGTGCGCAGCCGGCGCACCATCCGCTCGCCCATCCGGTCGAGCACGGGCAGCGCCGAGATCGGCCGCCCGCCCGCGCCGAAGGCGAAGGCGCTGGCGCCGCCGCCGGCGTCCCCGTCCGTCCCGGGCGCCTCGCTCATGAGGGCCGAGATTTCCTCGCCGGAAAGTGTCGTCTTGTCGTTCATTGCGTGACGAAGCTCGTGAAGTACACGTCGTCGATACCGCCGAACCCTTCCCGAATGGTTAACGTGTTGTTTATCGCGTTCTTTAACTGTTGGCGCAGCTGCTCCTTCCCCTGCGGGGTGGCGATCGCCACCGGATCCTGCTGGGACAGGACCATCAGCACGGCCGAGCGGATCGCCATGTTGTGGGTGCTGAGATTGTCGACGACGCGTTCGTCATAATAGGTCGAAACCCCGATCCCGACCTGCGCGAAGGCGCCGCCGCCGCGCAGGTTCGACGTGAATTCGCCTTCCAGCGGCACATAGGTCGCCTTGAAGACGCGCGGATCGATACGGCCCCGCCGCGCGTGATCGCGCGCGATCGCGGCGCTGGTCGCGCTCACGCCATCGCGAACGACGAGATGGGGGACGCCGGGATCCTCCGCCGCGCCGGCCTCGCCGAACGGACCGATGCCCATCGCGAAAAGGCCGCCGGCAACTCCCCCGCCGATCACGACGAGGCCGATCGCCAGGACCAGGAACATCTTCAGTTTTCCGCCCTTCTTCTTGGCGGGCGCCTCGGTGTCGCTCATCTGCTCATCCTTCATGCATAGCGGTCCGGGCTGTCGCGACGGCGGGACGGAACGTCGACGTCCTCGTCCGCGCCGGGGGCGGCCCGGGCGGTTCGCAGGGAAACGGGGTCGCGCGCCATGTCCTGGTGGCGCGGATCACCCGACGCATGTCCGCCGGCGCCGCCGGCGAGATCGACATGGGCCTCGGCAAGGCGAACGCCCTGCGCACGCGCCTCGGCGAGGAGGCGGGGCTGGGCGTCGGCGATGATGTGGCGCGCCGCCTCGTTCTCGACGGTGAGCCGGACCGACATGCCGCGATCACCCTGCGAAAGCTCGACGCGCATGTGGCCGAGCGTTTCGGGGTGGAGCCGGAAACGCATCGGCGCGCCGCCTTCGGCGCTCGTCGCGATGTCGCGGGCGAGCCGGTCGAGCCAGGCGCTGTCGCGGGCGAGGTCGAGGTGATGCTCCATCAGCCGGTCGGCGAGCGGCCGGGCCGGCGCGCCGCCGCCAGCGGGCGCATCGGCGGCACCCGGGCCGGGCTGGGCCGCGGGCGGCGGCGCGACATGCGTGAACAGGGCCTGCAGCGCGGCGAGCGGACTGGACCCGGACGATACCGGCGCGGGCGAAGCAGCGGCCGCGTCAGTCGCACCCGGCGCGGGTGTCGCCGGGGCGGCCGCGCCCCTGGATGCGGCGTCGCCCGGCCGGGCGGACGCGAGCCGCGCCTGCATCGCCGCCGCCAGGCGCGCGACCATCGACGGCGCGAGCGGCGAATCCGGTGGCGGCCCGACCTTGAGGTCCGGCGTCAGCGCGCCCGGGTCGATCCGGGGCGTCCGCCCGGCCAACCGATCCTCGCCGGCGCCGGCATCCGCCCCGTCTGGTGCGGCGCCGGGCAGCGGCGCATTTTCGCGCGGGCCGGCCTTGGCCGGCGCCGTGTCGCCCTCCGGGCCGTCGATGGCGGGGAGGCCGGGCCGGGCCGCGGCGGGCGGCGTCGGATCGGGCGCGTGCGGCGACCCGGTCGGCGGCGGCGCCGGATCGACCGGCGGCGAGGCCGGCGTCGATGCCGGCGCGGCGCCGGCGACAAGCGCCAGCCGCCCGGCCTCGCCCGCCGACGCTTCGCTTCCCGGCGTGGCGCTCCCGGCCGGCGGCGAGGCCGGCGTCCCCGTCACCGGCACCGCCACCGGCACCGGCGCCGCGCTCTGCGCCTCGATCAGCGGCAGCAGCTCGGCCGGCGCGCCGGCCGCCTCGGCGACGACCGCATCGTCATCCTCGCCCGCGCCGTCCCCGTCGACGACGACCATTTCGGCCGGCTCGCTCCCGGCCGGCGGCGCTTCGTCGGCCTGCGGGGCGACGCGCCCGCTCAGCGCGCGCTGGAGCGCGGCGAGCAGTTGCGCGGCCGGGCTGGACTTCGTCGCCACGCCCTCGGTCGCGCCATCGGCCCCGGCCAGAGTCGGCCGGCCGGTGGCGAGCAAGCTGGCGAACGGCGTCGTCACGCCGGCGCCCTCGGCGGCGGCCTTGCCGTCGCCGCCAGTGACCGACGCGGTCGGCCGCATGTTCGGAACCGAAGCCATCACCTGCCATCTCCCTCCTCGACGAGCCGCGACCGGACGCGTCCGCTGCGCAGCGGACGGCGCTCGGCGAGCGCCTCGGCGGCGTCACGCGCTGCCTTCTGAAGCCTTTCGGCGCTTTCCTGGTCGCGCCGGGCGGCGAGCCGCTCGCTCTCGCGCAAGCGCACGACCGAGCGGGCATTCTCGATCGAGCGGCCAAGCCCGATCCGGGCCGAATCGAGCCGCATCGCGAGCTCGCCGAGCCGCGCCAGCGCGGCGCCGTCGGTCGGCCCGATCGCGGGCCGGAGCTCGCCGCGCATCCGCGCGAGCTTCGCCCGATTGGTCTCGAGCAACTGCACCTGCTCCGCCGCCTCGGCCGCGGCGGAGGCGGCCAGGCCGTGCTGGATCCGGCGCACGCGCGCGATCCGTGCCCGCTGCCGCACCAGCCGGCTCATTTCATCAGCTCCCTGAGCGCGGCGAGCGATTCATCGAAGCCGACGCGCTCGCCGGGCGCCTGCCTGAGGAAATCGAGCAGTTCGGGGCGACGCACGATCGCCTCGTCGATCAGCGGATCGCCACCGGCCTGGTAGGCGCCCATCAGGATGAGATCGCGATTCTCCTCGAACGCCGACCACAGGCGGCGGAACGCCGCCGCGGCCGCGGCATGTTCGGGATCGACGATGTCGGACATCACGCGCGAGAGCGAGCGGCCGACATCGATCGCCGGATAGACCGACTGCTCGGCGAGACCGCGCGAGAGGATGATGTGGCCATCGACGATCGCGCGCGCCGAATCGACGATCGGGTCGTCGGTATCGTCGCCATCGGCGAGCACGGTATAGAGCGCGGTGATCGATCCGCCGGTGCGCGCATCGGCGCCGGCGCGCTCGACGAGCCGCGGAATCAGCCCGAGCGCGGAGGGCGGGTAGCCCTTCACCGTCGGCGGCTCGCCGAGCGAAAGGCCGATCTCGCGCTGGGCATGGGCGACGCGGGTGAGGCTGTCGACAAGCAGCAGCACCTTCATCCCGCGCGCGCGGAAATCCTCGGCGATCGCGGTCGCGCGCATCGCGGCGCGCAGCCGCAGCAGCGGGGCATGGTCCGCCGGCACCGCGACGACGACCGACCTGGACCGCACCGCCGGCGGCAGCCTGGTGGCGAGGAAATCCGCGACCTCGCGGCTGCGCTCGCCGATCAGGCCGACGACGATCACGTCCGCCTCCGCGCCGGCGATCACCTGGCCCATCAGCACCGACTTGCCGACGCCGGAGCCGGCGACGATCGCGATGCGCTGGCCGACGCCGGCGGTCACCAGCGCGTTCACCGCGCGCACGCCGATGTCGAACTTCCTGGTGACGCGGGCGCGGTCGAGCGGATTGCCGCGCCGGCCGGCGAGCGGCCACTTGTCGGGCGCCGCGACCGGGCCGAGGCCGTCGAGCGGCAGACCGAGCGCGTCGATGACGCGGCCGAGCAGGCCGGGGCCGACCTCGCACAGGCTGGAGGCGGTGTCGGGCACGACCCGCGCGCCGTTGGCGAAGGCGGCCTCGCCGTCGAGCGCCATCAGCAGCGTCCGCTCGCCACGAAAGCCGACGACTTCGGCGCGCGCAATCTGGCCGTCGGCGGCGGTGAGCCGCGCGCCCGAGCCGATCGGACGCGTGAAGCCGGTCGCTTCCAGCATCAGCCCGTCATAGGCGGCGAGCCGGCCGACGCGGCGCGGCCCGTCCGCGCCGGCATGAACCGGCTCGAGCAGGCTCCGGGAAAGGTTGGCGAGCCGGCTCATCTGGGCGCCGCCATCTTGTCGAGCTCGGCGCGCAGCCGCTCGAGCCGCACCGCCGGTCCGTCCTCAATCCAGCCATTGCCGGTTTCGAGCACTATGCTGCCCCGCTCCAGCGAGGGATCGGGCTCGATCGGGATTTCGAGAGTCGCGGGCGCCAGGATTTCGGCGTCGTCGGGATGGACGCGCAGCTTCGATGGCGCGACATTCTCGCCGATCAGCGCCGCCGCCGCCCTGGCGCGCTCGAGCAGCACCATCGGGTCGATCTCGACCTGGCCGATGATCTCGCGCACCAGCCGGTCAACGGTTTCCGCGAGCAGCAGCGCGAGCGCGTTGGTCGGCTCCGGGCGCAGCGTCTCCAGCGATTCGGCGAGCCGCGCCAGCGCGTCGCGCTCGGCGGCAAGCTCCGCCTCGACCGTCCGGCGTCCCTCGGCGAGGCCGAGTTCGTAGCGATCGACCGCTTGCGCGGGCCGCGGCTCGGATTCTTCCGCGAAGTCGCTCGGCGCGAAATCGTTCGAGGGCGCGCCCGGATCGAGCCGCGGCCTGAAGCCGCTGTCGCTCCGGTGCAGCACGAAGCTGCCGATGCTGGCGGCGGCCGCCGCCATTTCGCTGCGCAACAGCCTAGACATAATCCTCTCCGCGGCCGGCGAGCATGATCGTGCCGGCATCGGCGAGCCGCCTTGCCATCGCGAGCACTTCCTTCTGCGCGTCCTGGACCTCGGCGAGGCGCATCGGGCCGCGCGCCTCCATCTCGTCGCGGATCGAATCGGCGGCGCGGCTCGACATGCAGCCGAAGATCTTCTCCTTGAGCCGCTCGTCGGCGCCCTTGAGCGCGACGATCAGCACCTCGTTGTCGATGTTGCGCATCAGGATGCCGAGATTCTTGTCGTCGAGTTCCATCAGGTCCTCGAAGATGAACATCTCGTCCTCGATCCGCTGGGCGAGCGTCTTGTCGATCTTGCCGAGCGTGCGGATGATCCGCTGCTCCTGGCCGGAGCGCATGTTGTTCATGATCTTGGCGGCCTCGCTCGCCCCGCCGCGCGGCGGGGCCGGCGGCGAGAAGGAGACGCGCCCGACCTCGCGGACCAGGATCCGCTCGAGCTCCTCGAGCGCCTCGGGCGTCACCGATTCGAGCCGGGCGACGCGGTAGATCACGTCGGGCTGCATGTCGGCGGGCAGGAGCTGGAGCACGTCGGCCGCGATCGGCGGGTCAAGATGGGCGACGACCAGCGCGGCGATCTGCGGATGTTCGTGCTCGATCAGCGACGCGATCGTCTTGGCGTCCATCCAGCGCAGCGCCTCGAGCGCGCGGCTGCGGGTCGGCGGGGTGATCCGGGCGAGCACGTTGTTGGCGCGCTCCTGGCCCAGCGCATGTTCCATCACGGCGCGGATGCGCGGCGCCGCGCCGAAGCCGATGGTGGTGCGCGCGCGGGTCTTCTCGAGGAAGGTGTGGAAGACGGTTTCGACCTGGTCCTCGGTGACGTCGGCGACGTTGAACATCGCGCTGCCCAGATGCTGCACCTCGTAGGGCTCAAGATGGCTCAGGATCTCGGCGGCTTCCTCGTCGCCGAGCAGCATCAGCAGAATGGCGGCCGCATCGCTCCCCGAAGGACCGGCCGCGCCCCTGGCGGCGCCGTTGCTGACGGATTCGACAGCGTCCATCGCTTGTCAGGCTCCCTGCTTGGTATCGTTGCGGATGAGATCGCGGACGACGAGCGCGGCCCGCGCGGGATCCTGGCGCACGAAGCCGCGGATCAGCGCGGCGCGCGCCTCGTAGTCGCGGGTCGCCTCGATCATCTCGAGCGTGACCTTCATGTCGTCCTCGCTGCGGGCGCGCCCGGCGAGCGCGCCGGCGATCTGGCCCCCGACCGCGCCGCGCGCGTCGCGGTTTTCGGCCGCCCGCCTGGCGAGCGCCGCGCTCGCCTTCTTCAGCATTGGCCGGCCGATGCCGAAGACGAGCAGCAGGGCGACCAGGATCGCGGTGACGTTGCGCGCGGCAGGCCACACCCAGGGCGCCTCGTACCAGGCCTGTTCGTGCGCTTCGGCGGTGGCGAACGGGCGGGCGTTGATCGCGACGACGTCGCCGCGGTTCGGGTCGAAGCCGACCGCGCCCTTCACGAGCTGCTCGATCGCCTGCAGCTCCTGCGCGCTGCGGGGACGCCCGGTATCGGGGTTGCGCAGCGCGATGGCGACGGTGAGACGCTTGACCGTGCCGACCTGCTGGCGGGTCACCGAGACCTCGCGGCCGACCGCGAAGTCGCGGCTGACATTCTCGCTGGTGCGCGCGGCGCTCGCCGTCGGTGCCGGCGCGCCGGCGGGGGTGGGCGTCAGCTCTCCGCCCGGCGCCGCGGCGACCTCGGAGGCCGGCGGCGGCGTGTTCGAGAGCGCGCCCGGGATGCCGCCAATGGCGCTCGCGCCGCTGGCGGGATCGACGGTGCGCTGGGTCTGCTCGCTGGTCACGACCGTCGCGTTGGTCGGGAAGCCCTCACGGGTCGACTGCACCTCGGAAAAGTCCATTTCGGCATGGACCTCGGCGCTGAAGTTTTCGGCGCCGAGGATCGGCGTCAGCAGGCCCGCGATCGAGCGGCGGTAGCGATCCTCGACCTGGGCCTGGACGGCGAGCTGCTGCTCGGTCACCTGCGTCGTCGAATCGCCGCCGCTGCGCGAGAGCAGGGCGCCATTCTGGTCGACCACCGAGACGCCGTCGGGCGACAGGCCCGGCACCGAGGAGGCGACGAGATGGACGATCGCCTGCACCTGCGTGTCGGAGAGGCGGCGACCGCCCTTGAGCGTCAGCATCACCGAGGCGGAGGGACGCGCCGAATCGCGCACGAACACGCTCGGCTGCTCGACCGCGAGGTGGACGCGCGCGGACTGGACCGCGTCGATCGCCTCGATCGTGCGGGCGAGATCGAGCTCGCGGGCGGAGCGGATGCGCTCGCCCTCGACGGCGCGGCTCGCGCCCATCGGCATGTTGTTCAGGGTCTCGCCGCCGTCGGGGCCGGAGCGCGGCAGGCCCTGTCCGGCGAGCAGCATGCGCGCCTGGTAATATTGGTCCTGCGGCACGTCGATCGCGCCGGTGGCGTCGTCGATCGTGTAAGGCACGCCGGCGGTGCGCAGCGCATCGACCACCGCCGCCTTGTCCTCGTCGGCGAGGCCGGGGAAGAGCGCGCGGCTCGGCGGCGCGCTGAGCACGCTCCACACCAGGAAGCCGAAGGCGGCGAGCGCGATCAGCCCGAGCGCGGGCAGGCTCCTGACCACCGCGGGCTGGGCGAAGAAGGCGCGCGCGCCCTGGGCGATGCCGGAAAGGCCGGCGAGCGCGCCGCTCGCGCTCGCGCTCGCGGTCGCGGCGGCGGCGGCGGCGGCTGGCGCGGGCATCTGGAGATCGGGAGTGGTGGCGACGTCGCTCATGTTACACCGGCATGCTCATGATGTCCTTGTAGGCGGACAGAAGGCGGTTCCTGACCTGCAGGGTCGCCTCGAAGCCGAGCGACGCGCGCTGGCGCGCGAGCATCACGGCGGCGATATCGGTCGTCTCGCCGCGCTCGTAGGCGGCGCTCATCGCGCTCGATTGCTCCTGGGCGGCGTTGACCTGGTCCAGCGCGCCGCGCAGCGCGGCGGCGAAATCGCCGGGGCGGACGGCCGCGCCCGCGCCGGCGGCGCCGGGCGCTTGGGCGCCGTCCATGCCGGCGGCGCGCTGGAGCGCGCTATTGCGCTCGAGGATCGCGGCGCGCATGGCCATCAGGCGGCTGGCGTCGATGCCCTGCATCTACTTTCTCCTAGGCGGCCGCGGCGCGCATTTCGGCGAGCCGGTAGCGAAGCGTGCGCTCGCTGATGCCGAGCCGCTCGGCGGCGCGACTGCGATGCCCACCGGTCTCGGCGAGCGCGGCGCGGATCATTTCGGCCTCGGCGCCGCGGGCGACCTCGGCGAGCGGGCGCAGCCCCGGCGCGGCGGGCGCGCAGCGGATCGGATCGATCGCGAGCGCGTCGATCTCGATGCGCGCGCCGGTGGTGAGCAGCAGCGCACGCTGGATCACGTTGTCGAGCTCGCGCGCATTGCCGGGCCAGCTGTGGCGCATCAGCAGGTCGAGCGCCGCGGCGGTCGGGAACGGGAAGGCCCGGTCGGGCCGGTAGTGGCGCAGCAGCAACGCGGCGGCGATCGCGCGCACGTCGAGCCGCCGCTGGCGCAGCGGCGCGAGCGTCACCGGCACGACGTTGAGCCGCCAGTAGAGATCGGCGCGGAAGCGGCCGGCGGCGACCTCGCCGGCGAGATCGCGATTGGCGCAGGCGATGACGCGCACGTCCACCGGCTCGGCCCTGACCGCACCGACCGGGAGCACCTCGCGCTCCTGCAGGGCGCGCAGCAGCTTGGCCTGCAGGCCGAGCGGAAGGTCGGCGATCTCGTCGAGCAGCAGCGTGCCGCCATTGGCCGCGCGGAACAGCCCCTCGCCATCCTGGCCGGCGCCGGTGAAGCTGCCCTTGCGATGGCCGAACAGGATCGCCTCGAGCATCGTTTCGGGGAGCGCCGCGCAATTGACCGCGATGAACGGACCCTCGGCGCGCGGCGAACAGGCGTGGATGGTACGGGCGATGCCCTCCTTGCCGGTGCCGGTTTCGCCGAGGATCAGCACCGAGGCCTCGCTCGCGGCGATGCGGCGGACGAAATCGAGCAATCGCGCGCTCTCCGGCTCGCCGCAGGCGGGCAGGCCCGCGGGGCGGACCAGCTCGCCGACCAGCGCGTTGCCGAACGCCATGTCTTCCTGGCCGTAGCGCAGCAGTGTCGGCCGGTCCTCGGCGAGGACGAGCCCGGGCGCCTCGGCGCCGAAATCGACGAGCAGGTCGCGCGGGCGGGCGGTGTCGGCCTCGCGCGCGGCGAGGATCGCAGGGCCGTCGCCACGCTCGCCCGGCGCGTCGAACAGGGTCGGCGCCAGCCCCGCCCCCGCCAGCCAGGCGGAAAGGGTGGGATTGTCCTCGGCGGCCATCCTGCTCAGTGCGATCATTCCCGACATTCCCCGTAATTCGGTTCGCCCTGAATGAAGCAAGGGCCGTGCCAGACGGGCGGCAAGCGCTTGCCGCCTGTCGGCGCCGGTGGCGCGACGCCGGCCCCGTCGGTTCGCCGCCACGTCGAGCGTCGGAAAACCGACGCCGGCAAGGGCAGCCGATTAAAGTCCCCGCGCACGGCGTCGTTAATGGTCGCGTGGCAGTCAGGGATCGACCCGGCGGCCCATGATGAGAGTGGGAAAGGAACCCAGGATGACTGTGATCAACACCAATACGTCTGCGATGCGTGCGCAGAATGCCGGCCGGGTCGCCAACCAGGCCCTCCAGCAGGCGATGGAGCGCCTGTCGACCGGCAAGCGCATCAACTCGGCCAAGGACGACGCCGCCGGCCTCGCGATCGCGAGCTCGATGACCTCGGACATCCGCGGCATGAACCAGGCGATCCGCAACGCGAACGACGGCATCTCGTTCGCCCAGACCGCCGAAGGCGCCCTCAACGAAGTCACCAACATGCTGCAGCGTATCCGCGAGCTGGCGGTGCAGAGCGCGAGCGGCACCTATTCCGACGATGACCGCGCCAACCTGCAGGCCGAAGTCGAGCAGCTCGGCGCCCAGATCGACGACATCGTCGGCAACACCAAGTTCAACGGTGTCACGGTGTTCGGCTCGGCCGACGTGACGGTCAACATCCAGACCGGTTCGAAGTCGGGCGACCAGACCGCGCTGACCGTCAAGGGCTTCGACGTTTCCAGCGCTTCCGGCTCGGACATCTCGTCGACCGCCGGCGCCACCACCGCGCTTGGCGATGTCGACGCCGCGCTGAAGGCGGTCGCCACGACCCGCGCCTCGCTCGGCGCCGGCCAGAGCCGCCTCGAGTCGGTCGTCAACAATCTGTCGAACAACGTCACCAATCTCAGCGACGCGCGTTCGCGGATCGAGGATGCCGACTTCTCGGTCGAGTCGACCAGCCTCGCCAAGGCGCAGATCCTGAGCCAGGCCTCGGTCGCCATGCTGGCCCAGGCCAACCAGAGCCAGGCGGGCGTCCTCAGCCTGCTTCGCTAAAACAGTCCAGTAGAGCGAAGTCTGGCCCCGGCGCGGCACCTGCGCGCCGGGGCTTCTTTTTCGAGTGGCCGAGGCGCGCAGCCGCTGCCGGCGCTGGCCTACGCCGCCGCCTTCAGCGCCGGCTGGCCGCGCGGGACGATCGGGCGGAAGGCGATGGCGAGGAGATGGGGCGTCGTCAGCCCCTGCGGCGGAGGGACCATCATCAGCGCGGCGGCGCCGCAGCGATAGAGGCCGGGCGCCTCCTCGGCCATGCCCTCGGCGATCGGCCGGGCCGGGATCGGCGCGGCGGCGCATTCACGCGCCCCGGGGCCGAAGGCGGCGACCGGGAAGAAGGCGCATTCCTCGATCTGCAGCCAGTCGCACAATGCGCCGAACCGCACGCCGGCGGCGAAGCGCCCGGCGCCGACCGGGATCGTTGCGAGATAATAGCCATCGTGGGTCGCGTGGGCGTCGATCTCGATCGCCGCCTGGCCGCGCGCGTCGGCGAGTATCGCCGGCAGCCTGACCGAGGCGGTGCGGAAATCGGCGTTGCGAAGATCGAGATCGAAGCGGTTCGCGCCGAACAGGGCGAGCGAGAGCGGCAGGCCGTAGGGCTGCAGCTCGCCCGAAAGATACATGCGCTCGCCCTGGTGGAGATAGGCGAAGCCGCGTCGGCGCAGCCCCTCCCCCGCGCGGGCGATGTCGAGCAGGCGGATGCAATCGTCGGTGCCGAGATTGACGTCATGCTCGAACGCCTCGAACAGCGCGACCTCCTCGGCGGCGGGCAGGAACAGCAACCGGGCGAGCGCGCCCATCGCCATGTGGCGGCGGCTTGCGGCGTCGTCGGACGCGGGCGGCGCGACCATCCCCGCTCGCGGATCGCGCGCGAAGGCGATGGCGGCCTCCTGGACGCGATCGCGGATCGCGTTCTGCGCGCCCTTCGCGCCGCCGCCCTTGCGGATCGCCCTGCCATCGGGCCGGTAATCGACCGCCGAACCCTGCACGATGGTGGCGAGCTGCTCGACCACCGAGATCGGGCCGGACAGCGCGTGGAGCGCGCGCAGATCGTAATGGCGCGCGTCGAAATAGCCCTTCTTGTCGAGCCCGGTCAGCGCCTCCTCGCGCAGCAACAGATAGCGGCCGGCGACATGGAGGTCGAAGCGCCGGGTGAGCACCGGCGCAAGCTTGTTCTGCGCGGTGCCGTTATAGCCCAGATCGACGAACATCACCGCGTCGCCGCGCGCGACGCCGGCCGCTTCGAGATGGGCGAACAGCCGGTCGGCGAAGGCTGCCGAGCGCTCGACGATCCGCGCGACCCATTCGGGGGTGAGCGCGGCGCGCTCGAACGCCTCCTGGGTGTCGCCCATCGCGCGCGCCTCGGCCGCGGTGAGGCCGAGCTGGTCGGCGAGCACGTCGATGCGGCCGTGGCGGGCCTGCGCGGCGAGATAGCTCGCAATCGCCCCGGCGTCGGTGAACGACGCGCGGCAGGCGGTGAAGCGGCTGATCTCGGCGGTGGCGGCGGTCTGGCCGGTCACCGTCTCGAAGACGCGCGCCGGCAGGTGGCCGTCGCGGAGCAGGAAGACGGGCTTCACCGGCCGGCCCGTGCGCGCGGCGACCTCCTCCGCCTCGCCCCGCGCCCAGAGCGCGAAGGCGTGAAAGACCGGGCCGAGCACGTCGTGGCCGAGGGCGAAGGCGGGATCGTCCTCGACGTGCAGCGAGATCGCCGGCCGGTGCGGCTGGAAGGCCGGCACGCTGGACCGCACGGCGGAATCGACCATCGCCGCCGCCGCCGCTTCGAGCCGCAGCCGGCGCTCGGCGGCGGGATCGAACTGGCGCAGCCGCGCGGTGGCGATGCCGAGCGCGGCGGGCGCGTCGCGGTCAGCCACCGGGTTGTCGCCGACGTGAAGGATCGCGCCGGGAGCGACGCCGAGCTCCGACAGCACCGCCTCGAACAGGCCGGTCGCCTTGGTGCGACCATGGGCAGAGGAGCAGAAAACGCGGTCGATCAGCGCCAGCACGTCCGCGCCCGCCGTCGCGGCGATCAGCGCACGAAGCCGCGCCTCGTCCAGATAGGTGTCGCTGACGATCGCGATGTCGAGCCCGCGCGCCTTCGCCTGCCGCATCAGCGCCACCGTCGGCGCGAAGGCGAAGCAGTGGCGATGCTCCGCCGCCAGCTCGGCCTCGATCGCCGCGGCGATCTGCGCGTCCGGCGCCGCGGGCATCAGCACGCGGTAGATGTCGCGGATCGTCACTTCGGCGCGGCCGGCGAGGCGGGCGGCCTTGCGCGCCTTGTCCTCGGCGCGGGTGCGCGCCCAGGCGCCGCCGCCCGGAATCGGCAGCTCGGCGAAAATGTCGGCGGGGGCCTGGACGTCGCGCCAGACCAGGGTGTCGAAACAGTCGAGCGAGAGCAGGCTGACCTGGTCGGGCGCGCGATCGAGCAGGCCCGGCAGTTCGGCGGCGGCGATTTCGATGCGCATGAGGCTCAGCTCCAGCCGGCGAGCGCGGCGCGCAGCTTGTCCAGCGCCGCCTTCTTGATCTGACAGATGCGCGCCGCGCCGACGCCGAGCGTCTGGCCGATCTCCTCCAGGTTCATTTCCTCGACGAAGTAGAGCTGGAGGACGAGGGCGTCGCGCTCGGGAAGCCGGCCGATCGCGCGGGCGATCGCGTCCTTGAGCCGCTCGCGGTCGATCCGCTCGTCGGCGCGTTCCTCAAGGTCGGCGAACCACATCGAATGATCCGAGTAGATTTCGTCGATCGATTCCTGGCGGACGGCCTGGTTCTCGTCGACGAAGGCGCGATAATCGGCGGCGTCCATGCCCATTTCGGCCGCCATCTCCTCCTCGGTCGGCGCGCGGCCGAGCCGGGATTCGAGCGCCTGGCGGGCCGCGAGGAGCTCGCGCCGGCGCGCCATCGCCGAGCGGCGGATGAGCGCGTGGCGACGCAGGTGATCGATCATCGCGCCGCGGATCCTGAGCGTCGCGTAGGTCGCGAAGGCGTGGCCGCGATCCTCGAAGGAATTGGCGGCCTCGACCAGCGCGACCATGCCGATCTGGACGAGATCCTCGATCTCGATCGCGGAAGCGACACGGCCGTGAACGTGCCAGGCGATCTTGCGCACCAGCGGCATGTGCGCGCGCACCAGCGCCTCGGGTGGCTGCGCCGCCCGGCGGCCGTAGGTGGCGGCGGCCTCGTGCGGATCAACCAGCGCCATCGCATGCCTCCATCGGCACGGCGGCGCGGCGGACCGGGCTCGCCGCCGCGATGCGCTCGGCGAGCCGGGCGAAGGCCTTGCTCGCCCGCGCGCTCGGGAACAGCTCGACGCAGCAGCGCTTGCGGCGCACCGCCTCGCGCACATAGGGATCATCGGGAATCGAGCCGAGATGCGCGAGCGTGACATCCATGAACCGGGTGATCACGCTTTCGAAATGGTCGAAGAGGGCGCGGCCGGCCTGGTCGCTTTCGACCATGTTGGTGACGAGCGTGAAGGCGCGCACCCCCTGCCCCACCGACAGCGCCTTCACCAGCGCATAGGCGTCCATGAAGGCGGTCGGCTCCGGCGCGAGCACGATCAGCGCGCGGTCCGCCGCGCCGACCAGCGCCATGTTCTGCGAACCGATGCCGCCGCCGGTATCGACGACGATGTGATCGAACGCATCGGCGCGTTCGGCGAGCGCGGCGAGCAGGCGCGCGCGCTCCCCCTCGGCGAGCGCCGAGCCGATGCCGATGCCGCTATGGCCCGGCACCAGCTTCAGCCCGCAGGGTCCCTCGATGATCAGGTCGTCGAGCTCGCAATGACGGGCGAGCAGATCGGCGATGGTGAGACTGGGATTGAGGCCGAGCAGGATGCCGGCATTGGCCACCCCCATGTCGCAATCGACCAGCAAGGTGCGCGCGCCGCCCCTCGCCAGCGCGACCGCCAGATTGACGCCGACATTGGTCTTGCCGACGCCGCCCTTGCCGCTCGCGACCGCGGTCATGCGCGCCTTGTCGTTCACCCACTCGCTCACGCGGAAACCTCCGTTTCAAGCATCGGTTGCTGGGACTCGCCGCCGACCACGGCGACCACCTCGACGGGCTTGCCGTCGGGAATTTCGAGGAAGGACAGCACCGGCACGTCCGGCAGGTGCGGGCCGAGCAGCCGCGACAGGGCGCGCCGCACGATCGGCGAGGTGACGACGGCGAAGCGCCGGCCCTCGCGCAGCAGCGGCCCGGCGACGCCGCCGACGGCCTGGACGATCTTCTGCCCCAGGCCCGGCTCGATCGGATGGACCGCGTCGCGGCCGGTGCGCACCGCCTGGCTGAGCAGCCCTTCGAGGCCGGGATCGAGCGTGACCACCGGCAGCGGCATCTTCACCGGCACGATCGTCTGGACGATCAGCGCGCCGATGCGCTGGCGGACCGCCTCGACGAGCTGGACCGGATCGGTCTCGTCGCGCGCCGCATCGGCCATCGCCTCGGCGATACGGCGGAAATCCTTGAGCGGCACGCCCTCGGCGAGCAGCGCGCGGCACAGGCCCGCGATCTGGGCAAGGCCGAGCGGCTGCGGCGTCAGGTTGGCGACGAGCTGCGGCGCGCTCTCCTTGAGCGCGTCGAGCAGCTTTTGCGCCTCGTCCATGCCGAACAGGTCGGCGGCGGCGGTCTGGATGACCTGGTTGAGATGGGTCGCGATCACCGTCGCCGGATCGACGACGGTATAGCCGGCGACGACCGCCTCGGCGCGCTGCGCCGGATCGATCCACACCGCGTCGAGCCCGAAGGTCGGATCCTTGACCTGCCGGCCCGGCACCCGATCGAGCAGGTCGCCGCTGTCGAGGGCGAGCAGGTCGTCGGGCCACACCTCGTCCTCGCCGACGACGACGCCGGCGACCGCGATGCGGTAGGTGTTGGGCGAGAGCGACAGTTCGTCGCGCACCCGGACGATCGGCACGACGAAGCCGAGCTCGCGCGAGAGCTGGCGGCGGATGCCGGTGATCCGGGCCATCAGCGGCGCGCCCTTGCGTTCGTCGACCAGGCCGATCAGGCCGAAGCCAAGCTCGAGGCTGAGCGCAGCATCGTCGCTGACCTCGTCCCAGCCGATGAGGTGCGGCGCTGGCGGCGCCGGCGGTGCCTCCACGACCAGCGCCCTGGCGTCGGCCGTCTTCTTAAGCTTCCACGCGATGAAGCCGGCGAGGGCGGCGGCGGGCAGGATGACGAGATGCGGCATGCCCGGCAGCAGGCCGAGAATGGCGAGGATGCCCGCGACCGGAACCCAGGCCCTGGCCGAGCCGAACTGGCTCGCGATCTGGCCGGAGAGGTCGTAGGGCGAGGAGACGCGGGTCACGATCGCGGCGGCGGCGATCGACAGCAGCAGCGCCGGCACCTGCGCGACCAGCGCGTCGCCGATGGCGAGCAGCACGTAGGTCGCGGCGGCGTCCTTGAGCGACAGCGAATGGCTGACCGTGCCGAGGACCAGCCCGCCGATGACGTTGACGAGCAGGATCAGCACGCCGGCGACGGCGTCGCCCTTCACGAATTTCGAGGCGCCGTCCATCGAGCCATAGAAGTCGGCCTCGGTCGCGACTTCCTGACGGCGGGCCTTGGCCTCGTCGGGGGTGAGCAGGCCGGCGTTGAGATCGGCGTCGATCGCCATCTGCTTGCCCGGCATCGCATCGAGGGTGAAGCGCGCCGAGACCTCGGAGACGCGGCCCGCGCCCTTGGTAATGACCACCAGGTTGATGATCATCAGGATCATGAACACGAAGATGCCGACGGCATAGTCGCCGCCGATCAGGAAGCTGCCGAACGCCTCGATGACATGGCCCGCCGCGTCGGTGCCGGTATGGCCGTTGACCAGCACGACGCGGGTCGAGGCGACGTTGAGCGCGAGCCTGAGCAGGGTCGCGAACAGCAGCACCGTCGGGAAGGAGGAGAAGTCGAGCGGCCGGGCGACGTTCAGCGCCACCATCAGCACCGCCAGGCTCAGCATGATGTTGGTGACGAAGCCGATGTCGAGCAACGTCGCCGGGACGGGAACGACCATCAGGGTGACGAGGAGCAGGATCGCGATCGGCAGGATCGCGCCGCGGCTCGCGTTCAGCCAGATGCGCCGGTTGAGTGCGTTCATCGCCTAGGCCCCGATTCCGGCGAGCAGCAGATAGGCGAGGCGCGCATATTCGGGCGATGGCCCGCCGAACGGCCGCGCCGGATCGTTGCCGAGGCCGGTGATGTCGCCGGGATCGACGGCGAGCGCCGCCATGCGCAGCGCCGCGGCCGGGCCCGGCTCCGGCGCGCGCGTCGCGGCATAGCGCGGCCCCGGCCGGCCCTCGCCGCCGGGCGCGATCCGCTCGGCGAAATGGGCGCGGATCTCGGCAAAGCTGCGCGGCGAGCCGTCGCGATCGTAGAAGACCGGCCGGTTGGCGCGCGCCGCCGCCGGCAGCAGCGCGGCGGCGGCCCCGTCCGGGTTGGCGTCGTGCGCGCGCAGGAAGCGGGTCGCGCCGGCGGCGCCCAGGAAATGGGCGAGATAGAGATCGACGGGCTCGACGGAACGGCCGAGGCGGCGCTCGAGATAATCCCGGTTGTCGGCGGCATGGGCCGCGGCCATCGCCGAGGCCGCCTCGGGCTGGCGGCGCAGATCGAGGATCGCGCGACGCAGCGCGGGGTCGGCGACCTGGAAGCGGCCGCCCGGTCCTTCGCGGATCGCGGCGGCGGCCCAGCCGAGGCCGTGCTCGGCGCCGTGGCGCTTCACCGTGCCGAGCCAGGTCTGCTCGATGAACTGGAACAGGCCGGTCGCGCTCGAGCTGCGGGCGCGCGCATCGGGGTCGAAGCCGCTTTCGATCCGCGCCTGGTTGAACAGGTAGGAAAAGTCGACGCCGGTGCGCATGGCGGCGAGCCGGATCGCGCTGTCGACGCGATCGCGCGGGCCGCTTGGCGCAACCATGTTGTACGTCGTCGGAATCATGACGCCCCTTTCCATTCGGGGACATCACAGCAAATGGCGTGCCAGTTGGGCCTGGCCCGCGCGCGATCCCTCAGCGGGCGGTGCGGCGATAGGTGGCCGGCGCGCTTGCGGCGCCGCGCGCGGCGGCGAGGCCCTCGACGCGCCGCGCGACCCGGTCCGTCAGGAAATTGACGCGCGCCTGCGCGGCGCTGGCCTGGGCGGCGAGCTCGGCGAGGCGGGCGCGATTGTCGGCATTCGGTGCCATGCGGGCGCGGCGGACCGCCTCGATCGCGGCGCGCAGGTCATCGGCGGCCACTTCCACGATTGCCGCCTCCGCGCCGTCGAGGGCGCGGATCATCGCCGCCTGGCATTCGGCGAGCCGGGCGAGCGGATCGCCGCTCATGCCTCGCGGCGGGGCAGGTCGAGCGCGATCATGCGCTCGGCGATCCTGTCGGGATCGACCGGGTAGCGGCCAGCGGCGATCGCGGTGCGGATCGCCTCGATCTTCGCCTGGTCGATCGGCGGGCCTTCGGCGACGAGGTCCAGCACCTGGCTCTGCACCGCGGCGGGCCGGCCGCGCACCGATGCGTCGCCGACCGCTGCCGCAGGCTGGCCGGCGGCGACCGTATCGCGCAGGTTGTTGACCCGTCCGGGACCGCCCTTGCTCACGCCCTCGATCATCTCGTTCCCTTTCACGAGCGCGCCCGCGCTCTCTGTCGGAGTCAATAACGGCCGTGTTAGCATTTAATTAAATCCCGGCAGTGCGACGCGACCATCCTCGGTCACCTCGCCGATCAGCGGCGGGTTGCGCCGCTCCATGCGCACGCGAATGCGATCGCCCGGCGCGCCGTCCTGCTCGGCGGTGCCGAGCGCGCTGACCGTGAAATTGGTGGCGCGGACGATCACCGCGACCTGGTCGCCACGGCGGACGACCGGCTCCGCCCGGCGCGGCGCGGGCCGGGCGACGGCGCGCTCGGCGCTCGCCGCGGCGGCGACGAGCGGCACCCTGATGCGCCAGCCGCGCGCCGCGCAGCTCACCGATACGGCGCCGAGACTGGGCGGGCCGACCACCGCCGGCCCGGGGCACGGCGCCAGTCGCAGGCGCCGGTCGATCCGCGCGCGGGCGCCGCCCGGCTCGCCAATGCCGGCGCCGAGCGAGGCGGCGACCTGGCGATCGAGATTGTCCAGATTTTCGAAGCTCTGCGCGGCCGCGCACGCGGGAAGCGCGGCGGCGAGCACGGCGAGGCGTCGGAAAATTGGCGTCATTGCCCTGTCTCCAGTCGGTTCGACCCCTGGAGAAGCAATCGGCGTGCCAATTCGCCGGCAAATCAGCGGCGGCGCAGCTCGATCCGCTGGTCGCCGGGCGCCGCCGCCTGGGCGAAGGAAATCTCGATCCGCCGTTCCGCGACGCCGGCCTCGCGCAGCGCGCGGGCGATTGCGAGGGTCCGCGCCGCCGCCAGTTCGAAGCGATCGAGCCGCCGGCCGCCCTCGGCGAGGCCGCGGCTGGCGAGCGCGAGATCGCCGTCGCCGAGCGTGGCGACAAGCGCCGTGATGCGCGCGCGCCCCGCCCCGGTCAGCCGCGCCTCGCCCGGCTCGAACAGTTCGGCCGGGCCCCAGGCGGCGAGGATCCCCGCCTCGCTCGTCCGCTCCATCGGCACCGCCGCGCCCTCCGGCGCGGTCGGCCGCGATGCCTCGATCGCGTGCAGAAAGACGAAGGCGCCGAGCAGCAGCAGGCCGAGATCGGCAAAGCTGATCGCCCAGCGCGTTGCGCCCGCCGTCTTCATCTACGCGCGCGTGAGGCGGCGGCTGCGCCAGCGCCGGATCGCCTCCTCCTCCTCGCGGGCGAGCGTCTCGAGCGTGCCGATCACCCGCTCCTGCCAGTGCAGCTCGGCGCGCGACAGCCGCTCGAGCCGCGCCGCGATCGGCCCGGCGACGACGAAGGCGATGAACAGGCCGTAGAGCGTCGTCAGCATCGCCGTCGCCATGGCTGGCCCCATCGCCGCGACGTCATCCATCCGGGCGAACATCGCGATCAGGCCGAGCACGGTGCCGATCATGCCCATCGCCGGGGCGACCTCCGCCGCCGAGCGCCACAGCCCGATCACCGCCTGGTGGCGGGCGCGGCGCTCGCCGAGCTCGGTCTCGGCCCAGCGCGCGAACTCTTCGCTGCCTTCGGCGTCGGCGAGCCGGATGGCGGCGCGCCGGACGAACTCCACCGGCGCGTTCACCCGATCGGCACAGGCGATGCCCCGGTAGGCGGAGACGCGCTGGATCTCGCGCACCGCCCGATCGGCGACGAGCCCGTCGCGCTCGGGCCTGGCGTACAGCAACGGCCCGAACGCGCGCACGGCGCGGCCGAGATCGGCGCCGGTCGCCTGGACGATCGCGGTGAGCAGCGTGCCGCCGAAGACGAGGAGCAGGGCGAAGGGATCGAAGAAGCGCGCAAACAGGGCCAACATGCCGATCCTCCCCACCGGCAAGGATTTGCCGGCCCCGGCAGATTTTTGCCGGTCCTTCCAGACGCACAGGGTCCGCACGGCGCGAAAGCCGCGTCGGCGCCTGCTTGGCACGATCGTTGCAGCCGATCCCGGCGGACGCCCTTGCCTGTCGGAATAACGACGGATCGGGGCACGGCTTTAGGAGCGTTTGGGAGCATTTCGATGCCACAGGGCGACAACCTGTTCGGGATCCACGGCACCGCGCTGCAACTGCGTTCGCAGCGGCTCGCCCTGCTCGCCTCGAACATCGCCAATGCGGCGACGCCGGGCTACCGGGCGCGCGACCTCGATTTCGACCGCGCGCTCGAAATGGCGAGCCGCGGCTATGGCCCCGGGGGCGCCGCCGACGCGGCGATCGCCTACCGCGTGCCGACCCAGCCGTCGCTCGACGGCAACACGGTCGAGCTCGCCACCGAGCAGACCCTGTTCGCCGAAAATGCCGTCCAGTATCGCGCCACGCTCGCCTTCCTCGAAGGGCGCATCGACACGATCCGGCGCGCGCTGAAGGGGGAATGAGATGGCCCAGCCGATGAACGTCTTCGATATCGCCGGCCGCGCCATGTCGGCGCAGCTGGCGCGGTTGAACGCGACCGCCTCCAACCTCGCCAATGCCGGTTCGGTCGCGAGCAGCCGCGAAACCGCGTTCCGCGCGCTGCGCCCCGTCTTCCGCACCGTCGAGGACAGCCCCGGCGTCGCCACCGTCCAGGTCGACCGCATCGTCCGTACCGATGCCGCGCCGGTGCGCCGCCACGATCCCGACAACCCGCTCGCCGACGCGAACGGCGACGTCTGGGAGGCGGCGGTCGACAGCTCGGCGGAACTCCTCGACATGGTCGAGGCCGCCCGCCAGTACCAGAACAACGTCCAGGTGCTGCAGACCGCCAAGACCCTCACGCTCGACACGCTGAGGCTCGGCAAATGACCAACACCACCAGCGCCGCCGGCTCGCTCGGCAACCTGATCGACCCGACCAGCGCGGCGACGACCACCGGGTCGGCGTCGATGAGCATGCTCAACCAGAACGATTTCCTGCGCCTGATGACGACCCAGCTCGTCACCCAGGATCCGTTCAACCCGGTCGACAACACCCAGATGGTCGCCCAGATGGCGCAATTCTCGCAGGTCGCCGGCATCGCCCAGATGAACCAGAGCCTGCAGCAGCTCGTCGCGACGCTGGGCGGCAGCCGGCTGACCGACGCGGCGAGCTGGATCGGTCGCTCGATGCTGGTCGAATCCGACATCGCCGCGCCGCTGCGCGACGGCAGCTATGCCGGCGTCGTCGACCTGCCGCAGGGCGCCGACAGCGTCACCATCAACTTCGTCGATGCGAACGGCGAGGTCGTTCACAGCGAAAGCGCCTCCGGCCAGCTCGCCGGGCAGATGCCGTTCGCGTGGGACGGCAAGGACGAGGACGGCAACGTCGTCGCCAGCGGCCCGCTCGCGATCCAGGTCGTCGCCCGCGTGGGCGGCGTCGAGACCGCCCCCGCCACCGCCACCTGGACGTCGATCGCCGGCATTCAGTCGCCGGCGGCCGGCGGCGCCACCCAGCTCGTCACCGGGCTCGGTATCCTTTCACCCGAAGACGCGATCCGTCTCGCCTGACCCCTTCCAGCAAGGAGCCTGTCCATGTCGTTCTACACCTCGCTTTCCGGCCTTCGCGGCGCGCAGACCGATCTGTCGGTGATCTCGAACAACATCGCCAATGTCGGCTCGATCGGCTTCAAGCGGAGCCGGGCGCAGTTCGGCGACATCATGCCGCCCTCGACGACCACCGCGGGCCAGGGCGCGCGGCTCAAGACGATCGAGCAGCAGTTCACCCAGGGCGGCTTCGAGACCTCCGAGCGCGAGCTCGATCTCGCCATTTCGGGATCGGGCTTCTTCGTCACCCGCGACGCGCTCACCGGCGGCACGACCTATTTCTCGCGCAACGGCTCGATCAAGGTCGACGGCCAGCGCTACCTGGTCGATTCGAACGGCGGCTACATCCAGGTGCTGCCGGTCGATACCGAGGGCAACGTCACCGCGACCGGGCTCGGCGCGGCGCGCAACATCCAGCTGCCGCTGACCTCGGGCACGCCGCGCGCGACGACCCTGCTCAGCCTCGCGCTCAGCCTGCCGCAGACGGCGGACAAGCCGGCCGACCGCCCGGTCTACAATCCGGGCAATCCCTATGCCTTCGACCGGCTCGACCAGAACAGCTACAACTTCTCGCAGCAGACCACGGTCTATGACAGCGAGGGTAATGCCCAGGCGGCGACGCTCTATTTCGTGCGCACCGGCTCGACCACCCAGGGCGACCCGGCGGACACCTGGGACGTCCACCTGTTCATCGGCAACGAGGAAGCCTCGGCCACCGGCGCGACGCAGCCGACGCCGCTCGCGCTCGAGTTCGACGCGACCGGCGCCCTCGCCGCGCCGACCAGCTCGACGACGTTCAGCAGCGTCCTCCCCGCCGGCGCCTCGGCGCCGATCGGGATCACGCTCGACCTCGGCACCGCCACCCGGCAGGGCCCGGGCGCCTTCGCGGTCGATTCGATCAACCAGGACGGCGTTCCCTCCTCCAAGTTCAGCGACGTCTCGATCGGCGAGGACGGGCTCATCACCGCCGTCTTCTCCGACGGCACCACCCAGGCGCTCGGCAAGCTGATCATCGCCAATTTCTCGAACCCCGCCGGCCTGCGCCAGCAGGGTGACGGCCGCTGGACGGTGACCGGCGATTCCGGCGAGGCGATCGTCGGCCAGGCCGGCAATGACGGCTTCGGTCGCATCCAGACCGGCGCGCTCGAGCAATCGAATGTCGACGTGACCGAGGAGCTGGTCTCGCTGATCGCGGCGCAGCGCAACTTCCAGGCCAACGCCAAGGCGCTCGAGACCGCGAACACGATGACCGATTCGGTCATCAACCTGAGGTAAGGCAGGCAAGGGGCTGACCGATGGACCGGCTCGTCCACACTTCGCTGTCGGCGCTGCGCGCGGCGATGGCAAGGCAGACCGCGACGGCGCACAATCTCGCCAACGTCAACACGGTCGGCTTCCGGGCCGACATGGCGGAGGCGCGCGCGCTGTATCTGCGCGGGCCCGGGCTCGAGGCGCGGGCGCCGGCCTCGGAGGAAGTGGTCGCCGCCGACATGGCGCCGGGCGAGGTCGTCTCGACCGGCCGCAGCCTCGACATCGCGCTGCGCGGCGACGCGCTGCTCGCGGTCCAGGCCGCCAATGGCGACGAGGCCTATACCCGCCGCGGCGACCTGGCGATGAACGATTCCGGGCTGCTCACCACCGGCGACGGCCATCCGGTGCTCGGTGAATCCGGGCCGATCACGATCCCGCCGGCCGATTCGCTGCGGATCGCCGAGGACGGCACGATCTGGATCGTGCCGCGCGGCGGCGATCCCAACGTGCCGCAGCAGGTCGACCGGCTGAAGCTGACGACGCCGTCGGGCTCGCGCATCCTCAAGGGGACGGACAATCTGTTCCGCGTCCCCGATGGCGGCGCGCTGCCGGCCGATCCGCAGGCCCGGCTGACGCCGAACAGCCTCGAGGGCTCGAACGTCCAGGCGACGCAGGCGCTGGTCGAGATGATCGACGCCAGCCGCGCCTGGGACATGCAGCTCAAGCTGATTTCCAGCGCGCGCGAGATGGACGTCGCCACCACCGATCTCATGCGCCTGCCCAATTGATGCCAAGGAGAGTGTAGATGAGCACCGCCGCCCTTCAGGTCGCACGCACCGGGCTCGACGCCCAGGACCAGCGCATGCGCGTCATCGCCAACAACCTGGCGAACGTGAACACGATCGGGTTCAAGCGCGACCGCGCCGAATTCGAGACGCTGGCCTACCAGCTCGTGACCGCCGCCGGCGCCAATTCGATCGGCGACGATCGCTATGCGATCGGGCTCAATCTCGGCACCGGCGTGCGCATGACCGGCACCTCGCGCGAGGTGACGCAGGGCACGATGAACAATACCGGCAACCCGCTCGACCTCGCGATCGAGGGCGAGGGCTTCTTCCAGGTCGCCAGGCCGGACGGCACGCTGGCCTATACCCGGGCCGGCAATTTCCATCTTTCGCCCGAGGGCAAGATCGTCACCTCCCTCGGCCTGCCGCTGCAGCCCGAAATCCAGATCCCGGACAATGCCCAGTCGATCACGATCGGCGCCGACGGCACCGTCTCGGTGACGCTGCCGGGCCAGGCCGAGCCGAGCCAGGTCGGCAAGATCGACATCACCCGCTTCGTCAATCCGGCGGGGCTGCAGGCGATCGGCAACAACCTCTACATCGAGACCGCGGCCAGCGGCACCGCCCAGACCGGCGGCGCCACCGAGGAAGGCCGCGGCGCGATCCGCCAGTCCCAGCTCGAGGCGTCGAACGTCAATGTCGTCCAGGAGCTGGTCGACATGATCGAGACGCAGCGCGCCTACGAGGTCAATTCCAAGATGATCTCGGCCACCGACGAGATGCTCCGCAATGCGAACCAGCAGCTTTAAGATGCGCCGCGCCGCTCTCCTCCTGTGCGCCGCGGTGATGCTCACCGCCGGCCACCGCCGCGGGTCCGACCGGGATTTCGCGCCGGCGATGCCGCCGCCCCCGCCGACGCCGGTCGCCAATGGCGCAATCTTCCAGCCGGCGATGGGCTTCACGCCGTTCACCAGCGGCTCCCGCGCCGGCTCGGTCGGCGACGTGCTGACGGTGACGCTGGTCGAGCGCACCCAGGGCCGTTCGAGCTCGACCTCGCAGACCGGCCATGACGGCAGCATCGGCCTCATTCCGCCGAGCACCGGGCCGCTGTCGCTGTTCGCGCCGACCGACGCGAGCGCCGGCGGCAATTCGACCTTCCAGGGCAGCGGCCAGACCGCCCAGGCGAACAGCCTGGTCGGCGAGATCAGCGTCACCGTCACCGAGGTGCTGCCCAACGGGTCGCTGGTCGTGCGCGGCGAAAAGCAGCTGCGCATCAACCGCGGCAACGAGACGATCCGCCTCGCCGGCATCGTCCGCCCGGCGGACATCGGGCCCGACAACCGCGTCCCCTCGACCCGCCTGGCCGACGCCCGGATCGACTATGTCGGCCGCGGCGAGATCAGCCGCGCCAGCCGCCAGGGCTGGCTGCAGCGTCTCTTCTCCTTCATCACGCCCTTCTGAGGAAAACGCGATGCTCCGCCGCCTGCTCCTCGCCCTCGTCCTGTGCTTCGCCGTCGCCGCGCCCGCCGCGGCGCAGATGGCGCGCATCAAGGACCTCGGCGCCTTCCAGGGCGTCCGCCCGAACCAGCTGGTCGGCTACGGCATCGTCGTCGGCCTCGCCGGCACCGGCGACGACAATCTCGAATATGCGACGCAGGGGATGAACGGCATCGCCTCGCGCTTCGGGCTGACCCTGCCGCCCGGGGTCAACCCGGCGCTCAAGAACGCGGCCGCGGTGATGGTGACGGCGGAGCTGCCGCCCTTCGCGCGGCCGGGCCAGCAGCTCGACATCACCGTCTCGGCGCTGGGTCGCGCCCGCTCGCTGCGCGGCGGCACCCTGATCCTCACGCCGCTGCGCGGCGCCGATGGCCAGATCTACGCGATGGCGCAGGGCAATCTGGCGGTCGGCGGGCTCGGCGTTTCGGCGCAGGACGGCAGCCACGTTTCCGTCAACGTCCCTTCGGCCGGGCGCATCCCGGGCGGCGCGACGGTGGAGCGCACGGTCGATACCGGCTTCGCGACGACCCCGCACCTGACCTTCAACCTCGCTTCGGCCGATTTCACCACGGCGGAGCGGGTCGCCAACGCGATCAATGCCGGCCTCGGCCAGCCGATCGCGCGCGCGATCGACGCGGTGTCGATCGCGATCGAGGCCCCGCAGGGCGCGGCGCTGCGCACCGCCCTCGTCAGCCGGATCGAGAATCTCCCGGTCGAGCCCGCCGACGCGCCGGCGCGGGTGATCGTCAACGCGCGCACCGGCACCGTCGTCATCAACGGCGCGGTGCGGATCAGTCCGGCGGCGGTCAGCCACGGCCGGCTTACCGTCGCGGTGCAGGAGGACCCGATGATCGTGCAGCCGGCACCCTTCTCGGACGGGCGCACCGCGATCCAGCCGCAGAGCAACATCGAGATCACCGAGCATCGCGCGCCGATGTTCGAAATGCCACAGGGCGCGAGCCTCGCCGAGATCGTGCGCGCGGTGAACGCGATCGGCGCCGCGCCCTCCGACCTGGTCGCGATCCTCGAGGCGCTGAAGCAGGCGGGCGCGCTGCACGCCGACCTGGTGGTGCTGTGATGCCGAGCCCGCTCGCCCCTCTCGGCGGCGTCGCGCCGTCCACCCCCGCGAGCGCGGATCCGCGCGTGCAACTGCGCGCCGCGGCCGAGCAGTTCGAGGCGGTCTTCCTGCGCCAGATGATCGGCGCGATGCGCCAGGCCAAACTCGCCGACGACTGGCTGGACAGCTCCGCCACCGAGCAGTTCCGCGACATGGCGGACGCCAGGCTCGCCGATTCGATGGCTCAGCAGGGCAGCTTCGGCATCGCCGACCTGCTGTTCCGACAGTTCGAGCGGACCCTCGGCGCCGGCGCGACCGGCCCGGGTGACGCCGCCCCCGGTCCGAACATCGATGGAGCGCAATCATGAGCGACCTTCTCGCCATCGGCTCGTCGGGGCTCGCCGCCTATCGCAACGCCCTTTCGGCGGTCGGCGAGAACGTCGCCAATGCCGACACGCCCGGCTATACGCGCCGCTCGGTGCGCCTCCAGGAGGTGAACGCTACCGGCAACATGCCCTTCTACAAGAGCCAGGTCATCTTCGGCGGCGTCGAGACGGTCGGCGTGCTGCGCGCCTGGGACGCGTTCAAGGCGACCGAGGCGCGCCACGCCGACGCCGCCGCCGGTCGCGCCGACACCCGCCGGCAATGGCTGGGCGCGGTCGAATCGGCGCTCGACGACGGGCCGACCGGGGTCGGATCGAGCCTCGCCGACTTCTTCGCGGCGGCGACGACGCTCGCCGGCGATCCCTCCGACCCGCTCAACCGCTCGGCGATGCTGACCGCGCTCGAGGACGTCACCCGCGCGTTCCGCTCGACCGCCGACTCGCTGGGACGCGTCGCCGACGGCATCGCCGATGCCGCGCGGACCGACATCGCGGCGCTGAACGACGCGCTCGCCGCGCTCCACGATCTCAACGGCACGATCCGCACCGCGACGCCGGGCAGCGCCTCGCGCGCCTCGCTCGAGGACCAGCGCGATCGGCTGATCGACCAGATTTCGGCCAGGCTCGACGTCACCGCGACGGTGAGCGAGGACGGCTCGGTCGCGCTCCATTCGGCCAGCGCCTCGTCGGTCGCCCTGATCCAGGGCACCGGGCCGGGCCATGTCACGCTCGCCCGGGCGGTCGACGGCCGGCTCGCGCTCACCCTCTCGATCGCCGGCACGACGACGCCGCTGCCGGCCGGCAGCGGGGCGCTCGCGGGCTATCTCGACGCCGCCTCGCAGACCGCCGACCGGCGCGCCCAGCTCGATTCGCTCGGCGCCGATTTCGTCGCCCTGGTCAATGACTGGCAGGGGAACGGGATCGACGCCAACGGCGATCCCGGCGCCGACCTGCTCCAGCAGAGCGGCGGCGCGACAACGATGCAACTCGCCGTCTCCGATCCGGCGCTGATCGCCGCGGCCGGACCCGACGGCACGTCCAACGGCAACCTGCTCAACCTCCACGGGCTGCGCGAGGCGGCCGGGCTCGAGGCGCGCTGGGGCGCGATCGTCGCCCAGAACGCGCAGGTGCTCGCCTCGGCCAGGTCGGAGGCCGCCGCCGCCGAGAGCTGGCGCGACCTCAGCAAGGCCGCGCTCGACGGCGTGAGCGGCATCGATCTCGACCGCGAGGCGGCCGATCTGCTGCGCTACCAACAGGCCTACACCGCCTCGGCGCGGATCATCCAGGTCGCGCGCGAGACCGTCCAGTCGCTGTTCGATGCGATGCGATAGGAAGCGAACATGATCAGCGGCACCCGCTACCGGCTCACCCTCGAGATCAACCGCCAGCTCGAACTGGCGCAGCAGATCGCGCACGCCCAGGCGCAGATTTCGACCGGGAAGCGCCTGCAGGCGCCCTCCGACGATCCGGTGGCGGCCGCGCGGATCGCGCAGCTCGGCATCACCCAGACCGACCAGGCGGCGTGGAGCGGCAATCTCGCCAACGCCGCCGCCCTGTCGGCGAGCGCCGACACCACGCTCGGCACCGTCGAGAACGCGCTGCAGCGCGCGCACGAGCTGATGGTCTCGGCCGCGAACGGCACGCTCTCGGGCGAGGACCGCACGACGATCGCGCTCGAACTGCGCTCGATCGCCGAGGAGATCTCGACCCTGCAGGTGAGCCGCGATTCGCGCGGCAACGATCTGTTCCCGGCCGGCGCGGCGGTCCGGATCCCGGTCGGCAACGGCCTCACCCTGGCCGCCGTCGGCACGCGCGACGAAGTGTTCCTGGTCGATACCGGCGCCGGGCCGCGCAACATGGCGGCGATCGTCGCCGACGCCGCGGACGCGCTCGACGCCAACGATCCGGCGGCGATCGGCCAGTCGCTCGACGACGTCAACGCCGCCGTCAGCCATGCCGCGATCGAGCATGGCAAGCAGGGCGCGCGCGGCAACCGGATCGACCAGCTCAGCGAGGGCCTCGCCGAACGCGACCTCCAGCTCAAGGAGGAGCGCTCCGGGCTGGAGGACACCGACGTCACCGCCGTGGTCGCCAGGCTGCAGGCGAAGCAGCTGACCCTCGAGGCGGCGCAGGCGGTGTTCGCGCGGGTCAACCGCAACACCCTGTTCGACCTCCTCGGCTGAGCACCGCACGCCCCGGAAGGCCGCGCGAGCGGCCGCGAAAATCGCGGTTAACGCGCGCGCAACCGTAAAGCCCCCCGCGCTCCCTCCGTTAATCACTTGTGGAGGGCGCGCGCCGTCCTCCCAGGGCATTGTTTGCGGGGATCCGGATGTTCGCACTCGTTGGCATCGTCGTCGTCATCATCATGGTGTTCGGCGGCTTCATCCTCGGTGGCGGCAGCATCGGCGTCATCGCGCACGCGCTGCCGCTCGAATTCCTGGTGATCGGCGGCGCGGCGGTCGGCGCCACGATCACCGGCAACTCGGTCAAGGAGCTCAAGGCGATCGCCCGCTCGATGCTGGGCGTGTTCAAGGGCCCGCGCTACGGCAAGCAGGACTATCTCGACGTCATCTTCCTCGTTTCCAAGCTGATGAAGATGCTGCGCACCGACGGCCCGGTCGCGGTCGAGCCGCACATCGAGGACCCCAGGTCGAGCCCGATCTTCGCCGACTATCCCCGCCTGCTCCAGGACGAGACCCTGATCCACCTGATCTGCGACACGCTGCGGCTCGTCGTGGTCTCCTCCGGCACGCTCGATCCGCACGCGGTCGAGGAGGTGATGGACAATTCGATCCGCACCCATCACCACGACGCGATCCGCCCCGCCGGTTCGCTGCAGACGCTCGCCGACGCCCTCCCCGCGCTCGGCATCGTCGCGGCGGTGCTCGGCGTGGTGAAGACGATGGCCTCGATCGACCAGCCGCCGGCGATCCTCGGCGAGATGATCGGCTCCGCGCTGTGCGGCACCTTCCTCGGCGTGCTGCTCGCCTATGGCTTCGTCGGCCCGTTCGCGAACCGCGCGCGGCAGGTGATCGAGGCGGACGGCGCGATCTACCAGGTCGTCAAGCAGATCATCATCGCCTCGCTCCACGGCCACCCGCTGCCGCTGGTGATCGAGGCCGCCCGTTCGGGCATCCAGCACACGAACCAGCCGGCCTTCGCCGACGTGTTCGACGGCATGCGCGGGCGCTGAACCCATGGCATCGCGCGCCGCCAAGCGGGGGCACAATGAACCGCCGCCCCAGCCGATCGTCGTCAAGAAGGTGATCGCGCCCGCCCACGAGGAGCATCACGGCGGCGTGTGGAAGATCGCCTATGCGGACTTCGTGACCGCGATGATGGCCTTCTTCCTGCTGCTGTGGATCATTGGCGCGACGGACGAGAACCAGAAACGCGGCCTGGCCGACTATTTCACGCCGACGCTGATCGAGTACAAGCAGGACAGCGCCGGCTCGGACGGCATCCTGGGCGGCGATTCGATCATCGCGCAGGACAATTATCCGCACCGGCCGACCCAGACCGGGATGCGCGCGATCGTGCTGCCGCGCGACGTCGTCGGCGGGCCGCGCCAGGGCGCCTCGCCGCGCAACGAGGACCGCGCCCGCTTCAACTTGCTGCGCGAGGAGCTGATGCGCCGGATCGAGGCCGATCCGAACCTCAGGAGCCTGCGCAACCATATCAGCTTCACCGAGGACGACGAGGGCCTTCGCATCGACCTGATGGACGAGGCCGATTTCTCGATGTTCCGGGTCGGCACCGACGTGCTGCTGCCGCGCGCGCGGGCGCTGGTGGCGCAGGTCGCGGGCGCGATCCAGGGCGTGCCCAACCAGGTGGTCGTGCGCGGCCACACCGATTCGCTCCCTTATTCGGCGGGGCAGACGATGAACAACTGGATGCTCTCGACCGCACGCGCCGAGAGCACCCGCGCCGTGCTTCAGTCCTCCGGCGTGCCGGTGTCGCGGATCAGCCGGATCGAGGGCGTCGCCGATCGCGAGCCCTATGTTCCCGACGACCGCTACGATCCGCGCAACCGGCGCATTTCGGTTACGCTGGCGTGGCGCAATGCCGGTGCGATCCGCCGCGATCCGCCGCCGGACGAGGTCGCCACCGCCGCGCCGCGCCCCGGCGGTCCGGCGCCACGCCGCCCTTAGGCCCTGTTAACCATTTTCGGCTAGCCAGATGCGCACGTGACGGCCGCCCGCGCGCGCGGCCGAAATGGGGCCAGTGATGGACAGCAAGGCGCTTTACCAGGAGATCGGGCGCTTCTTCGAACAACACGGCCTGTGGCCGAGCCCGCAGAACTACGCGCTGATCTACCGGCTCGTGGTGGATGCGCAATCGCCGGCCGCGCAGGCGGTAAGGTCGGCGACCAGCGACGGCGTGCGTCTGTCGCAGCGCGACGCCGACGAGATCATGGCGGCGCACGGCCTCGCCCACGGCGGCGGCGCGAGCGCGACCGACGCCGCCAGCGCCGCCCTGCTTTCGGCCACCCGCCAGCAGGTCGAGGAATTCACCGCCCTGGTCGAGGCCTCGCGCGCCGAGGCGAAAAGCTATGGCGAGGATCTGGAGGCCGGCGCGGCCCGGCTCGCCGCGGCGGGCGACGGCGACGATCGCGTCGCCACCCTGATCGGCATCACCCGGGCGATGGTCGAGCGCACCCGCGCCGCCGAGCAGCAGCTCAGTGCGGCGCGCAGCGAGGCAGAGAACCTGCGCAGCAAGCTTGCCGAGGCCTCGGCGGAGGCGCGGTCCGACCCGCTCACCCGCCTGCCCAACCGGCGCGCGTTCGAGGAGCGCTTCGCCCAGCTTCAGGAGCAGGGCGCAACCGTCAGCCTCGCCATTTGCGACATCGACCGGTTCAAGCGGATCAACGATACCTATGGCCATGGCGTCGGCGACCGCGTGCTGCGCTCGGTCGCCGGGCTGCTTCGCGAATGCTGCCAGGGCCATCTCGTCGCCCGGCTCGGCGGCGAGGAGTTCGTCGTGTTGTTCGAGGGTCTCGCGCCCGAGCCCGCCGCGGCGATCATCGACGACGCCCGCGCCACGCTCGCGGCCAAGAAGTTCCGCCTGCGCGAAAACGACGCGCCGCTCGGCCAGGTCACCTTTTCCGCCGGCGTCGCGAGCGCGGTCCATCCGTGCGGCACCCCGGCGCTGCAGCGTGCCGACGAGCTGCTCTACCTAGCCAAGTCGGCCGGTCGCAACCGGGTGCTCGCCGAAAGCGACTGATCCGCCGCGCCGTTCACCATCGCGGCCCTTGCCATTTTCCGCCCGATCGGGCGGAACAGGCGGGCGGGCTTTGGAGGCGCGACATGACGGACGTGCGAATCGAACGCGACGGGGCGGTGACGACGATCGCCTTTTCCCGGCCCGACAAGAAGAACGCGATCACCGAGGCGATGTACGGCGCCGTCGCCGATGCGCTCGACGACGCGGCGGGGGACGAAACGGCGCGCGTCGTGGTCCTTGCCGGCGACGGCGACGATTTCACCGCGGGCAACGACATTTCGACCTTCGCGGCGGTCGCGGCCGGTGCGCTCGACCTCGCCGACTCGCAGGTCGGCCGCTTTCTCCGGGCGATCAGTGGCTTTCCCAAGCCGATCGTCGCCGCGGTCACCGGCCACGCGGTGGGCGTCGGCGTGACGATGCTGCTCCATTGCGACCTCGTCTATGTCGCCGAGGATGCGCAGCTGAGCACGCCGTTCATCGACCTCGGCCTGGTGCCCGAGGCGGGCTCCAGCCGGCTGCTGCCGGCGCGGATCGGCCATGTCCGCGCCTTTGCCCTGTTCGCGCTCGGCGAGACGCTGAGCGGCGTCGAGGCGGTCGCGGCCGGGCTCGCTAACCGGGCGCTCCCCGCGGGCGAGGTGCCGGGCGCGGCCCGCGCCGCCGCGCGCAGGCTGGCCGGCAAGTCCGCCTCCTCGCTCGCCGCGACCAAGCGGCTGATGCGCGACGCGGAGGCGATCGAGCGCGCGATCCGCGCCGACAACGAGGCGTTCCGCGCCCAACTCGCCACGCCCGAGGCGGCGGCAGCCTTCGCCGCCTTCGCCGCGCGCAAGCACAAGGGCTGAGTCGCCCCGGCGCGTTCAGCCGCGCTTCGGCCCGCGACGCCGAAGCGACGCGAGCCGGCGACGAAGCGAGCTTGCATCCTGCTACAAATGTGGCATTGCTACAAATGTAGCAAGGACGGGCCATGATCGATTCGCTGCCGCGCCGCGAGCGCGAAATCTTCGAAATCCTGTGCGCCGGAGAGGCGAGCGCCGCCGAGGTGCGTGGCGCGATGGCCGATCCGCCGAGCTATTCGGCGGTGCGCACCCTGCTCGCCCGGCTCGAGCGGCGCGGGCTGGTGACCCACCGCAAGGTCGACCAGGCCTATGTCTACCAGAGCGTGCCGCAGCCGGCGAAGGTGCGCGAGTCGGCCCTCCGGCAGATGGTGCGGACCTTTTTCGACGGATCGGCCGCGAGCGCGGCGACGGCGCTGCTGGGCCTGACCCGCAGCCTGTCGCCGGAAGAGGCGGCGCGGCTCAAGCGTGCGATCGATGAAGCGAGGGAGCGGAAATGATGGACCTGCAGTTCTTCGCCGACATGGCCTGGAAATCGGCGCTGATCGCCGGCGCGGCGCTGGCGCTCGCCGGCGCGCTTCGCTCGCGCGCCGCCGCCGACCGGGCGCTGGTCCTGAAGTGCGGCATCGTCATGCTGCTGGCGCTGCCGGTGATCGCGCTCGCCTTGCCGGACCTCGAGGTCGCGGTGTGGAGCGCGCCGACACCGGCGCCGCTCCCGCCGCCGCCCGGGGCGGAGCTGGCGATGCCGACGCCGCTCTCCGCCGCGAACGCGGACGCGCCGACCATCTGGGACGATCCGACGCCGCTCGTCCTGCTCGCCTGGCTCGGCGGGGTGATCATGGCCGGCGCGCGGCTGGCGATCGGCCTGGCGACGCTGGCGCGCTGGACGCGCCGCGCCAGCGACGTGACGGATCCCGCCTGGCGCGGCGCGTTCGAGCGCGTCCGCCGGGCCGCGCCCCAACCTAAATCGGTGCGCCTGCTCGTCACCGACGGCCCGCGCTCGCCGCTGAGCTGGGGCTGGCGCCGGCCGGCCATCCTGATCGATCCCGACACGCTCGCCGAGCCCGACGACGCCGAGGCGATCCTCGCCCACGAGATCGCCCATATCGCGCGGCGCGACTGGCCGGCGCTGATGCTGGCGCGCGTCGCCGCCGCGCTGTTCTGGTTCAACCCCCTGGTCTGGCTGCTCGAGCGCGAGGTCGTGCAGCAGGCCGAGGAGGCCGCCGATCGCGAGGCAGCCGCGCGGATCGAGCCGGCGCGCTATGCCGAAACCCTGCTCGGGCTCGCCCAGGCGGGCGGCCTGGTGCCGGCCAACAACATGGCGCCCTCGGCGCGCGCCCTCGCCCGCCGGGTGAAGGCCGTGCTCGACGGCGCGGACCGGCCGGCGGGCTCGGCGTGGACCGCCGCGGCGGTGCTCGCCTGCATGGGGCTCGCCGCGCCGGTCGCCGCGATGCACCTCGTCGCTGCCCAGCCGGCCGAGCCGCCGCGGCCGCCCGAGCCGCCGGTCACGGCGATCGAC
>JBDZVR010000006.1:0-100098 GCA_040255785.1 Sphingomonadales bacterium
GGCGTCGCCGGGGCGGCGAGCACCCCGAACGGGCACGGCGACTGGTGCGGCCTGGCCGGCTGGTCGCCGCCGTCCCGGGGCGGCTGCATCACCATCGTCCGGCCCGAGCACAGCTCGATCGTGACCGCGCCGGCGGCGTCGGTCCCGATCATGTAGCCGGCGGGCAGGCCGGCGCGCAGCAGCAGCGCGGCCAGCACCGCCATCATCGCGGCCCAGCGCGGCAGGGCGGGAAAGCGGCGTCTCACGCCGTCCCTCTAGGACCTGTGCCCCGGGCCGGCAATGGCCCTGGCCGGCCGGGGGCGCGCCGCCGGCGCAGACGCCCGCCGTGCCCCTGCGCGGCTAGGCGGCCTTCGCCCGCTCGATCGCCTCGACGACGATGCGCCTTGCCTCGGCGGCGTCGCCCCAGCTGCCGACGCGGACCCATTTCTCGCTTTCCAGGTCCTTGTAGTGCTTGAAGAAATGCTCGATCTGCTGGAGCACGATCGAGGGCAGGTCCTGGCGCTCGCCGACATCGGAATAATAGGGAAAGGTCGTGTCCACCGGCACGCATACCAGCTTCTCGTCGCCGCCATGCTCATCCTCGAGGTGAAGGACGCCGATCGGGCGCGCGCGCACCACGCAGCCGGGCACGAAGGGCGAGCGCGCGATCACCAGCGCGTCGAGCGGGTCGCCGTCCGGCGACAGCGTGTGCGGCACGAAGCCGTAATTGGCGGGATAGCGCATCGGCGTGTGGAGGATGCGATCGACGAACAGCGCGCCGGACGTCTTGTCGAATTCGTATTTCACCGGCTCGCCGCCCACCGGTACCTCGATGATGACGTTGATGCTCTCGGGCGGGTCGTCGCCGACGGGAATGAGGTCGATATTCATGGCGCGCGCTCTCTATCGGCTCCGCCGCCGGCGCGATACCGGAAAAACCGCCGGCCGGGGTGGCCCGGTCAGAGGTACATCACCACCGCGAAGCCGCCGACGAGGATGATGAGGAAGGCCCACGACACCAGCGTCAGCCGCTCCTCGATGAACGCCTGGATCGGCGCGCCATAGCGCCTCAGCAGCCAGCCGATCAGGTAGAAGCGCGCGCCGCGCGTGATCAGCGCGCACAGCATGAACAGCGCGAAGTTGAAGCCGGAAAAGCCGCTGGCGATCGTCACCAGCTTGAACGGGATCGGGGTCAGCCCCTTCAGCAGCACAATCCAGGCGCCATATTCGGCGAAGCGGTGGCGGAAGCTCTCGATGCCGCCTTCCATGCCATAGACCTGGATCAGCCAGTGGCCGACGCTGTCGTAGAGATAGTAGCCGATCGCATAGCCGAAGGCGCCGCCCAGCACCGACGCCACCGTGCACACGGTCGCGATCAGCCAGGCGCGATCGCGCCGCGCCAGGATCATCGGCACGACCATCACATCGGGCGGGATCGGAAAGAAGCTGGATTCGGCGAAGGCCACCGCCGCCATGATCCACAGCGCGTGGCGATGGCCCGCCATGCGCAGCATCCAATCGTAAAGCTTTCGGAACATGACCCCTTCGGAAAACGCTGGCGCTGACCGGCCGCCCATAGAGGCAAAGCCGGCGGCGCGCCAGCCGTCCCGTCAGGCCGCGGCGCGGGCGCGGGCGAGCTGCCCGGTCTCCTTCTCGATCCAGGGCGCGAAGCTGGGGCGGGCGAGGATCCGGCCGAGATAGGCGGCGAGCCGGGGCCGGGCCGCCGGATCGACCTCGATGCCAAGATGCATGAGGTTCACGAACGGGCTCGCGACCGCGATGTCGGCGAGCGTCAGCCGGTCCTCGACGAGGAAGCCGGCGGCGGGGACGACGCTCTCCAGATAGTCGAGCAGCGGCGGCAGCTCGTCGCGCTCGGCCGCGGCCGCGATCGCCTCGTCGCCGGGGCGGCGGAGGAAGACCGGCGCGACGATCCGGTTCATGAACATCTTGCCGCCGCAGCCGAACAGGATCGTGTCGGCGAATTCATCGAACCAGATCGCGCGCGCGCGCCCCCGCGGCTCGTCCGGGATCAGGTTCGGCGCCGGCTTCACCGCGTCGAGATAGGCGACGATCGCGCTCGAATCGGCGATCGTGAAATCGCCGTCGCGCAGGGCCGGCATCTTGCCGAACGGGCTGCAGGCGCGAAAATCGGGATCGGGATCGCCGATGCGGACCGGCTTCACCTCCAGCTCGATCCCCTTCTCCGCCGCGAAGGCCAGCACCTTGCGCACGAACGGCGAGAATGACGAACCGTAAAGCAGCATCGGGGCCTCCCGGCAATCTGGTTTCGATCTGCAACCTTCCTAGCGGCGCGCGGCGGACGCGACAAGCCATTCCTCCCGATCGCCGCCGCCCGGCGGCGGGGGGAGCGTCCCGGACCGGGCGCCGCGCCCGGCCCCATCATGCGCGCCTCCTCATGCGCGCCCCCTCATGCGCGCCCCCTCATGCGCGCCGCATCGGCGGGCGATGAAGGTAGGTGAGCGATCGCCACAGCCACTCCACCGGCCCGAAGCGGAAGCAGCGCAGCCAGGCGACGCTGAACGCGAGCTGGGCGAGCGAGATCGCCGCGAACACGTAGTAGAGCTGGTGGCGTTCGAGCTGGCCGAACAGGCCGCAGCCGATGAAGATCGCCGCGCCCAGCAGCGACTGGCCGAGATAGTTGGTGACGGCCATCCGCCCGACGGCGGCGACGGCGCGGCGAAGCCAGCCGAGCAGCCCCGAGCGCACGAACAGCAGCAGCGCGCCGAGATGGCCCAGCGTCGTCGCCAGCCGCCCGACGTCATAGGTCAGGTGCGACTGCGCGAAGGCGACGGCGGAAAAGCCATGGTCCATCACCCAGCGCGTCTCCGCCGCGTTGACGGCAAGGCCGACGACATAGCCCGCGCCCATCATCGCGAGATAGACGCGGGTGCGGCGCCCGAGCGTCAGCACGCCCAGCCTGAACAGCGCCATGCCGATCAACATCATGCCGAACACGTCGAAGAAATAGCGGTAGGTGCCCCAGCTTTGGGCATAGGCGACGCGCGGCGCGTTCGCCGCGACGAGCGCCGGATAGGGCTGGCGCAACGCCTCGGCGGCGGCGGCCGCGTCCGCCGGCGTCGCCTCATATTCGGCCGCCGCGCCCGGCCAGTCGGACAGCGCCTGCTGCTGCGCCGGCGAAAGCTCGCGCCCCGCGTCCCGCGCCGCGCTCGCCTCGAGATAGGCGTCGTGGCTGGCGAGCAGCGCCCCCGTCTCGTGCGCGTTCCAGGCGCAGGCGACGAGCAGGCCGGCGAGGCCGCAGCCGATCAGCCGGCCGGGCGCCATGTTCCGAAACGGGTGAAGCGCGAGCGCGGCGAGGCCGTAGAGAAACAATATGTCGCCCGGCCAGAGCAGCAGATAGGCATCGACCAGGCCGAAGACGATCAGCCAGAGGTTGCGCCTGGCGTAGATGTCGGCCGCGTCGCGCCGCCCCGCCGCCTCCAGCCGCGAGGTGAGCAGGATCGCGCTCGCCCCGAACAGCAGCGAGAAGAGGCCGCGCTGCGTGCCCTCGACGAAGATCTCGCCGAACGCCCAGACCCACAGGTTCGCCCCGTCCGCGCCGCCGGCATTGGCCGGGTTGGCATAGGCGTAGGGCAGGCCGAACGCGACGACGTTCATGTAGAGGATGCCGAACAGCGCGACGCCGCGCACGAAATCGAGCGCCTCGATCCGGCTGGCGGTGGGCTGAGCGCGGGCGGGCGCGGCGAGCGGCGGAGCCGTCAGCGTCTCGGCATCGGCCGCCATTCGTCCCTCCCCGGTCCCGGCCCGCCTTGTCGCGTGAAACCGGCGCGGCGGCAAGCGCCGATCGTAACGGGGGCGGCCCGGCTCCGCCTCGCCCAGCGAGGGAGGGCGGGAGGCCGCGCGGCAAGGCCCGGCCCGGGCGGTGCGCTTGCACGCGGCGGCGCGGACGCCCAAATCGGCCGCATGAGCCGCGAAGAGATTGCGATCCGCACGGCCGACGGCGATTGCCGCGCCTTCGTCCTCACGCCGGACAGCGGCGAGGGGCCGTGGCCCGGCGTCATCCTCTACATGGACGCCGGCGGCATCCGGCCCGCGCTGCTCGATCACGCGCAGCGGCTGGCGGACGGCGGCCACGTCGTGCTGCTGCCCGATCTCTTCTATCGCGTCGGCCGCTACGAGCCGATGGACCCCAAGGCGATCTTCGCCGCCGGCAACGTCCGCGAGGCGCTGAAGGACTTCCTCGCCTCCACCGACAATCGCCGCGCGGGCGGCGCCGACACCGACGCCTTCATCGCCGCGCTCGACACGCGCGCCGATATCGCCTCGCGGCGGATCGGCGTCGTCGGCTATTGCATGGGCGGCGGCATGGCGCTGACCGCGGCCGGGCTGCATCCCGGCCGGATCGCGGCGGCGGCGAGCTTCCACGGCGGCAATCTCGCCAGCGATTCGGCGATGAGCCCGCACCTGCTCGCGCCGCGGATCAGGGCGCGCGTCTATATCGGCGCGGCCGACGAGGATGCGAGCTACCCGCCCGAAATGGCCGCGCGGCTGGAGGCGGCCTTCGACGCCGCCGGCGTCGATTACCGCGCCGAGCTCTATGCCGGCGCGCGCCACGGCTGGACCCAGTCCGATTTTCCCGTTTTCGACGCCGCCGCCGCCGAGCGCCACTGGCGCGAGCTCTTCAGCCTCTTCGCCGAAACCCTGCGCGACGACGCGGTCGGGCCGGGCTAGGCTGGCGCGACTTTCAGGCCGCCGCCGGTCCCCTCCCCGCTTCCCGCCGGGGCGAGGGGGAGGCGGGGGAGTCCCCCCCCGCCCGGGGGCGGCCTCACGCCGCGAGGGCGGCGCGCTGGGCGAGATAGGGGCCGATCTGGTCGGCGGTCATGGCGGGGGCGTAGAGGTGGCCCTGGAGCGCGTCGCAGCCGGCTTCGAGCGCGATCTGCTCCTCCTCGCGGCAGGAAATGCCCTCGGCGATCACGGCGAGGCGCATCGCATGGCCGAGCGTGACCGCCGCGCGGATGATCGCGATGCTCTGGTCGCGCTCGGCGATGTCGATGAACGAGCGATCGAGCTTGATCTTGTCGACCGGGAAGCGGCGCAGGCAGGAGAGCGAGGAATAGCCGGTGCCGAAATCGTCGAGCACGACGCGGAAGCCGTCGCCGCGCAGTTCCTCGATCGCGCGCAGGCACGGCGAGCCATGTTCGAGGAACAGCGTCTCGGTGATCTCGAGGTCGATCTGGCGCGGCTCGACGCCCTCGGCCGCGGCGATGCCGCGCAGCATCGCCGGCAGCGCCGGGTTGCGGAACTGGACCGGGGAGAGATTGACGCCGACGCTGAGCCTCGGCCAGCGCCTCGCGGTGCGGCAGGCCTTGCGGAAGATGACCAGGCCGAGCTCGTCGATCAGGCCGCATTCCTCGGCGATCGGGACGATCTCGGCGGGGACCAGCTCGCCCAGCGTCGGGTGGGTCCAGCGCAGCAGCCCCTCGAGCCCGATCACCCGGCCGCCGCCGCCGATCACCGGCTGGTAGTGCAGCCTGAGCGCGCCGCCGGCCGCATCCAGCTCGGCGCGCAGCGCGCTCTCGATCCGGTCGCGGCGCTGGACGTCGGCATCCATCGCCTCGGTGAAGATGCGGAAGCAGTCGCGCCCCGCCGCCTTGGCGCGATACATGGTGATGTCCGCCTTGCGCAACAGCTCGGTCGCGTCCTGGATCTCGTGGCTGGCGAAGACGGCGCCGATCGAGACGCCGACCCGCGCCTCGCGATCGCTGATCATATAGGGTTCGCGGATCACGGCGATGATCCGCTCGCACAGCCGCCGCACGTCGGCCTCGCCCTTGGGCCCGACCTGGACGATGGCGAATTCGTCGCCGCCGATCCGCGCCACCGTGTCGGTCTCGCGGCCGATCCGCTTGAGCCGGTCCGCGACCTCGGCGACGAGCAGGTCGCCGGCATTGTGGCCGAGCGTGTCGTTGACCTGCTTGAAGCGATCGAGATCGAGCATCAGCAGCGCGACCTGCTCGCCGGTGCGGCGATAGCGGTTGAGCGCCTGTTCGAGCCGGTCCTCGAGCAGGGCGCGGTTGGCGAGGCCGGTCAGCCGGTCGTGCAGCGCCTGGTGCTGGATCTTCTTCTGCCGCGCCTCGAGCTCGTCGACCAGCTCGACCAGCGAGCCGTAGAGGAACGACATCACCAGGATCACCGCGACCGCCGAGGTCAGCAGGATCGGCCAGATCTTCGCGAAGGTATCGATGTGCGACCCGCCGCCGTTCTTGACGATCACCATCGTCGCGAAATTGGTGAGGACGAGCGTCGTGACCGCAGCCGAAACGATCGGCGGCCCGATCTTCCGCGAATAACCCACTCTCTTCTCCCCCGAGATTTCGCCACTGTAACGGTTGGCGGTTAACAAATCGCTCAACCGGCGCCGGCGGGAGGGGCGCGAGGAGGAGGAGGAGGCGGCGGCGGAGGAGGAATCCGGGCCGGCCGCGGCCGGGCTATCCGGGCAGTTCGAAATCGACGCCCTGGGCCAGCGGCAGGTCGCTGCCATAGTTCACGACGCTGGTCTGCCGGCGCATATAGGCGCGCCAGGAATCGGCGCCCGCCTCGCGGCCGCCGCCGGTCTCCTTCTCGCCACCGAAGGCGCCGCCGATCTCCGCGCCGGAGGGGCCGACATTGACGTTGGCGATGCCGCAGTCCGATCCGGCGGACGAGAGAAAGCGCTCCGCCTCGCGCAGGTCGGTGGTGAAGATCGCCGAGGCGAGGCCCTGGGCGACGCCGTTCTGGAGCGCGATCGCCTGCTCCAGCGTGCGATATTTCAGGATGTAGAGGATCGGCGCGAAGGTTTCCTCCCGCACGATCCCCTCCTGCGCCGGCATTTCGGCGAGCGCCGGGCGGACGTAGCAGCCACCGAGCGGCTCGCCGCCCTCGATCCGGCCGCCCTGCCCGCGCGCGCGCGCCAGCGCCGCCTGCATCGCGCCGACCGCCGCCTCGTCGATCAGCGGGCCGACCAGCGTGCCGGGCGCCAGCGGGTTGCCGATGGCGAAGCTCGGCCAGATCGCCTGCAGCCGCGTGAGGAGCCGATCGTGCACGTCCTCGTGAACGATGAGGCGGCGCAGGCTGGTGCAGCGCTGCCCGGCGGTGCCGACCGCGGCGAAGGCGATCGCCCGCTCGGCGAGCGCGAGATCGGCCGAGGGCGCGACGATCATCGCATTGTTGCCGCCAAGCTCGAGCAGCGCGCGGCCGAAGCGCGCCGCGACGCGCGGGCCGAGCGCGCGGCCCATGCGGGTCGATCCGGTCGCCGAGACCAGCGCCAGCCGCGCATCGTCGGCGATCGCCGCGCCGGCCTCGGCCCCGCCCTGCGTTATCTCGAGCAGCCCCGCCGGCGCCGCGTCGAAGCCGGCGGCGGCGCGGGCGAAGATGGCGGCGACCGCGGCCGCGCAGAGCGGCGTCTTTTCCGAAGGCTTCCAGACGACGCTGTCGCCGCACACGAGCGCGAGGCAGGCGTTCCACGCCCACACCGCGACCGGGAAGTTGAACGCGGAAATGACCCCGACCGGCCCGAGCGGGTGCCAGCTCTCCATCATCCGGTGATCGCGCCGCTCGGAGGCGATGGTGAGGCCGTGGAGCTGGCGCGAGAGGCCGACCGCGAAGTCGCAGATGTCGATCATCTCCTGCACCTCGCCCAGCCCCTCGGACAGGATCTTGCCGCATTCCAGGGTGACGAGCCGGCCGAGCGGCTCCTTGCAGGCGCGCAGCTCCTCGCCGAAGCGGCGGACCAGCTCGCCCCGGCGCGGCGGCGGCACGTCGCGCCAGGCGAGGAAGGCCGCATGCGCGCGGCCGATGGCGGCGTCGATCGCGGCCGGCGTGGCGCTGGCGACCCGGCCGATCGGCCGCCCGTCGATCGGCGAGACCGATTCGAGATCGCCCGCCATCGCCTCGACCCCGAGCGCGGCGAGCAGCCGCCCCGCCTCCGCCGTGCTGGAAAAGTCGTTCATCGGATGGCGCCCATGCCCCGTTCCTAGCAACCCGCGCGCGACGCCGGCAAGCTGGTCGGCAGGGCCGGCCGGCCGCTCGCGCCGCGGGGGCGGCGCTCAGCCGCCCGCGCCGGTGGGCAGGACGAGGGCGGCGACCAGGCCGGGACAATTGTCCTCGAGCGCGAGCTGGCCCCGGTGGAGATGGGCGACCGCCTCGACCAGGGCGAGGCCGAGCCCGGCGCCGGCGGTCGAGCGGGCGGCGTTGAGCCGGCCGAACTGGCGGCGCGCCTCGGCGCGGTCCTCCGGCGCAATGCCCGGGCCGCGATCGGCGACGCCGAGCCGCAATGTCTCGCCCTCGGCACGGGCGAACAGGGCAAGGTCCGCGCCGGGGGCGTAGGCGAGCGCGTTGTCGAGCAGGTTGGTGAGCGCCTGGGCGAGCAGCTGCCGGTGGCCGACGAGCGGCGGCAGGCCGGCCGGCCTGTCGAGCCGCAGCGTGACGCCGGCCTCCTCGACGATCGGCTCGTACATCTCGGCGAGCTCGGCGACGAGATCGCCGGGATCGAGCGGGGCGAACTGGGCGCGCGGCGTCATCGCCTCGGCGCGGCCGATCTCGAGCACGGTGGTGAGGATCCGCATCAGCGAATCGGCCTCCTGCGTCACGCCGGCGAGCAAGGCGTCGCGCCTCGCCTCGTCGCCGGCGGCGAGCGCGGCGTCGACGCGGGCGCGCAGCCGCCCCAGCGGCGAGCGCAGGTCGTGGGCGAGGCAGTCGGTGAGCAGCCGCAGCTCCTCCATCAGCGCGCCGATCCGGTCCAGCATCCGGTTGATCTGGCGGGCGAGGCCGTCGAAGGCGTCGTCGCCGCCCGACAGCGGCACGCGATGGGTCATGTCGCCGTCGCCGATCCGGTCGGCGACGGTGGCGATGTCGCGGACCCGGCGGTTGACATAGCGGGCGAGGACATAGCCGGCGCCGAGCCCGAGCAGGACCGCGATCGCCAGCGCGAGCAGCAGCGCGCGCTCGAGCGTCTGCTCGAAGGCGAGCCGCTGGCCGAAGCTGCGCCCGGAGAGCAGCCAGTCGCCGCCGTCGAGCCGGCGCAGCGTGTAGGCGGCATCGACGCTGGCGTGGGCGCCGCGCGGGCGCAGCCGGCCGATCCGGTAGCCCGGCGCCGGCCGCCGCCCGATCGCGGCGACATTGCCCGCCTCTGGGCCCGCTTCCGGCCGCCCCGAAGGATCGAGGATCGCGGCGAAATAATGGGGATCGCGCACCGCCAGTATGTCGGTGATCGCCCGCCTGAGCGCGGCCTCGTCGCCGGTCGCATAGACCGCCTCCAGCACCGCCGCTTCCTCGATCACCTCGCGATGGATGCGGGCCGCCGAATCGTCATAGGTCTGCCAGCGGATGAAGCCGACCACGGCGAGATTGGCGGCCAGCGTCAGCAGCGCCGCGAGCAGCGCCACCTTGAGCCCGGTCGGCAGCCGCATCGCGCCGCCCCCGCTTCAGCCCGACTGGCCGAGCCGGTAGCCGGCGCCGCGCACGGTGTGCAGGATCGGCTCGTCGAAGCCGTCCTCCAGCTTGCGCCGCAGCCGGCTGACATGGACGTCGATCACGTTGGTGCCCGGGTCGAAATGATAGTCCCACACCTGTTCGAGCAGCATCGTGCGGGTGACGACGCGGCCCTTGTTGCGCGCGAAATATTCGAGCAGCTTGTATTCGCGCGGCTTGAGCTCGATCGGCCGGCCGGCGCGCTTCACCGTGCGCGCGAGCGGATCGATTTCGAGATCGCCGACGATCAGCCGCGGATCGGCGGCGCTGGCGCGCGCCTCGCTGCGCCGCAGCAGCGCGTTCACCCGCGCGAGCAGCTCGGCGAAGGAAAAGGGCTTGACGAGATAGTCGTCCGAGCCGCTTTCCAGCCCCTCGATCCGGTCGCTGACCGAGGCGAGCGCGGAGAGGATCAGCACCGGCGTTTCGACCCCGGCGGCGCGCAGCGCCTTCAGCACCGAAAGTCCGTCGAGCGCAGGCACCATGCGATCGAGGATCACCAGATCGAAGCTCTGGCCGGTGGCGAGGAACAGGCCCTCGCGCCCGTCGCCGACATGCTCGACATTGTGGCCCTCCTCGCCCAGCCCGCGGATGAGATAGTCGGCGGTCTCGCGGTCATCCTCGACGAGCAGGATCTTGCGGCCCATAGCCTCACCTTTCGGCGACGATGATAGGCTGGACGCGCTCGACGGCAACCTTGGAGTCCCTCCGAAATCCGGCCTGAAAGGGCCGCCCGGCGTGAGGGGGGAACGCCGGGCGGCACGGGCCGCGCGGCCCGAACAGCCGGGCTGGCGGCCCCTGGGGGCGCGCCCCTCGCGGGGCCCGCCGCTCGCCGCGCCATCTAGCGCGCCGCGCCTCTCCCGACGCTGGCCGCGAGATTACTTTTTTGTCACCTGCGCCGCGTCCGGCCGCGGCGTGCTTTGGCGGTTGCCCTGACCGGGCGACCGTTGGTAAGGACGGGGCCAGCAGGGATCCAAGAGGGTAAGGAATGGCGGACGAAGCTCAACCGGTGCTCGCGGAGCATGAGGGCACCTACCGGCGGTTCACCGGGCTGATCAAATATAGCGCGATCGGCGGTTTCATCATCGCCTTCCTGATCGTCCTCATCATCGCCAACTGAGCGCGAAAGGGGGGCGGGGGGTGAAGATCGCGATCCTGAAGGAGGCCGAGCCCGGCGAGCGCCGGGTCGCGGCGACCCCCGAGACCGTCAGGAAGCTGATCGCGCTCGGCGCCGACGTGGCGGTCGAGGAGGGTGCCGGCGCGGGCGCCTCGATCGCCGACGCCGACTATGCCGCCGAGGGCGCCAGCGTCGGCGCGCGCGCGGCGACGCTGAAGGACGCCGGCATCGTCCTGTGCGTCCAGGGGCCCGATCCCCGGGACCTTGAGGGGGCGAAGGCGGGCGCGCGGCTGATCGGCGGGCTCAACCCCTTCGGCCGGCGCGACCGGATCGACGGCTATGCCGCCGCCGGGATCGAGGCGATGGCGATGGAGTTCGCGCCGCGCATCACCCGCGCCCAGAGCATGGACATCCTCTCCAGCCAGGCGAACCTCGCGGGCTACAAGGCGGTGCTCGACGCGGTCCACGAATATGGCCGCGCGGTGCCGATGATGATGACGGCGGCGGGGACGATCCCGGCCGCCAGGGTGTTCGTGATGGGCGTCGGCGTCGCCGGCCTGCAGGCGATCGCGACCGCGCGCCGGCTGGGCGCCCAGGTCTCCGCCACCGACGTGCGCGCCGCGACGAAGGAGCAGATCGAGAGCCTCGGCGCCAAGCCGATCTTCGTCGAGAAGGTCGCCGGCATCGAGGGCGAGGGCGCGGGCGGCTACGCGACCGAAATGTCCGACGAATACAAGGCGGCGCAGGCGGAGCTGGTCTCCAGCCACATCGCCAGGCAGGACATCGTCATCACCACCGCGCTCATTCCCGGCCGCCCCGCGCCGCGGCTCATCTCCGACGCGCAGCTCGCGACGATGCGCCCGGGCAGCGTCATCGTCGATCTCGCGGTCGAGCAGGGCGGCAATGTCGAGGGCGCCGTCGCCGGCGAGATCGTCGAGCGACACGGGGTCAGGATCGTCGGCCACAGGAACGTGCCGGGCCGGCTCGCCGCCGACGCCTCGGCCCTGTTCGCGCGCAACCTCTACAATTTCCTCGCCGCCTTCTGGGACAATGAGGCGAAGGCCCCCGCCTTCCCCGACGATGACGAGATCGTCCAGGGCGTCCGCGTGACGATGGGCGGCAAGGTGGTGAGCGAGAAGCTGCTGGGGTGAGCGATCGCTCCCCGCGCCGGGGGGCGGGCCCTTTCCTCTCTCGCGAAAGGGGCCGCGGCGCGAGGCGCGCGGAGGCCACCCTGCCCCCGTTCCTCCTCGTCCTCCTTCTCCTCCTCCTCCTCCTTCCCCTTCTCGCCGGGTGCGGCGGCGGTGGCGAGCGGCCGGCCGCGAACGGGCTGCGCCAGGCCGCGTTCGACGTCGCGGCGGCGCGCGCCGTGGTGGTGACCTGCCCCGGTGCCGGCGGGCGGGCGGACCTGGCGGCCGAGGACCGCCGCTTCGACGACCTGCGCCAGCTCGCCGCGGCCAAGGGCGCGAGCTACCCGATCTGGGCCGGCGGCAATGATTATGTCGCGATGGCGCGCCAGCATCCCGGGCCGGGCTGCGGCGCGGGCGCAGGCGGCTATGATCGCGCCTTGCGCGCCTATCGCTCGGCGCTCGACGCGCTGGCCGGGCGGATCGCGCAATATCGGCGATGAGGACGCTCCTTCGCCCGCGCTCCCCGCTCGACGGCGCGCCGCCGCGGCCGCGCCCCCTCGACAGCGCCGCGACGCGCGGGCAAGGTGCGCGGCGCTAACGAGGGATCGAGTCCCGCAGGGCGCATCGGTCCACAGGGGGAGGCGGCATGGACTTCATCACCATCCTGTCGATTTTCGTGCTGGCGGTGTTCGTCGGCTATTTCGTCGTCTGGTCGGTGACGCCGGCGCTGCACACGCCGCTGATGAGCGTGACCAACGCGATCTCCTCGGTGATCGTCGTCGGCGCCCTGATCGCCGCGGCGGCGGCCGGCTCGACCGGATCGAAATGGCTCGGCCTCGCCGCCGTGGTCATGGCGAGCATCAACATCTTCGGCGGCTTCGCGGTCACCGCGCGAATGCTCGCCATGTACAAGAAGAAGGAGCGGCGCTGATGCACGAGGTCGCTCAAACCCCCGCCTGGGTGATGCTCGCCTATCTGTTCGCGGGCGTGTGCTTCATCCTCGCGCTCAGGGGGCTTTCCAGCCCCGAAAGCTCGCGGCGCGGCAACTGGCTCGGCATCCTCGGCATGATCGTCGCGGTCGCCACGACGCTGATCCATCATGCGCCGCGACCCTATGAGACGGCCGGATGCGACAGCGCCGCCTCGTTCCTGTGCACGAGCGGGCTCGTCAATTTCGCGAGCGCGGAATTCGCCGAGATCCTGGCCGCGCTCGCCGCCGGCGCCGTCATCGGCATCGTCACCGCGCGGCGGATCGCGATGACGGCGATGCCGCAGCTCGTCGCCGCCTTCCACAGCCTCGTCGGCCTTGCCGCGGTCTGCGTCGGCGCGGCGGCCTATCTCAACCCGGCCGCGTTCGGCATCGCCGAGGCGGGCGGGCTCATCCACCCGGGCAGCCGGGTCGAGATGGGGCTTGGCGTCGCGATCGGCGCGATCACCTTCTCCGGGAGCGTGATCGCGTTCCTCAAGCTGAACGGCAACATGTCGGGCCGGCCGATCCTGCTGCCGCTGCGGCATCTCATCAATCTCGGCACGCTCGTCGCGATCCTCGCGCTCGTCGGCTATTTCGTCACCGACCAGTCGCCCTGGGTGTTCTGGACGATCGCGCTGCTGAGCTTCGCGATCGGCTTCCTGCTCATCATCCCGATCGGCGGCGCGGACATGCCGGTCGTCGTCTCGATGCTCAACTCCTATTCGGGCTGGGCCGCCGCGGCGATGGGCTTCACGCTCCAGAACAGCGCGATGATCATCACCGGTGCGCTGGTGGGAAGCTCGGGCGCGATCCTCAGCTACATCATGTGCCGGGCGATGAACCGCAACTTCATCTCGGTCATCGCCGGCGGCTTCGGCGGCGGCGACGCGGCGGCGAGCGGCGCGGCGGCGGCGAGCGACCGGCCGTGGAAGCGGGGCAGCGCCGAGGACGCCGCCTTCCTGATGAAGCAGGCGGAGCTGGTCGTCATCGTCCCCGGCTACGGCATGGCGGTCGCGCAGGCGCAGCATGCGGTGCGCGAGATGGCGGACCAGCTCAAGCAGGAGGGCGTCACCGTCAAATATGCGATCCACCCGGTCGCGGGCCGGATGCCCGGGCATATGAACGTGCTGCTCGCCGAGGCGAACGTGCCCTATGACGAGGTGTTCGAGCTGGAGGACATCAACGCCGAATTCTCCCGCGCCGACGTCGCCTTCGTGATCGGCGCCAACGACGTCACCAATCCGGCCGCGAAGACCGACCGGTCGTCGCCGATCTACGGCATGCCGGTGCTCGACGTCGAAAAGGCGAAGACCGTCCTGTTCGTGAAGCGCTCGATGGGCGGCGTCGGCTATGCCGGCGTCGACAACGACCTTTTCTACCGCGACAACACGATGATGCTCCTGGGCGACGCGAAGAAGATGGCGGAGGAGATCGTCAAGGCGATGGATTGAGGCGGCCGGGGCAAGCCGCAAGGGGGGTTGGGACATGACCAGCGTGAGCTCGCTCCTGAACGGCGCGTTCGGGCTGATTCGCAATCATCCGCGGGCGGTGCTGGCCTGGTGCGCCGGCTATCTGGTCGTCACCGTCGGCACCGCGCTCTACTGGATGCCGCTCCAGTCGGCGATGCTGACGCCCGAGGCCGGCCCCCAGGCGTTGCAGGACCTGCCGGTGATGCTACTCGGCTACGGCATTGTCGGGATCGCCGCGATCGCGATCCAGATGGTCCTGCTCTCCGCCGCCTATCGCGCGGTGCTTCGTCCCGCGCAGGCGAGCTTTGCCTATCTGCGCTTCGGCGCGAACGAGCTGCGCCAGATCGTGCTCGCGATCGCGGTGATCGTCGGCTTCTATCTGCTGATCGCCGGCGGCATTTTCGCGATCGCCTTCGGCGCGGCCTATTTCGCGCGGTTGGGACCGGCCGCCGCGATCATCGCCACCATCGTCGCGGCCTTCGGCGGCCTCGCCTTCATCTGCCTTTGCGTCTGGCTGGCGGTGCGGCTGTGCCTCGCCTTCCCGCTGATGATGCTGCGCGGCCGCTTCGCGATCGGCGAGGCCTGGCGGCTGAGCCGTGGCCATTTCTGGACGCTGTTCGCCACCTTCATCATCGTCGCCATCCTCTATTTCGTCTGCTCCGCGGTGATCGGGAGCATCACCATGGCGTCCTACATGTCGGCGCTCGTCCAGGGCGGCCTGTTCGATCCCGGCGCCAAGACCGGCGCCGCGCAGGAGGCGGCGATGCTGAGGCAGTTGACGGCGATCACGCCGCTGACGGTGATCGGCTGGCTGCTGGGGGCGATCGTCGGCGGCGTCTTCACCGGCCTCAACGGCGGCGCGACCGCCACCGCCGTGAAGGACCTCACCGCCACCGACGAGGAGCTGGCGAACACCTTCGCCTGACGCGCCCCCGGCCCGGCCCACGCCACCCCGAACCTGATCCGAAACGGACCTGATTGGGCGAAAGGTCGCCGGGGCGGCGGCGACTATCCACCGATGGCCAGGGGTTCGCGCGCAAATCGCGGCTGGAGGAGCGCGCCCGGGCGATCCCGCCGGCGCCGCCCGCGCGCCCGGCGAGGGACCTGGAGACGACTCCTTTCCGGCGCCGGAATCGGCACCGTTTCGGAGGGGTCGGGGGCTTCATTCGCCACGGCGGGCTGGCGATCCTTCGATTCGGGGATGACTAGCCGGGAGCGCGCCGATGCCGCATGATGAGCTGGAGATGATCGAATATCGCGACCAGCCGGCGGTCCTGATCTTTGGCGACAGCGACGAGGCGATCGCGCGGGCGCGCGCCGCCGCCGCGGCCGCCGATTGCCGGGTGGTCGCGGCCGCGCCGCTCGGCGAGGCGGCCGCCAGGCTCGACGTCACCGCGGTGGACGCCATCTACGCCGAAATCGGCGACGATCGCGGCGGCGAGGGCGACGCGGCCCTGCTCCCCCTGCTCGATCGCTTCGCGGCCGAGGCCGCGGCCGGGCGGCCCGGCGTGATCGCCGCCCCGCTGGCGCGGCTCGATCTGGTCGCCGCCCGCGCCTGGCGCGACGACATCCATCTGCTCGCCGATCCCGACCCGGCCGAGCGCGCGAGCGCGCTCGCGCTCGCCAGCCGGCCGCTGCCCTCGCGCCTCCACGATATCGGGCGGCAGAATGGCAGCACCCTGCTCCACCAGCTTTCCGCCGACGCCGCGCGCATCGCGCAGCTGCTCGCCTCGCTCTCGGGCGACGAGCCAGGCGCCGCGCCGGCGCCGGCGATCGAGGCGGAGGAGCCGGCGATGGAGGCGCCCGCGATCCGCGCGCTGATCCGCGCGCGGCGGCTGCGCGACCATTATTTCCAGAGCGACCTGTTCGCGGATCCCGCCTGGGACATGCTGCTCGACCTGATGGCGGCGCGGCTGGAGCACAAGCGCGTCGCGGTCTCGAGCCTGTGCATCGCCGCGGCGGTGCCGGCGACGACCGCGCTCCGCTGGATCAAGGCGCTCACCGAGCGCGGCCTGTTCGTCCGTTCCGCCGACCCGCGCGACGGCCGGCGCGTCTATATCGAGCTTTCGGACGAGGCCGCGCGGGCGGTCAACGCCTATCTGCGCGCCATCCAGCGCATCGCGCCGGCGGTGATCTAGCGCGCAGCGACGCCCGTCACCCCCTCCCCGCCCCTCTCTCCGGCGGGGAGAGGGGGATTTCGGCCGGGACCGGCTCCCTCGGGGGCGAGGGATTCTCGCGGTGGCCCGCTCCCCCGCCCGGAAGGGCGGCGGGGTCGGGCTGGTGGGCGCTGACGGACTCGAACCGCCGACCCGCACGGTGTAAACGTGCTGCTCTACCAACTGAGCTAAGCGCCCGGCCAGCACCCGCGCGCCATTGCCAGCTTGGGCCGGCGCCGGCAAGGCCAGGCCGGGACGGCCGGCGACACCCCGGCCCGATCGGCCGCCTCTTCGCGCCTCCCCCGGCCTGGCGAGGCGCCTGTTTCCCCCTCCCTCGAGAGAGAAAGCGAATTTCGCCGGATGCCGATCCGGCCTAGAGCGACCGGATCAGCCGCGCCGCCACCGCCGCCCAGGGGGGATCGGCGACCACGATCTGGCGCGCGCCGGCGCCGAGCGGCAGCAGGTGGAGCTTGCCGGCGGCCTCGCCGCCGGCCGGCTCCTCGCGCCCGATCAGCCGGCCGAACAGGAAGCGCCCCGCCGGGCGCGGCACGAGCAGGTCGCGGTTGAGCGCGTTCGCGAACGCCCCGGGGGCGAGACGCTCGAGCCAGAGCTCGTCGCCGGCGCGATAGTCGCCGACCCCCGCCGCGACGGTCATCGCGACCATCCCGCCGGTGGGGCGCGGCGGCACGACGACGGCGACGCGGCGCGGCGCGTGCGCCCCCTGATGATCGAGGATCGCCGCGACCGGTATGTCCTCGCGCTCGGGCAGGCTCACCAGATCGGCGGCATCGACGCCGAGCGCGTCGGCGATCCGGTTCAGCCAGCCGACCGAGACCGTGCGCGTCCCGGTCTCGAGCCGGCCGATCGTCTGCGGCGTGGTCGGCGGCACGCAGCGCTCCGCGACCTCCTGCAGCGTCATGTTGCGCGCGCGGCGCACCTCCCGGATTCGGGTCATCATCGGTCGTCGCTCCTCGCCATTACTAACCCATGTGGTTATTTCTCTTTCCTACATATTCGCCTGCATGGCAAGCCCGGCATCCGATTCGGAGCATCCGATACGGAAACGCAGGGAGATCGCGATGAACCGCAACCGGCTGTTGGTGGAGCGGCCGCTGCCGCGCGACGGCGCGACACGTGGCGAACGGGGCGAGCGCCGGGCGCGCCTGTCGCGCAGCGTCACCGTAAACCTTGCCGAATCGCCGCTCGGCTGGCTGCGCGCGCGCGGGCTCGTCAGCGCCCGCCAGCACGACGCCGCGGAGACGCTGCGCGCCGATTATGAGCGCGCCGCGCTGGCGCCGGCGGTGACGATGCGCTGGGACGCCTCGCCGCGCGTGCGCCGCCGGGGACCGGGCGGCCGCGAGGAGCCCACCCTCGCCCAGCTCGCCGCGCGCCGCCGCTTCGACGCGGCGATCGCCGCCGTCGGGCCGGGCCTTGCCGACATCCTCTGGCGGATCGTCTGCGCCGGCGAGGGGATGCGCGAGGCGGAGCGGGCGCTCGGCTGGCCGGCGCGCGCCGGCCGGCTCGTGCTTACCCTCGCGCTGGACCGGCTCGCCCAGCATTACCGCCTGCCGGGCGATTAAGCCCCCCTTTACCCGATCCGGCTAGACCCTTCGCCTCAACCAGCGAGGGGAAGAAATGCGGCCGGATCCGACACGCTGCCTGCTGCTCATCGACGACGAGCCGGCCCAGCGCCGCCTGGTCAGCGCCATCGTGGCGCGGGCCGGCTGGTGGGTGCGCGGCGCCAACGACGTCGACCAGGCGCGCGCGATGATCGCCGATCCGCACGAGCCCGATTTCGACGCGATCATGCTCGATCACTGGCTGACCGGCGAGGAAGGGGCGGCGCTGGTCCGCGAGGTGCGCGCGCTCAAGCCCGAGCTGCCGCTGCTGGTGCTCACCGCGCAGAGCAGCGTCGCCGGCGCGGTCGAGGCGATGCGCGCCGGGGCGTCCGACTTCCTGGTGAAGCCGCTCGCGCCCGACCGGCTGCTCGCCGCGCTCAACGTCGCCACCGACCGGCGCAAGCGCACCGGCGAGCTGCGGCCGCTCTCCGAGAAGATTTCCAAGACGCTCGGCTTCGAGGAGATCGTCGGCTCGGCGCCCGCCTTCCGCTCGGCGCTCGCGATCGCCGCCAAGGCGGCGCGCGCCCGCGTTTCCGTGCTGATCGAGGGCGAGAGCGGCGTCGGCAAGGAGCTGGTCGCGCAGGCGATCCACGCCGCCTCGCCGCGCGGCAGGAAGCCGCTGCACACCGTCAATTGCGGCGCGATTCCGGCCAACCTGGTCGAATCGGTGCTGTTCGGGCACGAAAAGGGCGCCTTCACCGGCGCGTTCGACCGCCATATCGGCCGCTTCGAGGACGCCGAAGGCTCGACGATCTTCCTCGACGAGGTCGGCGAGCTGCCGCTCGACACGCAGGTCAAGCTGCTGCGCGTGCTCGAGACCGGCGAGTTCCAGCGGCTCGGCAGCCGGGTGACGCTGACCGTGGACACGCGCATCATCGCCGCCACCAACCGCCGCCTCGCCGAGGAGGTCGCCGAAGGGCGCTTCCGCGAGGATCTCTATTATCGGCTGAACGTCGTCCACGTGCCGATTCCGCCGCTGCGCGACCGGATCAGCGACCTGCCCGCGCTCGCCCGCCACCTGCTCGCGCGCATCGCCGAGCAACCGGGGATGCGGCCGCTCTCGATCACCGACGACGCGCTCGCGGTGCTGATGAGCTATGGCTGGCCGGGCAATGTGCGCCAGCTCCAGAACGCGCTGTTCCGCGCCGCCGTGCTGTGCGACGGCGACGCGCTCACCGCCGCCGATTTCCCGCACATCGCCAACGAGGCCCGCTTCGGCAAGCGCGCCGACGATTATCATGCCAAGCCGCTCAACGGACAATCGCAGGCCGCCGCGCTCGCCCACGGCCCCGGCATCACGCTCTACCGGCCCGACGGCAACCTGCGCCCGCTCGAGGAGATCGAGGCCGACGTCATCCGCCTCGCCATCGGCCACTATCGCGGCCGCATGACCGAGGTCGCGCGGCGGCTGGGCATCGGCCGCTCCACCCTCTATCGCAAGCTCGGCGAGCTCGGCATCGGCGACATCGCCGCCTAGCGCCGGCCCGTCCGATCGCGGCACAGCGCCGACGCCGCGGTTGATCGGCGCGCGGCCGCGCCGGTATCTTCGGCGCCGTGCCCATGCTCGCTCCTCTTGCCCGCGCCGGCCTGCTCGGCGCAGCGCTGGCGCTGACCGCGACCTGCTCGGCGCCGCGCGCGGCGGCGCCGGTGGCGGGCGCGCCGGTGCCGCGGGTGGAGGTGGGGCCGCAGATCATCGCCTTCTACCAGGCGCGCGGCTTCCGGCCGCTCTGGGCGGAGGGGCGGCGGCTACAGCCCGCGGCCCGCCGGCTCGCCCGGCGGCTCGCCTCGCCCGAGCTGGACCGGGCCATCGCCGCGGCCGAAGGCGGCGATCCGGCGCTGCTGGCGCGCGCCGACCTGCTGCTCTCCCGGGCCTATGTCGCCGATGCCGCCGCGCGCGAGCGGCAGGCGGCGCGCGCCGGGCTGCGCTATTTCGATCCCGCGCTCGCGCCCGCCGTGAAGTCGCCGCGCGCGCTGCTCGACGAGGCGGCGGCGGCGCCGGGCCTCGACTCGGTGCTGCGCCGCAACCCGGCCCATGACGGGCTGGTGCGCGGCCTCGCGCGCTATCGCGCAAGCTGGGGCGCGCTGCCGCAGGTCCGCGTCCCCGCCGCGCCCGGCCCGGCGCGGCAGGCGGCGCTGCGCCGCCGGCTCGGCCTCGCCGCCGATGGCGACCTGTCGGCGCGGCTCAGCGAGTTCCAGCGCGTCCACGGCCTTGCCGTCACCGGCCGCGCCGATCGCGCGACGATCGCCGCGCTCAATGCCGGCGCCGCGCATTTCGAGCGGCTGATCGAGCTCAATATCGAGCGTGCCAGCGCCATTCCCGCCCGGCCCGGCGGCCGCGTCGTGCTGGTCGACACCGCCGGAGCGCGGCTGTGGATGATCGAGGACGGGCGCATCGTCGATGCGATGAAGGTGATCGTCGGCAAGCGCGCGATGCCGACGCCCAGCTTCGCCTCCACGATCCGCGTCGCGACGCTCAATCCCTACTGGATCGTGCCGCCCGACCTGATCCGCGAGCGCGCGCGCCGGGTGCTGCGGCGCGGCGCCGGCGTGATCGCCGCCGAGCAGCTCCAGATCCTGTCCGACTGGTCGCCGCGGGCGCGCCTGCTGCGCGCGTCGGCGGTGAACTGGCGCGCGGTGGCGGCGGGCGAAACCTATGTGAACCTGCGGCAGCGGCCCGGCCCCGGCAACATGATGGGGCGGATCAAGTTCACGCTCGACAATCCCTACGGCGTCTATCTGCACGACACGCCGCTGCGCGAGCTGTTCGCGCGCGCCGACCGGCACGAAAGCTCGGGCTGCGTGCGGCTGGAGGATGCGGCGCGGTTCGCGCGCTGGCTGTTCCGGGGCGCGCCGCCGCGCCCGAACGGCGCCGCCGAGCAGCAGGTCGCGCTGCCCGAGCCGGTGCCGGTCTATATCACCTATTTCACCGCACTGCCGACGCGCGACGGCGTCCGCTTCCAGCCGGACGTGTACGGCCGCGATCGCGCCCGCTCCTGAGCCGCCGCCGCCGCCGAACGCGTCAGGAAGGGGTCAGCCCCGCATCGCGCAGGCCGCGCCAGACGCGCAGCGCCTGGATCGTCTCCGGCACGTCGTGGACGCGGATGAGCTGCGCGCCCTGCTCCATCGCCTTGAGCGCGAAGGCGAGCGAGCCGGGCATCCGCTCGCCCGCCGGCGCCTCGGCGGCGAGCGCGCCGATCGTGCGCTTGCGGCTCGCGCCGAGCATGACCGGGCAGCCAAGGCCGTGGAACAGCGCGAGGCCGTTCATGATGCGCAGATTGTGCTGCACCGTCTTGCCGAAGCCGAAGCCGGGATCGACGATGATCCGGTCGCGCGCGATGCCGGCGGCGACGGCGGCCTCGATCCGCGCCGCGAGCCAGTCGTAGATTTCAAGGCAGACCGGGCGCTCGTAGCGCGGATCATCCTGCATCGTCGCGGGGTCGCCCTTGTGGTGCATCAGCACGACCGGGCAGCCCGCCGCGGCGACGACCGCGCCGGCGCGGGGATCCCAGCCGAGCGCGGAAACGTCGTTGACCAGCCCCGCGCCGGCGGCGAGCGCCGCCTCCATCACCGCCGCCTTGCGCGTGTCGACCGACACCGCCGTGCCCGCCGCCGCCAGCCGCCGCACGACCGGCTCGACGCGCGCGAGCTCGTCGCCCTCCCAGACCGGCTGCGCGCCGGGCCGGGTCGATTCCCCGCCGACGTCGATCAGCGCCGCGCCGGCCGCGGCCATCGTCTGCCCGGCCGCGACCGCCGCCTCGACATCGCCGGCCAGCCCGTCGCCGGAGAAGCTGTCCGGCGTGACGTTGACGATGCCGACGACCTGCGGCTGATCGAGCCGGATCACCCGCTCGCCGAGCCGCAGCGGCGCGCGCGGCGTGGTGAGGTTCGTCCAGGCGGCGCGCGCCGCCTCGCCCAGCGCGTCGAGCCGCGCCTCGATCCCGGCGACCGGCACCAGCTCGGCGCCGTCGTCGCGGAGCAGCTCCACCAGCGCGAACCATTGCAGCGTGCCCGCCAGCCGCGCGACCTTGTCGCCATGGCCGAACGGCGCGTCGACGAACCCGGTCGGCCGCAAATAGACCCGTTCACTCATGGACCGCTCCTGCCCCCGCCGGCGCGCCGCGGCAACTCCCCTTGTTCGCATCGGCGTTCGCATCGGCGCGCGCGCCATGGCCGGCGCGAAGGCGCGCGCGCGGCCGCGCCCGTTCCTTCCCCGGCCGGAAGGGCGGCCTGGCGCCGCAAGCGGCCTTCAGGCCAGTTCGGCGAGGTAGCGCTGGCGCAGCGCGTCGAGCGGGACGAGCGCGCCATCCTGCTCGATGTGCCAGAAGGTCCAGCCGTTGCAGCTCGGCGCGCCCTGGAGGGCGGCGCCGATCTTGTGGATCGAGCCCTGCCGCCCGGCCGCCTCCAGCGTCGCGTCGGCGAGCACGCGCGCCGACCAGCGGCGCTTCGCGTCGGTCACCATCGTTCCCGGCGCGACGAAGCCGCATTCGACCAGCGCGCCGAACGGCACCCTGGGCTGGGCGGCGCGCGAGGGCATCACCTTCATCGCGCTTTCGTCCAGCTCCAGCGTCGAATCGATGCGCGCGCGCGCGACCTTCACGTAGCGGCCCTCGCGCTCGATCCCGATCCACCTGCGTCCCAGCCGCCGCGCCACCGCGCCGGTCGTGCCGGTGCCGAAGAAGGGATCGAGCACGACGTCGCCCTTGTTGGTGCAGGCGAGCAGCACCCGGTAGAGCAGCGCCTCGGGCTTTTGCGTCGGATGCGCCTTGCCGCCGCTTTCGTCGCGCGCGCGCTCGGCGCCCGAGCAGATCGGGATCACCCAGTCCGAGCGCATCTGCAGCTCGTCGTTGAGCGCCTTCATCGCGCGATAGTTGAAGGTGTAGCGGCTGTCCTCCGACCGGCTCGCCCAGATCAGCGTCTCGTGCGCATTGGTGAAGCGCGTGCCGCGGAAGTTCGGCATCGGGTTCGATTTGCGCCAGATGATGTCGTTCAGGATCCAGTAGCCGAGATCCTGGAGCGCGCCGCCGACGCGGAAGATATTGTGATAGGAGCCGATCACCCAGAGCGTGCCGTCGGGCTTCAGGATGCGGCGCGCCTCGCCGAGCCAGGCGCGGGTGAAGGCGTCATAGGCCGCGAAGGTATCGAACTTGTCCCACTCGTCATCGACCGCGTCGACGCGGCCGCCTTCGGGGCGGAACAGGTCGCCGCCGAGCTGGAGGTTGTAGGGCGGATCGGCGAAGATCATGTCGATGCACGCGTCCGGCAGGCGCGCCATCGCCTCCACGCAATCATCCTGGATGATCCGGTCGAGCGGCAGCGCCGGCGCCGGCGCGGACGCAGACGCCTTCCTCGTGCGGCCCCTGGCCGTCGCAATCCGCACCGCCATGTTCATCTTTCATGCCCCACCAGACCGAAGGATGATGGTGAGTCAGGGGGACGGGGCGGTCAAGTTCAAAGCCCTGCGAGCGCAGGCCGGACGCGGATCGCGACGATGCGAACGAAAGGAGTCCGGCGCTAGATGTGGTAGCGGGTGGCCGCGCCCCGACTCAATCGGCTGTGGTGTGGCCCCAAGGACTCAACCTTCGCAAATCCGCCCCGCAGCGGGCGCGGGCGCGGGCGGATGGCAGGGCCGGCCGGGCTCGCGACGCTTGCGCCGCGGCGGGGCGCGGCGCGCCCCCTCCCCGCTCCAGGGCCGGACTTTTAGAGGCCCAGGGCCAGTTGCCGCACCGGGGCGAAGCTCCTGCGGTGGAGCGGCGTCGGGCCGAGCTCGGCGAGCGCGCGGCGGTGCTCGGGCGTGGGATAGCCCTTGTTGCGCTCCCAGCCATAGCCGGGATGCGCGCGCGCATATTCGGCCATCAGCCGGTCGCGCGTCACCTTGGCGATGATCGAGGCGGCGGCGATCGAGCGGCACCTGGCGTCGCCATCGACGATCGCGACGCTCGGCCGGTTCCATCGCGGGCAGCGGTTGCCGTCGACCAGCACCATCGCCGGCTCGCAGTCGAGGCCGGCCACCGCGCGTTCCATCGCCAGCATCCGCGCCCAGTAGATGTTGAGCGTGTCGATCTCCTCGACCGAGGCGATGCCGACGCTCCAGACGCAAGCGCGGGTGAGCTTCGCGTAGAGCTTCTCGCGCGCCGGCTCCGGCAGCAGCTTGGAATCGTCGATGCCGCGCGGGAAGCGGCGGCGATCGAGGATCACCGCGGCGGCGACGACCGGCCCGGCGAGCGGCGCGCAGCCGGCCTCGTCAACGCCGGCAAGGGGATCGGGATGAACCTTTTCGAGCCTGAAATCGGGCCGCGCCATGCCGGCAGCCTAGCCACCGCGCCCGGCGCGACGCCAGCAAAACCGGAATCCGCCTTTGATTTCCTGTGGATAAGCGGCGCGGCTCGGGCCGGGCCGGATCGGCATCGGGGGAAGACCCCCGCTGCGCGCCCGGGCTCCCGGTCAGCTCCCCGGGGCGAGCGGCGGCGCGAAGGCCGATCCGGGCCCGGCGTCCAGCCGCCAGGGCGGGTAGCGGCGGTTTTCGCCGGCGCGGTAGAGGCAGACGAGGTTGCCGAAGGGATCGCGCAGCCGCGCCTCGCGCCACATCCAGGGCTGGTCGGTCGGCCCGTGCTCGAAGGGCAGGCCGGCGCGGTGCAGCCGCTCGACCGTGCCATCGAGATCGTCGCACTCGAAATGGACGGTGGCGCCCCCCGGCCGCTCCGCCTCGCCGGCGCGGCGGATCGAGAGCGTCGCGCCGCCCGGCGCCTCGAAGCGCGCGTAGCCGGGCGGGCTGGCGACGATCGGCTTCAGGCCCAGCCTGGCGTAGAAGGCGAAGCTCGCCTCGTAATCGTCGCAGCCGAGCGTCACCTGGTTGAGGCGCATCTCCGGCGCCACGTCGAGCCGCACGCCGCCATGGCCGATCGGGCCGTGGCCCTGGCCGAGCCCCGGCGCCTCGCGCAGCGCGATCCTGACGAAGCGGCGGGCGCGATCGACCGCCTCGGGCAGCGGCAGGCCGCGGGCGAGGAACAGCGCGATCGCGCTGGCGAGCGTGCAGCCGGTGCCGTGCGTGTCGCCGGTCGCGATCCGCCGGTCCTGCCAGCTCGTCATATTGTCTTCCTCGATCAGCGCGTCGACCAGCGCCTCGCCGGCGTCGTGGCCGCCCTTGATCAGCACCGCGCAGCGATGATCGGAGACGAGCCTCAGCGCCGAGGCGACCGGATCGTCGGCGGCGGCGAGCCGCTGCAGCTCCGGCAGGTTCGGCGTCGCCAGGGTGGCGAGGTCCATGAGCCGCCGGAACGCGCCGATCGTCTGGCCGTCTGCGAGCACACCGCCGCTGGTCGCCACCATCACCGGATCGAACACGATCGGGATCGAGCGATCGCCGGGCAGATAGTCGGCGACGGCATTGGCGATCTCGGCCGAGCCGATCATGCCGATCTTCACCGCATCGACGCCGAGATCGTTCACGATCGATTCGATCTGGGCGATGACGAGATCGGTCGGCACGGTCGCGACCTGCTGCACGCCGAGCGTGTTCTGGGCGGTGATCGCGGTGATCGCCGTCATCGCGTGGCCGCCGAGCATGGTCACGGTCTTGATATCCGCCTGGATCCCGGCGCCGCCGCCCGAATCCGAGCCGGCGATGATGAGGATGCGCGGCGTCGCCGGGGCCTCGGCCGCCTCGGCGCGGCTGTCGAGCGGGGTCGCGGCGGGCGTGTGCCGCCGGACGATGTCGGAGAGCGAGCGCGTCGGGCTCATGCCGGCCCCCTGCGCGCGGCAGAGGGCGGATGGCTGGCGAGCAGGGCGGCCGGGCGGATCGGCCGGCGCTCGAAGTTGCCGCCACAATTCGGGCAGACCCCGCCGAGCGGCCCCTCGACGCAATCGGCGCAGAAGGTGCACTCGAAGGTGCAGATGCGCGCGTCGGGGCTGTCGGGCGGCAGGTCGCGGCCGCAGCGTTCGCAATCGGGGCGCAGCTCCAACATCAGGCCGCCGCCACCGCCGCGCAGACCGATTCGACGACCTCGGCGACCAGCGCCTCGTCCTCGCCCTCGGCCATGACGCGAATCACCGGCTCGGTGCCGGACCTGCGGATCAGCAGGCGCCCGGCGCCGGCAAGCCGCGCCTCGGCCGCGGCGATCGCGCGGCGCACGCCGTCCGCCTCGAGCGGCGCGCCGCCGGCATGGCGCACGTTCCTGAGCAGCTGCGGCAGCGGCGTGAACAGGTTCAGCAGCTCGCTCGCGGGCCGGCCGGCGCGGACCAGCTCGGCGAGCACCTGCAGCGCGGCGAGGAGGCCGTCGCCGGTGGTCGCATAGTCGGAAAGGATGATGTGGCCCGATTGCTCGCCGCCGAGATTGAAGCCGCCGGCGCGCATCCGCTCCAGCACATAGCGATCGCCGACCGGTGCGCGCAGCAGCGTGATCCCCTCCCCGTCCAGGAATCGCTCGAGGCCGAGATTGGACATCACCGTCGCGACCAGCGTGTCGCCGGCGAGCCGCCCCTGCCGCCGCCAGGAGGTCGCGATCAGCGCCATCAGCTGGTCGCCGTCGACCAGGCGGCCCTTCTCGTCGGCGACGATCAGCCGGTCGGCGTCGCCATCGAGCGCGAGGCCGATATCGGCGCCGGTCTCGACCACGGTGCGGCTGAGCAGGCCGGTGTCGGTCGAGCCGCAGCCGTCGTTGATGTTGAGCCCGTTGGGCGAGACGCCGATCGCGACCACCTCGGCGCCCAGCTCCCACAGCGCCGAGGGCGCGACCTGGTAGGCGGCGCCATTGGCGCAATCGACCACCACCTTGAGGCGATCGAGCCTGAGATCGGCCGGGAAGGTCGCCTTGGCGGCGTGGATGTAGCGGCCGCGCGCGTCCTCGATCCGCCGGGCGCGGCCGATCTGCTCGGGCGGGACGAGCAGCGGCTCGGCCTCGAGCAGCGCCTCGATCGCGGCCTCGTCCTCGTCGGAGAGCTTGTAGCCGTCGGGGCCGAACAGCTTGATGCCGTTGTCGGCGAACTTGTTGTGGCTGGCCGAGATCATCACGCCGATGTCGGCGCGCATCGAATGGGTCAGCATCGCCACCGCCGGCGTCGGCACCGGGCCGACCATCACCACGTCCATGCCGACGCTGGTGAAGCCGGCGATGAGCGCGGTTTCCATCATGTAGCCGGACAGGCGCGTGTCCTTGCCGATGACGACACGGTGGCGATGGCTGCCGCGCAGGAAATGGGCGCCGGCGGCCTGGCCGACCTTGAGCGCCATCTCGGCGGTCATCGGCATCTGGTTGGTGCGGCCGCGTATGCCGTCGGTCCCGAAGAATCTCCGCTTCATGCCGGCCCAATAGCGCGATGCGGGATTAAGGGCGAGTATAAGGCCGCGCAGCGCGGCCGCGGGGACGAAGGCCCTTCGCCCTGGTGAAGCTCGCCTCGACGCGCCGGCGGCGATGCGCCGAGCGCGCGACCCTAGAACGCGACCTTGTCGGCGCCCTTGGTCCGCATCATTGCCCGTGCCTCGGCCGGAGTCGCGACCGCGATTCCCAACTCCTCGAGAATGCGCCTGATTTTCAGGACCTGTTCGGCATTGCTCCGCGCCAATGTCCCCCGCGCGAGCATGAGGCTGTCTTCAAGCCCGACGCGGACCGAGCCGCCGAGAAGCGCCGAGAGCGTCACCAGCGGCATCTGGTGACGGCCCGCGGCCAGGGCGGAGAAGAGATAATCGTCCCCGAAAAGGCGGTCGGCAGTGGCCTTCATGTGCATCAGATTTTCGGGATCCGGGCCGATCCCGCCGAGGATCCCAAAGACGCCCTGCACGAAGAAGGGCGGTTCAACGATGCCGCGATCGGCGAAGTGGGCCAGATTGTAAAGATGGGCGATATCGTAGCATTCGAATTCGAAGCGCGTGCCGAGCGCGCCCAATTCCCTCATTCCCCGCTCGATCTGAGCGAACGTATTGGACAGGATGAAGTCCTTCGTCATCTCGAGATAGGGCTTCTCCCAATCATGCCGCCAGGTCTCCACCCGGCCGCCGGCGCCGGAGATATTGAAGTTCAGGGAGCCCATGTTCATCGAAGCGACCTCGGGCTCGGCCCACTTCGCCGCCGCGAGGCGCTCGTCGAGGCTCATCCCCAGGCCCCCGCCGGTGGTGATGTTGACGATCGCGTCGGTGGACTGCTTGATCCTGGGCAAGAACGCTTCGAACAGTTTCGGGGACTGGTCGGGGCGACCGGTCTCGGGGTCGCGCGCGTGCAGGTGAAGCATCGCCGCCCCCGCTTCGGCCGCGGCGATCGCCTCGGCGGCGATCTCGTCGGCCGTGATGGGGAGGTGTGGCGACATGCTCGGGGTATGGATCGAGCCGGTCACCGCGCATGTGATGATGGCCTTGGATGTCCGTTGCATGGGTCTGCTCCCGTCAACCGATGAAGATCAGCTTCTTGCCTGCGTTGGCGCCCGCATAGAGTCGGCGAAGCGCGTCCGGCGCCAGTTCGATGCCGTGCTCGATGTCCTCGTCGTAGACGAGCCGACCGGCCCGGATGAGCGCCTCGAGGCTGTGAATCGCGGCGGAGAACTCCGCCTTGTGATCGAAGATCACGAAGCCGTTCCAGGAAAGGCGTCGAGAGAGAATCTCGCGCTCGTTGCGCAGGCCCGTGGGCGCCGGATGCCAGGACGCGATCGACGCGGTGCCGCACTGGACGACCCGCCCGGCAACCTTCATCCGCCGCAGCGCCATGTCGAGCAGGTCGCCGCCGACATTATCGAACAGGATGTCGACCCCCTCGCCCACCTCGGCATCGACCGATTGCCAAAGGTCGGCGGACCTGTAGTTGAACGCCGCGGCATAGCCGAAACGGGTGACGCACGCGCTGACCTTGTCGTCGGTTCCGGTCAGCCCCAGCGCGCGGCATCCTTCGGCTCGCGCGAGTTGCCCGACGACACTGCCAACCGCGCCGGCTGCGGTGGACACGAGCACCGTTTCCCCCGGCCGCGGACGGCCGAGCCGTCGCAGGGCAAGCCAGGCCGTCATGCCGTTGATCCCGAGGACGCCGGCATAGGCCGAGATCGGAATCTGAGGATCGCTGACGCTTGAGAGGATTTCGTCGGCGCCCAGCAGCGCATAGTCCTGCCAGCCGGTCCAGCCATAGACGATGTCGCCAGCGCGGAGATCGGCAAGGCGGCTTTCGAGGACGATACCCACGCCGAGCGCCCGCATCACCGAGCCGACGGGAACAGCGGCCGCATAGTTGTTCAGATCGGCGGCCCAGCCCCGTTGCGCAGGATCGACCGACAGATAGAGGTTGCGGACCAGGGCCTGGCCTTGTCCCGGCCCGCACAAAGGCCGTTCAGCGAGGCGGAAATGCTCGGGCTGGGGAATGCCCGGGGGCCGCTCGACCAGCAGCACCTGTCGGTTCAGGGCCGGGGTGCGATAAGCAGGGATGGTCATGACACGCTCGGCACCGGCACAGGCCTCAGCGCATGAATCGCTTCCCGATAGGGCTTCCACGCGGTGTAGACGAGAATCCAGAAGATCGGCATGCCGACGACGAGCACCCAGATCATCGCCGAGGACAGCGCGCGATCGCCGGCGAAGACATGCTCCGAAAGATAGGCGGTCGCCGGCGGACCGATGGCGAGGCCGATGAGGTTCTGGCACGCGACATTGCCGGCCAGAATACGCGCGCTGTAGGCGGGCGGCGCAGTCATTCCCACGATGATGCTGGGCAGGCTGCTTACACCCACCATGATGCCCAGGCCGAAGACGGCGAGAAGGATGGACTCCTGAACCGTCGTGGCCATCAGCGCGCCGGCGTAGAGGAGTCCGCCGATCGGCAGGATCATCAACTGGGCCGGCATGAGCACGTCGGGCCGTCCTCGGCGCGTCATCGATTTCACCAGCAGGGGATAGGCCAGGGTGATCGCCGCGCCGAGGGACAGCGCGACACTGAACAGATAGCCGCTTTCCGAAATGGGCAGGTCGAAGGCCCGCACCAGGTAGGTCGGGTACCAGGTGAGCGCGGAATAGATGATCGTCTGCAGGAAGGCACTGCCGATCAGGAAGGGAATATAGAAGCGCAGCATCTGGGGCACGCTGGCGAAGACGCCACCTTCGATGGAGGCGCGCCGGGTTCGGGTCGAGGGCGCCACCTGGCGCGGTGGATCCCGGGTCGTGAGCAGGAGGAGCAGGGCCAGAATGACGCCCGGAAGGCCAACCAGAACCAGCGTGGCGCGCCAGACCACCATGTCGCCGAGCAACGGCCAGCTCTCGAAGAAGCCGCCTTCGAACAGGTCAACGATTCCGCCGCCGATGGCGTAGGCAATAGTCACGCCGGTGATTCCCGAAGCACCGAAGATCACCATGGGAAGCGCCCGCTCCTCCCGCCGGAAATGATCGACGACCAGGGACACGTAAACGGGCGAAAGAACGGCTTCGCCGAGAGCGAGCCCCATGCGGAGCGGGAGAAGCTGGGCATAGGTGCTGACGAAGGCGGACCCGATCGTGGCAAGGCTCCATACCGCTATGCCTCCCACGGCGATCCGGGTCCGGTTGCCTCGATCGACGAGCCAGGCAACCGGAACCCCCAGGAACGCATAGAGCAAGGCGAACGCCGTGCCGATCAGCAGCCCGGCCTGGGTGTCCGTGATCCCAAGATCCGCCTTCAGCGGCTGGATCAGAAGCGCCAATATGAGGCGATCGACGAACGAAACTATGTAGAGCGTGGCAAAAATCGCCACCACGTACCAGCGCATCAGCCGTCTGCCCCAGGTGGAATGGAGCTCGCGGGTCGGCGCTCCGCTCCGCCCACAGCTAGAACCTTATGTCCAGTGCCACCCCGAAGCGCCGGCCTCGATCGTCAAACTGCTGGAACAGGAGCGGCGGGACATAGACTCCGTATGTGAGGTACCGCTCGTTGGTGAGATTCTGCACGTAGGCGGTCAGCTCATAGCGGGTGTCCGCCCCGCCCATGAGACTGACCTGCGCATCAAAGGTGGAGAAGCCGGGTTGCGTGTTTTCCGGGATATCCTGGGCGGCCGCGAGATAGGTTGACCGATATTCCCACGCGCCCTGGATCCGCAGCGTATCGAACAGCCCACCCGCGTGGATGGGAACCTCATAAGAGGGGGTGAATGCCACCGTCCACGTCGGCGCATAGCTAAATCTGGTCTGGCTGAGATCCACGCCCCCCGAGACGTAGTCGAGATATTCGGCATCGAGATAGGCCACGGTGCCCCGCAGGTTCACCCCGTAGGCCGGGCGGATGTTGGTTTCCAGTTCGAACCCGCGGGTCCGGGCCGACGCGATATTGTCCGTCAGGATGATGAAGCCGGTCGGGCTGGGCTTGGTCTCGGACCGTTGAAGGTCGTTGTACTTCGCAGTGTAGAGCGTCAGGTTGAAGAGCAGCCTGCGGTCAAAAAATTCACTGCGCAGGCCGACCTCGAATGCACGAGACGTCTCGGGCCCGTAACCTCCTTCAGCTTGCTCGAGCGAAGTCGGGAAGCCGATGAAGCCGCCACCTCTATATCCTTCCGAATATCTGAAATAAACCATCTTCGTGGGATCGATCTTGTATTGGGCCCCAGCTTCGATGGAAAAATTCTGGTCGCTGCGAGACTGCGTATAGGGCAACGGATCCGGCAGCTCCAATCCAGGAACACGGAACGAAAAATTGTGCCGGACCTCGTCCCAGGACTGGCGGGCGCCCAGCGAGACGGTCAGCGCATCCGTGACGTCGAAGTCCAGATGGCTGAAGATCGCGTAGGACTGGCGGATGGACTCCTGTGCCGCGACATTGATGGGGCCGCCGTTGAGCACTCGCGGCTCGTACAGCAGTGCCTTGCTCCAGTTGTAATAGGCAGCGACGAGCCAGGCGAGGCGCCCGCCCAGATCGAGACCGTCCCCCTCGATCGAGCTGAGACGCAGCTCCTCGGAGAAGGCTTCCACGGTCGTGCGTTGATCGATCGCATGCAGAACCGGAAAGGGCGTTCCGTCGACGTCCGAATTGTTCAGCATACGCAGGTCGCGGTAGCCGGTCAGCGAAGTCAGGCGCGCACCGCCAAGATCCACGGCCAGGTCCGAAGTCGCGGTAAAGTCATTGTGCGTCGCGCCGTCCGCGAAGTCCATGGCGAGATCGAATGACCCCTTCGGCTGATTCTCGCAAAAGCCGAAGACCGTGCAGGGCACGAAATCCGCGGGAGCGGCATTGCGGCCGGCGGCGGTCGAGAGCTTGCGATGCGTATAGTCCGCGCTCAGGTACCATTCGACGTTGTCGCTGGGTGTGAAGCGAAGCGAGCCGCGGATTGCCTGGATGTCGGCGCCGCCCAGATTGGCAACGCCGTCGACACTGTTGCGACCATAATTGTCCGTGTGACGTGCCATGGCATAGAAGCGCCCCGCGAGAACGCCATCGATCATCGGCACGTTCACCAGGCCCTGCGCCTGCAACAGGTTGTCGGTCCCATATTCGAGACGCGCGCGCGCCTCGAACCGATTGGTCGGGCGAGTACGGCGCACGAGGATTGCGCCTGCACTGGAGTTCTTGCCCAGGAGCGTCGATTGCGGCCCCCGGAGAACCTCCACACGCTCGACATCGAACAGATCCGACAGGCTGCCGACGATCGTCGGCTGGTAGATGCCGTCCACGTAGATCGAGATGCCCGGCTCGATCGAGATATCGGTTGCAACGACGCTGAAGCCTCGCAGGCTGACGAACGGCACCTGGTTGCCGGTCGGGTTATTGGACACGACGAGACTCGGCGCGTTGGTGCTCAGCGCCTGGATGTCGGCGGCGTTCAGATCCTCGATCGCGTCAGCGCCAAGGACGGACACTGCGATCGGGGTGTCCTGCACCGATTCGTCGCGCAAACGCGAGCCGGTGACGACAATGCCGGCGTCACCCTCGGCCGCCGCGGCAGCGGGCCGAGAATCCGCGCGCGGACCTGTCTCGTCCTGACCTGTCGCAACCGGCGCGGCGCCAGCCGCAGCCGAATCGCTCCCTTGCGCCGCCTGCGCCTGAGCATTGGCAGGCATGGCCATGGCCGCAGCACTGGCCGTGCAGACAAGAATCGTGAGCCGCTTCATCGTCACCCTCCCGGTACCTCTGTCTTGCGCAGAGTATGTTGCTTCGCGGCGAAGCCCCCAGCTTCGCCTGCTTGCTCGCATCTGGTACGCCAAATCACGTTCACATGCAATATGGTTTTTATGTGTATGGTTCGATATGATACTATATTCCGGCGCACCGGAAGGTGGGGGTAGGCGGTTGAGATATCAGGCTTTTTCATTAGCATTGGGAAGCTGTCGGGGGCCAGGAGTGACGCCATTTCCTTGCCCGAAATAGGTCGGCAAGAAGAACTCGATCCTGCACAAAGAATGCGCGAAACGGAGGAGAAACGCGATGACCTCGGAAATAAGTCCCAGGAAGATTGTCTATCCGAACTACGAAAACCTGGTTCTCGATTGGCCGGCAGAGCGCGTGCTCCGGATCACGCTCTCGCGCGGGAAGGTTAACGCGATGAACTATCAGCTCCACCACGATATTTCGCAGATCTGGCGGCTTATCGATCGCGACCAGGAGGTGAACGCGGTCATTGTCACGGGGGCTGGAAAGTATTTCTCGGCAGGCGGCGACTTCGCGACCGACAGCCGCATTCCCCACGACTACAATCTGATGCTCGAGATGCTCAAGGATGCGCGGGAGATCGTCGAGAACATGATCTGCTGCAACAAGCCGATCATCTCCGCCATAAACGGTCCGGCCGCGGGCGGCGGACTGGCCGTGGCGTTGATGGCCGATATCCCGATCGCGGGCCGCACCGCCAGGCTGGTCGAGGGCCATACGCGACTCGGCGTTGCCGCCGGGGATCATGCCGCATTGATCTGGCCACTGCTGTGCGGCATGGCCAAGGCCAAATATTACATCATGACCGGCGAACCGATCGACGGCGAGGAGGCGGAGCGGATCGGTCTGGTCTCGCTTTGCGTCGACGACGACAAGCTGATGGACAAGGCCATCGAGGTGGCGGTGCGCCTCGCCAACGGGCCACCCACCGGTCTTCGCTGGACCAAGCAGACCCTGAATGGATGGCTACGTCAGGCCTGGCCGATCTTCGAAGCGTCCAGCGGGCTTGAAACGCTCGGTTTCTTCGGTCCCGACCTGCTCGAGGGCATGGCGGCCCATCAGGAGAAGCGCGAGCCTCGCTTCAATCCCCGGTCGCCTCTCTAGGAACCCTCCTCGGGCTCGCGAGCGGCAAATTCGGGAAAATGTTGGCGGACGGCCGGACCGTCGGCCCGCCAGCTGTAGCAGCCGTCCAGAAAGAAGGGCCGTATCCCGGAGGCGCGCGCTTCGGCGAGGGCGTTGCGACCTTGGGGATGCTTGCCCATGCCCATCGCCTGATAGAGCGTGGTGATCGCGGGCACCATCAGATCCATGAGGTGCGTGCAGGCGTGCAGCCGTCCGATGCGCTCGCGGGCGATCTTGCGCCACCCGGAAACCACCCGGATCCCGACCAGATCGCCCATGGCGGGTATCACGTCCTGGCAGCTCAGCATCGGGGTCGTCGTCATCCCGGCATCGACGGCCACGATGGTCATGTCGTCCGCGACGGTGAGGCGCAGGCTCATGTCGTGCACTGCATCGCCGGGCTGAAGCGGCCCCCTCGCGAAATGGATATAGGGATAGGTCTTGGTGTCGCGCAGGTGCGCGTCGACCTCCCACAGGCCGTCCTCCCTCAGGAACGCGTCGCACTGGACCGCGCGCCGATGCATCAGGCGTCGGGGCGCGGGAGGCGCCATTCGGGAATGATTCATCATCTCGTCACCGTAAGCTAGCGAATAATATGCTTATCGCCTATTGACAACCCAAGGAGGCGACGGGTCTAATTCGATCACCGCCGGGGCACGGCGATGCTTTGGTCGAGAGGAGAGGGACATTGCTGGACACGGCGCGGACTGAGGAGGCGCTTGCCGCATTTCGGGTGGATGGAAAGGTCTGCGTCATTACCGGCGCGGCGTCGGGCATGGGACGAACCACCGCCAGGCTCTTCGCCGCCACGGGAGGGCGCATCGTCGTTCTCGACCTCAACGAAGCGGGAGCCCAGGAGACCGTGGACGCCATCCGCGAGGTCGGCGGCGAAGCGATCGCGGTCCGCTGCGACCTTGCGGACGAGAATGAGGTGATCGCCGCCTTCGATCGCGCCGCGGCCGAATTCGGCCCGGTCGATGTGCTGGTCAATTGCGCGGCCTATCGCGGCAAGGCGGAGTTCATGGAGGTCACCCAGCAGCAGTGGGACGACATGTTCGCCGTGACCACGCGCGGCACCTTCTACACGATGCGCGCCGCGATCCGCCAGATGATCGGGACCGGCCGGGGCGGCACGATCGTGAACATCTCCTCCGTGTGCGCGCAGCATTGCTCGATCTTTGCCAACGCCCATTATGACGCAGCCAAGGCGGGCGTCGAGGCGCTGACGCGGGCGGCGGCGGTCGAGTTCGCCGACCACAAGATCAGGGTGAATTGCATCGCGCCAGGCGGAATCAAGACCGAGGGCCTGGCGAACATCCAGAGCAGCATCAACTTCCGCGGGCCGGCGACGCAGCCCGGCCGCATGTTGTGGGGCTATGCCGAGCCGATCGAATTGTCGCGGGCGATCCTGTTTCTGGCGAGCCCGGCGTCCAGTTACATGACCGGCCACGTGATGGCGGTCGACGGCGGCTTCCTGGCGGGGTGATGGCCATGGCACGGATCAGGGGCGTCAACCATACCAGCTTCACCGTATCGGACCTCGAGCGGACGATGGCCTATTTCACCGAGGTGCTCGGCTTCACCGCGCTGGACATCAGTCCGCGCGATCCGGTCCTCGTGCAGACGGTCACCGCGATACCGGGGTCGGGAATGATCGTCGGCTATGTCCAGGGTCACGGACACAAGCTCGAACTCGTCAAATATACCGGCCCGGAGGACCGCGGCCGCGTCGAGAGCCGGCCCTGCGACACCGGTTTCGCGCATTTCGCGATCGACGTGGATGGCCTGGACGAGATCGCGGCCGCGCTCGAGGCGCACGGCGTCAAGGCGGTGGGCGGGATCGGCTCGGTGGCCGACGGCCCCAACAAGGGCACGCGCGCGATGTTCCTGCGCGACTGGGATGGGGTTTGCATCGAGCTGATCGAAGCACGCACGGCCGCATGAAGGCGACACCGCCAGGCTGTCATTCCTGATTGAAATCGACCGACAGGTCCCGGTTCATGATCTCGATCTCGACGCCGTCCGGCGCGGCGATATAGGCGGCACGGCAGCCGGGGCGGATCTGGGCCGGCCCGAAGGTGATTTCGACCCCCTTCGCCTTGAGGTCCCCGATCGCCGCATCGACGTCGTCGACGCTGAGACCGAAATGGTCGAGCCCGAGATGCGCCCTGGTTCGCACCGGGCCCAGCTCTCCGCCCAGCCATTTCTTCATGACTTCGCCGTCGCTGAGGTAGATCTGCAGGTCGCCGATGCGCAGGTCAACACGCGCCTGGCCGTCGGACTGGCGGGAGTGGACGATCTGCGCGCCCAGCTTGTCGTGATACCATTGGGCGACGGCCGTGACGTCGCTCGCGAGGAGGTGGATGTGGTCGGGCCGATATTCGATCATTGCCGCTCCTTTCAGGGATCAAGCCAGGTGTCGCGATCGATGCCCGCATTCGCGCGGGCCGCCTTGACGATCTGGAGAACAGCCGGGCCGAGCGTCGAGGGATCCGTGGTCGCAACGGTCTGAGGACCATGCTGCCAGCTCTCGATCACGGAATATCCCTTGCCCCACGCCTCGAAGACGCGTCCGCTGACCTGCGCCGATTCACCGCTGGCGAGCCAGGTGATCAGCGCCGCCACCCAGTCGGGATCGCGCAGGCGCAGAAGCTCCGGCGAGGTATCGCGAAGATGCTCGTTCATTCGAGTGTTCGCTCGCGGCGCGACCGCATTGGCGGTGACGCCGTAGCGCGCGAGTTCGCGCGCCGCCAGCTGGGTGAGCGTGGCGACGCCGGCCTTGGCGGCCGCATAATTGGCCTGCCCGATATTGGCGAACAGCGCCGAATGCGAGGTGGTGTTGATGATGCGGGCATCGACCGGCCTGCCCGCCTTGTGCCGCGCCCGCCAGTAGTTGGCGGCGTGATGCATCGGGGCGAAGGTCCCCTTCAGGTGGACACGCGTGACCGAGTCCCATTCGTCCTCGGTCATGTTGATCAGCATCCGGTCGCGCAGGATTCCGGCGTTGTTCACGAGCACGTCGATCGTACCGAACGTCTCGTGCGCCTGAGCGATCATATCGCCGGCCTCGGTCCAGTCCGACACATCGGCCGTGTTGGCGAGCGCCTCGCCGCCCGCCGCGCGAATTTCGTCGACCACCTGCTGCGCGGGTGTTTCGTCAGCGCCGTCGCCGTTGGCCGCCGATCCTACGTCGTTGACCACAACTTTCGCGCCATGTGCCGCCAGCATGAGACAATAGGCCCGTCCCAGCCCTCGCCCGCCACCGGTGACAATCGCGACGCGCCCCTCGCACAACTTCATTCACCACGCTCCCGTTTCCTGTGCCGAATTCACCGGCAAAGCCGGTACTATGCAATTATGGTATGCCTATGTACCATTAGCGTGGGAACTAAAATGGGTCTACCCCGGAAATGGCCTGCACGTGCATAAAAGGAGCGAGTCGGGGCCCTTGCACAGGCACGGCAGGACGTGGAATTAGGTCCTTCCGGCATATGGTGTGATAGCATATGGTTCAAAATTGGCTGTAATGATGATGTTCGAGCTGTTTGAGGGGCCGATCCGATGAATGACGTGCAAAGCCGGCCCAGGGCCGTGCGCAAGCCGAAGCGACCGCAAGCGGACCAGTTTCGATTCGGCTATCTTCTCCACGACGTGTCGCGCACCCGACGGACGCTCATCGACCATTGGATGAAGCCCCTGGGCATCACGCGCGCGCAATGGTCACTGCTGTCGGCCCTCTCGCGCGGCGGCAATGACGGGATGATGCAGGTCGACCTGGCTCGGCTCCTGGAAGTCGGAAAGGTGACGATCGGCGGCCTCGTCGACCGGCTCGAGGCGAGCGGTCACGTCGAGCGGCGTCCCGATCCGCAGGATCGTCGGGCGAAGCGCGTCTACGTCACGGAACAGGGGTGGAAGATGATCCGCTCCATGATCACCGTCGCCGAGAAGATGAACAAGAAGGTATTGGCCGGGGTGTCCGACCGCGACCTTGCCACGGTCGAAAAGGTGCTGCTGATCGTCAAGAAGAACATCCGCGAAGCGCTCAAGGAGCGTTGAGCCGGAATTTTCACCGAAGGAAGATGATGGCCGGGAAAGTCGCCCTCGTGACGGGAGCCGGTTCCGGCATCGGCCGGGCGGTTGCCCGCGCCTTCGCGGGACGAGGCTATCGGCTGGCCCTGGCCGGACGGACCCGCGCAACGCTCGAGGATACGGCCGGGGCCTGCGAGGGCGAGCCGCTGATTCTCCTGGCCGACGTCACCGATGAGGAAGCGGTCGAGCGGGCATTCGCTGACACGGTGGCTCGTCACGGACGGATCGACATCCTGTTCAACAGCGCCGGGCTCTTCGGCCAGTCCGCGGGTTTCGATGAGATCGCCCTCGACGACTGGCGGCGTGTGATCGAGGCCAATCTCACCGGCTCCTTCCTGTGCGCGCGCGCGGCCTTTCGCCAGATGAAGACGCAGGATCCGCAAGGTGGCAGAATTCTCAATTGCGGTTCGCTGTCCGCGCATGCGCCGCGACCCCGAGCCGCCGCCTACACCGCCTCCAAGCATGCGATCACCGGCCTGACCCGCTCGATCGCGCTCGAGGGCCGAGCGTTCGGCATCGCCTGCGGGCAACTGGACATCGGCAATGCGGCGACCGCCATGACCGGCAGCTTCAGCAGCGGCACCCTGCAGGCCGATGGCTCCCTCAGGCCCGAGCCGATGATGGGCGTATCCGACGTCGGGGCGGCCGCCTTGTTCATGGCCGAGCTTCCCCCCGAGGCGAACGTTCTGACGATGACGGTGATGGCGACGAACATGCCCTTCGTCGGCCGCGGCTGAGACCATGCCGCGCCTGGCCGCGAACATCTCGACGATGTTTCAGGAGTGGTCAATTCTCGATCGCGTCGACGCCGCCGCCGATGCCGGCTTCGACCTGGTCGAGTGCCAGTTTCCCTACACGGTCGGCATCGACGCGCTCGCGGGCCGGCTCGAACGAAACGGTGTCGCGATGGTCATGTTCAACACGCCGCCGGGCGACGTCGAATCGGGCGAGCTCGGTTTTGCCGCCCTGCCCGGCCGATTTGCGGACCTGTGCAGCTCGGTGGAGCGGGCGGCGGACGTTGCCCTCGCACTCGGCGTGAGCCAGATTCACCTGCTCGCCGGCCGTTCGCCCCCCGGCCCGGAGGGCGAAAAAGCGTTCAAGCGAAGCGTGAAATGGGCGGCGGAAAGAGTCGCCGAAGCGGGGCTCGGGCTGCTCATCGAACCGATCAACCCGATCGACAATCCCGGCTACCACCTGACCGACTTCGACCAGGCGCGAGCGATCATCCAGGACCTCGCACAGCCGAACCTCGGCCTTCAGTTCGACCTCTATCACTGCCGCAAGGCTGGTCGCGACGTCGCCGACACTCTCGATCGCCTGCTGCCGCTCATCCGCCACGTCCAGGTTTCGAGCGTCCCGGACCGCGGCGAGCCGAAGGACGAGGACATCGCCATCCTCGCGAAGCTGGATCGGCTGGGCTATGCCGGGGTGGTCGGCTGCGAATATGTCCCTCGCGCCGGAACGGTGGCCGGGCTCGGCTGGCGGGACCGCTTCTAGCCCCGATCGAGCTTGCCGCGGAACAGGTCGCGGGCGATGATCTGCTTCATCACCTCGTTGCTGCCGCCGGCGATGCGGGTGATGCGCGCGTCGACATAGGCCTGCGAGACCGGATACTCGCACATATAGCCGTAGCCGCCGAAGAATTGCAGGCATTCGTCGACGACCTTGCCGTTGAGGTTGGTCATGAGCAGCTTCATCTTCGCTGCGTCGACGGCGGACAGGCGGCCGCTCATGAAGCGCGCTATTCCCCAATCGACGAGCACTCGCCCGGCCGTCACCTCCGCCGCCAGCTGGGCGAGGACGAACTGAGTGTTCTGGAAGTCCGCTACCGACCGGCCGAAGAGCTTGCGCTCGGGGGTGTAGTCCACGGTCCAGCTCAGGATCGCCTCGCAGGCCGCGATGCTCTTGATCGCGATGCACAGCCGCTCCTGGGCGAGCTTGCTCATCAGCATCGCGAAGCCCCGCCCCTCGTCGCCCAGCCGGTTCGCCACCGGCATTCGCACGTCGGTAAAGAAAAGCTCCGACGTGTCCTGCGCCTTGAGTCCGATCTTTTCGAGGTTGCGGCCGCGCTCGACTCCCGGCGCACGCGCGTCGACCGCGATCAGGCTGACGCCCCTGGCACCCTCGTCGGGATCGGTCTTGCAGGCGAGGACGATGATGTCGGCGTTCTGCCCGTTGGAGATATAGGTCTTCTGCCCGTTGATGACATAATCGTCGCCGTCACGCAGCGCCCGCGTTCGGATCGACTTGGCGTCGCTGCCGGCTCCCGGCTCCGTCATCCCGAGCGCGCCGATGGCCTCTCCGCGAACCATGCGAGGCAGCCATTCGCGCTTCAGCTCCTCCGACCCCCAGGCCAGCAGGTAGGGAGCGACCATCTCCGAATGGACCATGAAGCCGGGACCCGTGATATTGCCCCGCGTGATCTCCTCGATCACGATCACGTTGTAGAGCCAGTCGGCCCCGAGCCCGCCATATTCCTCCGGGACGTTGGGGCAGAGCATGCCGAGCTCGCCCGCCGCGAGCCAGATCTCGCGTGGCACCACCCCGTCCTTCTCCCAACGGGCGTGATGGGGCATCAGCTCCTTCTCGACGAAGCGGCGAACGGTCTCCCGAAAGGCGTCGTGCTCGGCCGAGAAGAGGTTGCGCTCCACCAGCTCGTAGCGTTCGAGTTCGGCACCTTCGCCCGAATCAGCCATGGTTATGGGCCTCGTGCATCGCGAGCACGTGCTTCGCCTGGTTCAGATGCGGGATATCGTACATCCTGCCGTCGATGCCGACCGTACCAGCATCGGGCGCGGCCGCGAAGGCAGCGATAATCCGGCGCGCCTCGGCGACGTCTTCCGGCGACGGCGAGAAGCTCTCGTTGATGATGTCGACCTGCGCCGGATGGATGGCGATCCGGCCGGTGAAACCCTGCCTCCGGGCAAGATCGCAGCTTCGGCGCAACCCGGCTTCGTCCCGATAGTCGGCGTAGAGCGTGTCGATCGCCTGCACGCCGGCGGCATGGGCAGCGAACAGGAACTGGGTGCGCACGACCTGATACGGAAAATCCCAGTCGCCGTCCGGCCCCTTGTTGCCGCTTGCGCCGATCGCGCTGCTGAGATCCTCGGCGCCCCAGTTCATCGAGACGAGACGCGGCAGTCTCGCCTTCGCATAGTCACCGAGCGTGAACATTGCCGCAGGAGTCTCGGTCGCAATCGAGTGGATCCTGATCGCCCCCGCGGGAAGACCCTCACGGGCTTCGAGCACGTCGAGATAGTGGCTGAGGGCCAGCACGTCCCCGGGTCCGTTCGCCTTGGGCTGCATCAGGCAGTCGGGCGCGCCGCCGATCGTTGCGACGAGGTCCTGAAGCATTTCCGGATGACCGAGCGGATTGACGCGGATCCAGAGCCTGCTCTTGCGCTCGCCCGGACGAGCATCGAGAAACTCGCGCACCAATTGCCGGGCGAGCGCCTTGCGCGCCGGGGCGACGGAATCCTCAAGATCCAGCACGATCGCGTCGGCCGCGAAGTCATCCGCCCTGGCGAGCTTCTTCTCGCTGTCGCCAGGAATGAACAGGACGGACCGAACCGTCACTGCGGCTTCTTTCGCTGCAGGCCGGCACGCTTGCAGTGCGCGACCAGCTCGCCGCGCTGGTTGTAGGCGCGGTGCGCCCAGACCACGATTCCCTGGTCCGGCCGCGATCGCGATTCGCGCAGTTCCAGGACCTCGGTTTCGATGCGCAGCGTATCGCCATGGAAGACAGGCTTGGGAAAGCGGACCTCGTCCCAGCCGAGATTGGCCACGGAGGTCCCCTGCACGGTCTCGTGCCCGGCGATGCCGACCATCAGCCCGAGCGTGAACGCGCTGTTGAGAATGCGCTGACCGAATTCAGTCTGGGTGCGGCAATATTCCTCGTCGAGGTGCAGGAGCGCGGGATTGTGGGTCATGGCCGAGAACATGACATTGTCCGCCTCGGTGATCGTGCGCGTGATCGGATGCCTGAAGACCTGTCCGACCTCAAGCTCGTCGAACCATTTGCCGGGCAAGAGCACCTCCCTCTATTTGAGACCGAGAATGGAAATCGCGGCAATCCCCTGGAACGGGACGCCGCCCAGATTATGGGTGAGGCCGATCGAGGGAGAGTCGAGCTGGCGCTCGCCGGCCCGGCCGAGAAGCTGCGTATAGATCTCATAGGCCATGCGCAGTCCGGATGCGCCGATCGGGTGGCCGAAACACTTCAGTCCCCCGTCCACCTGGCACGGCACCCCCGGCCCCTCGCGATCGTAGAAACCGTCAAGGACGTCGCGAACGGCCTGCCCCTCCTCCGAAAGGAACAGGTCCTCCATCGTCACCAGCTCCGTGATCGAGAAGCAGTCATGCACCTCGATCAGGTCGAGTTCGTCGCGCGGCTTCTCGATCCCCGCCTCAGCATAGGCCCTGCGGACCGCCCTGCGGGTATTTGGAACGTGACTGCCGTCCCACTCGCTCATCGTCGATTCGACCCCGGACGAGATCGAGAGCTGGATCGCCTTGATCGTCACCAGTTCGGTCTTGCCGAGCGAACGGGCGATTTCGGGCGTGGTCACGATCGCGCACGCGGCCCCGTCGGAAACGCCGCAGCAATCATACAGGCCCAGCGGATCGGCGATCATCGGCGCTTCGAGGATCGTCTCCATTGATACTGCCTTGCGCAGGTGCGCCTTGGGGCTCAGCACTCCATTCTGATGGCTTTTCCATGAAACGTGGGCGATCGCGCGCTTGAGCTCGTCCCTGGCGATGCCATGCCTGGCACGGTACCCGCTGGCGAGCTGGGCAAAGCCGGCCGGCGCCGAGTTCACCGGCAGCCACATGTCGTTGAACGTGCCCTTGTAGGGCTGGGGCAGTCCGCCATAGCCCGTGTCCTTGAGCTTTTCCGCCCCGATCGCCAAAGCGATGTCCACCGCCCCCGAAGCGACGGCATAGGCCGCCGAACGCAGGGCCTCGGTCCCGGTGGCGCACATATTCTCGACCCGGCTGACCGGAATCCCGTCGAGCCTCAGCGCCGTCGACGCCGGGATCGCCGAATTGCCGACGTTGACGGCATCGAAGCAGCAGCCGAACCAGGCGGCTTCGATCGCCTCCCGCTCGATCGCCGCGTCGGCGAGCGCCTCGTCAAACGCCTCGCGCATCAGCGCCGGCGCACCCGCGTCCCAGCGCTCCCCGAATTTCGAGCAGCCCATCCCGAGGATGGCGACCTTGTCCTTGATGCCGCTAGCCATCGCTTCGTCCCTGCGCCGCGATCGGCGTCGATTTCCAGAAATAGCGGTTGTAGCCACGCGGCCGATCCCGTTCCTTGATCCGGTAGACCATGCGCAGCGGCGTTCCGATCTCGACCCCTTCGGGGCCGACGTCGACCACTTCCATCAACAGCCGGGCGCCATTGTCGAACTGGACGAAGCCGACATGGAGCGGCGGCGCCGGATGGTAGGAGAGCCAGTCGGCGGTATGGGTGAGCAGCCGGGCCGGAGCGTCCGCCAGCGGCACCTCCGTGAACCGGTCCGCGGACGCCAGGCACTGCGGATTGACGCAATATTCGAGCCTGGGAAACTGGACCGTGCCGCAAGCTCCGCAAGCCCCCGCGACAAACCCCGCCGTCTGCCCCGACGACCGATTCTGCTCGCTGAGCGCGGTCTTGCTGCTGCGTTCCGCGCGCATGCCCCATTCGAGCTCGATGCCATCGTAGAAGGACAGCATCCTGAGATAGGAATCCGTGGCCAGACCGTCGGCGAGCGCCCCCGCGACACCGCGCTGGCCTTCCTGCAGCCCCGCCGTCCCGACCTCCAGGATCAGCGCATCCACGCCTTGCCCGAAGCCAATGACCAGAAGCCGATCCCCGGGGGCGGCCTGCGCGAGCGCGTTGGCGAGCATCAATGGCGCATGGGCCGCACCGGCATAGCCGCAACCGTCGTCCAGTTCAGACGCCAGCGCCGCCTTCAGCCCGGCCTTGCGCGCCACTGCCACGGACGCGCCCCTGACCAGCGAAGGCATGACCATGCAGCTGATGTCCGCGGCCTCGAGCCCGGCATCGGCGAGGGCGGCCGCGATCGCCCCGGGAACCAGCTTCAGATACCCTTCGTCCCTGATCCAGCGCTCTTCCCAGAAATAGTCGAACTTCTCCCCCGCCGAGCGGAAATGATCCACGAAGGCGACGGTCCGGGAAGCGCAGCCGAGCAGCCGGGCGACAAGCTCGCCCCGGCCGAAGGCAAAGGCGGCGGCACCGGCGCCGTAGCCAAGCTCGCGGGCGCTGGCGGGCCTGGCGGTCGGCGCATCGGAAGCGACCACCAGCGCCGCCTCCCCCCCGCGAAAGGCTTGCAACAGGGCCGACGTGCCGGCGCGTTGCGATCCGGCAAGGTCGATGGCCCTGATCGCCGGCGAAATGCGCAAGGCCTCGGCCACGATCGCGCCATTCTGCAGGTCGGCATAGGGAAGACTGGTGGATGCGAGGTAGAGCGATTCGGCCGATTCCCGGCCGGTCACGCGCAGGCAATCGCGTGCCGCCTCCACCGCCATCGTCACGGCATCCTCGTCCCAGCTGCGAAACGCCCGGCTTCCCCGGGCCGCGGCCTTGAGAGCCGGCGCCATCCAGCCGTGGGCGTCGGCGATGATCGCACGATCGATCCGCAGCCGCGGGACATAGGCCCCAAAGGCGACGATGCCGAAGTCGGAAGTCAATCGGATCACCTCTCATGCCCGGGCTCCCTGCCCGGCCGCCGGATTAGTACGCTTGGTGACCATAAGCAACAGTGTTTTATCTTGCAGCGGCCGGCGGCCATCCCTATCACCCTGAACCGGCTTGGAGGATTTGAGAGATGAGCCGTCGGTTGCGCAGTCAGCAATGGTTCGCCCGTCAGGACAAGAACGGGTTCCTGTACCGTTCCTGGCTCAAGAATCGGGGCTTTCCGCAGGACCTGTTCGACGGCCGGCCGGTGATCGGCATCTGCAACACCTGGTCCGAGCTCACGCCGTGCAACAGCCATTTCCGAACGCTGGCCGAGCATGTCCGCTGGGGCATACTCGAGGCGGGGGGATTTCCGCTGGAATTCCCGGTCATGTCGCTCGGCGAGTCGATCATGCGGCCAACCGCAATGCTGTTCCGCAACCTCGTGTCGATGGACGTCGAGGAATCGATCCGGGCCAACCCGCTCGACGGCGTCGTGCTGCTGATGGGGTGCGACAAGACTACGCCCGCGCTACTGATGGGGGCGGCGAGCGTGGACCTGCCGACGATCGGCGTCTCGGGCGGACCGATGTTGCGCGGGATCCACCGCGACAAGAAGATCGGTTCCGGCACCGCGATGTTCGAGATGAGCGAGGAGCTTCGGGCAGGCAACATCACATTGGACGAATTCCACGAAGCCGAATCCTGCATGCATCGCTCCCATGGTCATTGCATGGTGATGGGCACCGCCTCGACCATGGCCGCGATGGTGGAGGCGCTCGGGCTGAGCCTGCCCGGCAATGCCGCCATTCCCGCGGTCGACGCCCGGCGGGCGCTGCTCGCCCGACTTTCGGGACGCCGAATCGTGGAGATGGTCCAGGAGGAGCTGACCATTTCGAGAGTGCTGAGCCGGGCCTCCTTCGAAAACGCGATCCGCGTGAATTCGGCGATCGGCGGGTCGAGCAACGCAGTCGTGCATCTGCTCGCCATTGCCGGACGCTCGGGGATCACGCTCAATCTCGACGATTTCGACGCGATCGGCGCCGATCTGCCCTGCCTGGCCAATCTGAAGCCGGCGGGCGAATATCTTATGGAGGACTTCTTCGAGGCCGGCGGACTTCCGCCGATCATCCGGGCGCTGAGCGAGGCCGGCCTGTTCGATGACGCCGCCATCAGCGTCAACGGCAAGAGCGTCGCCGCCAATTGCGCCGACGCGCCCAACTGGAATGCCGACGTGATCCGGCCGATTGACCAGCCGTTCATGCCACAGGCGGGAATCGTCGTGCTGCGCGGCAACCTGGCTCCCGACGGGGCAATCATCAAGCCCGCCTGCGCCACCGCCTCACTGATGAAGCATCAGGGCCCGGCCCTCGTCTTCGACACGATCGAGGACCTGAAGGCGAGGATCGACGATCCCGCGCTCGACGTCACCGGGGACAGCGTGCTCGTCCTGCGCAATTGCGGGCCGAAAGGCTATCCCGGCATGGCCGAGGTCGCGAACCTCCCGATCCCGAAGAAGCTGCTCGCCAGGGGAGTGCGCGACATGGTGCGCATCTCCGACGCGCGCATGTCGGGGACGGCTTACGGCACGGTCGTCATGCATGTCGCGCCGGAGGCGGCCGCCGGAGGGCCGCTCGCGCTCGTTCGCGACGGCGATTTGATCAGCCTCGATGTGGCGAACCGGCAGCTTCACCTCCATGTGGAGGAACAGGCGCTGGCGGCCCGCAGGGCGGCGTGGACACGACCGGCGACCCCGGCCGGGCGAGGCTATGTGAAGCTCTATGTCGATTCGGTGATGCAGGCCGACACGGGCGCCGACCTCGATTTCCTGGTTGGGCGTACCGGCCCCGCCGTCGCCCGGGACGGCCACTAATAGGATTTGGGCAGCCCCAGCTCCTTCTCGGCGATGAAGGACAGGATGAGCTGCTCGGTGATCGGCGCGATCCGCGTCAGGATCGACTCGCGGAACAACCGCTCCACCTGATATTCGCGGGCATAGCCCATCCCGCCATGCGTCAGCACCGCGCGGGTACAGGCGTCAAACGCGGCGCGGGCGGAAAGGAACTTCGCGCAATTGGCCGCGGTGCCGCAGGGCCGGCCGGAGTCATATTGCCATGCAGCCAGGATGCACTGCCAATAGGCCGCCTCGAGGTGCGCGAAATTCTCCGCGAGCGGATGCTGGATCCCCTGATTCTGGCCGATGGGACGACCGAACACCCTGCGATCCTTCGCATATTCGGAAGCGCGCCGAAGCGCGTCCTGGCCGAGGCCGACCGCCTCGATCGCGACCAGGATCCTTTCGGGATTGAGGCTGTCGAGAATGTAGCTGAAGCCCTTTCCCTCCTGTCCGACGAGGTCCTCGTCGGGGATGAACAGGTCATCGATGAACACGGCATTCGAATCGACCGCGTTCCGACCAAGCTTCCCGATCCGACGCACCTCGACCCTGGAGCGATCCAGATCGGTATAGAAGATCGACATGCCGTGCGTCGGCTTGCTGCACTCTTCCTTGGGCGTGGTGCGGGCGAGCAGCAGGATCTTGTCCGCCTCCTGCCCCGTCGAGGTCCACATCTTGCGACCCTTGACGATATATCCGCCCTGCGTCTTGCGGGCGAAGGTCTTGATACTGGTCGTATCCAGTCCGGCATCGGGCTCGGTGACGCCGAAGCAAGCCTTCTGTTCCCCGGCGACAAGAGGAGTCAGCCAACGCCGCTTCTGCTCGTCGGTACCATGAACCACCACCGCGTGCGGGCCGAACAGGTTGATGTGGATCGCGGAGGCGGCCGAGAAGCCACCGCCGCTCGAGGTGACCGTGTGCATCATCAGCGCCGCCTCGGTGACGCCAAGGCCTGCGCCGCCCACCTCCTCGGGCATGGTGATGCCGAGCCAGCCGCCCTCGGCCATCGCGCGGTGGAACTCATGGGGGAAGCGGGGCGCCTGATCGCACTCCGACCAATAGGCGTCGTCGAACCGAGCGCAAACCTTTTGCACGCCGTCGACAATGGCGAGGTGATTCTCGCTGAATCCGAAATCCATTTTGCGTCCCTCCAACCCGCTTCGCGCGGAAGCCGCTCCGACAAGATAGTACGGTTGCATATCTTATGCCAGTGGCCCATAGCGCAATCAAGTCGAAGCAGGGCCAAGGGGAAGCAAGGAATGGATCTGGATGCGATCAGCGCATGGAATCCGACGGTCGAGCAGGCATATGACGAGCGCGACACGATGCTGTACGCCCTCGGTCTCGGCTATGCCGAGGACCCGCTCGACCCGGACGAGCTGGCCTTCGTCTACGAGCGCGGCCTGAAGGCTCTCCCCTCGATGGCGATGGTGCTCGCCCAGAACAAGTTCTGGCTCAGCGACCCCGTTTATGGTGTCGATGCCGTCCGCCTCCTCCACGCCGAACAGGCGCTCGAGATGATCCGCCCGCTGTCGACTTCCGGACGGGTGAAGGCGACGTTCAGGGTCACCGGAGTCGAGGACAAGGGAGCCGGGCGCGGCGCATTGCTTCACCAGCACAAGCAGCTCGCCGATGCTAAGACGGGCGAGACGATCGCCAACATCCGCTACACCCTCATGCTGCGCGGCAATGGCGGCGAGGGTGGATTCGGCCAAGCCGTCGCCGCGCCACAACCCCTGCCGGACCGATCCGCGGACCGCAGCGTCGTGATCCGGACCTCGCCCCGCCAGGCCCTGCTCTATCGCCTCAGCGGCGACTACAATCCGCTCCACGCCGACCCCGAGGTCGCACGCCGGGCGGGCTTCGATCGACCGATACTGCATGGCTTGTGCACGATGGGAATCGCCTGCCGGGCACTGCTCGCCGCCTATTGCGGCAATGAGCCGAGCCGCCTCGGCGCCATATCGAACCGGTTCACCAGCCCGGTGCTGCCGGGCGAGACGCTGCGGATCGACTTTTTCGAGGAGGGACCGGATCTTCGCTTCCGTGGCACGGCGCTCGAGCGCAACGAAGTCGTGCTGGACCGAGGCTCCGCCCGAATCGCCTAGCCGAAGCGAGCGCGAAGCTCGCGCTTGAGCAACTTGTCGACTTCGTTGCGGGGAAGCTCGTCGATGAAGCTGATTGTGCGCGGGCACTTGAAGCCGGACAGCCGCTCCCGGCAATAGCCGATCAGGTTGCTGGCCAAGGCCGGATCTGTCTGGCCCTTCGCTACGATCACGGCGTGTACCCGCTGGCCATATTCGGGATCCGGGAGGCCGATCACCGCGCATTCGCGAACCTGCGGATGACTTTCCAGGATCAGCTCCACCTCGCGTGGATAGATATTGACGCCGCCGCTGATGATCAGGTCGCTGCGGCGGTCGCTGAGAAAGAGATAGCCTGCCTCGTCGACATGGCCGAGATCGCCGTAGGTCGAATATCCCCTGGCTGTCGTGCTCGGCGCCTCGTCGTGCAGATAAGCGAACGGCAGCCCGCCCTCGAAATAGACGAGGCCGATCTCGCCTGTCGGCAGCTCCCGCTCGCTGCCGTCCTCGGCGAGGATGTGGATGGCCCCGGATATGCTGCGCCCGACCGAGCCCGGCCGCTCCAGCCACTCCTCGGTGGTGATGAAGGTGACGCCGGCATTTTCGGTGCCGCCATAATATTCCCCGAGAATCGGCCCCCACCAGTCGATCATCGCCCGCTTCACCGCCGGCGGACAGGGCGCGGCCGCGTGCAGCGCCACCCGATGGCTGGAGAGGTCGTGGCGGCAACGTTCCCCGTGCGGCAGGGCGAGCAGGCGCGCGAACATGGTCGGCACCCACTGGCTGTGGGTGATGCGATGCCGCTCGATCGCCTCGAGCGCGGCGGCCGCATCGAATTTCGGCAGGATCACCACGGTTCCGCCGGCCTCGATCACCCGCATCGTGAATCGACCGGTCGAATGATAGAGGGGCGAAACCGAAAGATAGACGGTCTCTTCATCGAAGCCGCACATGGCGCGGATCTGGCGCTCCAATGGTGGCAGCCCGGCCACCTCGCACGCTCTCGCCATCGGCCGCTTCACGCCTCTGGGGCGGCCGGTCGTCCCTGACGAATAGACCAGTTCCCGGCCGACCACGCCTGCCGGTTCGATGGCGACGCACAGCGTCGCGAGGCGCCCGGTGAACGATTCGTCGAGCAGCAGATGTGGCAGATCGAGCGCCCGGGCGGGTTCGGCCTGGCTGAGACTGGCGACGAGCAATGCCGCCGCGCTGTCCCGGACGATATAATCGAGCTCATCATGGAGCAGCCGGGTACTGAGGGGGACATAATAGAGCCCCGCCCGGCGCGCGCCCCACCAGATGGCGAGCACTTCCGGTCCATTCTCGAGCAGGAGAGCGATCGTCTGGCCCTCGGTCAGTCCCACCTGCCGGAACAGCGCCGCGATCCGGTCCGCCCTATCGTCCAGTTCGGCATAGGTGAGCCCGGCGACGCTGTTCGCCGTCCATATGGCGGGCTTGTCCGGCGTGGCTCGTGCGCGTCGGCGCAGGGCGTCGAGCGAAATCATCGAAGCAATGGCGCCAGGTCCTCCGAACTATCCCGGCCTAGAAGAAGGCAAGCGCACGCGCCTCGAAACTCACTCGTGGCCGCGGGTCAAGGCTGTTCGGGTCGTCGATCGCGACATGCGGGCTCCACCGGATGCCGTCGTGGCAGGTATCGCATTGCTTGAAAACGAGTGCCTCGTGAGGTTGCATCGCCGGATAATAATACCAGCGCTGGCCCTCATCATAGCAAAGCGGCATGCCGACATAGGGCGTCGGCTGGCCGGGCTTCTCGATGATCGGGGTTTCGACGAACTGCTCGTGGCGCACGGTGCGCGCATCGCAGATGGCGAGCGGCTTTTCCTCCACCGGCTGGATCCCGCGCCAGACATTATAGGCCGCCATCCGGCGGTCCAGCCAACGGTCCGCCTCGTCGCCAAGCAGCTCCCGGGCACGGATCCTGAAGGTCTCTTCGGTATAGTCGATATGAGCGAAGAAGGCCGGCTTGCGAATCTCCCTGCCAGCCGCAGGACTGTTGTCGCGAAGCTGGTTGTGGAAGACGATCACCCTTTCCGCGCCCGTCATATCCTTGATGAGGTCATGCACTTCGCGCGCGTAGATCGCGTCCAGCTGCTCCGGATCGCGAAAGTCGGTCACCTTGGTGTCATGGCGGATCAGGGTAAACCCGCGCGTGGCGACATCCTCATCCGGAACCAGCCGGGCGTTGCGGACCTCGATCTCGCGCATGTCGAGGTCGACGGCGCCGGTATAGCGATTCTGTCCGTAGGAGGTCCCGAAATCGCGGTCGGGGTAGGCGAACCCGATCCTGGTGCGGATCGCATCGACCGGCCTAGTCTGCATGTCTTCCTCCTCTCCTGTCAAAAGAAGGCGATGGTTCGCGCCTCGAAGCTTACCCGGGGCCGGGCATCCGGCCACGAGCCCGGATCGCGTATCGCCACGTGCGGGCTCCACCGCGTTCGGTCGTGATCGGTGTCGCACTGCTTGAAAATCAGAACTTCGTCCGGCTCCATGTCCGGATAGAAGTACCAGCGCTGGCCCTCGGCATAGGCCAGCGGCATGCCGATATAGGGTGTCGGCTCGCCGGGCTTCTCGTGAATGATGGTCCGCCGGAAATCCGCCAGATCGACGCTGCGCGCGTCGCACACGGCAAGCGGCATCTCCTCGACAGGCCCGACTCCCCGCCAGACGTTGATCGCGGTGAAGGGCCGCGCCAGCCATTCGTCCGCCTCGTCGCCGAGCACCTCGGCGGCGCGAAGGCGAAAGGTATTCTCGTCGTAGTCCACATGCGCGAGGGCCGCTGGCCGGCGGATATCCTCATGCGCGCCGGGATCATTGTCGCGAATGTGCATGTGAAAGACGATGACCTTGCGCGCACCCGTCCGTGAACGGACAAGTTCGCACAATTCGTCGCGATAAGTCGTCTCCACCTGCTCAGGGTCGCGAAAGTCGGTGACCCGGGTCGCGTGTCGAATCAGCTCAAAGCCTTGCTGCTCGAGCGAAGGTGGCCGCGCAAGCGTGCGGGCATCGGTGATGTCCACCTCGTGATCGATCAGCTTCAGGTGGCTCTTGTGGCTGTTCTTGCCATAATGAATTGCGGCCTCCACGGCCGGGTCGGCGAAGCCGACTGACGCCCTTATCGTTCGTTCGAGCAGACCCGCCATATCGCCTCTCCAGGTCCTTGTTGTACGTGACCGAATGGTACACAGGCGATCTATATTTTGCAAGGAACCGCTCAGGCGTCGGCGTGAAGCGCGAGGAAGCAGCCGATCATCTTCCGCCGGGCACCCGCCGCCGAAGGCGTGGCGGCAAGCTCAGCGATGGTGTCGGCGATGGCTGCTCGCAAACGCGCGTTGATCTCGGCGGCCTCCGCATAGCTGCGCGGCATTTCGGCCCTGGCGGCCAGGCTCCGCCAGCGCCCGAGGGCGTCGGTCCTGCCATCGGCAAGTTCGGTCTCGTCGAGCACCGATCCGACTTGCGCGGCCAGAGTGCAAAGTGCTGCATTTTCCGCCATCAGGGCGAAGGCTGCATCGTCCCAGTTGGTTTCGCGCAAAATGGTCATGATCCGGCGCAAGGTGAAAACGGCCTGCTCGGAGCCGAGTTCGGGACCGATGGTTGCGCGCAACAGCTTGCGAATCCCTTCCGCCGCTTCGCCGGGCCCGATGTTCATGCCGCTTTCCGTTCCTGCGCGTCGATCGCGTCGAGCAGCCCGTGCAGCATCTTGCGCGCCGGAACAGGAATGCGATGGGCGTCGCCTTCGACGAAGGCCTTCCGCGCGGCCAGCACCATCGCGCAAAGCTTGTATTGGGCAAAGATCGCCCACCAGTCGACCGAGGCGCGATCCAGCTCGAGCCCCGCCTTTCGCTCATAGGCGTCCATGAAGTCTTCCGGCTGCCAGTGGCCAGGGATGAAATGCTCGTCACGATAGCGGGGCGCGAGATACCAGCCGATGTCTTCGGCCGGATCCCCGACATGGGCAAATTCCCAGTCCAGAAGCGCCGTCACCTGGCCCCGCTCGACGAGCAGGTTCGCTGGGCGAAAATCCCCGTGCACGAGAACCCGGCGCCGGGGCGGCGGTGGAAGATTGTCGCGCAGCCACCAGGCGGCCGCCCTCATTTCGACGCAGGCAACGACCTCGTCGGCAAGAGCTTCGCGTTCCTGCCGGTCGAGCTCGATCCTGGACGGGACGCCCTCGGCACGTTCGATCGAGGCAGGAAGTTCGAGCCTGTCCAGCTCGAGGCTGTGGATGGCGGCAAGCAGTTCGACCATGTCGCGCGCGAGCCCGAGCCGCGTCGGCTCGTCGAGCCCAGCCTTGTTGCGCGCGGTCAGCAAGGCGCGATCGTCGCGCCCGGCACAACGCTCGAGCACCACGGCTGGCCGTCCGAACCAGCGACCGTCACCGTCGATCCAATGGACCTTCGGCACGGGTAGCGGCGTATCGTTCAGCGCCGCGAGCAGCAGGAACTCATCGATCCGGCTGTTACGCACGATCTCGTTCGCGGGACTGCGCCGCAGCACCAGGCGTCGCTGCTCCTCGACTGATCCCGGCCGGGTCCAGCGGACGTCGACGAACCAGTTCTCGGAGGAATTGCCGCTCGCCGCGCGTTCGATGGCGACGATCTCGACCCGTGCCGCGTCCGGCATCTCCCGCGCGATCATCGCCAACAGGCCTTCGCGCAGCATGGCCATCTCGCGATCCATCTCAGCTCGCGCCCGGCCGCCTGTATTTTTCGAAGGCGGATCGGACCAGATATTCGATTATCCCATAGCCCAGCTCGCCGCGGCAACGCGCCTCGAACATATGGTCGCTCGTACCCTTGATATACTCTTTCAGGCGCGCCGGATCGGACAGGTCCCAGACTTCGTGCGCCTCGTGATACTCGCCCTTCCAGTTGCCCTGATCGACACCGTAACCGCCGCCCTGAAGATAGACGCGGGGAGCCAGCGCCCTGAGTTCGATGTCGAGGCTTCGACGCGACTGGAAATGAAGCCTGAGCTGGCCGCCCACAAGCGTTCGCACCGAGCTCGAATAGTCCCATTCAAGATCATGGTCGACCGCGAGGATGCGGTCGTGCGTGAACTCGCCGCTGCGGTCGGCGAGGGCCGCGGTAAGATGGGTGGGCCGGCCGGCCTGGGATTCGAAAAGGTAGAGATGGAGCGACAGGCTGTCGAACTGCATCGGGCAGAAGCAGAGGAAGTTCCAGTCCGGCGAAGCCAGCGGCGGATCGCCGGGCACGCTCGCCATGGGGCGGATCCCCCAGCTATGATCGCGCTCGCCCCAGCCCGTATCCGGCGTGAATTCGAAGGCCCTGTCGCCGATCCGAACCTCGCCCTGCCATCTTCCGAGCTGGACGTAGCGGATGATGTCGTGGGTGATGCGGGCTCGGTTGACCTCGAAGTGGCGCTCCTCGAGGAAGGCGGGCCATGACGAGGTCCAGGTAAGGTCGAATCCGAGGTCGGACTTGTTCGAGTCCAGCCGGAAGCGCAGCATAGTGAACGGCTCGACGATCTCGACCGACAAGGGCCCGACCGCCATCCGCCCGGCCTCGGGCAGCAGCGCGCGCGACAGCCGCAGGTTCCACTGGCGGTCGCCGTGCCGGACCATCACGCAACCTTCAAGCACGTCCTTGTTCGGATATTTGCCAAGGCCGCCGGTGAGGATGAAATCCTGGCGCGCCACGTCCTGCAGGCTGAACCAGTAGCGCTCCCGCCAGTTGGGGTCGCTGTTCGCGACCATCATGTGTGGCAGGCTCGTCTGATGATCGAAATTTTCGTCGCGAGGGGTCAGGAACATCAGGAGGCCATCTCCAAGGGTCGGTGCCGGGGCGGCCGGCGCCGCGGTCGCATGCAGGACCGCCATTGCAAATAGGACGTAAACGTACTATTCGCTAGCGTCATTGTCCAGCCCGCCTCGATGGCGCGAAAGCTCGAAATGATCCGGAGGGGAGAACGTGGAAACCAAGCTTCAATCGCCGCCCGAAGTAACGGGCCTCACCTTGCCGCAGATGCTGGCGAAGCGGGTTGCCGAAGCTCCCAACCGGGTCGCCCTGGCCGGCCAGTCCGCGAGGGGCGGCGAGACCCGGATCACCTATGCGCAACTCGACTGGGGCGCGCGGAAGTTCGCTTCGGTGCTGGCAGCGCGGGGGATCGAAGCCGGCGACCGGGTCGGGATTATGCTCGGCAACGACGCGGTCATCGAATTCGGCCAGTCGATCATGGGTATTCACCACCTCGGCGGCGTGTTCGTTCCCGTCAATGCCCGCTTTGCGCTCGAGGAGATCGTCTACGTCGCCAACAAGGCCGGACTGCGCGCGCTCGTCGTTGGCGAGAAGCACGGCGCCGCCGTCGCCGCGGCGCGGGAGCGCATGCCGAGCGTTGAAGCGCTGATCACGGTCGGCGAGGCAGCGGTGGCGCCCTGCCTCGACTGGCACGAGCTGATGGCGGCCACCCCGGTGGACCGCGACATCCGATCCGCCCGGCAGGCTGACGAGCTCGCCGAGATCCTGTTCACCTCGGGGACAACCGCCCACCCCAAGGGGGCGATGCACACCCACAGCACGGCGATCAACAGCTCATATTCGATGGCAAGAGCGTTCGGCCTTGTCCGCGCGGACGTGCTTCAGACGTTCATGCCGCTTTTCACTTCGGGAGGCGTGCGCGCCCTCACCTGCGCATTGTGGGCCGGTTGCACGATCGTCTTCGATCCCGCGCTCGAGATCGACGCGGTCATCGAACGCATCGAGCGCGAGCGGACCACCCGCTATGTCGGCACCTCGGCCTTCTACATATTCCTTCTGGATCGCGCCTCGCAGCGTCCGATCGACGTGTCCAATCTCAAGGCATTCATGTTCGGCGGATCCCCGACATCGGCCGAGGTCGTTCGTCGGCTCGATGCCGGTTTTCCGGGCATCGAGCTGCGCAACATGTTCGCGCCTACCGAGACCGGGCCGGCCGGAACCCTGATCGCGACTCCGGAGATCCTCGAGAAGCCGACGTCGGTCGGCACGCCCTGGGATCTGGTCGAGGTCAAGATCGTGGACGATGACGACAACACCCTTCCGGCGGGCGAGCGCGGCGAGATCTGCACGCGCGGTCCGTGCATCATGATCGGCTATTATGGTGATCCGGAGCTTTCGGCCGAGGCCCTGAAGGGCGGCTGGCATCATACCGGCGACATTGGCGTGATCGACGAGGAGGGCTATCTGTCGATCGTCGACCGCAAGAAAGACATGATCATCCGCGGCGGCCACAACATCGCGTCGCTCGAGGTCGAGCAGGTGCTCTCCAAGCACCCCGCGGTTTCCGAGGCGGCGGTGGTGGGCGTACCGCATCCCAAGCTCGGTGAGGACGTGCAGGCTTTCCTGCTCCTCCGCTCGGGTCACACCACGACGCCCGAGGAGGTCCGGGAATTCTGCGTTGACAAGCTTGCCGACTACAAGATTCCCCGCAAGATCAGCATCGTCGACGTGCTTCCGCGAGGGCCGCTCGGCAAGGTGCTGAAGTCGGCGCTGCGCGAGATCGCGGTCGACATGAGCAAGCAGGCCGCCTGAGCTCATGAACCTTGCGCGGACGGGTCATCTCACCCTTGTCGCGGCCTGGAGCATGGGGTCAGGCGGCATCCCCGCCCGGCTCCCTGCTGCCGCAGGCCGCGGCAGCCAGCATCGGGCGACTTCCTGATGCGGGTGACCTCTCGGGAAAGGTCGCGCTGGTGACAGGGGCGGCGCGCGGTATCGGTCGGGGGATTGCCCTCAGGCTCGCGCGAGCCGGCGCCGACGTGGCGATTGCCGATCGTGATCTGGACGGGGCCGCCGAATTCGGCGAATTGCTGAGCGCCCCGACCGTGGAAGGCGAGATCCACGCACTGGGTCGGGCTGCCTATGCGTTCAGTGGTGATCTCGGGGCAAGCGCAGCGTGCGACGCCTTCGTCGCGGGCGCACAGGATGCCCTTGGCCGACTCGACATCCTCGTGAACTGCGCTGGCGGCGCCATCGTACCTCACGACCGAGGCTGGGGCACGCACTCGACCGATACCGAAATCCAGCAGATTTTCGCGGCCAATTATGGCAGCATGGCCTATTGCTGCCGGGCAGCAATTCCTCACATGAGGCGCGCCGGAGGCGGCGCGATCGTCAACATCGCTTCAACCGCAGGCTATGAACCACAGGCCAAGGGCGCTCTCGCCCACTATGGCGCGTTCAAGGCGGCGGTGATCAATTATAGCCGCTCGCTCGCCGCGGAGGTGGGCCGGGACGCGATCAGGGTGAACTGCGTCGCCCCTGGGATCGTCATGACAGCCCGGATCGCCGCGCTCGCCGCTTCCCGCGGCATCGGGACGCCCGAACAGGCGGCGCAGGTCCCGCTTGGTCGGCTTGGGGAGACCGATGACATTGCCAAGGTGGTGCTCTTCTTCAGCTCCGATCTTGCCGGCTTCGTCACCGGCCAGTGCCTCGCGGTGAACGGCGGCGCTCCCAGCCTCGCCTGCTGAACGAACGCGAAGGCGGGATTCATGCGGTCGAATTTCTCGGCAATCTGAACCCTGCCGGCCCTTCGATCATCTCAACGAAAGCGGTGATATCGCGCTCGCCGAGCCCGACCTCGATCGCCTGATGCGCCAGTGCCCGGGTGAGGTTCGACAACGGCATCGACATCCCGAACCGCTCCGCCTCCGCGAGCGCGGCATCCATGTCCTTCGCCATCATGGCAAGCTTGCCGCCGAACTCCCGCTCCTTGAGGATGTAGTCGGGGAGCCAGCAGCGGGTCGTACCGTTCGGCGCGAGCAGACCCGCGTTGATCGCCTGCAGCATTGCGCCGACGTCGAGGCCGGCCTTCGCGCCGAGCACGATCGCTTCGAGCGTGCCGACATAAGCATTGAGGATGATCAGGTTGTTGACCAGCTTGAGGACCTGGGCGGCTCCCGGCGCCTCGCCCGCCACCGTTATCCTGGCGGCAAAGCTTTCCAGCACGGGCCGAAGCCGCGCGATGTCCGCCGCCGGTCCGGACACCATGACCGAAAGTGCCGCCTTGCGCGCTGCCTCCGGGCCACCGCTGATCGGACAATCGACCAATCGGATATCTCTCTCCCTTCCGGCGACGGCGACTTCGTCGAGGATCGCGGTACCGCAGGTCGAGCAGTTGACGAGGATCTTCACCCGTCTGCCGGCGAGGATCCCGACGTCGCCAAGCACGGCATCACGGATCGCGGCGAGACTCGGCAGGCAGAAGAAGACGATCTCGCATGCGTCGGCCACGTCCCTGGGACCGGTCGCCGTCTCGAAGCGTCGCTTGCCGAGCAGGTCGAGCGCCGCCGGATCGCGGTCATGGAGCACCAGATCATGGCCGCCGTCGATCATCTTCTCGATCATCGGCCGGCCCATATTGCCGACTCCTACCCATCCTATCCTCATCGTCACCTCTCCCGGCCCGGTGAAACGCCTCGCTTCCTTGACAACGGCCAGAGCTAGCACATAGGACGTAGAAGGATAATACGCTTTGTTACCACTGGCGCGGTCGCGCCGTTTGCCGGGAGCGAAGATGTTCAAGCCGGATCTGCTCAAGGGAAAGCGTATCCTGGTCACCGGTGGTGGCACCGGAATAGGACAGGCGATGGCGACCCGCTTCGCCCAGCTCGGTGCGCGAGTCTATATCGCGAGCCGCCGCAAATCCGTGATCGAGGCGAGCGCACGGGAGATGGCGGAGGCGACCGGCGCCGAGGTGACCGGCCTTGTCGTCGACGTGCGCCATCCCGACCAGGTGGAAGCGTTGATCGAGAGGATATGGGCCGACGGCGGGCCGCTGAGCGGACTGGTGAACAGCGCCGCCGGCAATTTCATCGCCCGCACCGAAGATGTCTCGATCAACGGCTTCCACGCCCTGACCGACATACAGTTCCGGGGACCCTTCTACGTCACGACCGCCTGCGGGCGGCGCTGGATCAGGGACAGGGTCAGGGCCAGCGTCGTCTCCGTGGTCGATGCAGGCGTATGGGGCGGCGATCCCTTCGCCGTGCCCGCGACGATGGCCAAGGCGGGACTCGAGAACATGACCAAGTCGCTGGCCATCGAATGGGGGCGCTACGGAATCCGCCTGAATGCGGTCGCCTCGGGCGTTTTCCGCACCGAAGGCAGCGCCACCCGACTCGATCCGCTCACCGAGCGAGGCTGGAACGGTGCCAACAATCCCCTGGGACGAATCGGCGAGCTGGAAGAGATCGGCAATCTCGGTGCATTCCTGATGGCCGACGGGGTCGAGTTTCTCACCGGCCAGACGATCGCCATCGACGGCGGAGCGTTCATCGCCACCGGCGCCACCTTCACCAGCCTGCTGGCGCTCAGGGACGAGGACTGGGCGGCGATCAGGGACAGTTCCCGCGCCGCGACGGATGCCCAGAAGCCGCAGCGAGCCTGAGCCGATGGCGCGGGATGAGATTGGCGACCGGCTCCAGATTGAGGAGCTCATCCTTCGCTATACGGATGCGGGCGACCGGGCGAAGTTCGACGAGTTCATTACGGTCTTTGCCGAGGACGCCGAATACGTCACCCCGATCTGGTGGGCCAGGGGCCGTGACAACATTCTTGCCGGAATCACGCGGCCGGACCTGAGTTTCTTCGCCGCGGCTCCTCCCAGATTCATGCGCCATCATCTGACAACCAGCCGGATCGTACCTGTCGGGACGGGCGAGGCAATCGCGCGTACCTATTTCATCAACTATTCGGACATCGGACCGGACCACGCCGGTGTCTATGTCGATCGGTTCCGGCGTGTTGACGGCCACTGGCTGATCGCGCGACGCGAGGATCGGGTGGACTGGCAAGCCGAAAATTCGCTTTACGTCGCCGGGCTCCCCGCGCGCTCGCGCGCGCCGATTGCCGACCGGATCGAGGTAAGGAACTGACCAGGCGAAGCTGCTCTCCATCGTGAATCGCCAGGCTCGAAAGGCTCTTCGCAGCGAAGCGCCATGATCCGGCCTCGCCCAATAGTGTGCTGGCACAGCTCAAACATCGGGAGACCGGCCGCGCGGCGCGGCCGCGGGACGCATTTCGACCATCCGACAGGGATTGGGACTCGATCCCGGGCCTGGCCCGTCACCGCATCACGTCACCGCATCACGCGCCGTCACAGTCCGGCTCCGAACCTGCGCGGATCGATGAGCCAGAGCCGCTGGCGTCCGGGGGCACGGTATATTGACAAGAAGCAATTCCATTAAAAACATGGCGCAGCGTGCGAATAATGATTCCTTGCGTTCCAGAAGCGATGGGAGGATCGTCATGAAACGCATTTCAATCGTGCCAGCCCTGTTGTTTTCCATTCTTGGCCCGGCCGCCGCTCAAGCTGCGCTTGTCGATGGTGAACAGGTCCCGGCGCTGCCCTGCATTGCGCAAGGGAGCATTGTCTGACTTTCGTTGAGCGTCGATCTGGGGGGCGGCGCCAGCCATGGGCGCCGCCTTCTGATGAGACCTTCTGATGAGAATCGAATCATTCTCGGCCGATTCAGGCCGGATCGAAGCGGTCCCGGGAGGGGGAAGGCGATGTTCCTGATGTCGAGTGCGGCTGCTCTGGCCCTGGCCCTGGCCTCGGCGCCGAACGAATTGGCGACAGGCGAAGCATCCGCATCGCTCGCGGCCAATGCGCCCGGGCAGATCATCGGGACGGGCGCGTGGCGGGGCAGCTTCCTGCAGCGGGACTGGACGTTTGAATTCTCGCATCAGGACGGCCGCTGGTCGGGACGCTACATCCGCAGCGACGCACGCGAGTGGCACGCGCTGACGCAGGTGACGGTGTCGGGTCGCTCGGTGTCCTTCAACTTCAACTCCGAGCCCGGGATCAGCTTCGCCCTGGAGCTCGATGCCGAAGGCCGCACCTTGTCCGGCACAGCCACGATCGATGGCCTTGGCACGGTGCCGTTCTCCGCGGCGCGGGTGCCTTGAGCCATGCTGGCCGCCAAGGGGGCGGTCTTGTTCCTCCTCTGCGCCGCCCTGAGCAATTTTCAAGCGACGACCGCCGCGGGCCGGGCGAGGGTGCCGGCAGCCTTCGGTCACGTGCAGGTCGACGCGGCCGACGTCGCTGCTGCGGCCGCATCCCGCCCGCGGTGACCTGGCCTGTCATGCACTCAGGAAGCGCACTGCTAAGGCGATCGCAGTCCGGGCGGATCCGGCCGCGCGTGATCGCGGCGCTGATGGCGGGCGCTGCGATGGCCGCGGCGCCATGCCATCCCGCCGCTGCCCGGGCCCAGCCGCCGCCGGCCCCGCAAGGCTCGACGCCGGACCCGGCGACTCCAGCCGCGCCCGTCCTGCTCGATCGCGAGGGCAATCCGCTGCCGCCCGAGCTTCAGCGGGAATGGCAGGAGCGACTGGGGAGCAATCCGCCGCCCGCCCGCCCGACGACGCCGGCCAATCCCTCCCGGCCGGGCGGCGAGCGCGTCATAGTCGTGGAGGGACAGCGCCCGCGCGGCTCGGTTACCGCCGACATCCCCCCGGAGCAAACGTTCACCCCGCTCGAGATCAATGCCTACGGCGCCGGCAATGTCGGCGAGCTGTTGCAGGCGCTGGGCCCGCAGGTGCGCAGCAATGCCGGCCCGGAGGGGAGCGGCCCGGTGACCTTGCTGAACGGACGGCGCGTCGCGAGCTTCTCGGAGATCGCCGAAATCCCCAGCGAGGCGATCGAGCGGGTCGAGCTGTTCCCTGAAGAGCTGGCGCTTCAATATGGCTATCGGCCGGACCAGAAGGTCGTCAATATCGTTACCTACGAACGGTTTCGCTCCCGTCTCGGCCAGCTTGGGGCGATCGCCTCGACCGGTGGCGGCTATGCGACGGGAAGCGCCCGGGCCAATTATTTCGCGATCCGGGGAAACACCCGGTTCGACCTGGGCCTTGACTATAGCCGATCCTCGGCATTGCTGGAAAGCGAGCGCGACCTGGCGCAGCTCGACCCCGCGCCCGGGGCCGGGCGCCTGCGCACCCTGCTGCCCAGGACCGAGCGGCTGAGCATGAGCGGCCTGGTCGGCGCCACGCTCCTCGATGAAGTGGCGGCGACATTGACCGGACGGTTCGAGGCGAGCGGCCTGCGGGCGCTGCTGGGCAGGGTCGGCAGCACCGCATTGACGCGAAACTCCGACACCCGCACCGCACAGCTGGGAACCACGCTGCACGGGCAGGCAGGCCGGTGGCTGTGGACCTTCACGGGCCGCTACGACCACTCGGCGACCGACATCGTGACCGACGGCACGGCGGCGGGCCTGCGGAACCGGGCGCGTTCGTCCAATGCCCATGCGAACGCCACCCTGCTGCTGAGCGGCGCGCCGCTCCGGCTGCCGGCGGGCCCGCTCGCGACGATCGTTCGCGCCAGTTTCGAGCGGTGGGATTACGGCAGCCTTTCGCGGCGTGACGGAACCGACCGGCGGGCGGACCTTTCCCGCGACAGCGGCGCGGTCCAGGCGAGCCTCAACCTGCCGATTGCGCGCGCGGGGCACGGCGAGGCCGCGCTCGGCGACCTGTCCATCAATGCCAGTGTCGAATTGGCGGGACTGTCGGACCACGGCACGCTGCACGGCTATGGCCTGGGCCTCAACTGGTCGCCGGCCGGCGCCGTCACCCTCTCCGCCTCCTTCACCAGCGCAGAGGCGGCGCCGACGATCGAGCAGCTGGGCGCGCCGCTGCTCGAGACCGCCAACCTGCGCGTTTTCGACTTCGCCCGGCGGGAGGTCGTGGACATCACCCAGCTGACCGGCGGCAACCCGGCCCTGCGACGCGAGGAGCGCCGGGTCTTCAGGCTCGGTCTCACCGTCCGGCCCGTGCCCGCGACCGACCTCGCTTTCAGCGCGGACTATGTTGTCACCCGGATCGACGATCCGATCGCGCCCTTCCCGCTGCTGACGCCGCAGATCGAGGCCGCGTTCCCGGACCGGTTCACGCGTGCCGCCGACGGCCGGCTCGTGCAGATCGATGCGAGGCCGCTGAACTTCGGCAGCGCCCGCCAGCAACGCCTGCGCTGGGGGTTCAGCTTCGTCCGGCCATTGGGGAGGATTGAGCCTTGGATGCGCTCCGCCCCGGTGCGCACCTATGCGAGCGAGGCGGATGCGCGCGCGGCGGCCGGGCCCGCCACCATGGTCACGATGGTGCAGCCGGGCAGCGCGCTCGCCCGTCGCTTCGAGAACCTGACCAGCCGGCTGTTCGTGAACATCTTCCACACCTGGCGGCTTCGGGACGAGATCGTCCCCGAGCCGGACGGCCCCACGCTCGACCTGCTCGACGGCGCCGCGATCGACCCGCGCGGCGGCCCCAGCCGCCACAGGATCGAGATGCAGGCGGGCGTCTACAAGGGGGGCCTCGGCGCACGCGTCGAGGTCAACTGGCAAAGCGGCACAAGCCTGCGCCCCGGCGGCGACGCGACGACGAGCGACCTCTCCTTCGCCGCCCTCACCACCGTGAACATCAACCTGTTTGCGAACCTTCAGGACCGGTTCGGCGGCGCCAATGCACCTCGCTGGATCAGGGGCCTGCGAGTCACATTCGGCATCACCAACCTGTTCGGCAGCCGGCCCCAGGTCCGCGATTCCGCCGGATCGACGCCGCTCAGCTACCAGTCCGCCTATCTCGACCCTCCTGGCAGGCTGATCAGCTTCACCCTCCGCAAGGTCTTCTAGCGCGGCGGGCCCGACATCCTGAATCGGCCGCGCGAAGGCCTACGCGGACGAGGAATCCGCAGAAACCCGCGACTTTTGTGGAAGCCCGTGGCTTCCCGTGTAGGCAAAGGTGGCGGAGAGGGAGGGATTCGAACCCTCGGAACGCTTGCGCGCTCAACGGTTTTCGAGACCGCCCCGTTCGACCACTCCGGCACCTCTCCGCAAGTGAGGCAGGGCCGCGTGGCGCGGCGCCCGGTCGAGCGAGCGGCGCACTAGCCCAAGGCGCGGCGATTGCCAAGCCCGGGCGCGCCGGCGTCGCCGCCCGCGCCCGCCCGACGCCTGCCCGACGCCCGCCTCTCGCCAGCCAGCCTCCCGCCAGCTCCCGGCTCCCGCCAGTCCCTCGCCGGCCCCTCGCCTGCTCATGCCCCTGCCCGTCCCGGTGGTGCCCCCCGCTCGCTTGCCGGGGGCGCGGGGGACGCCTACATTGGCGGCATGGCTCGATCGCTTTCCAGTGAATCCGCGAGCGGCAGGATCGAGGCGCCGCCGATCGTCCACGCCCGCTTTTCGATCGGCGACGTGGTGCGCCACCGGCTGTTCGATTTCCGCGGCGTCGTCTTCGACGTCGACCCGGTCTTCGCCAACAGCGAGGAATGGTATCAGGCGATCCCCGAGGACATCCGGCCGGCCAAGGACCAGCCCTTCTACCACCTGCTCGCCGAAAATTCGGATTCGGCCTATATCGCCTATGTCAGCCAGCAGAACCTGATGCCCGACACCGAGGGCGAGCCAATCGACCACCCGGCGATCCCGGGCCTGTTCGACGGCTTCGAGCGCGGGCGCTACCGGATGCGGCGCGAACGGCGCCATTGAGCCGCCGATCGGTTGACAGGCGGACCATCGCTTAGTAGCAGCCCGGCTTTCCGCGCGCGGTTCTGTCGCCGCGCGCCAAGCGTTTTGACAAAATTGGACGGGCCCATGTTCGCAATCGTGCGCACGGGCGGCAAGCAGTATCGCGTCGCCGCCGGAGACAAGATCGTTGTCGAAAAGCTCGCCGGCAATCCCGGCGATACGGTGACGCTGGACGATGTCCTCCTCGCCGGCGATGGCGGCGACCTCAAGGCGAAGGGCGCGCTGGCCGTGTCGGCCGAGATCGTCGCCCAGGTGAAGGGCGAGAAGGTGGTCGTCTTCAAGAAGCGCCGCCGCCACAATTATCGCCGCAAGAAGGGCCACCGCCAGCAGCACACGATCCTGAAGATCCTGGCGATCGGCGGCGACAAGCCGGCGAAGAAGGCGGAGGCCAAGGCGCCCAAGGCAGAGGCGCCGAAGGCCGAGGCGAAGCCGGCGGCGAAGGCTGCCGACGCGAAGGGCACCGAGGCGAAGGGCACCGAGGCGAAGGCCGGCGACGCGAAGGCCACCGGGGCGAAGGCCGCCGCGAAGGCGCCGGCCAAGGCCGGGGGCGAGGCCGCGCCGGCCGCGAAGAAGGCCGCCGCGCCCAGGAAGGCTTCGACAAGGAAGCCGGCGGCTGATAAGGCCGAGTGACGAGTTTCGAGCTTAAGAGAAGACCATGGCACACAAGAAAGCAGGCGGATCGTCGCGCAACGGCCGCGATTCGCAGTCCAAGCGCCTCGGCGTGAAAAAATTCGGCGGCGAAGCCGTCATCGCCGGCAACATCATCGTTCGCCAGCGCGGCACCCGATTCTACCCCGGCGCCAATGTCGGCATGGGCAAGGATCATACGCTCTTCGCGCTTGCCGACGGCACGGTCGCCTTCCGCGACGGCAAGCTCGGCCGCAAGTTCGTGTGTGTCGAGGCGATCGCGCAAGCGGCGGAATAGGGCAGCCGAGGACGGGCTGCCCGGCAAGGGGCGGCCCTTCGAGGTTCTCGAGATCAGCGAACCGATGTGAGGGAGAGGGGTCGCAACGAGGCGATCCCTCTCCCTTTCGTTTCCCTCACGAAACATCGCCGGCCCGCGCCATGGCGCAAGCCATGCGCCGGCCAGAGCCGAGAGGAACGGGAAATGTTCGCGAGGACCGCAAGACTGCTGCTGAGGCCGGGCTGGCCGGAGGACGCGCCAGCGCTCCATTCCGCGATCGCCGACGAGGCGGTCGCGCGCCATCTCGCCGGGTTGCCCTGGCCCTGTGCGATGGCCGACGCCGAGGCGCTGCTCGCGCGCGAGCACGCGCCCGACGCGCCCCGATGCCTCATCTTCCTGCGCGGCGAGGGCGCGCCGCGCCTCGTCGGCGGCATCGGCATGGGCAGCGGGGGCATCGGGTCGCCACCGGGCGGTCGGGAACTCGGCATGTGGATCGCGCGGCCCTGGCGGGGCCGGGGCATCGCGACCGAAGCCGGCCGGGCGATGATCGCCTTCGCGCGCGACACGCTGCGCCTCGAGCGGCTGCGGGCCGGCCACTTCGTCGACAGCCCCGCCTCGGCCCGGCTGCTCGCCAGGCTCGGCTTCTGCCCGACCGGCGCGACGCGCCCGCGCTTCAGCCCCGCGCGCGGCGCGGCGGCGCCGTGGCGCGAATATGAGCTCGGCCTCGCCGCCGGCGCAGCGGCGTCGCGGGCGGACTGCTCGCTGGCGGCATGAACCGGCGCGCGCCGGCACGGGGCCGATAGCCGCCCGCCCGGCGCGCGCCCCGGCCCCGCCCTTTCGGGCGCGCGGGCGATCGACTACATGCCCGCGATGCACTTTCTCGATTCCGCGAAGATCTACATCCGTTCCGGCGCCGGCGGCCCCGGCGCGGTGAGCTTTCGGCGCGAGAAGTTCATCGAGTTCGGCGGCCCCGACGGCGGCGACGGCGGCCGCGGCGGCGACATCGTGTTCGAGGCGGCGCCGGGGCTCAACACGCTCATCGACTTTCGCTACACGCAGCATTTCCGCGCCCCGCGCGGCAGCGGCGGCGCCGGCCAGAACCGCACCGGCGCGGCCGGCCGGGACCTGGTCGTCAAGGTGCCGGTCGGCACCCAGATCCTCGCCGACGACGAGGCGCGCACGCTGATCGCCGACCTCACCGAGGCCGGGCAGCGCGTCGTGCTGCTGAAGGGCGGCGCGGGAGGGCGCGGCAACGCCAGCTACAAGAGCTCGACCAACCGCGCCCCGCGCCAGCACGGCATGGGCTGGCCGGGCGAGGAGGCCTGGGTGTGGCTGCGTCTCAAGCTGCTCGCCGATGCCGGCCTGGTCGGCCTGCCGAACGCGGGCAAGTCGACCTTCCTGAACGCCGTCACCAATGCCCGGGCGAAGGTCGGCGACTATGCCTTCACGACCACCCGGCCGCAGCTCGGCGTGGTCCGCCACAAGGGCGCGGAATTCGTGCTCGCCGACATTCCCGGGCTGATCGAGGGCGCGGCGGCGGGCGCCGGCATCGGCGACCGCTTCCTCGGCCATATCGAACGCTGCCGTGCCCTCCTCCACCTCGTCGACGCCCATGACGAGGACGTCGCGACCAGCTACCGCATCGTCCGCGACGAGCTTGCCGCCTATGGCGCCGGGCTCGCCGACAAGCCGAGCGTGGTCGCGCTCAACAAGATCGACACGCTCGACGAGGAGCTGATCGCGGCGCTCTCGGCCGAGCTCGAGGCGGCGAGCGGGCAGGAGGTCATCCCGCTCTCGGCGGCGAGCGGCGTCGGCCTCGACCGGGCGCTCGACCGGCTGCTCGGGATCGTCGGGCCGGACCATGGCAAGGTCGCCCCCGACGACGAGGGCGAGGACCAGGTGCAATGGTCGCCGCTATGAGCCGAAGGCCGGTCATCGCGCTCACCGGCGGCACCGGCTTCGTCGGCGGCCACGTGCTGCGCCTCGCGCGCCACCAGGGCCATGAGCTGCGCGCGCTCACCCGCGGCTGGCGGCCGCCGGAGGAGGGGCTGGACTGGGTGGATGGCGCGCTCGACCGGCCCCCGGCGCTCGCCCGGCTTTGCGACGGCGCCGACGTCGTCGTCCACATCGCCGGCCTCGTCAACGCGCCGACGCGCGCCGCCTTCGAGGCGGTGAACGTCGCCGGCACCGCGCGGATGATCGACGCCGCGCGCGCCGCCGGGGTGAAGCGCTTCATCCACATCTCCTCGCTCGCCGCGCGCGAGCCGGACCTGTCCGACTACGGCTGGTCGAAGGCGAAGGCGGAACGCCTCGTCGCCGCCTCGGGCCTCGAGTGGACGATCGTGCGGCCGCCGGCGGTCTATGGCCCCGGCGACCGCGAGACGTTCGAGCTGTTCCGCATGGCGCGGCGCGGCATCGCGCTGCTCCCGCCGCCGGGACGCTTTTCGGTGATCCATGTCGAGGATCTGGCCCGGCTGATCCTCGCGCTGCCGGGCGAGCCGGAGACGATATGCGAGTCCTACGAGCCCGACGACGGCGTGCCGGACGGCTGGGCGCATCGCGATTTCGCCCGCGCGCTGGCGCGCGCGTTCGGCCGCCAGCGCGCGGCGAGCGTGGCGGTGCCAGGAGCGCTGATGAAGGGCGCGGCGCGGCTCGACATGCTGGTGCGGCGCGAGGCGGCCAGGCTCACCCCGGACCGGGCGCGCTATTTCTGCCACCCCGACTGGGTCGTCACCGCCGAGGCGCGTCCGCCCGCCGCCCTGTGGCGGCCCGGCATCGCGACGCCGGCGGGGCTGGCGGCGACCGCGCGCTGGTACCTGGAGCAGGGCTGGCTGAAGTGAACCGGGCCGGTGCCGCCCCGGCGGTCAGGTAAAATAGGTCACGACGAAGGCGACCCCGGCCGCGATCAGCCCGGCGAGGAACAGCCGGTAGGCATAGGCGAGCAGCCTATACTTCTTGCGCTCGAGCACCACCCCGTTCTGGTAGAGATCGCGCGCCATCATCCGGAACTGCGCCTCCTCGTGCTCGAGCTCGTCCATCATCCGGTCGAGGAACTCCTCCTCGCGCAACTGGGTGAACGATCCGAAGAACATGAGGTTGATCTTGCCGCCGGTGCGGAAATGCGCCGCCGGCATCACCGCCAGCACCGCGCAGATCGCCGAGAAGAAGGCGCCGCCGGCGAGCAGCAAGAGCGGCAGCGGCTCGCTCATCTGCCGCACCTGGCCGATCGCGATGGTGAAGACGAGGAAGGTCGCGGCGAGCAGCATGTTCGCCTTCTGGTCGGCCATCTGGCCGAGCGTGGCGTGGACCTGCTGGCCGGTGCGGATCACGTTGACTGTGTTCGCCGGGAAGGCGCGCCCCGGCTTCGGCTTTTCACTCGGCATGAAGACTCCCTTTGCCTTCACTCGCGCCCCTCATCGCATGTCGCCGCGATACTGCCAAGCACCGCCGCGCCGCTGCGCCGGCGCGCCGCCGCACCGCCGCCCTATTTTCTTGGCACCATCGCCGAAACCCGCGTAAAGGCCGCCGTCATGACCGACCGCACCGCAACCTTTTCCCGCGTCGCCGCGCTGATCGAGCCCTTCAACAGGAAGGGCGTCGCGCTCACCGAGGCGACCACCTTCGCGGGCGATCTCGAATGGGACAGCCTGGTGGTGATGGACTTCGTCGCCTCGGTCGAGGACGAGTTCGACATCCTGATCACGATGAACATGCAGGCCGAGATCGAGAATGTCGGCCAGCTCGTCGACGCCGTCGACCGCCTGCTCGGCGAGGGCGGACAGGGATAAGGACGCGCGGACGCAGGGACGCGCGTTCGGCGACCTGGCCGGGGCGCGCGGCGGCCGGCCGCGGCCGCACCCTTGCGCGGATCGCCGCCGCCGCTATGGCCGGCGCATGACCGCCCTCATCCGTCCCGTCATCCTGTGCGGCGGCGCCGGCACGCGGCTGTGGCCGCTTTCGCGCGCGGCGCGGCCCAAGCAGATGCTCGCGCTCGCGGGCGAGCGATCGATGCTGGCGCAGACGGCGGCGCGCGTCGCCGATCCGGCGCGGTTCGCGCCGCCACTGGTTGTCGGCGCCGCCAACCAGGCCGAGGCGATCGCGGCCGAACTCGACGAAGCGGCGACGCTGATCCTGGAGCCGGCGGCGCGCAACACCGCGCCGGCGATCGCGCTCGCCGCGCTCAACGCGTCGCCGGACGAGGTGCTGCTGGTGCTGCCGAGCGACCATGTCGTCGCCGACGCCGCGCGCTTTCGCGCCGCCGTCGCGCGCGCGCGCCCGCTCGCCGACGAGGGCTGGATCGTCACCTTCGGCATGACGCCGGACCGGCCCGAGACCGGCTATGGCTATATCCGGCGCGGCGCGGCGCTGGGCGAGGGGCTGTTCCGCGTCGAGCGTTTCGTCGAGAAGCCCGATCGCGCCGCCGCCGAGGCCATGCTCGCCGCGGGCGGCCATGACTGGAACGGCGGCATCTTCCTGATGCGCGCCGACACGCTGATCGCCGGGCTGGCGACGCATGCCCCCGGCATACTGGCCGCGGCGCGGCGGGCCGTGGCGGGCCAGGCGAAGGCGGGGCAGCGGATCATCCCCGATGGCCAGGCGTTCCGTGCCTCGCCGGCGCAGTCGATCGATTATGCGCTGATGGAGAAGGCCGGGCGGATCGCGGTCGCGCCGGTCGCGGTCGGCTGGTCGGACGTCGGCGGCTGGGCGGCGCTCCACGACATCGCCGCGCACGATGCCGACGGCAACGCGCTCGCCGGCGCGGTGATCGCGCTCGACTGCGCCGGCTCGCTGATCCGCTCGGACGGGCCGCTGGTCGCCGCGATCGGCGTTCGCGACCTCGTCATCGTCGCGACCGGCGACGCCGTCCTCGTCGTCCCGCGCGGCGAGGCGCAGCGGGTGAAGGACGTGGTCGAGCGGCTGAAGACGGAAGGGAAGGACCGATGGATCTGAGACCGCTCGGCAAATCCGGCCTGTCGACGCCGCGGCTCGTGCTCGGCGGCAACGTGTTCGGCTGGACGGTGGAGCGCGCGGAGGGCTTTCGCATCCTCGATCGCTTCGCCGAGGCGGGCGGCGTGATGATCGACACCGCCGATGTCTATTCGTCCTGGGCGCCGGGCAATCGCGGCGGCGAATCGGAGACGATGATCGGCGCGTGGCTGAAGCAGCGGCGCGGCCATGGCGGCGTGCTGGTCGCGACCAAGGTCGGCTATGATGCCGGCCTCGCGCGCGCGACGATCCTCGACGGCGCCGATGCCTCGCTGCGGCGGCTCGGGATCGAGGCGATCGACCTCTATTACGCCCACAAGGACGACCCGGCGACGCCGCAGGAGGAAACGCTGGCGGCGCTCGATTCGCTGGTGCGGGCGGGCAAGGCGCGCGCGATCGGCGCCTCCAACTTCACGGCCGATCGGCTCGCCGCCGCGCTCGACATCTCCGCGCGCGACGGCCTGGCGCGCTACGAGGTGCTGCAGCCCAGATACAATCTCGTGGAACGCGGCGAGTTCGAGGGACCGCTCCAGCGCCTGTGCGTCGAGCGCGACATCGCCGCCCTGCCCTATTTCGCGCTCGCCTCCGGCTTCCTCACCGGCAAGTACCGCTCGCCCGCCGATTTCGGCAAGAGCGTGCGCGGCGGCGGGATGGCGGCCCGTCTCGACGATCGCGGCCGGCGCGTGCTCGCCGCGCTCGACGCAGTCGCGGCGGAGGCCGGCGCCACGCCGGCGCAGGTCGCGCTCGCCTGGCTCGCCGCCCAGCCCGGCGTGGCGGCGCCGATCGCCAGCGCCAGCTCGCTCGCGCAGCTCGAGGAGCTGCTCGGCGTCCTCACGCTCGACCTTTCCGGCGATCAGCTCGCCCGGCTGGCCGACGCTTCGGCCTGAGCGACCCCGGCGCGGCGGACGGCGACGTCCTGGGCGACCGGATCGGCGCGGCCGAAAATGGTCATGAAGGCGATGTCGGTCGCGTCGCGCCCGGCGCCGATCCGCGCCACATGCCCGGCCTGCGCGAGGCCGGTCGGATCGACGAGGCGCCAGGCGCCGCCGAGCCAGACCTCGACCAGCGCATGGAAATCGGGCGGATCGAGATCGGGCGCATAGGCCGACACCAGCCGCGCCGGCACGCCCGCGGCGCGGGCGAAGGCGGCGAGCAGGTGCGCATAATCGCGGCACACGCCCTGGCGCGAGACGAACACGTCCACCGCGCTGGTCGCGGTGTCGCTGCTGCCGGGGAGATAGGTGACCTCGCCGGCGATCCACCGCGCCATCGCCGCGATCCGCTCGCCGCCGGCAAGCGCGCCGAAGCGCGATTCGACGAACGCCTCGAACCGGTCGGACTCGCAATAGCGGCTGGGCCAGAGATAGGGCACCACCTCGGCCGGCAGGTCGCGGCGGGCGTGCAGCGGTAGCGCCGAAAGGGTGAATGGCGCGCGCGAAAGCTCGACGAGCGCGCGATATTCGACGCGAAGCCGCCCCACGGCGCGCAGCCAGGTCCGCCGCCCGAGCCCTTCGCCGCCGTCGATCGGGCGCAGCGGCGCGGCGGCGTTGACGGTGAGCCGATCCTCGACCAGCCGCTGGTCGCGAAGCGGGGCGACCTCGACCGCCAGCAGCACATCGGCGGGCGCGGGGAAATCATAGTCGAGCGTGACGTCGATCGCGAGGCGCATGGGCATCCTTCCGCCGACCGATACGCGCCAGCGCGGCGCCCGTTCCCGATCGCTCCCGGCGCGGCGGGCAAGGCCGATTTACCACGAATCGATGCAACTCCCCGCGCGAACGAAACGTTTGATCTTGCAAAGCAATTCAAAAGGAGCCGAATTCATGGCGGCCAAACCGATCGAACCGCGCGGCATCGCGCCACCCCTCGTCCAGCGCGGCTATCACATCGTCTATCACGACGGCGAGCCCAATCACTGCCCCGGCTGCGGCCACGCCCAGTGGTATGTCGGCCGGCTTTCGGCGGAGTGCGCCTTTTGCGGCACCGCCGTGCCGCGCGAGAATGCGGCGCTGGGCGGCGGCCAGTTCATCAGCAGGAGCCAGCCGCTGCCGCTGCCCGAAGCCGCCTGAATCGGCCCGGCGCCGGCGCTATCCCCGGCCGCCGCGCCCTGCCGAACCGGCCGGGTGCCCTTCGATCTTCCGCACCGGCACGTTGACGTTGCACAGGTCGACGCCGCCGGCCGGGACATCGAAGAAGTCGCCGCCACGATTGGCGCGGCCGGTGACATAGGCGGCGAAGGCGGCGGTGTCGCTGCGCATCGCCGCGTAGCGCGGGCGCCCGGCAGCGGGCATGTCGGCGGCGAGGCGGACGGCGCGGATCGCGATCGGCGCCTCGCCCGCCTCGGCCCGGTAGAAGCCGAGATCGCCGGTCCCGCGCGGGCGGGCGGACAGCCGCTCGATGCCCTCGATCACCCGGCCGACCAGCGCGATGTTGCGGTCGAGATGGCGCGGCGCATGACCGATCACGGCATAAAGCTCGCCGCCCATGCCGGTATCGGGGGCAAGATCGCGCCCGACCCCGACCGCGCCGTAGCAATGGGCGAGCCAGGCGGCGCCCCGCCGCGGATCATAGCCGATCGGCCAGCCGCCGGCGTGCCCCGCCAGCGGCGCATAGGCGTCGGGATAGCCGAGCGGGCGCACGTCGAGCCCGGCGAGCGGCCGCTCATATTCCGCCGGCGGCCGGGCGACGACGCCGTCGGGCAGTGCCTCGCCGCCCTCGTTGTTGCCCCATTGCGCGACATAATTGTCCTGCACCCGGTAGATCGCCGCGTCCGCCCACCAGAGCGCGCGGGCGAGCCGGCGGATGTTCGCGACGTGAACGGGCGCGAATTCCGGCGCGAGCTCGATCACCACGCGGCCGCCGTCGGCGAGATCGATGACGAGCAGGTTCTCGGGCGCGATCTCCCGCCAGTCGGACGGCGTCGAGCGCGCGACGACCTCGGACGGCGCGGTGGCGTCAGCCACCGGCCGAGGCTGCCACGCCCCGGTCTGCGCCGGCGCCGCGCCGGCAAGGAGGGCGAGCGTCAGAATCGCGACGATCCGGTGCATGGGCATGTCCCCTGTTGCGCGCCGCCGATCCTGCCGCGGCCACGGCCGGGCGGCAAGCCCGGCGGCGCCGGCCCGGATCCCGCCGGCACCGATCGGGCGTGCGGCGCGTTATCGGTCGGTTCCGAACAAGGAGATACGAAATGCCAGGTGAAATCCGCGAGCATATGGAGGTGATCGGCGCCGATGGCGTGCATGTCGGCACGGTCGACGGGATCGAGGGCGAACGGATCAAGCTGACCCGGCGGGACAGCGGCGCGGGCAGCCACGAGGGCCACCACCATTATCTCCCGAAGGGCCTCGTCGCCGAGGTCACGGGCGAAAGGGTGCGGCTGTCGGCCAATGCCGACGTCGCCGCCGAGCTGTTCGAGGAAGAGGAAGACGACGCCTGACCAGGAAGGGGCCGGTCGCCCGGCCCCTTCGCGGCTACCAGATGCGCACCCGTTCCTCGGGCGGCAGGTAGAGCCGGTCGCCCGGCTGGACGTTGAACGCGCGATACCAGGCGTCGACGTTGCGCACGACGCCGTTGACGCGGAACTCCGCCGGACTGTGCGGATCGGTCAGCACCTGCTGGCGCAGCGCGTCGGGCCGGGTCTGGACGCGCCAGATCTGGGCGAAGGCGAGGAAGAAGCGCTGGTCGCCGGTCAGCCCGTCGATCACCGGCGGCTCGCCATGCTCGGCGACATAGCGGCGCCAAGCGCCGTAGGCGACCTCGATGCCGCCGAGATCGCCGATATTCTCGCCCATCGTCAGGCCGCCGCGAATGCGCTGGCCGGGCACCGGCTCGTAGCTGTCATATTGCGCGCCGAGCCGCGCGGTGAGCGCGCGGAAGCGCTCGTTCGACTGCTCCGACCACCAGTTGCGCAGCCGGCCATCGCCATCGAAGCGGCTGCCCTGATCGTCGAAGCCGTGGCCCATTTCGTGGCCGATGACGGCGCCGATCGCGCCGTAATTGACCGCCGGATCGGCATTGGGATCGAAAAAGGGCGGCTGCAGGATCGCGGCCGGGAAGGTGATCTGGTTGGTCAGCGGGCTGTAATAGGCGTTCACCGTCTGCGGCGTCATGCCCCACAGCGCGCGGTCCACCGGGTGGGGCAGGCGCGAGAGCTGCAGTTCGTGCCGGAATTCCTGCGCGCGCATGATGTTGCCGAGCAGGTCGGCCGGATCGACCTGGAGCGACGAATAGTCGATCCACTTCGCCGGGAAGCCGACGCGCGGATCGAAGGCGTCGAGCTTGGCGAGCGCGGCCTCGCGGGTCGCATCGTCCATCCAGCCATTCTGGCGCAGCCGGTCGCCGAGCGAGGCGCGCAGGTTGGCGACCAGCTCGGTCATCTGCCGGCGCGATTCCTCGGGGAAATGGCGCGCGACGTAGAGCCGGCCGACATCCTCGCCGAGCGTCCGGTTGAGCACCGAGAGGCCGCGCTTCCAGCGGTCGCGCTGCCGCTCGACGCCGCGCAGCGCGCGCGAATAGAAATCGAAATGGGCCTCGTCGAACGCGCGCGGCAGGAATTCCGCATTGCTGCTGATGAAATGGAAGGCGAGCCAGTCCTTCCACGTCTCGATCGGGGTCGAGGCGAACAGCCACCCCTCGCCCTGGATCGCGCTGGTCTGGCGCACGATGATCGTGCCGACATCGCCGAGACCCTGGGTATCGAGCAGCAGCGGCCAGTTGAACTCCGGCGCGAGCGCGGCGAGTTCGGCCGGCGTCATCGGGTTGAGCGAGCGCGAGACGTCGCGGCTCTGCTCGGGCGTCCAGTGCACCTCGGCGATGGCGCGCTCGAGCGCGATGACGCGATCGGCGCGCGCCTCGGGGTCGCTGTAGCCGGCGAGCCGGAAGATCGTCGTCACATAGGTGCGATAGGCGGCGCGATAGGCGTCGAAGCGCGCGCCCTCGTTCAGGTAGTAGTCGCGGTTGGGCATGCCGAGCCCGCCCTGGGAGGCGCCGGCGGCATAGCGGGTCGGATCGCCCGGATCGGGCGTGATGCCGACGCCGATCGGCGCCGGAAAGCCGGGCGTCGCGAACAGGCGGACGAGATCGTCGCGGCTCCCGGCCGCGTCGATCCGGGCCAGATAGGGACGCAGCGGCGCCGTGCCGCGCGCCTCGATGCCGGCCTCGTCCATCCAGCTCGCATACATGGCCGACACCCGGCGGCTGACCGGATCGTCGGCCCGCGCCGCCTCGGCGAGGACGGCGCGCAACTGCTGCTCGACCTGGTCGGCGAGCACCGAGAAGCCGCCCCAGGAGGTGCGATCGGCGGGGATCGGGTTGTTGCGGAACCAGCTGTTGTTGGCATGGCGCCAGAAATCGTCGCCCGGCCTGATCGAGAGATCGCGCGCCGACAGGTCCACGCCCCAGCTGCCATAGGCGGCGGCGCCGGATGCCGGCGCGGCCGGCGCGGCTGGCGGCTGGGCGGGCCGGGCGGCGAGCGTCGCGCCGCCGGCGAGCAACAGGGCCGCGAACGCGGTGATGTGCGATCTTCTCATGTCGATAACCTCCCCACGGCCGCAGGAGCCGGCCGGTCCAGATGAAGTCCCCGCGCGCACTTGTTCGCGTGGGTGGCGTCCGGCGCAAGCGTTTTTAGACGAACGACGCACATGCGCCGCGAGGGGCGCGGGCGAGCGCGGGCGAGCGCGGGAGAGAACGCGCCGCCTCCCCGCAAGCCAAGATTGACCTGCGGCGCGCGGTGCATATAGGTTCGCGGGCGATGATTCACGCGCTCGCCAGCCTTGCCATTGCCGCGCCGGCCTCCGCCCGGGGCGCCTTTGCGTTCGGCTGGTGGCGGGCGCCTGCGCGATGGCGTGGCTGATCGATACGATCCGACCCTGAGCGGTCGAGACTCGATCGGACCCGCCCCCAGAGGCGGGTTTTTTGTTGCCCACCATCGCCAAGGACCCTTCCGATGATCATCGTTCTCAAGCCCGATGCCCCCGCCGAGGCCGCGCGCCGCCTGCTCGACCGGATCGCGGGCGCCGGGCTGAAGCCGCTCCACATGCCGGGGGTCGAGCGCGTCGTGCTCGGCGCGCTCGGCGACGAGCGGGTGCTCGCCGGGCTCGCGCTCGAAAGCGACCCCCATGTCGAGTCGGTGAAGCCGATCCTCGCCCCCTACAAGCTGGTCGCGCGCGACCTTCACCCGCACGACACGATCGTCGCGATCGGCGGCGTCGCCTTCGGCGGGCGGGCGGTGCCGGTGATCGCCGGCCCCTGCGCGGTCGAGACGCACGAGCAGCTCCTCGCCAGCGCCAGCGCCGTCCGGGCGGCGGGGGCGAAGGTGCTGCGCGCCGGCGCCTACAAGCCGCGCACCAGCCCCTACGGCTTTCGCGGCCACGGCCCCGAGGCCCTGCGGATGCTGCGCGAGGTAGGGGACGAGCTTGGCATGCCGGTCGTCACCGAGGTGATGGACACGGCCGATGTCGAGATCGTCGCCGCCCATGCCGACGCGCTCCAGATCGGCGCGCGCAACATGCAGAATTTCGCGCTGCTGCGCGCGGTCGGGGCGACCGACAAGCCGATCCTCCTGAAGCGCGGGCTTTCCGCGAAGATCGAGGAGCTGCTGCTCGCCGCCGAATATATCCTCGCCGCCGGCAACGAGCGGGTGATCCTGTGCGAGCGCGGCATCCGCACCTTCGAGACGGCGACGCGCAACACGCTCGATCTCAACGCCGTGCCCTATATGAAACAGCGCACCCACCTGCCGGTCGTCGTCGATCCCTCGCACGGCACCGGCATTCGCGATCTCGTCGGCCCGATGGCGCTGGCGGCCGCGGCCTGCGGCGCGGATGGCCTGCTCATCGAGGTCCACGAGAACCCGCCGGCGGCGCTCTCCGACGGCGCCCAGTCGCTCTACCCGGCCCAGTTCGCCGCGCTGATGCCGACCTTGTCCGCGGTGCTCGCCGCGACCGGGCGGGTGCTGGCATGAGCCGGGTGCGCGCCTTCACGCGGACGCTGCCGCGCGCAGCCGGCGCGTTCGACCTCTACCGGTCGCTCTGCGCCGGGCGCGCGGACACGCTGCTGATCGAGAAGGCCGACGGGCCGGCGCTGCTGATGGAGCGGGCGGCGCTGCGGCTCGAATGCCGGGGCCTTCGGGTGAGCGCGACCGCGCTGTCCGCCAACGGCCGCGCGGCGCTCGAGGCGATCGCGGCGCGGCTCGGCGCGCGCGTCGCGGCGCGGGCGGAGGGGCGGCTCGACCTGCAGTTCCCGCCGGTGACCGGCGACGATGCCGGCCAGCGGCTGCGCGCGCCGGCGCCGCTCGATGCGGTGCGCGCGCTGCTCGCGCTCGACAATCGCTCGCCCGAGGAGCCGCTGGCGCTGTTCCTGCCCTTCGTGATCGCCTTCGACTATGCCGCCAACCTGGAGGGGCTGCCGGCGGGCGGCGCGGATCCCACCGGCTTTCCCGATTATGTCGCCTGGCTCGCCGAGAGCCTGATCGTCGTCGAACCGCGCGCCGCGCCGCGCATCGTCTGCGCCGCCTTCGGCGACGACGAGACCGCTGCCTTCGCCGCGCAGGAGCGGCTGTCGGCGCTGGTCGCGCGCGCCGCCGCCGCGCCGCCCGCGCCGCCGGGCGCGATCCACCCGCAGCCCGGGCCGGTGGCGGTCGATCTCGACGACGAGGAATATGGCGCGCTGGTCGAGCGGATGCGCGGCCATATCGCCGCCGGCGAGGTCTATCAGATCGTGCCCTCGCGCACCTTCAGCGCGCCCTGCCCCGATCCGCTCGCCGCCTTCGCCGCGCTGCGCGGGCGCGAGCCCAGCCCCTATCGCTATCACGTCGCCGGCGGCGATTTCGTGCTGCTCGGCGCCTCGCCGGAGACGTCGGTGCGGGTGTTCCGCGAGAACGGCGCGCGCCACGTCGAGATCCGGCCGATCGCCGGCACGAGGCCGCGCGGCCGCTCGGCGGACGAGGACGATCGCCTCGAGGCCGACATGCGGCTCGACGACAAGGAGCTCGCGGAGCACATGATGCTGGTCGATCTCGCCCGCAACGACGTCGCGCGGGTCAGCGTGCCCGGCACGCGCCGGGTGCGCGCGCTGATGACGGTCGAGCGCTATGCGCGGGTCATGCACCTCGTCTCCTCGGTCACCGGGGCGCTGCGCGACGATCTCGACGCCATCGACGCGCTCCACGCCGGGCTCAACGCCGGCACCCTTTCGGGCGCGCCCAAGATCCGCGCCACCGAGCTGCTGCGCGTGAGCGAGCGGACGCGGCGCGGCGCCTATGGCGGCGCGATCGGCTGGCTCGACGGCGACGGGCTGCTCGACAGCGCGATCGTCATCCGATCGGCGGTGGTGACGGGCGGCGTCGCCCATGTCCGCGCCGGCGCCGGCATCGTTCACGATTCGACGCCCAGCCGCGAGGCCGCCGAGACGCGCCACAAGGCCGCGGCCCTCCTCTCCGTCCTGACCGGAGCCGGCGCATGACCCGCACGCGCGCGATGCCCGGCAACGTGCTGATGATCGACAATCTCGACAGCTTCACCTTCAACCTGGTCGAGACGCTGCAGCGGCTGGGCGCGGCCGTGACGGTGGCGCGCAACACGATCGCCGCCGGGCGCGCGCTGGCGATGGCGCGCGAGGCCGGGGCGACGATCCTGCTCTCGCCCGGGCCGGGCCATCCCGCCGACGCCGGCTGCTGCCTCGATCTCATCCGCCTGGCGAAGGGCCGGGTGCCGCTGATCGGCATCTGCCTTGGCCACCAGGCGATCGTGCTCGAGGCCGGCGGCGTCGTCGAGCGCGCGCCGGCGCCGGTCCATGGCAAGGGCACGTTGCTCGATCATGACGGCGCCGGCCCGTTCGCGGGCCTGCCCAGCCCGCTGCGGGTCGGGCGCTATCACTCGCTGTGCGTCCGCGCCATGCCGCCGCGCTTCGCCGTCCACGCCGAGGCGCGCGGGATGGCGATGGCGATCAGCGATCCTGCAGCGCGACAGGTCGGGCTGCAATTCCATCCCGAATCGATCCTCACCGCCGACGGCGACCGGATCATGGACAACTGCCTGCGCCTACTCGCGGCGCGCGAACCCTTGCCCGAGGCGCCGGCGCGCGCCATGCACGCCGCCGGATGAGCTGGAACAGCTTCGGGCGGGTCTTCCGCTTCTCGACCTGGGGCGAGAGCCACGGGCCGGCGATCGGCGCGCTCGTCGAGGGCTGTCCGGCCGGAATCGCGCTCGGCGAAAGCGACATCCAGCCGTTCCTCGATCGCCGCCGCCCGGGCCAGTCGCGCTTCACGACGATGCGCGCGGAGCCGGACAGGGTCCGCATCCTCGCCGGCGTCGAGGGCGGGCGCACGACCGGCGCGCCGATCGCGCTCGCCATCGACAATGTCGACCAGCGCTCGAAGGACTATGCCGGGGTCGCCACCGCCTATCGGCCCGGCCATGCCGACTATGTCTATGACGTCAAATACGGATTTCGCGACTGGCGCGGCGGCGGACGCGCCTCGGCCCGCGAGACGGCGGCGCGCGTCGCCGCCGGAGCGGTCGCGCGCAAGCTCATCGGCGACGTTTCGATCCGCGCCTATCTGGTCGAGCTGGGTGGCGACGCAATCGCGGATTTCGATGCCGGCCAGATCGACGCCAACCCCTTCTTCTGTCCCGACCCGGCCGCCGCGGAGCGCTGGGCGGCGCGGCTGGATGCCGCGCGCAAGGCCGGCGATTCGCTGGGGGCGGTGGTGGAATGCGTGGTCGAGGGGGCGCAATTTCCGGTTTCGGCGACCCTTGCCGCGATGATGTCGATCAATGCGGTGAAGGGCGTGGAGATCGGCGCGCCGGGGCGCGTGCGCATCGCCTTCAAGCCGACCAGCTCGATCGTGACTCCGGTGCCCACCATCGACCGGGAGGGGCGCGAGACCGCGATTCTGACGAAGGGCCGCCACGATCCCTGCGTCGGCATTCGCGGCGCGCCCGTGGCCGAGGCGATGGCGGCATTGGTGCTGGCCGACGCGAGGCTCTCCCGATCGCCGCTCCCGGCCGGGGGCGAGCGATGAACCTGGTGCGGGTCGAGCTCGGCGAGCGCGGCTATGACGTGCGGATCGAGGCGGGCCTGATCGGCCGCGCCGGCGAACATCTCGCCGCCCATGCGCCGAACCGGCGCGTCTTCGTCGTCTCCGACGGCAATGTCGCGGCGGCGCAGGGGCCGCGCCTCGCCGCCGGGCTGGCGGCGCTGGCGGTCGAGACGATCACCGTCCCGCCCGGCGAGGAGAGCAAGGGCTGGGCGACGCTCGCCGGGCTGATCGACCGGCTGCTCGCGCTCGGCATCGAGCGCGGCGAGCCGATCGTCGCCTTCGGCGGCGGCGTCATCGGCGACCTCGCCGGCTTCGCCGCCGCGATCCTCCAGCGCGGCACGCCTTATGTGCAGGTGCCGACCAGCCTGCTCGCGATGGTCGACAGCTCGGTCGGCGGCAAGACCGCGATCGACGTGGCGGCGGGCAAGAATCTGGTCGGCGCCTTCCACCAGCCGCGCGCCGTGCTGATCGATCCCGACCTGCTCGCGACGCTGCCCGACCGGCAGATGCGCGCCGGCTATGCCGAGATCGTCAAGACGGCGCTGATCGGCGATCCCGGCTTCTTCGCCTGGCTGGAGGAAAATGGCGCGGCCGTGCTGCGGCGGGAGCCCGCCGCGCTCGCTCATGCGATCGCGACCAGCGCCGCCTTCAAGGCGCGGGTCGTCGCCGCCGACGAGCGCGAGACGTCGGGCGCGCGCGCGCTGCTCAATCTCGGCCACACCTTCGCCCATGCCATCGAGGCCGAGGCGGGCTTTTCCGACCGGGTGCTGCACGGCGAGGCGGTGGCGACCGGCCTCGCGCTCGCCTTCGGCCTCTCCGCCCGTCGCGGCCTGTGCGCCGCCGGGGATGCGGCGCGCGTGCGCGCCCATCTCGCCGCCACCGGGCTACCCGCCAGCCTCGCCGGCCTCGGCCTCACGGCGAGCGGCGCCGCCCTCACTCAGCGCATGGCGAGCGACAAGAAGAAGGCCGGGGGCCGCGTCCCGTTCATCCTGGCGCGCGGCATCGGCGCCGCCTTCATCGACCGCGACGTGCCACTGGACGAGGTCGCCCTGTTCCTCGAGTCCGCGCGCGGCTGAGCCGGCGCGGACGAGAGTCATTCCGCGCCGCCCCCATTCACCTCGCGCCAGTAACGAGACTGAAAATCATCCCGCTGATGGCGGACGCGCTCGAGGGCCTTCTTCGTCAGCCGGAGGCGAGCGGCGAGCACCATCAGCATCGCTCCCGTTACCGCGAGCGCAGACAGCAACCCGGCCAAAAGGATCTTCAGGACGGTGGCAGTCGACATGGTTCCAATTCTCCCGGGCCATTTATGCCAACGGGCATTTGGGTCGTAAATACCGTGGTCATAAAAGCGCGCGTCCGCGACGCTTCCGACCGTGACGCGAATAGCCGGCCCGAATGATCGCTCGGGAGCCCTGGCACGGTTCGGCGCGGCGATTCGCGCCCGACGGAAGGCGCTCGGCCTGTCGCAGGAAACCCTGGCGCACGAGGCCGGGATCGATCGCTCGCACATGGGGAAGATCGAGCGCGGCGAACGCAATGTGACGCTGCTCAATGTCGCCCGCATCGCCAGGGCGCTGGAGAGCAAGCCCTCCGATCTGCTCGCCGCCGCCGGGCTTTAGCGCAGCGTCCCGGCGGCAATCGCGGCGATCATGCGCCCGATCCGGCCGCGTGCCGGGCGCGCCGAGCCGCTCGCGTTCGCAAATCGCGCGCATGCGCACTTGCGCGGGGCGTCGCGACTGGCCAGAGGCGACTCATGACCGACTTCTACCGCATCCGCCGCCTGCCGCCCTATGTCTTCGCCGAAGTGAACGCGATGAAGGCGGCGGCGCGAGCGCGGGGGGAGGACATCATCGACCTCGGCATGGGCAATCCCGACGGCGCGCCGCCGCCCCATGTCATCGAGAAGCTCGCCGAGGTCGCCCGCGATCCGCGCGCGCATCGCTATTCGGCATCGCGCGGCATCGCCGGCCTCAGGAAGGCGCAGGCCGGCTATTATGCCCGCCGCTTCGGGGTCGAGCTCGATCCCGAGAGCGAGGTCATCGTGACCCTGGGCTCGAAGGAAGGGCTCGCCAATCTCGCCCAGGCGATCACCGCGCCGGGCGACGTCGTGCTCGCGCCCAATCCGTCCTATCCGATCCACCAGTTCGGCTTCATCATCGCCGGCGCCGCGATCCGCTCGATCCCGGCCGCGCCGGGACCGGACTTCTTCGACAGCCTCGAACGGGCGGTGCGCTACACGGTGCCGCGCCCGACCGTGCTGGTGATCGGCTATCCTTCCAACCCCACCGCTTATGTCGCCGACCTCGCCTTCTATGAGAAGGTGGTGGCCTATGCGCGCGAATATGGCCTGTGGGTGATCTCCGACCTCGCTTATGCCGAAATCTATTTCGGCGACACGCCGACGCCGTCGATCCTCCAGGTCGAGGGCGCGCGCGAGGTGGCGGTCGAGTTCACCTCGATGTCGAAGACCTATTCGATGGCGGGCTGGCGGATGGGCTTCGCGGTCGGCAATCGCGAGCTGATCGCGGCGCTGACGCGCGTGAAATCCTATCTCGACTACGGCGCGTTCACGCCGGTCCAGGTCGCCGCCATCGCCGCGCTCAACGGCCCGCAGGACATCGTCGAGGCGAACCGGCGGCTGTACAGGTCGCGCCGCGACTGCCTCGTCGAGTGCTTCGGTCGCGCCGGCTGGGAGATCCCGCCGCCGCAGGCGAGCATGTTCGCCTGGGCGCCGATTCCCGAAGGCTGGCGCGAGCGCGGCTCGATGGCCTTCGCCAAGGCGCTGCTCGCGCAGGCCGGGGTCGCGGTCAGCCCCGGCGTCGGCTTCGGCGAGGAAGGCGAAGGCCATGTGCGGATCGCGCTGGTCGAGAACGAACAGCGCATCCGCCAGGCCGCGCGCGGGGTGAAGCGCTTCCTGGAGACCTAGGCTCAATCGGCATTCGCGCCGCCGCCCGTCCCTCGCCCTGCCCCTCTCCGCGCCGGGGGAGAGGCAGTGCCCTTGCCGGATATCGATCCGGCTAATCCTCGATCATCAGCGGCCCGAACTCGCGGTCATGCGAGACGAGGCTCCTGATCTCGGGCGAGGAGACGCCGACCGCCATCGGGCAGATGACATCGGGCAGCACCGCGACGTCGAACAGCTCGCGGATCGCGCCTTCGAGGCGGAGCCATTCGACCAGGTCGCCGCTGCGCAGATCGACGATGCAGATGCCGCACCAGGCCTCGCCGTCGCGCGCGGCGAGCCGGTCCTGCAGGTCGAGCCCGGCGAACAGCCCCTCGCGCGGCTTGGAGACGGTGACGATCGCATGGCCGCGATGGACGGCGAGGCCGCGCAGGAAGCCGGGGCAGAAGGCGATGTCCTCCTTCGCGCCCGTCGCCGGATCGATCCGCGCGATCGTGCCATGGCCCGAATCGAGCAGCAGCAGGCCCGCCTCGGTGACGCGCGGGCTGTGCGGCATCGACAGGCCCTCGGCGACGACGCGGTTGTCGGCGAGGTCGATGAGGACGCCGCCGTCGCGGCGCCGGTCGCGCCAGCCCTCGACCATGTCGGAGCGGCTCACCGCGGTGACATAGGCCGGCCGGCCGGCGTCCATCGCAAGGCCGTTCAGATGGCAGCGATCCTCGGCGGCGAGCCTGGAGACGAAGGGCGGCAGCCAGAGCGGCCTGAAGCCGTGCGTCGGGCTGGTCGTCGCGAGGCAGTTGAAGCGGGTGGCGACGAAGATGACGCGGCCGCGCCGGTCCACGCCGAGCTCGTGCACGTCGAGATCGCCGGTCACCTGCGCCGCGCGCGGCACGTAGAGCCGGTCGAAATCGCGATTGGCGCGCTCGCGCGGGCCGAGGATGTTCTCGAGCCGCCAGATCTGATGCTGCGAGGCGACGAACAGCCGGCGCGGGCCGGCGTGGAGCCCCATCGCGCGCACATAGCTCTGCTGGTGGACGGAGGTGCGCCCCTCGGGCAGCCGGCCGACGAGGAAGAGCTGGCCGGTCTGATAGGTGGTGAAGGCGAGACTCACCCCCATCCGTTCGAGCCACGGCCGGAAGCCGCGCGAGAGCGTGACGTCGGTGCGGCCCGGCCGGGGCGGCGCGACGCTTTCGCCCTCCGGCCCCTGGTCGGCGCCCGCCCGGATCGCGTCCCCCTCGCCCATCGCCCCTGCCTAGGCCGAAAGGCCGCGGCGTTCCAGCCAGGCGATCACCGCCTCGGCCGCCGCCTCCGGGTCGAGCGCCACCGTGTCGAGCACGATCTCCGGCGCCTCGGGCGGCTCGTAGGGCGAATCGATGCCGGTGAAGTTGACCAGCTCGCCCGAGCGCGCCTTGCGATAGAGGCCCTTGACGTCGCGCCGCTCCGCCTCGGCGAGCGGCACGTCGACGAAGATCTCGACGAAGTCGCCCTCGCCCACCATCGCGCGGACCATCTCGCGCTCGGCCCGGAACGGGCTGATGAAGGCGGCAAGGACGATCAGCCCCGCGTCCAACATCAGCCGCGCGGTCTCGCCGACCCGGCGGATATTCTCGACCCGGTCGGCGTCGGTGAAGCCGAGATCGCGGTTCAGCCCGCGCCGGATATTGTCGCCGTCGAGCAGAAAGCTGTGCCGGCCCATGGCGTGGAGCTTCGCCTCGACCAGATTGGCGATGGTGGACTTGCCGGCGCCGGACAGGCCGGTGAACCACAGCAGGCGGGGCCGCTGCCCCATCAGCGCGGCGCGGCGCTCGGGCGTGATCGCGAGCGCCTGGGCGTGGATGTTCTGCGAGCGGCGCAGCGCGAAGTGGATGAGGCCGGCGGCGGCAGTCGCGTTGGTGACGCGGTCGACCAGGATGAAGCCGCCGAGCTCACGGCTCTTCTCATAGGGCTCGAACAGGATCGGCCGCGCGGTCCACAGATTGGCGACGCCGATGTCGTTGAGCTCCAGCGTCTTCGCCGCGAGCCGGGCCGAGGTTTCGACGTCGAGCCGGTATTTGGGCTCGCGCACCGTCGCCGGCACCGTCTGGGCGCCGATCCTGAGCAGATACTGCCGGCCCGGCAGCAGCGGCGCCTCGTCCAGCCAGACCAGCGTCGCCTCGAACTGGTCGCCGCAGCCGGGCGGATCATCGGGATCGGCGATCATGTCGCCGCGCGAGCAATCGACCTCCTCGGCGAACGAGACCGCGACCGCCGCGCCGGCGCCGGCCTCCCCGACCTCGGCCGAGGGCGCGCGGATCGCCGCCACCGCGACGCGGCGGCCGGAGGGCGCGATCACGACCTCGCCGCCCACGCGCAGCGTGCCGCCGGCGATCGTGCCGGCATAGAAGCGCCGGCCATCGGCGCGGATGACATGCTGAACCGGCAGGCGCAGCGCGGCGATGGCGTCGGCGGGGGCGGGCTCCACCGTCTCCAGGTGCTGCAGCAGCGTCGGCCCCTGATACCATGGGGTCGCCGTCGACGGCGCCGCGACATTGTCGCCGCGCAGCGCCGAGAGCGGGATCGCGACCAGCGCGCCCCCGCCGGCGGCGTCGAGCGCTTCGGCGAAGGCCGCGGCGATCGCATCGAAGCGCGCCTTGTCGAAGCCGACAAGGTCCATCTTGTTCACCGCCAGCACGAAGCTGCGCACGCCGAGCAGGCGGGCGATGGCGAGGTGCCGGCGCGTCTGGCGCAGCATGCCCCTGGTCGCGTCGACCAGCACGATGGCGAGCTGGGCGCGCGAGGCGGCGGTCGCCATGTTGCGGGTATATTGCTCGTGACCCGGCGCGTCGGCGAGGATGAAGCGCCGGACGCCGCGCTCGAAATAAAGGTGGGCGACGTCGATCGTGATCCCCTGCGCGCGCTCGGCCTCGAGCCCGTCGGCGAGCAGGGCGAGATCGGCGGCGTCGCCCGCCAGCCGGTCGACGGGGATCGCGCCGCAATCGGTGAGCAGGCGGCCGATCAGGGTCGACTTGCCGTCGTCGACCGAGCCGCAGGTGACGAGGCGGAGCAGCCCGGACATCAGAAATAGCCCTGCCGCTTCTTGCGCTCCATCGAGGCCGGCTCGTCGCGGTCGATCAGGCGGCCGGCGCGCTCGGACGTGCGCCCGCGCGCCATCTCGGCGAGGATATCGGCGATCGTCGCCGCCTCGCTCTCGATCGCGCCGGTGAGCGGATAGCAGCCGAGCGTGCGCACCCGCACCCGCCGCGCGATCGCCTCCTCGCCCGGCGCGAGGCGAAAGCGATCGTCGTCGACGATGATCAGCGCGCCGTCCCGGCGGACCGTCGGCCGCTCGGCGGCGAAGTAGAGCGAGGCGACGCGGAGCTGCTCGGCGGCGACATAGTCCCACACGTCGCGTTCGGTCCAGTCGGAGAGCGGGAAGACGCGGATGCTCTCGCCCGGCGCGATCCGCATATTGTAGAGCCGCCACAGCTCGGGCCGCTGGCGCTTCGGATCCCAGCCGTGGGTCGCGGTGCGGAAGGAAAAGACGCGCTCCTTCGCGCGGCTCGCCTCCTCGTCGCGCCGCGCGCCGCCGAACACGATGTCGAAGCGGCCGGCGTCGAGCGCCTGGCGCAGCCCTTCCGTCTTCCACAGCTCGGTATGGACCGCCGAGCCATGGTCGAAGGGGTTGATGCCGCGTGCGAGCGCGTCGGGGTTGCGGTGGACGATCAGCTCCATGCCCGCTTCGGCGGCGACGGCGTCGCGCAGCGCATACATCTCGCGGAACTTCCAGGTCGTATCGACGTGGAGCAGCGGGAAGGGCGGCGGCGCGGGCGCGAACGCCTTGCGCGCGAGGTGGAGCATCACCACGCTGTCCTTGCCCGCCGAAAAGAGCATGACCGGCCGTCGCGCCTCGGCGACCGCCTCGCGCAGGATGTGGATCGATTCCGCCTCGAGGGCGCGCAGGTGCTCCCGGCTCACGGGGCAACGGCCTAGCCGCAGTTCGGCCCGGTTTGAAGGCTCGTCGTCATGGGGGCGGCCGGCGAGCGGCGGGCGGCCGCGCCAGCTTTGGGTTGCGTGGGAACCCGCGCCGCCCTAAATCGCTGTGATGCATCGGCCGCTCCGAGAGGGGCGGCCCTTCTATTTTCCGGAGGAACGTTCGTGCCACAGCCGCTCATGCCCCATGCCACGGCCAGCTGGCTCGTCGAGAACACGTCGCTGACCTTCAAGCAGATCGCCGACTTCTGCGGCCTGCATATCCTCGAGGTGCAGGCGATCGCCGACGACACCGCCGCGACCAAGCTCACCGGCCGCGATCCGCTGCGCTCGGGCGAGCTCACCCAGGACGAGATCGAGCGCGGCCAGGCCGATCCCGACTATGCGCTCCAGATGCAGAAGGAGCCGGACCAGGCGATGCGCACCAGGGGCCCGCGCTACACGCCGGTGTCCAAGCGGCAGGACAAGCCGGACGGCGTCGCCTGGCTGATCCGCAACCATCCCGAGCTGTCGGACGGCCAGATCAGCAAGCTGATCGGCACCACCCGCTCGACCATCCAGGCGATTCGCGAGCGCAGCCACTGGAACATCGCCAACATCGTGCCGAAGGATCCGGTGACGCTCGGCCTCACCACCCAGCGCGAGCTCGACGCCGCCGTCGCCAAGGCGGCGAAGGCGGCGGGGATCGAGGCGACGCGCGCCGACACCGAGGTCGAGCGCGAGCGCGAGGCGCTGATCGAGGAGCTGCGCGCCGAGCGCGAGGCGGCGGCGCGCGAGGCGGAGGCGGCGCTCGCCGCCGAGCAGGCCGAGGTCGAGCGCGCGGCCGAATCCGGCCAGGGCTTTGAAGACCCCTTCCGAAGCTGAGCCGGCCGCCGCCGCCGAATCGCACGCCGGGGCGCCGCGCACGCATCGCGGGCTCACCTATCCCTTCGGCCGGGCGGCGCCGGACTTCGGCGCGCTGTCGGACATCGCCCGGGACGTGCGCTGGACGCGCCTGCCGGTGCCCGGCCGACTCGGCCATATCAATATCTGGCTGCTCGACGACGGCGCGGCGCTGACTATCGTCGATAGCGGCCTCGCGATCGACGCCGCCCGCGCGGCCTGGACCGCGCTGCTCGAGGGGCCGCTGGCCGGGCGGGCGATCGCGCGCATCCTCGCCACCCATTTCCACCCCGATCATGTCGGCCTTGCCGGCTGGCTCGCCGGGCGGACCGGCGCGCGGCTCTGGATGACCCGCGGCGAATGGGCGACGGCGCGGATGCTCGCCGCCGACGTGCGCGAGGCGCCGCCGCCCGAAGCCCTGGCCTACTGGCGCGCCGCCGGCTGGGAGGAGGCGCGGATCGCGGCCGAGGCGACGAAGGGCTGGGGCCGCTTCGCCGCGGCGGTGAGCCCGATCCCGCTCAGCTACCGCCGCCTGCGCGACGGCGAGACGCTGCGCATCGGCGCGCGCGAGTGGCGGGTGGTGGTCGGCTCGGGCCATTCGCCGGAACATGCCTGCCTCGTCGACGTCGAGGGCCGGCTGATGATCGCCGGCGACCAGGTGCTGCCGCGCATCACCTCCAACGTCTCGCTCTCGCTCAGCGAGCCCGAGGCCGACCCGCTCAGCGAATGGCTCGATTCGATCGCGCGGCTGAAGCGGCTGCCCGACGACCTCCTCGTCCTGCCCGCGCATGGCGAGCCGTTCACCGGCCTTCATGCGCGGCTCGACGCGCTCGATGCCGGCCACCGCGGCCGGCTCGACGCGCTGCACGCGCTCCTCGCCGAGCCGAAGCGGGCGGTGGACTGCTTCCGCACCCTGTTCGGCCGCGCGATCGGCGACGGCTCCTACGGGCTCGCGACCGGCGAGGCGCTGGCGCACCTGCGCCGGCTCGAGGTCGAGGGCCGCGCCCGCCGCGAGGCGCGGGGCGGCGTCTGGTGGTTCCACGCGGCTTGACCGGGGCCGGCCGCGCGCTCAATGCTTGCGCCATGGCGGAGGGACCCGACGACATTGCCGAGCTGAGCTTCGAGCAGGCGCTGAAGCGGCTCGAGGAGATCGTGCGCAAGCTGGAGAGCGGCGAGGCCCCGCTCGACGAGGCGATCGCGCTCTACGGCGAGGGCGACCGGCTGAAGCGCCAGTGCGAGGCGCGGCTCGCCGCGGCGCAGGCGCGGATCGACCAGATCCAGCTCGGCCCGGGCGGCACCCCTACCGGCACGGCGCCCTTCGGTGGCGACTGAGGGCTGGGTGGCGCCGGGGCCGGTCTCGCTGGAGACGGCGCTCAAGCGGATCGGCGCCGAGATCGACGCGGCCTTCGACGCGCTGCTCGCGGTGCCCGGCGACTGCCGCGCGCCGCTTTACGAGGCGATGCGCTATGCGACGATCGGCGGGGGCAAGCGGCTGCGGCCGCTGCTCGTGGTGGCCGGCGCCGAACTGTTCAACGTCGATCGCGGGCGGGCGCTGCGCGCCGCCCTCGCGGTGGAATGCATCCACGTCTATTCGCTGATCCACGACGACCTGCCGGCGATGGACGATGATGACCTGAGGCGCGGCAAGCCCACCGTCCACCGCGCCTTCGACGAGGCGACGGCGATCCTCGCCGGCGATTCGCTGCACGCGCTCGCGTTCGAGATTCTCGCCGACGAGGCAACCCATCCCGATCCCTTCGTGCGCGCCGAGCTGGTGCTCGCGCTGGGCCGCGCCTCCGGGCCGGACGGCATGGCCGGCGGCCAGATGATGGACCTCATGGCCGGGCGCGCCGGGCTCGATCTCGCCGCGGTCACCCGGCTCCAGCAGCTCAAGACCGGCGCGCTGATCTGCTGCTGCCTCGAACTGGCGGCGATCCTCGGCCACGTGCCGCCGGAGGGGCGCACCGGGCTGCGCGGCTATGCGCGCGACATCGGCCTCGCCTTCCAGATCGCCGACGACCTGCTCGATCACGAAGGCTGCCAGGAACGGACCGGAAAGCGCGTCGGCAAGGACCAGGGCCTGGGCAAGGAGACCTTCGTCTCGCTGCTCGGCGCGGATCGCGCGCGCCGCCAGGCGCGGGCGCTGGCCGAGCAGGCGGTCGCCCACCTCCAGCCCTATGCCGACCGGGCGGAGCTGCTGCGCGCGCTCGCCCGCTTCGCGGTGGAGCGCGACCATTGAGCGGGGAAGGAAGCATGAAGATCGCGGTCTATCCGGGCACGTTCGATCCGATCACGCTCGGCCACATGGACATCATCCGCCGCGCCGCGCATCTCGTCGACCGGCTGGTGATCGGCGTCACCACCAATCCCTCCAAATCGCCGATGTTCACGCTCGAGGAGCGGCTGGCGATGGTGCGCCGCGAGGTCGAGGGCGTGGGCGGCGACATCGGCGTCGTCGCCTTCGATTCGCTGCTGATGGACTTCGCGGTGCGCGAGGGCGCGACGATGATCGTGCGCGGGCTGCGCGCCGTCGCCGACTTTGAATATGAGTTCCAGATGGCGGGGATGAACCAGCAGCTCAACGCCGACATCGAGACGGTCTTCCTGATGGCCGACGTCTCGCTCCAGCCGATCGCCTCGCGGCTGGTGAAGGAAATCGCGCTCTACGGCGGCGCGATCACCAAGTTCGTCAGCCCCGCCGTCGCCGCCGAGGTCAGGGCGCGAGTCGACGAGATCGGGCGACGGGGCGGCTGATCGGCGCTTGAGGCGCGGCGGGCGCGGCTCTAGGAACGCATTTCCATTCGCAGATCGAGGTCTTCGATGCGCCTGTTGCCGCTGCTCGCCGGACTGACCGGCCTCTTCTTCGCCGGTTCGCTCGCCGCGCAGACCCCGGACCAGCCGCCGGTCGGCGAGGCCGCCGCGCCGCCGGCCGCCTCCGCCCCCCAGGCCGAGACCACGCCGCCGCCGCCGGCGCCCGAGACCACGCCGCCACCGGCGACGCAGAGCGAGGCGGGCACGAGCGCGCAGCAGCCGCCGGCGCCTTCGGGCCCGCCGCGCGGGCCGCTGCCGGTGCCGCCGCCGCCACCGCCGCTGACACCGGAAGACAGCTGGAATCTCGACCTTTCGACCGGCGGCCGCGTCGTCATCCAGCTTCGCCCCGATGTCGCGCCCCGCACCGTCGAGCGGATCAGGACGCTGACCCGCCAGGGCTTCTACAACGGGCTCACCTTCCACCGCGTGATCGACGGCTTCATGGCCCAGGGCGGCGACCCGCGCGGCAACGGCACCGGCGGCTCCCCGCTGCCGAACCTGCCGGCCGAGATCAACGGGCTGCCCCACCTGCGCGGCGCCGTCGCAATGGCCCGCGCGCAGGACATCAACAGCGCCAACAGCCAGTTCTACATCATGCTCGCGCCGCACCTGGCGATGGACCGCGAATATACGGTCTTCGGCCGGGTCGTCTCCGGCATGAACTTCGTCGATGCGATCCATCGCGGCGAGCCGCCGGCCAACCCCAGCCGGATCGTGCGCGCCTCGATCGGCTCGGACAACGTCCCGCCGATGAGCGCCGAGGAACTCGAGGCCGCCGGCGCGCCCGCGCCGGCGCCGGCGGCGCAGCCGGCGCCGGGCATCCCGACCATCGCCTCACCGCCGCCAGGCCAGGCGCAGGGCGGCCGGCAGCGGGTCGGCCCGGTCATGCCCGAGCCCGGCGTGCCCCGGCAGCCCGAGCCGCCGCAGCGCCGGCGCAACTAGGGCGCGGGTGCGCGTCGATCTCTTCGACTTCGCGTTGCCGCCGGGGCGGATCGCGTTGCGACCGGCGCGGCCGCGCGATTCGGCGCGGCTGCTGCGCGTCGCCGGCGCGGCGCTTTCGGACCACGAGGTTGCGGAGCTGCCGCGCCTGCTGCGGCCGGGCGACCTGCTCGTCTTCAACGACACGCGGGTGATCCCGGCGCAGCTGGAGGGCCGGCGCGGCGCGGCGCGGATCGGCGCGACGCTGCATCGCCGCGAGGGGCCGCGCGCCTGGTGGGCCTTCGTCCGCAACGCGCGGCGGCTGAAGCCGGGCGACAGCATCGATTTCGGCGACGGCGTGAGCGCGATCGCGGCGGCGCGCGGCGACGACGGATCGCTGCTGCTCTCCTTCGCCGGCGAGGAGCCGGTCGAGCTGCTGCTCGCGCGCGTCGGCCGGATGCCGCTGCCGCCCTATATCGCCGGCCGTCGCCCCGCCGACGCGGACGACCGGGCGGACTACCAGACGATGTTCGCGCGCGAGGAGGGCGCCGTCGCGGCGCCGACCGCCGCGCTCCACTTCACGCCGCGCCTGATCGACGCGCTTGCCGCCGCCGGGATCGGCCATGCGACGCTGACGCTCCATGTCGGCGCCGGCACCTTCCTCCCGGTCAAGGCCGACGACACCAGGCAGCACAGGATGCACGCGGAATGGGGCCGGATCGACGCCGCGACCGCCGCGCGGCTCAACGAGGCGCGCGCCGCGGGGGGGCGGATCATCGCGGTCGGCACCACTTCGCTGCGCCTGCTCGAAAGCGCGGTGGACGAGAGCGGGCTCGTGCGGCCGTTCGCCGGCGAGACCGCGATCTTCATCACGCCCGGCTACCGCTTCCGCGCGATCGACGGCCTCATCACCAATTTCCACCTGCCGCGCTCGACCCTGTTCATGCTGGTCTCGGCGCTGATGGGGCTGGACGTGATGAAGGCGGCCTACGCCCACGCGATCCGCGAAGGCTACCGCTTCTATTCCTACGGCGACGCCAGCCTGCTGCTGCCGCGATAGTTTCGGCCAGGCCCGTTCCGATCAGAGTCCGCCGCGGCTCAGGCGAGGCGGTCGGCGTAGAGGAAATGGCCAGGGCCGAGCCTGGCGAGGCATTCGGCGAGGCTGGCGTGGGGCAGCGCGAAGCAGCCTTCGCTGCGGCCCAGCCGGCCGATCCTGGTGACCATGTCCGGCTCCGCATACCAGGCGGTGTGGATCACGATCGCGCGCGCCTCGGCGTTGCTGTTGCTCGGATCGAGCCCGCGAACGCGCATCGAGCGGCCATATTTGCCGTGATAATATTCGCTCGTCACATAGGCGCCGTTGGAGCTCGCCTCCGACCCGATCAGGTTCGAGAAGCGCTGCAGGAAGCCGGTATGGCCGGGATCGGAGCCGCGGCCGTGCGCGACGAGATGGCGCGTGACGCGGCCGCTGTTGGTGTCGAGCAGGTAGAAGCGCGCATCGCTCGACGCCCGCGTGAAATCGACGATCGCGACGACGTTGGTATCGGTGAGCGACGCCCGATGGCGATCGAAGGCGGCGCGGGCGCGGGCGACCATGCGCGAATCGACCACCGGATCGACCATCACGCGGGGCCGCGCCGGCACGGTGGCGCTCGCGACCGCCGGGCGCGCCGCCGACGGCGCCTCGAGCACCGCGGCGAGCAGCGGCTTGCCGGTCATGGCGAACGCGCCGGCGAAGCAACCCGCTCCGACGATCCGCCTGCGTGACCACATTGGACTTATCCTCCCCGGCATGGGCCGAAGCCTATGTTTTCAAAGCCGTTCCCTCAATGCGCGCGACCCGGCGCGCGGGCGTTTCGGCGCGAGGGAGCGCCAACTCGCCGCATCATCCGCGCAATTGGTAAACAGGATTGCGGCCGGGGCGACGAACCGTGCCGCAACAGCGGCGAAGCCCGACGCGGGGCGCGCACGGGCGAATCGGACGCCGCTAAGGCATTCAAATGCGGTTGCGCTTTGGTCGCGCAGCGCTCATTTTGATGATCGAGAGGGGAATTGAAGGTCGTGGAAAAGAGCACGCAGCCCCGCCACGTTTACGTTGTCGATGACAATCGCGACGTTCGCCGGTCGTTGAGCTACCTGCTCGGCGCGTCGCAATACCGGTCGCGCCCGTTCGGATCGGGCCAGGACTTCCTCGACGCGCTCGACGATCTCGATCCGGGATGCATCCTGCTCGACCTGCGCATGCCGCGGATGGACGGCTTCGCGGTGATGGAGGCGCTGAAGCGCCGCGGCGTCGACTGGCCGGTGATCGTGATGACGGGCCATGGCGAGATCTCGATCGCTGTCCGCGCCATGAAGCAGGGCGCGATCGACTTCATCCAGAAGCCTTTCGCGGAAGAGGCGCTGAACGCCTGCCTGGAGACCGGGTTCAAGCTGCTCGCCGAGCGGCTCGAGGCCGGCGAGCGGCGCCGCGCCGCGCGCGCGCGCGTCGAGCAGCTCACCGGCCGCGAGACAGAGGTGCTGGAAGGGCTGCTGGCCGGCGAATCGAACAAGCAGCTCGCGAGCCGCCTCGGCATCTCGCTGCGCACCGTCGAGATGCACCGCGGCAACATGATGGACCGGCTCGGCGTCTCCAATCTCGCCGAGGCGCTGACGCTGGCCATGGAAGCGGGCTTGAAGCCGGCCGAGCCGGTCGCCACGTCGGAGAAGGCCGCCCGGCAGTCCGCCTGACGGTCATCCACACAAGCGGGAGAACCGACATGGCCGAACAGCAGGCTATTCTCGCCGGCGGGTGCTTCTGGTGCACCGAGGCGGTATTCAATGACGTCATCGGCGTCCTCAAGGTGGAGGCGGGCTATACCGGCGGCCACGCGCCGAACCCCACCTACAGGCAGGTCTGCAACGGCGGCACCGGCCATGCGGAGGCGATCCGGATCACCTTCGACACCGACCAGCTGGGCTATGACGAGCTGCTCGACATGTTCTTCGCCACCCACGATCCGACCCAGCTCAACCGCCAGGGCAACGATATCGGCGAGCAATATCGCTCGGCGATCTTTCCCCTTTCGGCCGAGCAGGAGGCGGCCGCGCGGCGCGCGATCGAGCGCAACCAGGCGAACTGGCCAGAGCCGATCGTGACCAGGATCGAGCCGATCGGCGAATGGTGGCCGGCCGAGGATTATCACCAGGATTATTGGGAGGGCGACGGCCAGCGCAATCCCTATTGCCTCGCGGAGATCCCGCCCAGGCTGCAAAAGCTGCGCAAGGGCTTCGCCGCGCGGGTGAAGGACGTCGCGCCCGCCGCCTGAGCAGGCGACCGACCGCCGCCGCCCGGGGCGCGGGGGCGGCTACAGCGCGGCGAGATCGATCGGGCCGGTGCGGTCGAGCTGGCGCGAGCGGTCCGCGAGCGGATATTTGAGGCCGCTCGCGCAGTTGAACAGGACGACGCGGTCGCGTGGGCCGATCCGGCCTTCGTTCAGCGCCTTTTCGGCCGCCGCCAGCGTCGCCGCGCCCTCGGGACAGAGCAGCAGCCCGTCGCGCGCCGCCGCCTCGCGAAGCGCCGCGGCGATGGCCTCGTCCGACACGGCGATGGCGAAGCCGCCGCTTTTCCGCACCGCGCGCAGGATCAGGAAGTCGCCGATCGCCTTCGGCACGCGGATGCCCGACGCGATCGTGTGCGCGTCCTCCCAGCGCGGCGCATGCTCCTCGCCCGCCTCGAAGGCGCGAACGATCGGCGCGCAGCCCTCGGCCTGCACCGCGACCATGCGCGGCCGCTTCGATCCGATGAAGCCCAGCGCCTCCAGCTCGTCGAACGCCTTCCACATGCCGATGAGGCCGGTGCCGCCGCCGGTGGGATAGAAGATGACGTCGGGCACCTCCCAGCCGAGCTGCTCGACCAGCTCGAGGCCCATCGTCTTCTTGCCCTCGATCCGGTAGGGCTCCTTCAGCGTCGAGCAGTCGAACCATTCGCCCGCCTTCGCGCCCTCGGCGACGATCGCGCCGCACTGGTCGATCAGGCCGTTCACCCGATAGACGCGCGCGCCCTGGGCGGCGATCTCGCGCACATTCACCTCGGGCGTGTCGGCGGGGCAGAGCACCACCGTCTCGATGCCGGCGCGGCTCGCATAGGCGGCGAGCGCGGCGCCGGCATTGCCGTTGGTCGGCATCGCGATCCTGGTGACGCCAAGCTCCCTCGCCATCGCCACCGCCATGACGAGCCCGCGGGCCTTGAACGAGCCGGTCGGCAGCCGGCCCTCGTCCTTCACCAGCAGCGTTTCGAGCCCGATCCGCGCGGCGCTGGCGGGAAGCGGCACGATCGGCGTCGCCGCCTCGCCGAGGCTGACGATGTCCGCCGCGCGCCGCACCGGCAGTAGCTCGCGCCAGCGCCACAGGTCAATCGGCCGCGCCGCCAGCCTCTCCCTGGTCAGCGCGCCGCGCGCGCCTTCGAGATCGTAGCGCACCAGCAGCGGCCAGCCCGCCTCCGAGAGATTGTGAAGCTGGTCCGCCGCGTGGCGCGCGCCCGTCATCGAACATTCGAGATGGGTGACGAACGTGGCACGCTCGGCGGTGAGATTGTCGTTCCAGTTCATGATGCCTCCGGTCGCGGCGCCGACGCGCGGCGCAGCCTGTCATTGATCGCGGCCCCAAGGCCGCCGTCGGGAATCGGCGCGACCGCGATGCGCGGGCGAGCGCTCGCCTCGGCGCGGTGGAGTGCGGCGAACAGCCCGGCGGCGGCCTCGGCGAGGTCGCCCGCCGCGCTGAGATTGTCGTCGCCGGCGACCGCGCCGAAGCCGATCAGCCATTCGTCGTCCGCCGCGGCGACCGCGTCCAGCCGCACCGGCTTGGACGGCGCGTAGTGGCTCGCCATCATCCCCGGCGCCTCGATCGCGGCGCCGGCGCGATCGGCGACGGGGCCGAACGATGCCAGCCGCTCGCGCGGGATCGGGCCGGGGCGCAGCAGGCGCAGCCCCGCCGGCTCGACCGCGACGATGGTGGATTCCAGGCCGCGCTCGGTCGGCCCGGCGTCGAGGATCAGCGGCACCCGGCCGCCAAGGCTGGAGCGGACGTGGGCGGCCGTCGTCGGGCTGATGCCGCCGCTGCGATTGGCGGAGGGCGCGGCGAGCGGCCGGCCGGCGGCGGCGATCAGCGCGCGCATCGTCTCGTTCGCCGGCATCCTGAGCGCGACGGTCGGCAGCCCGGCGCTCACCGCCCCGGCGAGTCCGCTCCCCTCCCGGCGCGGCAGGACCAGCGTCAGCGGCCCCGGCCAGAAGGTGCGGGCGAGCGCGCGGGCACGCTCGTCGAACCGCGCCAGGCGCTCCGCCCCCTCCAGCGAATCGACATGGACGATCAGCGGATTGCAGCTCGGCCGTCCCTTGGCGGCATAGATGCGCGCAACCGCCTCTCCGCTGGTGGCGTCGGCGGCGAGGCCATAGACCGTCTCGGTCGGCGCCGCGACCGGCCAGCCGGCGCGGATCAGCCGCGCCGCCTCGGCGATCGCCTCGGGGCCGGACGGCAGGACGCGGGTGTTTTGCGCGCTCACGCCGTGGCGCTATAGCCGCTCGGTTCCGGGTGCAACATCGAGGAGCCGTCATGACCTACGCGCCGCCGATCGAGGAGCAGCAATTCCTCCTTCGTCATGTCGTCGGCATGGCGGAGCTGGCCGCTGCCGACGCCTTTGCCGAGGCGAGCGAGGATGTGGTCGAGGCGATCGTCGCGGGCGCCGGCGCCTTTGCCGCGGGCACGTTCGCGCCGCTCAACCGGACCGGCGACGAGATCGGGGCGCGGCTCGACGGGGGCGCCGTGACGATGCCGCCCGGCTTCCGCGAGGCCTATCGCGCCTATGTCGAGGGCGGCTGGGGCACGATCGCCGGCCCCAGGGAGTTCGGCGGCCAGGGCCTGCCGCTCAGCCTCGCCACCGTCGTCATGGAGGATCTCGGCTCGGCGAACCTGGCCTTCTCGCTGTGCATGATGCTGACGCCGGGCGCGGTCGAGGCGCTGCGCCACCACGGCACGCGCGCCCAGCAAGAGACGTGGCTGCCGAAGCTCGTCACCGGCGAGTGGACCGGCACGATGAACCTCACCGAGCCGCAGGCGGGTTCGGACGTCGGCGCGCTCAAATGCCGCGCCGAGCCCGCAGCCGACGGCAGCTACCGCATCACCGGGCAGAAGATCTTCATCACCTATGGCGAGCACGACCTTGCCGACAATATCGTCCACCTCGTGCTCGCGCGGCTGCCCGACGCGCCGGCCGGGACGAAGGGCATCTCGCTCTTTCTGGTGCCGAAGATCCTGCCCGACGGCGCCGCCAACGACCTGCGCTGCGTCTCGATCGAGCACAAGCTCGGCATCCATGCCTCGCCCACCTGCGTCATGTCCTACGGCGACGGCGGCGGCGCGACCGGCTGGCTGATCGGCGGGGAGAATGAGGGGCTGCGGGCGATGTTCACGATGATGAACAACGCCCGGCTCAACGTCGGCCTGCAGGGCGTGTCGATCGCCGAGCGCGCGACGCAGCAGGCCGTCGCCTATGCCCGCGAGCGCGTCCAGGGGCGGCGCGAGGGGCGGCCGGCGCGGATCATCGAGCATCCCGACGTCAGGCGCATGCTGCTGCGCATGAAGGCGCTCACCCAGGCGGCGCGCGCGCTCGCTTATCATTGCGCCGGGCAGGCCGATCGCGCGACCCTGGGCGACGCCGGGGCGGCGGCGCGCGCCAGCCTGCTGACGCCGCTGGTGAAGGCCTATGGCACCGACGTCGGCGTCGAGGTGACGAGCCTCGCCGTCCAGGTTCATGGCGGCATGGGCTATATCGAGGAGACCGGCGCCGCCCAGCACTATCGCGACGCGCGCATCGCGCCGATCTACGAGGGCACCAACGGCATCCAGGCCGCCGACCTGGTCGGCCGCAAGCTGGGGCTCGAGGGCGGCGCCGTGTTCGGGCGGCTGATCGGCGAGATCGCGGCCGACGCGCGCGCGGGCGGCCATGGCAGGCTGGAGGCGCTGGCCGAGGAGGTGCGCACGCTCGGCGAAGGGCTGGCGGCGGCGAGCCAGGACGACGCGCTGGCGGCGAGCTACCCCTTCCTCACCATGCTATCGGTCGCGACCGCCGGCTGGCTGATGGCGCGGCAGCTTCGCGCCGCCGAGGCGGAGGGCGGCGATTCGGCCTTCCTTGCGATGAAGCGCGCCGCCGCGCGCTACTATCTCGAGCGGATCGTGCCCGAAGCCGCGGGCCTCAAGGCGCACGTCACCGGCGGCGCCGGCCTGCTCCGCGACGTGGACGAAGCGGCGTTGGCGGGCTGAACCGGTGCCGGCAAGGCAGCGATAGCCGGCCGCAATTCCCGTCCGCCCGGGGGAGCGGGGAAAGCGCGGCTTCGACGTCGATAGTGCCTAGATCCGGCGCGCGAGCTTGTGCTGGCGCTGGCCGATCGTGCGCCAGACGCGCGGACCCTGGTCGACCCGGAAGGCGCCCATCTTCTCGCTCGGCTGCTGCAGCTCGCGCCCGACCACATAGGATTTGGAGGTCTGGCCCGTCTGCCCCTCGCCGCGATCGTAGAGCAGGTTGACCGCGATCACCGGGATGTAGAGCAGCCGCTCGTCGAGCCGGAGCGCGCGCATTTCCTCGCGCGGCATCGAGACCTCGCCGCGAATCGTGCCCTTCACGCCGGCCTCGACCGCGGGCAGCCTGACCCGCGCGCTCTCGCGCCCGGCGGTGCGGAAGAAGGCGTCGATCTCCCGGTCCTGCTCGGCGCCGGCGTTGAACAGCTTGACGTCGATGCGCACGTCGCGCGCCTGGCCCGCGCCGACATTGGCGATGTCGAGCTCGAACTGCACCAGCGTTTCCGTCTGGTTGAACGTCGCCCGTTCGGCGCGAAGGTCGATTTCGAGCCAGGGCCGCCGGGCGATATCGCCGGCCGGGGCCACCGGCGGCGACGAAGGCGCCGGGGCCGGCGGCGGCGGCGCGGGCATGGCGGCTTCGGCGGCCTCGCGCGCGGCGGCGAGCGCATCGCCGCGCACGCGCTGCCTCGCCCGCAGGCGGCGCCACGGGCCGATGCCCAGCAGCAGCAGCAGCAGCAGGAGCAGGCCGCCCGCGCCGGCGAGCCAAAGCGGCAGCATGCCGCCGGTCGAGGGGGTCATCGGCTCGCCGGGGATCGAGATCGGCTCTCCGCCGGGCGGCGCACTCGCATCGGCGACGGGCGGCGCGCTCGCATCGGCGCCGGGCGGCGCGCTCGCATCGGGGACCAGCGGCGGCGTCGATTGCGCCGGCGTAACGGGAAGCGGCGGCGCGGCCTGCGAGCGGGCGGGC
>JBDZVR010000007.1:0-98607 GCA_040255785.1 Sphingomonadales bacterium
CCATCGCGCCGCCCATGCCCTTGATCATCTTGCCGGGGATCATCCAGTTGGCGATATCGCCACCTTCCGAAACCTCCATCGCGCCAAGCACGGCGAGGTCGATATGACCGCCGCGGATCATCGCGAAGCTCTGGTCGGAGCCGAAATAGCAGGTCTGCGGCAGCTCGCTCACCGTCTGCTTGCCGGCGTTGATGAGATCGGGATCGACTTCGTCCTCATACGGGAACGGGCCAATGCCGAGCATCCCGTTCTCGCTCTGCAGCGTCACCTCCATCCCGTCGGGAATGTTGTTGGCAACGAGGGTCGGAATGCCGATCCCCAGATTGACGTAATAGCCGTCGCGCAGCTCCCTGGCGGCGCGCGCCGCCATCTGATTGCGATCCCAGGGCATCAATGATCTCCTTGCGGGTCGGACCAGCGCTTGTCCGACGGGAAGACATCGTCAAGGCCGCCGCGAAGGCTCGGCCCGTAGACGGGGTTGGACAGCATGAACCAGCCATTGCCCCACAGCCGCGCGAAGGGGCCGCTCGAGGCGGCGTCGCGGCGAGCAGGGACGCTCAAGGTGCGGACGTTGAACAGGTCGGAGAAGTCGCCGAGCTGGTCGCCGGCCATGGCGACGACGCAATAGTCCCGCGAGATCGCCCAGCGACGCTCGTCCTTGCCAGAGCCGCCGGGCGCGTCGCCCTGGAGCCACAGCGTCTCGCCGTGGCGCGCGGGGCCGAGGCCGGCGCGGTTCAGCACCGCCTCGTTCGCCGCGGCGAACCGGGCGAGCCGGTTCGAGTTGAAGATCACCGTCACGCCGGCGGCTCGGATCGCGCGCAGCGCGGTGACGGCGCCGGGCATCGCGCGAACCGCGTCGCCCCCGCCCTCCTCCCAGCGGTTCCAGCGCTCCTGATCGAAGGCGCGGCCGGGATGGACGGCGTCGTCATATTCGAAGCCGAGATTCTGCAACGCGGTCTCGTCGACGTCGAGCACGACCGCGAGCGGCCGGTCGCCGCATGGAATGAAGCGCGGCGCCCCCAGCCTCGCCTCCGGCGCCAGCACCACGCTCTCCGTCGGCCGGTCGCGGGCGGCGGCGAGGACAAAGTCGCGAAGCGCGTGATAGGCCTGGATGCTCGATGCCGCGCTCTCGCCCGAGCCGTAGAGCCAGCGCATCGTCGCCGGCACGTCCGCCGTCGCGGGCGCGGCGGGCGCAGCGGGCGCTTCAGCATGCGGCGCCGGCGCGGTCGCGCAGCCCGCGAGCAGCAAGGCCACGACCATCGCGCACCGCCCCCTCAGGGAATGCGATCGGGGATCGCGTCGGCTCATGCCGCCTCGCGCTGGCGCACGGTGCGGAACTCGATCTTCTTTTCGTAAGGCGAGCCGTCGATCAGCCGCTTTACGTAGATGCCCGGCAGATGGATCGAATCCGCATCGAGCGCGCCGACCGGCACGATCTCTTCCACCTCGGCGACGCAGATCCTCGCGGCGGTCGCCATCGGCGCGTTGAAGTTGCGCGCGGTCTTGCGGAAGACGAGGTTGCCCGCCTCGTCCGCCTTCCAACCCTTGATGATGGCGAGGTCGGCGAAAATGCTCCGCTCAAGGATATAGGTCTCGCCGTCGAACTCCTTGTGCTCCTTGCCCTCGGCGACGATCGTGCCGACGCCGGTCCTCGTGTAGAAGCCGGGGATGCCGGCGCCGCCGGCACGGCAGCGCTCGGCGAGCGTGCCCTGCGGGCAGAATTCAACCTCCAGCTCGCCCGCGAGATATTGCCGCTCGAACTCTTTGTTCTCGCCGACATAGGAGGAGATCATCTTCTTCACCTGGCGCGAGCGCAGCAGCTTGCCGAGCCCTTCACCGTCGATGCCGGCATTGTTCGAGGCGATGGTGAGCTCCTTGACGCCCGCATCCCGGATCGCCTCGATCAGCCGCTCGGGAATGCCGCACAGGCCGAAGCCCCCGGCGCAGATCATCATGCCGTCGAACAGCAGCCCGTCCAGCGCCGCGGCCGCGTTGGGATAGACTTTCTTCATGCGGTCACTCCTTCGGATCGCTTTGGCGTTAGTCGCCCCGGACGAGTCCGGTCAAGCGAAGTTGAATCATCTTTCAACTTTATCCCTCAGCGATGGCCGAGCACCCGTTCCGCCTCGACGACGCTCTGGGGTCGGCCGACGTCGAACCACAGCCCCTGATGCGCCGCGCCGAACGCGCGGCCGACCTCGATCGCCCGGTCCCACAGCAGGTTCATCGAGAATGGCCCGTCCGGCAACGCGCCGTCGAAGAGCCGCTTCGAGACGATCTGGATGCCGGTATAGACGAACGGCGCGACATTGCGCGGCTTGCGCCGCCGAATCCGCCCGATCGCATCCATGTGGAAGTCGCCCTGCCCCTGGTAGCAGAAGGCCCGGGCGAAGGGGACCAGCAGCAACAGCGCGTCCATCCGCGACTCGTCCCAGAAGGTGGCGAGGAGCTTCAGCGTGTCGACCGGCCCGTCGATCCAAAGATTGTCCGAATTGACGACGAGGAAGGGATCGGACTCGATGAGGGGTCGCGCCCTCGCGATGCCGCCGCCGGTATCGAGCAGGCGCGCGCGCTCGTCCGAAATGACGATCTCGACATCCTCGCGGTTGGCGAGGTGCGCCTCGAGCACGTCGGGAAGATAGTGGACGTTGACCACCGCGCGCGCGACGCCGGCGGCGGCAAGCCGGTCGAGCGCATGGTCGATCAGCGGCTTGCCGGCGACCTCGACCATCGGCTTCGGGCGGGTCGCGGTGAGCGGACGCATCCGCTTGCCAAGGCCCGCCGCGAGCACCATCGCGGCGCGCGGCACCGCGACGCCGGGACTGGGACGCAGCGCCAGCGGCTTGCGGTAGCGCTTCATGCCGCCCTGCCCTCCGGCCAGGCCGGCGCGCGGAAGGCGGCGGGCACATTGGCATCGAACCAGGCGCGCACCGGCGCCAGCTCGTCGCGGGCGAGATCGCGCTCGAGCAGGCCCCACATGCGCGGCTGGAAGCCCCGATAGCCGGGCTTGGCATCGCGCTTCCAGAGCCGCGTGAAGACGCCGAGGATGCGCGTGTTGCGCTGCGCGGCGAGCGACCAGTAGGCGCGCTCGAACGCGTCGCCGCGCCCGGTGGCGGCGCGATAGCGCGCGATCATCGCGGTCTCCACCTCGGGCGAGACGTCGCGGCGCGCATCCTCCAGCACGGAGGCGAGATCATAGGCCGGATGGCCAGCGACGGCGTCCTGGAAATCGAGCAGGCCGAAATGGCGAATACCCTCGCGTCCGTCGATCAGCATGATGTTCTCGGCGTGAAAGTCCCGCAGCACCGTGACCGGGCCGAGCCCGTCGGCGGCGACCGGCGCCAACAGCTCGCGCCAGGCGTCGAAGAAGCCCTCGCGGTCGACCGCGAGGCCGAGCGCCGGGCAATACCAGTCGACGAACAGGCCGAGCTCCTCCAGCCACTGCTCGAGCCCGTGCGGGCCGAGCCCCGGCATGGCCGGCCGGCGGTGGAGGTAAGCGAGCAGGTCGACCGCGATCCCGTAGAGCTCCAGCTCGCGCCGCGGCGCCGCGTCGAGAGTCTCGCGCAGGCGCGTGTCGCCGAAATCCTCGATCAGCAGCAGGCCCGACGCCAGGTCGCGCGCGAGGATCGCCGGCGCCGACAGGCCCGCCGCGACGAGCCATTCGGCGACGGCGATGAACGGCCGCGGATCCTCGCGCGGCGGCGGCGCATCCATCAGCACCGCCCGCGCGCGACCGCGGCGGACGCGGAAATAGCGGCGGAAGCTGGCATCGCCCGCCAGCGGGACGATGTCGGCGCCTTCCCATCCATGCGCGGCGAGGAAGGCCGGCGCCCGCGGCGGGGGAATCATGTCGGCGGCCATCGCCCTCCCCAAGCCGCCGGAACCTCGGCTGTCAAGGCGCGCCCCGGGTCGGCGCGCGCCAGCGTGAGGCGCAGCGCCCGCGGCCACAGCCGCGGCAGCCGTTCGGGCCATTCGATCACCAGCGCGCCGTCGGCGAGCGCGTCGTCGAGCCCGAGCTCCTCCAGCTCGGCGGCATCCTCGATCCGGTAGAGATCGACATGCCACAGGGGCAGTCGCGTATCGGGCGGGCCATAGACCTGGACGATCGGAAAGGTCGGGCTGGCGACTTCGCCCGCGTGACCGAGCCCGCGCAGCAGGCCGCGCGCCAGCGTCGTCTTGCCGGCGCCGAGCTCGCCGAACAGGGCGATGATGTCGCCCGCCCGCAGCCGCCGCGCCAGGGCCGCGCCGAAGGCCTCGGTGGCCCGCGCATCGGGCAGCGCGACGTTCACGCCTGGCGCCGGACCGAATAGGCCGCCTGCTGCTCGCGCGTGCGCGGCAGCGTGACGGTGACGGTCGTTCCCTTGCCGGGCTCCGAGTGCAGCGCGATCGTCCCGCCGTGCGCCTCGACGAACTGGCGCGCGAGCGGCAGCCCGAGGCCAACCGCCGCCGAATCCTCGCCATGCTGCTCGGTGGTGCGGTGAAAGCGATCGAACACGCGCTGCTGGTCCGCCGGGGCGATGCCGCGGCCATTGTCGGAGACAATGATCCGGGCCTCCTTGCGCGTGCCCTCGCCGCGCAGCAGCACGCGCCCGCCTTCGTCGGTATAGGCGATCGCATTGGCCAGCAGATTGCCGATCGCCTGGGCGAGCCGGCGGGTGTCGCCGGTCACGACACCAGCCGAGCCGTGCGGCTCGACCGCGAGGTCGAGCCCCTTGCGCGCCGCCGCGTCGCGCTGGCCCGCGGCGACTTCCTCGCACAGGGCGGCGACGTCGACCTCGTCCTCGGCGAGCAGCAGGCTGCCGGTGTCGCTTTGCGTCAGGTCGAGCACATTGTCGATCAGCGCGCTGAGCCGCGCGACGCTGTCGAGGATCGCGGCGACATAGTCGCGCGCGGTGGCGGAGAGTTCGCCGGCATAGCCACCGGCGAGCATCTCGGCGAAGCCGCCGATCGAGGTCAGCGGCGTGCGCAGCTCGTAGCTCATGTTGGAGACGAAGGCGGTCTTGAGCCGGTCCGCTTCCTCCAGCGCCTCGGTGCGCTCGCGCAGCGCCGCCTCGACCTTGCGGCTGTCGCTGATGTCGAGCATGGTGAACAGCGCATTGCCGTCGGGCAGGGGGACCGCCGCGAATTCGAATTCGCGCTCGTCGGCCAGGACCACCCGGCCGCTGCGCTGCTGGCGCTGCTGGGTTGCGGTGCGGACCAGCTCGTGGACCAGGCCGGCATGGCTCGCCCGCCTGAGCCGGGCGGCGAGATGGGGGGTGAGCGCATCGACGCGGGGATGGGCGTCGAGCGTCTCGTCGTCGAAGCCCCACAGGTCACGGAAGCGGCTGTTCCACAGGCTGAGGCGCCCGTCCGAAGCGAACACGGCCACCGCCTCGAACAGATTGTCGAAGGTGGCGCTGCGCACGCGCAGCAGCGTGTCGCGGGCGCTGGCGAGCTGGATCTGCTCCGTGCGGTCCTCGAAGATGAGCAGCAGGCCGCCATCGGGCAGCGGCTGGGCGACAACGCGCAAATGCCGCGCGCCGGAGAGCAGCCAGTCCTCCTCCTCGGCGACGAGGCCGCTGGTGAACCACTGCCGCCGCTGCTCTTTCCATTCGGGGAAGTCGCGCACCTCGGGCAGCTCGCCGCGCGCGCGCATCTCGTCGATCAGGCGATCGAATTCGGGGTGGTCGGCGAGGAAGTCGGACGGCAGCGCGAACATCCGCGCGAACGGCTGGTTGTAAAAGGCGAGCGCGCGGTCGCGCCCGAACTGGGCGACGCCGGCGGAGAGCCGATCGAGCATGTCGCGCTGCGCGCGGGCGAAACGCGTCAGCTCGGCGCGGGCGCGCTCGCGATCCTCGACGTCGATCGCATAGCCCGCCGCGCCGCCGGGGCCGAGCGGCACCTCGACGACGCGCATCATCCGCCGCTCGCCGGCGATCGTGGCGGGAACGATACGGTCGAGCCCCTTGCGCGCCGCCGCCCCGTCACCCTCGGCCGCCGGCACGAGCGGTTCGTCGGCCAGCTCGATCCCCTGCCGGACCACGCTCGCCGCATCCTCCGCCTCGACCGCGGCGACATAGGCGCCATTGACCATGGTGAGCGAATGATCCGGGCCGCGATGCCACATCGGGAAGGGCGCGGCCTCGATCAGGCGCGAGAGCGCCTCCAGGGCATCGGACCGCCGCTGCAGGCGGCCGGACAGGTTGGCGATGCGGTCTTCCGCCTCGGTCACGTCGGTGAACCAGAGCAGTACCGAGCGTGCGCCGAAGCCCGCCGGCGCCGGGCCGCCGTCGATCCGCCACGCGCGCCCGCCCCGCGCGAGCCGGGCGATCAGCGTGAACGGCGTGCCCGCGGCCGCCTCGGCTAGCCGCGCGGCGAGGGCCGCCGCATCCTCGGCGACCAATGGTCCCTCGCCGCCGAGCAGCGCGTCCACCCCCTCGGGCAAGGCCTCGAGCCCGAGCATGCCGGCGAGACTGTCCGACGCCGTCAGCGCTCCCGCCTCGTCGATCACCAGCGGCAGCGCCGGCGAGGCCTCGACCAGGGCGGCGAGCCGGTCATGCGCCGCCAGCACCGCCGCACCCGCCGCCGCGCGCCGCCATCCGCGCAGCGTCGCCCACAGCGCCACCGCCAGCCAGGCGCCGGCGAACAGCGGCAGGAGGAAGTCAAGCAGCGGCGTCGTCATCGGCGGCTCGTTTAGACGGCGCGCAAGGGGAGCGAAAGGGCGCGCGCCCGCCCGCCGCGCCGCCGCGAACCTGGCGACGCGAAAAGGCGCGGGTCGACCCGCCCCCGGCCACGCGCCAGCCTGTTACAAAACTGCCACAGTGACTGAACTTTCGATGAACGACCGGCCAGGGGGCTTGAATGATTCCGGCAAGTCGGTTGTGTCAGCCGCTACAAGCGCGCCGAGGCGCGACAAGCAGCTTTGTACTGGGGGAGATTTGGAATGCGAAAGTTTGGCTTGCTCAGCACGAGCGCGATAGGCTCGGCGGCATTCTTCGGCATGCTCGCGTTCGCCGCACCGGCCAGCGCGCAGGACATTCAGCCGGAATGCACTCCCGAACAGGAGAGCGCAGGTGAGTGTGCGCCGACGACCGACGCGCAGGCGCAGGCCGGCAACGTGATCACGGTCACCGGTTCGCGCATTCGGCGCCCGAACCTCGAATCCAACGTGCCGATCACGTCGGTGACGCCGGACGAGCTGCCCAACCAGGGCCAGGCGAACATCGGCGACGCGCTGAACGACCTGCCGTCGCTGCGCTCGACCTACGGCCAGCAGAATTCGGGCCGCTTCATCGGCACCGCCGGCAACAACTTCCTCGACCTGCGCGGCCTCGGCATTTCGCGCACGCTCGTGCTGGTCAACGGCCGCCGGCACATCACCGCATCGGCCGGCGACTTCATCCCCGACGTGAACATGATCCCGCAGGATCTCGTCGAGCGGATCGACGTCGTGACTGGCGGCGAATCGGCCGTTTACGGTTCGGACGCGATCGCCGGCGTGGTCAACTTCATCCTGCGCCAGGATTTCGATGGCCTGCGCCTGCACGCCCAGGACGGCATCTCCTCGCGCGGCGACCGCGGTGTCCGGGTGCTGACGATGACCGCGGGCAAGAACTTCGCCGAGGGTCGCGGCAACGTCGCGGTGTCGTTCGAATATACCAGCGCCGACCCGCTCTACTTCGTCGACCGGCCCGAATTCACGGGCGCGTTCACGGGTCGCTGCCAGTTCCAGCTCACCCAGAACACGGTCGGCGAGCCGCAGGCCGGCGACGGGATTCCGGACAACACCTTCCTGTGCGGCATCCGCAACAACTCGATTTCGGACGGCGGCACGATCGGCACGTTCGCCGACGGTCGCGCGCTGCGCTTCGGACCGGACGGCAACCTGTTCATCGACGTGCCGGACCAGTTCTTCGGCTCGTTCACCGGCAACGTCCAGGGCGGCACGGGCTCGACCCTGCGCAATACCGGGCAGCTCGCGGTGGGCCAGGACCGCTACACGGCCAACCTGCTCGCGCACTATGACGTCTCCGACGCGCTCCAGTTCTTCTTGGAAGGCAAATATGTCTACCAGCGCGTCGTCCAGGAAGGGCAGCCGAGCTTCTTCCAGGGTTCGTTCTCGTCCTTCTTCGGCATCCCGAACCTGCGCTGCAGCAACGGCTTCCTCAACGCGCAGGCGCTGGCGACGCTGCAGTCGGTCGGCATCTGCACCGATCCGGCGAACGGAACGTTCAACGTGTCGCGCTTCAACGTCGATTTCGGCGGCAGGTCGGAAATCAACAAGCGCTACACCTACCGCTTCGTCGGTGGCATCCGCGGCGACTTCAACGACGACTGGCATTACGAGTTGTCGCTGAACTACGGCCACTTCAAGTCGAACTCCTTTCAGCTGAATGACCTCGTGCTCTTCGACGAGGACGGCAATCTTGACGGCTTCTCGCTGGCGATCGATTCGGTCCGCGACGGCAGCGGCAACGTGGTCTGCCGGGTCAACGCCGACGCCGATCCGACCAACGACCGTCCCGACTGCGTGCCGATCAACATCTTCGGCTACGGCGCGCCGAGCCAGGCCGCGCTCGACTTCGTCAACACGACGTCGCTGCTCTTCCAGCGCGCGTCCCAGCTCGACATCCTCGGTTATGTGAGCGGCGATTTCTCGCAGCTCTTCGAGCTGCCGGGCGGCCCGATCGGCTTCTCGATCGGCGGCGAGTATCGGCGTGAAACGGCGTTCCAGGATGCCGACCCGCTCAGCAAGGCGGGCGGCACGTTCTTCAACGCCTTCGCGACGTTCGATCCGCCCGCGTTCAAGGTGGCCGAGGTGTTCGGCGAGCTGAACGTCCCGCTGCTGCGCGATCTGCCGTTCGCTCGCGAGCTCACGCTGTCGGGCGCGGCGCGCTATTCGGACTACAACACGTCGGCCAACCACACGTTCGCGTGGAACATCAACGGCACCTGGGCGCCGATTTCGGACATTCGCTTCCGGGCCAATTATTCGCGCTCGGTGCGCGTGCCCACGCTGAGCGACCTGTTCAGCCCGGCGACCGAGAACTTCGCGTTCATCGCCGATCCGTGCGACGCGCAGAACATCAACAACGGAGCGAATCGCGCCGCCAACTGCGCTGCGATCGGCGTGCCGGCCACCGCCAACGCGGCGGTTGTCGCAGCCTGCGCGGCGCAGGGCTTCACGCTCGCGGTGGGCGATCCCTGGATCAACTGCTCGGCACGGCGGTTCAGCACCGGCTTCCTGTCGGGCGGCAACCCGAGCCTGGAGGAAGAGGTCGGCAAGTCGTTCACGGTCGGCGCCGTGATCACGCCGCGCTTCATCCCCGGCTTCAGCCTGTCGGTCGACTATTTCGACATCAAGGTCGACAATCTGATCGCGGTGCTGGGCGCGCAGACGATCCTCAACCAGTGCGTCGATCTCGCCGACATCAACAACCAGTTCTGCGACGCCACCTTCCCGCGCGATGCGGCCACCGGCTTCTTCAACGAGCCGGCGGTCCTGTCCGCGGGCATCAACTACGCGACGCAGACCTCGCGCGGCATCGACTTCGACTTCTCGTATCGCAAGACGTTCAGCAGCGGCCTGCGGCTCAACCTCCGCGGGTTCGGCACCTACACGCTCGAGCGAACCAACTATGTCGATCCGACCGATCCGACCCGCGCGGACCGTCAGCTGAGCGAGCTCGGCGATCCGGTCTTCTCGGGCGCGCTGATCACCGGCCTCGGCTTCCGCCAGTGGGACGTCCAGTGGTCGATGAGGTATATCGGCCGCCAGCTGATCTCGAGCTACGAAGCGACCCGCTCGGTGCAGGGTCGTCCGCCGACCAACCCGGACGTGACGGCGTTCCGCTGGTATCCGGACGTCTTCTATCACGACCTGCGGATCAGCTACCGCCTCAACAACCAGTTCCGCTTCTATCTGGGCGTCGACAACATGTTCGACCGTCTCCCGCCGCTCGACCAGCTCGGCACGACGGGTGGCAGCCCCTACAACAGCATCGGCCGCTTCTTCTACGGCGGGGTCACCGTCGACCTCTTCTAGGCTGGCCGGCCAACGCAACTCACCGGGCCGCCCCTTCGGGGGCGGCCCTTTTCATATGGACGGCCGGGCGCGGTCCCCGCCCCGCGCCCTCAAACGCCGGACCGGGTGACCGAACCGAGGCGGCGGGGCGACGGGTCGAGAACGGCCCGCAAGCAGTGCTTCGGTGCACGCAAACGAGCGCGGACAGAAAGGTTCGCCCGCCCCTCGGCGCCGTCCCGCCCGGGCGAACGGCCGGCGGCGACAGGTGAGCGCGCCCCGGCGCGCCGCCGCAGGGCCTCACCGCCCGCTTCCAGGCCGGACCCCACATCCACGCCGCATTGCCTCGGGCGGGCGAGCCTATGCAGCCGCTACGGAGCGACACCGGGCAAAGGGGCAGGGTGTGGCGTGGGCGCGGCGGTCGAGGCCAGTTCCCAGGGTGCGCCCCACCCTGACTCTCGCCCCCTCGGGAGTGGGCGCTTTCGCTGAATATCGATCCAGTCGGGGGCGGCGCGCTCGCGATCGCGACGCGCTTTCTCTCATGCGCGAGTCGGCCGCATACGGGTCATGTCAGCAGCAGGATTGTTCGCCGCTCGCTCGTGCGCGCACACGCGCGGCGGACTTGCCGCCTCGGCCAGCCCGCTGCGGCGTCGCCCCTACCTCGCGCGCGCCCGCGTTGCGCAGCGCGGCGTGGTGCCGAGCCCGGACGCAGCTTCCACTCTCACGCGCGGCGGCACGCCGCGGATCAATAGCGATAATGGTCCGGCTTGAACGGGCCTTCGACCGGCACCCCGATATAATCGGCCTGCTGCTGGGTCAGCTTGCTGAGCTTGACGCCGAGCTTGTCGAGGTGGAGCGCGGCGACCTTCTCGTCGAGATGCTTGGGCAGGACATAGACCTTGTTCTCGTACTTGTCCGATTTGGTCCAAAGCTCGATCTGGGCGAGAACCTGGTTGGTAAAGCTCGAACTCATCACGAAGCTCGGATGGCCGGTCGCGCAGCCGAGGTTCACGAGCCGGCCCTTGGCCAGCACGATGATCTTCTTGCCGTCGGGGAACTCGACCTCGTCGACCTGCGGCTTGATCTCGGTCCACTTCATGTTGGCGAGCGCCGCAATCTGAATCTCGCTGTCGAAATGGCCGATATTGCACACGATCGCCATATTTTTCATCGCGCGCATGTGATCGATCGTGATGACATCGGCATTGCCGGTGGCGGTGACGAAAATGTCGGCGCGTGTCACCGCCTCTTCCATCGTCACAACCTCATAGCCCTCCATCGCCGCCTGCAACGCGCAGATCGGATCGATCTCGGTCACGAGCACGCGAGCGCCGCCGTTGCGCAGGCTGGCCGCCGAGCCCTTGCCGACATCGCCGAAGCCGGCGACGCAGGCGACCTTGCCGGCGAGCATCACGTCGGTCGCGCGGCGGATCGCGTCGACCAGGCTCTCGCGGCAACCGTAGAGATTGTCGAACTTCGACTTGGTGACACTGTCGTTGACGTTGATCGCCGGGAAGGGGAGCTTGCCCTTTCTGGCGAGGTCGTAGAGGCGGTGGACGCCGGTCGTCGTCTCCTCGGAGACGCCCTTGATCGTCGCCACGGTCCGGGTGAGATAGCCCGGCCGCGCCCCGATGAAGCGCTTCAGCGTCGCGCAGAAGATCTCCTCTTCCTCGTTGCTCGGCGTGAACAAGGTCTCGCCCGCCTCGACCCGCGCGCCCCACAGCGCGAACATGGTGGCGTCGCCGCCGTCATCGAGGATCATGTTGCAGGTTTCGTCCTGCCCCCAATCGAAGATGCGGGTGACGTAGTCCCAATATTCCTCGAGCGTCTCGCCCTTCACCGCGAACACCGGAATGCCCCGCGCGGCGATCGCGGCGGCGGCGTGATCCTGGGTCGAGAAGATGTTGCACGAGGCCCAGCGCACCTGCGCGCCGAGCGCGACCAGCGTCTCGATCAGCACGGCGGTCTGAATCGTCATGTGCAGCGATCCGGTGATGCGCGCGCCGGCGAGCGGCCGCGCCGCGCCGAACTCCTCGCGCAACGCCATCAGGCCGGGCATTTCGGTCTCGGCGATCTCGATCTCCTTGCGGCCGAAATCGGCGAGCGAAAGATCGCGGATCACATGATCGTCGAAGGAAGGCTGGGGCTGGCTCGCCACGTGGGTCTCCTGAAAGCAAGAAGGGCCGCTCGTTCGGGCGGCCGCTATAGCGCCCACCTAGTCGCTCGCACCCGCAAATGCAAATATAAAGATGTCTTTATATGTGCTGGCCGGGCGCGGCGGCCAGCTCCGCCTCCAGCCGGCGCAGCTTGTCCGGATTGCGCACGACGAAGATGCCGGCGATGCGATCGTCCTCGATCAGCAGCGCGGTCGTCTGCAGCATCCCGTCCGCCTCACGCGTGACGAAGCCGGGCAGGCCATTGATCGCGCGATAGCCGACCAGCGTCCACGGCCGGCCCCGGAGCAGCCGGGCGATCGCCGCGAGCGCCGCCAGCACCTCGCGCCGGCCGAGCATCGGCCGCGCCGCGGCCACGCGCTTGCCGCCGCCGTCCGCATAGAGCGCGACGTCCTCCGCGAGCAGGCCGCGCAGCGTGTCGAGATCGCCACCGCGCGAGGCCTCGACGAAGGCGGTAACGAACGCCCGCGCCCGGTCGCTCGCGATCGGGAAGCGCGGCCGCGTCGCGCGGACATGGGCGCGCGCCCGCGCGGCAAGCTGGCGGCACGCCTCGGCGCTTCGCTCCAGCGTCGCGGCGACCTCGTCGAACGGCACGTCGAACACATCGTGGAGCAGGAAGGCCGCGCGCTCCAGCGGGGAGAGGCGGTCGAGCGCCATCAGCAGCGGCAGCGTCACGTCCGCGTCGAATGCTTCCCGGGCGGCGGGCTCGGGCTCGACCAGCGGCTCGGGCAGCCACGGCCCGAAATAGAGCTCGCGCCGCCGCCGCGCCGAGCGAAGCTGATCGAGGCACAGTCGCGTGACCATCGTGCGCAGGAAGGCCGCCGGCGCGCGCACCGCGCCGCGATCGGTGCGCAGCCAACGGACGAACGCTTCCTGCACCACATCCTCGGCGTCGGCGAGCGAGCCCAGCATGCGGTAGGCGATCCGCTGGAGATCGCCCCGCAGCGGCGCGAAGCTCTCCGCTGCCTCGGCGGCGGCGGCGGCGTCCGCCGCGTCGCTCATGCCGGCTGCATCTCGCGCGCCGCGGCCGCCGTCCGCAGCGGATCGGGATCGAACTGGGCAAAGCCGATCGCGATCCGGTTCCACCCGTTGATCACGTTGATGACCTGGGTCAGGCGAACCTGCTCCTCGGGGCTGAACTGTGCGGCGAGCGCGGCATAGACCTCGTCGCTCGGCGGCCCCTTGGTGGCGACCAGGGTGAGCGCGTCGGTCCAGGCCAGCGCAGCGCGCTCGCGCTCGCTATAGACCGGTGCCTCCCGCCAGGCGGCGAGCAGGTGCAGCCGCTGCTCGGTCTCGCCGTCGCGGCGCGCCTCCTGGGTGTGCATGTTGATGCAATTGGCGCAGCCGTTGAGGATCGAGGCGCGCACCTTGACGAGATGGGCGAGCATCCTGTCGATCCCGCCCTCCGTCTTCTGGCTGTAGGCGAGCCATTCGCCCATCGCATGGCGATCGGCGGCGAAGGGGTTCGTTCGTGCGCTCATGTCGGGGATCCTTTCGTTGCGTGTAACGCCGACAGGACGAAGCAGGCGCCGCCGACGTGACATCGGGCGGCGAAAAAAGTTCAGGCGGTGCCCGATTCGGTGGCCAGCAGGCGCGGATCGATGCCGGCGCGGCGGAAGGCGGCGGCCCAGCGCGTGTCGACATCCTCCCGGTAGAGCAGCTCGTCGTCCCCTTCGGTGACGAACCAGCCGTGGCGCTGGAGTTCATCATCGAGCTGGTCCGGCCCCCAGCCGGCATAGCCGAGCGCGGCGACCCAGCGGCTCGGCCCCTTTCCTTCCGCGATCGCCTTGAGCACATCGAGCGTCGCCGAGAGAACCCAGCGGCCGGCGACGTCGATGCTCTCGCGGCCGCCCCAGTCCGGCGTGTGCAGGATGAAGCCGCGCTGGGGATCGACCGGGCCGCCGAGGTGGATCGGCGCATCTGGCGCCTCGCCCGGCGGAATGTCGAGCTGCAGCAGAAGGTCGTGAAAGCCGAGGCGCGGCACCAGCCGGCCGAGGCCGATGCCGAGCGCGCCCTGCTCATCGTGGACGCACATCGCGATCACCGCCTTCTCGAAGCGCGGATCGCCGATGCCCGGCATGGCGAGCAGCAACCGGCCGACGAGGAACCGGGACGCATCCATCGGCATTCCTATAGAACCGCGAGACCCCGCGGGGCAACGCGCGCCGCCCTATCGGCCACGCGCCGGCATTGCTAAGGAATTCGCGATCCTTTCACCAACGGAGTCGGACATGACGATCAAGGTCGGCGAGCGCATCCCTGAAATGACCCTCATCAAGGCGACCGCGGACGGGCCCGAGCCGGTCGAGACCGGCGACCTCTTCGCGGGGCGCAGGATCGCGCTGTTTTCGGTGCCCGGCGCGTTCACCCCGACCTGCTCGGCGCGCCACCTGCCCGGCTTCATCGACAAGGCCGACGAGCTCAGGGAGAAGGGAGTCGACGAGATCGTCTGCACCGCGGTCAACGACGCCTTCGTGCTCCAGGCCTGGGCGAAGAATGCCGGCGCCGAGGGCAAGGTGACGATGCTCGCCGACGGCAACGGCGATCTCGCCCGCGCGCTCGGGCTCACCATGGACGGCTCGAAATTCGGCCTGGGCCAGCGCGGCTCGCGCTGGTCCGCGATCGTCGAGGACGGCATCGTCACCCGGCTCAACGTGGAAGATCCGGGCGCTTTCAGTGTCTCGAGCGCGGAATTTCTTCTCAACCAACTGTAGATTCAGGAAACTTTCAGCCACCCCGGGGCATTGAGCACACGGCTCCCAATGTCTCGGGGAATGGCCATGAACGACGTTTCCGATCCGCGTCCACATGCGCGCGAGGCCACCGTCCCGGACGCACCCGACGCCCGCGACATCGCCCGGCGCAACCGCGCGGCTTCCGGCAAGGGGCTCAATCCGGTCATGAAGACCGCCGCCACCGCCTGCGAGCTCGGCCGCACCCCGCCCCGGCGCACCCCTCCCGCCGCGCCGGGCAACGAAACGGATTGAGGCGGGCCGGCCGGCGACCATCCGGCGGTGCGCGTCCGTTGCGAGGCTCGCGCGCCAGCCAGGAAGGGCGCGGCGGAACGTGCCGGCCCGCTACCGCCGCTCCCCGCGCGCCGGCGGCGGGCGGAGCGCTTCGAGCGCGAAGCGGTCCGCCTGGTTGGCGAAGACGAGCAGGTTCACGGCGAGGTTGCCGCGAATGAAGCCGTAATCGGCGGTGAGGTAGCGCTGCAGGCCGGCGCGGCCGTTGGGCGTGATGTAGGCGCGGGCGAAGGCGTAGCGCTGGTTGAAGGCGCGGATGTTCGCGGCGAGCTGATCGGGCGTGACGTTCGCCGGCCGGGTCCAGATCGCCTGGATCGAGATCGCCTTGCACGCCGCCCCCTGCCGCTCGCACGCTCCGAACAGGATCGCCGCGCGCCGCCCGTTGGCGAAGGTAACGGCGAGCGCCGGCCGCTCGGCCGTCCCGCGCCGCTCGTAGCGCGCGTTGATCGCGCCCAGCACCGCCTCGACCGTCGCATAGTTGAATGTCGGGAGAAGCTGCCGGTTTTCCGGCGCGGCCGGGTTCCAGGGCACGCGCGCGCCGGCGCCCGGCGTCGCTGGAGCGGCCGACGCAGCCGGCGCGGCGGCGAACGCGCCCGCGGTCAGCGCGAGCGAGACGAACGGCGCGGCAAGGCGCATCTGACACTCCCTTCGGCGGCGCGGATCATGGCGATGCCCGCCTGAACCGCGCCGGAACGTGGCGCCAATGCCGGCGCGCCGAGCCGTGGCTAGCGCGCGCCGAGCGCGCTCAGTATTGCCAGCCGCATTGCCGACCGCGGTTCTGCTCGTGCAGCCAGCTCATCAGCGGCCGGAAATATTCCATCATCGGCTCGGCGGAAATTTCGCGCGTGCCCGTGAAGGTTTCGATCGCCTCCGGCCAGGGCCGTGACAGGCCGAGCTCGAGCATCCGGTTCAGCCGGGCGCCGACCTCGCGGTTGCCGTAGAAGGAACAGCGATGCAGCGGCCCTTGCCAGCCGGCGATGTCGCACGCCGCCTTGAAGAACTGGAACTGGAAGATGCGGGCAAGGAAATAGCGCGTATAGGGCACGCTCGCCGGAACGTGATATTTCGCGCCGGCGTCGAAATTCTCCTCGCTGCGCGGGCTCGGCGGGACGAGGCCCTGATATTGCAGCCGCATCCTGTCCCACGCCGCCTGATAGTGATCGGGCGCGATCTCGCCGGAGAAGATGCCCCAGCGATAGCGATCGATCATCAACCCGAAGGGCAGGAAGGCGATCTTGTCGAGCGCCTGGCGCAGCAGCAGGTTGCGATCCTGCTCCTCGTTCGGCATCTGATTCGCCGGCAACAGGTTGATCTCGCGCAGATATTCCGGCGTCACCGAGAGCGCGATCGTATCGCCGATCGCCTCGTGGATGCCATCATTGGCGCTGTCGCGATAGAGCAGCGGCTGGCGGTTGTAGGCGCGCTGGTAGAAATTGTGGCCGAGCTCGTGATGCGCGGTCACGAAATCGTCGGCGTTGACCCGCGTGCACATCTTGATGCGCAGGTCGTTCTCGTTGTCGACGTCCCAGGCCGAGGCGTGGCAGATCACGTTGCGGTCGCGCGGCTGGGTGATCATCGAGCGCTGCCAGAAGGTCTCGGGCAGCGGATCGAAGCCCAGGCTGGTGAAGAAGCCCTCGGCCGTGCGGATCACCTGTTCGGGCGTGTAATTGGCGTTGCGCAAGAGCTGGGTGAGATCATAGGCCGGCGCGCCCGAGCCGGGGGGTGCGACGACGTCATAGATATTGCCCCATTCCTGCGCCCAGAGATTGCCGAGCAGGTCGGCCCGGATCGGCCCGGTCGCCGCCTGGACATCGTCACCATAATGGCGGTTCAGCCCGGCGCGGACGTAGCAATGCAGCTCGACATAGAGCGGGCGGACCTCCTGCCACAGCCGCTCGGTCATCGCCTCGAACTCTTCGGGGGACATGTCGTATTTGGAACGCCACATCGCGCCGGTGTCGGCATAGCCAAGCTCGCGCGCGCCGGCGTTGGCGATCTCCACCATGCGCTGGTATCCCGCGCGCATCGGCGAGCCGACATTGTCGTGCCACGTCGTCCACATTTCGCGCAGCCGGGCGGGATCGCGCACCGTGCCCATCCGGGCCTCGGTCTCGTTGCCGTCGATCGCCTCGCCGTTCATGGTCGCGCGGCCGCGGCCATAGCGCGCGCTGAGATCGGTCGAAATGCGGTTGAGCTCGGCCGCTGCGCCGGCTGTCGAGGGCGCCGCCAGGACGAGACCGTTGCGCAGGAGGTTGAGCTTGCGCCGCGTGTCGTCGCTCAGCCCGGGCAGGTTGATGTAGCGCGCCGCTTCGGTCGCGTAGCGCACGCCCATCTCGGTCCCGATCGTGCCGAAATAGGCGGCGAGCGCATTGGTATCGTCGGTAATGTAGGTCGCGTTCACCCACTGGGCGCGGGCGTTGATCGTCGAAAATTCGGCCAGCTCCCGCTCGGCCCGCTGGACGAAGGCCTCGGCGGCGGTCGGCTGGGCATTGGCGGCGGCGGCCGGCGCCTGCGGGCGTTCTCCGCCTTGCGCAAGCGCGGCGGTGCAAATGGCGATGCCGGCCGTGCCGGCGAGCGCGAGCAGGGTAAGGCTGCGTTTCATTTCGAATATCCCCTCTTGTGATGGCCCTGTCCTGCCCTCGCCGGGCGAAGCGGGTCAAGGGGCAAGGGGCGTCTCCCGGCGCCGGATTCCGACGGCTATTCCGTGAGAAAGCCGGCGATGGCGCGGCCGAGATCGGGCTTGGCAACCGCGCTCATGTGATTGCCCGGAATCTCCATGTAGCGCGCGTTCGGCAGCAGCGCGGCGAGCGCCTCCGCCGAGCCGTTGTCGCGGTCGTCGACGCCGGAGAGGACAAGGGTCGGCATCGCGATCGCCTCGAGCTCGGCCCTCGTCGAATCGACGAAGCTGTCGAGCAGCGGCAGCAGCGCCTGCGGATCGCCCCCGGTGGTCTTGAGGAACGCCTCGGCGAGCCAGGCCTGCGAGCCCGCCTTGTGCGTGCCGAGACCGGTCAGCACCTGCTTGAAGAAGCCGGCGCGCCGGCCGGTGTCGAGCAGCCCGTCGAGACCCATGCCGGCGATCACCAGTCGCCGTGGCCGTGCGCCCCCGATCGCCATCCGCGCGCTCGTGCGGGCGCCGAGCGAATAGCCCCCCAGGTCATAATCCTCCAGCCCCAGCGCCTCGACCAGCGCCAGGCCGTCGCGGGCGAGCACGTCGGGCGGGTAGGCGGCCGCATCATGCGGGCGGGCGCTGGCGCCGTGCGCGCGCAGGTCCGGCATGATCAGGCGAAAGCCGCGCGCCGCGATCCATTCGGCATGGCCATAGCGAATCCAGTTGGTGTGGGCGTCGGAGAACAGGCCATGGATCAGGACGAGGGGGCGGCCCTCCCCCATTTCCCACCAGACCAGTTCCTGCCCGTCCGGCGCGGCGAAGCCATGGCGAGTCGCGCTCATGCGCGCCCCACCGCCGGGCGCAGCCGCGGCAGCACCGCGAGCAGGATGCAAAGGAGCGCGCCCAGAGTGAGCAGCGCGGCGAGGCTGAACGCGCCGCCGGGCCAGCCACGATCGGCGCCGAAGGCAAGCGCCTGCGTCAGCGCGACGGGGCCGACGATGGCGGCGATGCTGGCGATGCTGGCCATGCCGCCCTGGAGCGCGCCCTGGTGCTCGGCGTCGGTCATGCGCGAGAGCAGCGCGTTCATGGCCGGATAGACAAGTCCCTGAAGTGCGCTCACGAAGATGATCGCATAGACCATCCAGCCTTGCGTCACAAAGACATAGCCGACGAAGCTCAAGCCCCCGACGAACATGCCGATCAATGCCGCGCGGGCCTCTCCGAAGCGCGCGACCGCCCGGCCGGTGAGGATCACCTGCGCGCTGGCCATGGCAATGCCGGTGGCGGCGAGCGACCAGCCGATCGCCTTCGCATCCCAGCCGAGGGCGATATGCGCCCAGAACGACCAGGTTGCTGGATAGACCTGGTGCGCGACCTGCCACAGCAAGGCGGCGACGAGCAGCCACAGCGCCCCGCCGGCGTGGAGCAGCGGCCGGAACGCGCCCAGGATGTGGGCGTCGCGCCAGCGGAAGGCGCGGCGCCGCTCGGGCGGCAGCGTCTCCGGCAGCCGGAAATAGATCCAGCAGGCGTTGAGCCCCGCGAGCGCGGCGGCGGCGATGAAGGGCGCGCGCGTGCCCAGGCTGGCCATGAGGCCGCCGATGGCGGGCCCGAGGATGAAGCCGAGCCCGAAGGCGGCGCCCATCAGGCCGAAGACGGCGCCGCGCTTCTCCGGCTCGGTCACGTCGGCGAGGACGGCGTTGCACGGACCATAGACGGCGCCCGCGATTCCGGCGACGAGCCGTCCGAGGAACAGCCAGGCGAGCGTCGGCGCCGCCGCCATCAGCAGATAGTCGAACGCGAAGGCGATCGTCGAAAGGAGCAGCACCGCGCGCCGCCCGAAGCGATCGGCCAGATTGCCAAGCACCGGCCCGGCGAAGAACTGCGCGACCGCATAGACGACGAGCAGGTAACCCGCGATCCGCGTCGCCTGCGCGAGATCGACATGGCCGAGCATGACGACGAGATCGGGCAGCACCGGCAGGACGATCCCGAACCCGATCGAATCGAGCAGCAGCGCGGCGAGCACGATCGGCACCGCCGGATGGTGGAATCGCTTCGCCACGCGCGGGCGCCCTCGCCTCAGTCCGGCATCCGGCCGACCGCCTTTTGCCAGCGTTCGACCAGCTTCGCATTGTCCCGGGCGCGGTATTCGGCGAGGCCCAGGGTATTGAGCCAGGCGCGGTGCGCGCTCTCGATCGCGAAATGATGGACCGGGCGGAAGCGCGCGGGATCATCGAACGCGGCGACCGTCAGGTCCATATTCTCGCTGTCCGCATAGGCGAAGCCGAGCGAGGTGCCGCATTCGCGGCAATAGGGCCGCGCGGCGATCGGCGAACTCTGATACCAGTCCGGCTCGCTCTCCCAGGCAATGTCGGCCTTCTTCAGATTCTTGAACGCGATCGAGAGGCTGCCGGTGGCGCGCTGGCACATGCGGCAGTGGCACAGATAGGCCGCCTCGTCCGCGACACGCGCGCGAAAGCGCACCCGCCCGCACGCGCAGCCGCCGGTCATTTCATCGCTCACGGGCCAGGCTCCTTGCCGAGTCGGGATGGACGCGCCGCGCCACCTTTTCCCGCATTTTCGGAAGATTGCGAGCCCGTCGCCATCAATCCCGCAACCGAATCGTCTCCAGCTTCGCCCGCCACGGCGCCGGCAGCGGCGCCGGCCGGCGGCCCTCCCGGTCGACATAGACGTGAACGAAGTGACCTTCCGCCGCCGCCGCCGCCTCGTCCCTGGCGAAGACGCCGAGACGGTAGCGCACGCTCGAATTGCCGAGCCGCTCGACGCCGAGCCCGATCTCGACCGGTTGCGGATAGGCGAGCTGGGCGGCGTAGCGGCAGCCGGTTTCGACGACGAGCCCGATCGGATCGCCGCGTTCGATGTCGAGCAGGCCGGCCTCGATCAGCCAGGCGTTCACCGCCGTGTCGAACCAGGAGTAATGGACCACGTTGTTGACGTGGCCGTAAACGTCATTGTCGCTCCAGCGTGTCGCGATCTCGCGCCAGACCGGATAGGCGGTTCGGCCGAGCAGCGGCGCCCGGCTCACAGCGCGACCTCGTAGAGCCGCCGCGCGTCGACCTCGCCGATCGGGCAGGGATTGTTCACCAGCAGCCGCTCCTGCTTCATCGCCTCGCGCGCGAGCAGGTCGAGATCCCCGGCGCCGATGCCGAGTTCGGAGAGGCGGCGCGGCACGCCGACGGCGTCGGCCAGCGCGTCGAGCAGCGCGATCAGCGCGCGCGCCTGCCCCTGCCGCCCCATCGCCGCCGCCGCCGGATCGAGCAGCGCGCCGAGCTCCGCGTAGAGCGGCAGCGCGGCCCGCATGTTGTGCTCCAGCACCGGGATCAGCATCAGCGCGTTGGAGACGCCGTGCGGGATATGGAAATGCCCGCCGAGCGGATAGGCGAGCGCGTGCACCCCGGCGACCGGCGCGTTGGCGAAGGCGACCCCGGCGAGATGCGCCGCGAGCAGCATGTTGCCGCGCGCCTCGACATCGTCGGGCTGATCGCAGGCGCGAACGAGGTTGTCGGCGATCAGCTTCAGCGCCTGGCGCGCGAGCATGTCCGACATCGGATTCTTGAGCCGCGCCGAGGTATAGGCCTCGATCGCGTGGACCATCGCGTCGATCCCGGTCGCGGCGGTGACCGGGCGGGGCAGGCTCAGCGTCAGCTCCGCATCGAGGACGGCATGATCAGCCACCAGCGCGGCGCTGCTGACCCCGCGCTTCTCGGTCGCGCCGACGGTGATGACGGTGACCGGCGTCGCCTCCGAGCCGGTTCCCGCCGTGGTCGGCGCCAGCACCAGCGGCAGGCGCGCACCGGTCGCCTTGCCGACTCCCCAGAGCGTATCGAGCTCCTCGCCCGATCCGATCAGATAGGCGGCCAGCTTGGCGACATCCATCGGGCTGCCGCCGCCGAAGCCGACCACGGAGGCGCAGCCCCGCCCCGCCGCGACCGCGGCCATCAGCGTCTCGCGCGACGGATCGGATTCGACGCCATCGAAGATGACGACCTCGATCCCCGCCTCGGCGAGGCCGGCCAGCGCGCCCCTGGCGAGGCCGAGCTCGCGCACGCCGGCATCGGTGACGAACAGGCAGCGACCGGGCGGCAGCAGTTCGCCGATCCGCCCCGCCGCGCCCGGCCCCGCGATCAGCGACGGGCCATAGCGAAACTGAAAGGACTGCATGAGGCCCGTCTAATCGGGATTCGCGCGCGCGTCACGCCGCGCGTCGGGCCGGGTCAGGCCGGGTCAGAAGGCGCGCTCGAGCCGGCTGAGCAGGCTGCGCGCGGGGCTGGGCGCGTCGGTGCGGCCGTAGCTGCCGCTGTCGAGCCGGCGGACGCGCTCGTAAAGCTCCTCGCTCGCGCGGATGAGCTCGACCGCGGCTTGCGGGAGCTTCGCGATCAGCTGCTCGTCAGTCGCCTGTGCCTCGCCGAGCCGTCGCTCCGGCGCGGCCGCCTCGGCGCGCGTGATCTCGCCGGCGGCGAGCGCGCGCTGGCTGAGCAGCCAGGCGATGACGTGCATCAGCCGCGTCGTGACTTTCAGCGACTCGCAGGAAAAGGCGACCCGATCGACCGGATCGAGCACCAGCCGATCGTCGCGCGCCTGGCTGTCGAAATAGGAACGCGCCTCGTCGGCCAGGACCATCGCCTCGATATAGAGGGCGTCCACCAGCCGGGGCGTCAGCGCGGAACGGGCGTCTTGTGCCATGGCGCGTCCCTGCCACAGCCGCGCGGCGCCGCGAAGCGGCAAATGCGGCGGGCCTGTCCCGATCTGGTATCGGCGATGCCGGGCGCTCCTTCAGGCGATGATGTCGGGAACCACGATGTCCTCGAGGATCGCGATCTCGTCCTTCAGCTTCAACTTGCGCTTCTTCAGCCGGGCAAGCTGCAGCTGATCGGGCGCGGCCATGCTGTTGAGCGCGTCGATCGCGGTGTCGAGGTCGCGATGTTCGGACTTGAGAGCCGCGAGTCGCGCGGCCGGATCCGACAAGGCGGTATCGTTGGTCGCCATGAGCAGTCCCCGATATGACCGTCGGTGAATTGGCGCATCAATAAACCTTCAACGCCCCGGCGTATATACGCGTTGGGCGATCCGATCGGGGGAGACAAGCCGGCGCGATCGTGATTAGATGGCCTCTCCCACCGGGGAGAGTGACAACCAGAGGAGCAGGCAATGCAGCAGGCGCATGTTTCGGCATTGGAAGCGCGTCACGCGGGCCTCGAGGCCCGGATCGCCGAGGAAGCGCAACGTCCGATGCCGGATATGGCCACCCTCACCCGACTGAAGAAGGAAAAGCTCAGGATCAAGGAAGAGCTCGCCGGCCTGCACTGAGCCGGCCCCCGGCCCCGACGGGCCAGAACGAAGGCGCCACCCCGGATCGAACCGGGGACGGCGCTTTCGTCGCTTCGGGCCGGCGCCGCGCGTTCAGGCGCCGCGCGTTCAATCGTCGCGACTGATCCGCTCGTTGCGCTCGTGGCGCTCCTGCGCCTCCACCGTCATCGTCGCGATCGGCCGGGCCTCGAGCCGGGCGAGCCCGATCGGCTCGCCGGTCACCTCGCAATAGCCATATTCGCCGGTTTCGATCCGGCGCATCGCGGCGTCGATCTTGGCGATGAGCTTGCGCTGCCGGTCGCGGGTCCGCAGGTGGATGCTCCAGTCGGTCTCGCTGCTCGCGCGATCGGTGAGATCGGCCTCCTGGATCGGGCAATTCGCGAGCGCGGCCATGGTCTCGCGCGATTCCCTGAGTATTTCATCTTTCCACTTGATCAGCTTCGCCTTGAAATAAGCGAGCTGGTCCGGGTTCATGAACTCTTCGTTGGCGCTTGGGCGATAGCCGGTTTCCGATGGATCGAACGCATCACCGTGCAGCGTAGCCATTACCCCTCCGATCGAGTCTCCCGGACCGGCCCTGGCGGGCCGCGTCGGGCGGCTGACATCGGGGCGGGGGTATCCATCTTTCGCGCACTCATGAATCTCTCTCCCGCCCCGCCGCGCCTATAGCTTTCGGCGCAAGTCCGCACAAGCGGTTCAGACGCGTGCAAAATCGGCGCCGTCCCGAATTTGTCCGCGGCCGCGCCGGGCGCGACGACTCGCCTCCTGCCACGGCGAATCGCAACGCCGGCTTAACCAGCGCCGCGCTAGCGCCGGCGCGAACGCTCGTTCACCCTGCTCCGCAAGCTGTGCAGCTTTGGGACGAAAGCCGCCGAAACGGCCGGATTGCGGCGCGTTCGCGGCGATCGCGCTTGCGCCCGAGGCGCCGGTTTGCATCTGGTCGACAACGCCGCGCGCAGCGGTCGGGACGGGTCTTCCCTCCCGGCCGTGGCGACAGCGGCCCAAGACGGGATGATGCTATGTCGGTTCGAATGGCTCTGGCGAAACTTTGCGCCTGCACCTGCGGGGGCGCGATCATTGGCGGCGGCGCCGTCCATGTCGCTGAAAATCCGCCGTCGCGACCGGCCGTGGTCCGCCACGCCCAGGCGAGCGGCCAACATCGCGCGACGCGCCATCGCGCCACCCGTCATCGTGTCGTCCGCCGCACCGTGCGCCGTGTCGCCTGCCCCGCGCCCGAGGCGGTGACGACGCGCACGATCATCCCGCCGATGTTCATGCCCCCGCCCGCGCCGCCCCCGGTCGCCGCCGTGGGCAGCTCCGGCGGGTTCGGCGGCGGCGTGCCGATCGTGATCGGCGGCTCGGGCGGGTTCGGCGGCTTCGGCGGCTTCTTCAGCGCGGGCTTCTTCGGCGGCGGCAGCTCGAGCGGCGCCAACATCACCATCTCAACCTCCAGCTCCACCTCGGGCGGCTCGACCTCGACGTCGAGCGGCAGCATTTCGACCTCCACCGGCGGGGTCTCGACCTCCACCGGTGGCGTTTCGACCTCGACCGGCGGGGTCTCGACTTCGACCGGCGGCGTCTCGACCTCGACTGGCGGCGTCTCGACCTCGACCTCGACGGGCGGGGTCTCGACCTCGACTGGCGGCGTCTCGACCTCGACTGGCGGAGTCTCGACTTCGAGCAGCTCCAGCTCGTCCTCTTCCTCCTCGTCCTCGTCGAGCAGCTCGAGCTCCTCGTCGAGCTCGAGCTCGGGCGGCTCGGGATCGAGCGGCGGCCACAAATGCCCGAAATGCGGCCATCACGACGGTTCGTCGGGAAGTTCCGGCAGCTCGGGCAGCTCGGGCGGTTCGAGCAGCTCGGCCTCGTCGGGGAGCTCGTCATCCTCCTCCTCGTCGAGCAGCAGTTCGACGTCGAGCTCGACCAGTTCCGGCGCGACAGGCGGTTCGAGCAGCTTCGGCGGATCGACCGGCAGCTCTTCGTCGAGCGGCTCCAGCTCGTCCTCGTCCAGTTCTTCCTCTTCCTCGTCCAGCTCCTCGTCGGGCGGCGGTTCCTCTTCCTCGACGGGCGGCACCCCGGTGCCGGCGCCGCCGATGGTGCTGCTGTTCGGCGCGGCGGCCGCGACCTTGGTCGCCCGCCGTCGGCTGGGGAAACGCGCGTCCAACTGAGCTGGCGCGACCCCGTCGGGAAGGTCCCGCCGCCGCCCCTTTGCGGCGGGGCCACCCCGCCGGCCAATTCGCTGGCGACCGGCGCCGCGCGCGCCGGAGCGCTGCCCCGCCCCGTCCGGGCGTGTCGCGGCGTCCTCAGTCCGCCGTCAGCACCCGCTCGATCTGGTCGACAGGCAGGTTGACCAGGTCCTTCGGAACTTCCGCGACGATCCGCCGCGCCACCTCCTTGTGATAGCGCTTGCGCAACTCGCCCAGCGCTTCCGGCGGCGCCACCACGATCAGCGTTTCGAATTCGCCGGCGAGCGCGCGCGCCTTGAGATCCTCGGCGATGTCAGCCGCGAAGCGGGTCTCTTCCTGGACGTGGAAATCGACCTCGGTCATCGAGCTGCCGCGCGTGTTCATTGCGCGGCCGGCAGCGTCGCTCGCCTGCTCGTGATGGGCCGGGTTGGGCCGAAAGCTCTTGTCCTCGACAACCAGCTTCAAAAAGGCGGCGTCACCCTCATTGCGGAAGTAGAGCGACTTGCGTCCATCGGCGACCAGCACCACGGCATCATTCGGAATGCGCATCCTGTCCTCCTTCCCGACCTCCAACGCAGGCGGGACGCTTGCGGTTGCGGCGCGCGCCGCCTGACGCCATAGCATCGGGCAATGCGCATCTTGCTGACCAACGACGATGGCCTTCACGCCCCCGGCATGGATGTCCTGGAGCGGATCGCCGCGCCGCTCTCCAACGATATCTGGATCGTCGCTCCGAGCGAAGAGCAATCGGGCGCCGGCCACTCGCTGACGCTGACCCATCCGGTGCGGCTGCGAAAGCTGGGCGAGCGCCGCTTCTGCGTCACCGGCACGCCGACCGACGCGGTGATGATGGGGCTGGGCTGGATCCTCAAGGACCATCGCCCCGACCTCATCCTCTCCGGCGTCAACCGCGGCGCCAATCTCGGCGAGGACGTCACCTATTCGGGCACGGTATCGGCGGCGATGGAAGGCGCGCTCGCCGGCATTCCCTCGATCGCGCTCAGCCAGTGCTACCCGAAGGAGGGCATGGGCGACACCGTGCCCTTCGCCGCCGCCGAAGCCTGGGCCGAACGGGCGCTTCGCCCGCTGCTCAGGGAGCCGATGGCGCCGCGCACCCTCGTCAACATCAACTTCCCGGCGCGCCCGCCCGACGCGGTGAAGGGCATCAAGGTCGTCCGGCAGGGCATTCGCGACTATGGCCGCACCCACATCGTCCAGCGCACCGATCCGCGCGGCTACAATTATTACTGGTTCGGCCTCGGGCCGACGGTCGAGACGCCGGGCCACCAGACCGATCTCGAGGTGATCGACGACGGCTATGTCGCGGTGACGCCGCTCCACCTCGATCTCACCCACGAGCCCTCGCTCGCGGTGCTGGAGGATCTCTACCAGTGACGCCGCGGCGGTCGCGCCGCGCCCGCGCGACCCTGCGCCGACGCAGCGCCATCCCCGTCTGGTGGCAGATCGGCTGGCGCGTCGCGCTGGTCCTTGGCCTGCTCGCCTTCGCGGTCCTGGTCCACTGGATCGAGCGCGACGGCCTCAGCGACTTCCAGGACGGCCGGGTATCGTTTCTCGACGTCGTCTATTTCACGATGATCAGCATCACCACCACCGGCTATGGCGACATCGTGCCGGTGAGCGACACGACGCGCCTGTTCGACGCGCTGGTGGTGACTCCGATCCGCGTCTTCTTCATCCTCATCTTCATTGGCACGGCCTATGATTTCGTGCTGCGCCGCAGCTGGGACAAATGGAAAATGGCCCGCATTCAACGTCGCCTCACCGACCATATCGTCGTCGCCGGCTTCGGCTCGACCGGCAGCCAGGCGGTAGACGAGCTGATCGCGCGCGACACGCCGCCCGGAACGATCGTGGTCATCGATCGCTCGCCCGACGCGCTGCGCCGCGCCGAGACGCTCGGCTGCGCCGTGCTCGACGCCGACGCGACGCGCGACCGGACGCTGGAATCGGTGCGGATCGCGCAGGCGCGGGCGATGATCGTCGCCGCCGGCAGCGACGACAGCTCGATCCTGATCACGCTCACCGCGCGCCACCTCGCGCCCGGCCTGCCGATCAGCACGGCGGTGCGCAACGAGGACAACGAGCTTCTTGCCCGCCAGGCCGGCGCGACCACCGTGATCAATCCGGTGAGTCTCGGCGGCGTGCTGCTCGCCGGATCGACCGCGAGCAGCCACACGGTCGACTATATCGCCGATCTCGCCTCGGCCGAGGGACGCGTGCGGCTGCACGAACGGCCGGTGGCGCCCGAGGAATGCGGCCGCTCGCTCGCCGAACTGTCGAGCGGGCTCGGCGTGCGCGTCTATCGCGGCGCCGAGCATTACGGCTTCTGGGAGCCGGAGACCCGGTCGCTCGAGCCGGGCGACATCATCGTCGAGATCGTTCCGACCGGCGGCGGCAAGGGCGCGGCGGCCCGGGCCTGAACCCGCCGCCGCGCCCCGGGCGTCAGAAGTTGAGGTTCAACCGGGCATAGACGAAGCGCCCGTTGAACCCGAACGGCGAATAGAAGGGGAAGGCGACCACGCCCGTCCCGTTATTCGCCGCCGGGACCGCATCGGGATAGACGTCGAACAGGTTGTTCGCGCCGACCGCGAGACGCACGCCATCGAGGATCTGGTAGCGCGCCTCGACATCGACGATGAACTTCTGCCCGGTCGGATTGTCCGCCGCCGGCGTCGTGCCCGGCTGCAGCACCGAATCGTAATAGGTGCCGCGAATCGTCGCGCCGGCCCGGCCGAAGGCCCAGTCGGCCGAACCGACGATCTTGGTCTCGGGCGTGCCCTTCTCGATCGTCAGGATGCGGCTGCGGATGAACAGTGGCGGCGCCGGATCGAGCTGCGCCGCCGTATTCTCCGGCACGCGCAGCACGTCGACATCGTTGAAGTTCGCTGCCAGCGCGAGATCGAAGCGGCCGAAATTCGCCGTCGGGATGCGATAGTTGGCGACGATGTCGAGCCCGCGGCTGCGCGACTTGATCCCGTTGATGTAGAAGCGCGCCGCCTGCACGTTGAACGGCGCCAGCAGCGCCGCGACCTCGGGGCTGAACGAGGCGGCGATGTTTTCCGACAGGCCGAGCTGGTTGCGGATCGTGATCTGGTAGGCATCGACGGTCACGCTGAAGGGGCCGGAGCGGAAGATGCCGCCGAACGAGAAGTTGGTCGACTTTTCCGGCTCGAGCGGCAGCGCGCCGAGCGCGGCGGCGACCGGGCTGGTCGCCGGATAGGTGCCGGTCTCGACGACATTGCCGTCCTGGATGACCGACGCGACCGAGGTGAACGAGCTTTGCTGCAGCGACGGCGCGCGGAAGCCCGTCGACACCGCGCCGCGCAGCGCGAACTCGGGCGTGATGTCGTAGCGTGCCGACAGCTTGCCGTTCGCGGTCCAGCCGAAGTCCGAATAATGCTCGACGCGGCCGGCGGCACCGATCGTGAACTGCTCGGTCGGGCGATATTCAAGGTCGAGATAGCCGCTGACGTTCGATCGGTGGCTCTCGATCTCGTTGGCGGGGCTGAAGCCGACGAAGCCCTGCGCGCCACCCGCCAGCGCCGCATTGCCGCCGAGCGGGCCGCGATCATAGGAGTCGGGGTCGCCGGCGATGATGCGATAGCCCTCGCGACGATATTCTGCGCCCCAGGCGACGTTGAGCGAGCCCGCCCCCACCGGGAGCTCGCGGGTGACGTCGAGCCCGGTCACCCACTGATCGTAGATCAGCGCGCCATCGTAGAAGTCGGTGCGCGAGGCCGCGCCATAGGTGGCGTTGAGCGAGTCCAGCGTGCGGAAATCGAGCCGGTTGCGGCCATAGGAGACGTTGACGTCGACGTTCCAGTCACTGACGTCGCCGCGCAGCCCGAGCGCGCTGTTGAGATCGTGGCTGCGCACGTCGATCTTCGGCAGGAAGCCGTCCGGGTAGATTTCCGGCACGTTGTTGACGTTGGTGCGCACGCGCGGGAAGGCGGCGCTGGTGCTGTCGCGATACTGGTAGCCGGCCCAGCCGTACAGCTCCCAGCCGTCGGCGGCGAGCGGGATGCCGGCGTTGACGAAGCCGGTATATTGATCGACCTCGGGGTCGCCGAAGCGCGAGCGCACGATCAGCGGCGTCACGCGCGGATCGACGTCGCCGCGGCTGGTCGGCTGGCGCTTCAGGAATTCGCCGCTGACCGTCAGGAAGCCCTGCGGGCCGAGCGGCAGGCCGACCCAGCCGGCGACAGTGGTCGTGCCGCCGTCGCTGACGTGACGATCGTCGTTCGCGGTCCGCACGTGGGTCAGATATTCGCCGTAGCTGACGCTCGCGCCGCCGCCTGAGCGCGCCTCGCGCAGCCGCAGGTTGACGACGCCCGCGATGGCGTCCGAGCCATATTGCGCCGAGGCCCCGTCGCGCAGCACCTCGACCTGGCTGATCGCGACGCTCGGCACGGTGTTGAGGTCGACCGCGGCCGAACCGCGACCGACCGAGCCGTTGACATTGACCAGCGCCGAGGCATGCGCGCGCACGCCGTTGATCAGCACCAGCGTCTGGTCCGGCGAAAGGCCGCGCAGCGTCGCCGGGCGGATCGAATCGGTGCCGTCGACCACCGACGGTCGCGGAAAGTCAATCGAAGGGGCGACGGTCGAAAGCGCCTGGGCCAGCTCGGTCGTGCCCTGCTGGGTGAGCGCGTCGCTGGTGAGCACGTCGACCGGCGCGACGGTATCAAGGCGGCTGCGCGGCGCGCCGCGAGAGCCGGTGACGACGATCACCTGGTCGCCATCCTGATCGACGGGTGGATTGTCCTGCGCGACCGCCGGCGCAGCGATGAACGTGGCGAGGGCGCTGCCCGCAAGAAGCATTGTCTTCATTTGTTTCTCCCTGCCCGGTCCGTAGCGTCGAGAAACGGGCCGGCGATTTCTTCCAACGGCGCGAAGGTAGGAACGAGCGCGTCTCGTTTCGATCGCGTTGTTACGGTATCGTTTGGAAAAATCTTCCCTGTTGTATATAGGCCACACACCGGAGGGCGGGCGCCGGCTAGGAATCCGCATCGCGAAGGACTATCTGGCGCGCTTCCATGGAACTCGAACTTCCCGCCCCGCCGAGGGTCGGCATGGTTTCGCTCGGCTGTCCGAAGAACCTCGTCGATTCCGAGCGTATCCTCACCCGGCTCCGCGCCGAAGGCTATGCCATGTCCGCCGACTATGCCGGCGCCGACGTCGTGCTGGTCAACACGTGCGGCTTTCTCGATTCCGCCAAGGCGGAGAGCCTCGAGGCGATCGGCGAGGCGATCGCCGAGAATGGCCGCGTGATCGTCACCGGCTGCATGGGCAAGGAGGCCGAGGCGATCCGCGAGCGCTTCCCGCGGGTGCTCGCGATCACCGGCGCGCAGCAATATGAGGCGGTGGTCGATGCCGTCCGCGCCGCCGCGCCGGTGCCCCCCAACGCCTTCGTCGACCTGGTGCCGGACGCCGGGCTGAAGCTCACCCCGCGCCATTATTCCTATCTGAAGATCTCCGAAGGCTGCAATCATCGCTGCGCCTTCTGCATCATCCCTTCGCTGCGCGGCGACCTGGTCAGCCGTCGCCCCGACGCGATCCTGCGCGAGGCGGAGAAGCTGGTCGCCGCCGGCACGAAGGAATTGCTGGTCATCAGCCAGGACACCTCGGCCTACGGCATCGACATCCGCAGGGAGCCGCGCGCCTGGAAGGGCCGCGAGGTCGTCCCCCACATGTTCGATCTCGTCCGCGAGCTGGGGCGGATCGCGCCCTGGGTACGGCTGCACTATGTCTACCCCTATCCGCATGTCGACCAGATCATGCCGCTGATGGCCGAGGGGCTGGTCCTCCCCTATCTCGACATCCCGTTCCAGCACGCCTCGCCCACGGTCCTCAGGGCGATGAAGCGGCCGGCCAATGAAGCGAAGGTGCTGGAGCGGATTCGCGCCTGGCGCGAGATCGTGCCGGACATCGCGATCCGATCGACCTTCATCGTCGGCTTCCCAGGGGAGACCGAGGCGGATTTCGACTATCTGCTCGAATGGCTCGAGGAAGCCCGGCTCGACCGGGTCGGCGCCTTCCGCTTCGAGCCGGTCAAGGGCGCTTTCGCGAACTCGCTGCCCGGCGCGGTGCCCGACGAGGTGAAGGAGGAGCGCTACGCCCGCTTCATGGCGAAGAGTGCCGAAATCTCCGCCGCGAAGCTGAAGGCGAAGATCGGCCGCGTGCTCGACGTCATCATCGACGCGGTCGATCCCGATAGCGGCGGCGCCACCGGCCGCTCGAAGGCCGACGCACCGGAGATCGACGGCGAGGTCCACCTGCGCGACGCCGGCCACCTGGAACAGGGGGATATCGTTCCGGTTCTTGTCGAGGATGCGGACGAGCACGACCTGTTCGGCGTGCCGGCGCAGCCGCAAGAGGCCACCGCCCCCGCCCGTTCGGGCTGAGCCCGTCGACGCTCGTCCGCGCCGCGCGGCGGATCGCCCACTCGACACGCCCGGGCGAACGGCGTGGTGGCGATAAGGAGGAGAAGCCCATGTTCAGAAGCGTCAATCCGGCCACCGGCGAGGAGATCGCCACCTATCCGGAACTCTCCGCCGACGAGGTCGACGCGAAGCTCGAGAGGTCGATCGCCGCGTTCCGCGAGTGGCGGTTGAGCGACCTTTCGGAGCGCACCGCGCTGCTCGCCCGGCTCGCCGACAGGTTCGAGGCGGACAAGGCGCGGCTGGCGCGGATGGCCTCGCTGGAAATGGGCAAGACCTTCGCCAGCGCCGTCGCCGAGGTCGAAAAGTGCGCCGCCGCGTTGCGCTTCTACGCCACCCATGGGCCGGAGATGCTCGCCACGCGCAGCCAGGCGCTCGCCAATGGCGGCAGGGCCGAGCTGCACTGGCTGCCGATCGGCCCGGTGCTCGCGGTGATGCCGTGGAATTTCCCCTACTGGCAGGTCGTGCGCTTCCTCGCGCCGACGATCATGGCGGGCAATGTCGGCCTGCTGAAACATGCCAGCATCGTCCAGGGCGTCGCCCGGCTGCTCGAGGAGACGGCAAGCGCCGCCGGCGCGCCGGCGGGCCTGTTCCAGAATCTCGCGATCAGGGCGAAGGCGGTCGATGCCATCATCGCCGACGATCGCGTCGCCGCCGTCACGCTGACGGGCAGCGAGGGGGCCGGCGCCGCGGTCGCCGCGGCCGCGGGCAAGGCGCTCAAGAAGGTGGTGCTGGAGCTGGGCGGCTCCGATCCGTTCATCGTCATGCCTTCCGCCGACCTCGAAGCCGCCGCCAGGGTCGCCGCGAAGGCGCGCATCCAGAATACGGGCCAGTCCTGCATCTGCGCCAAGCGGATGATCGTCCACGCCGAATGCCACGACGCCTTTCTCGACAAATTCTCCGCCGCAATGCGGGCGGTGAAGGCGGGCGACCCTTTCGATCCGGCGATCGACATGGGCCCGCTCTCGAGCCTCCAGCAGCGCGAGACCGTGCTCGGCCAGCTCGACGCAGCGCGAAAATCAGGCGCTAAACTGCTGTTCGGCGGGGAGAAGATCGGCGATGCGGGCGCCTTCCTATCGGCCGGCATCCTGACCGACATCGACCCCGACGGCCCGCTCAGGCACGAGGAGATTTTCGGCCCCGTCGCGATGGTCTTCAAGGCCGAGGACATCGACGATGCGATCCGCCTCGCCAACGACACGCCCTTCGGCCTCGGCTCGTCGGTCTGGACCGGGGACGCGGGCGAGCAGGCGCGCTTCGTTCGCGACATCGCGGCAGGCATGACCGCGATCAACCAGATGCTGTCCTCGGCGCCCGAGGCGCCCTTCGGCGGCGTCAAGCGATCCGGTCACGGCCGCGAGCTCGGCCGCCACGGCCTGCACGAATTCATGAACCTGAAGACGGTGATGCTGCCCACGGCGGCATGAAGGCGGGAGGCGCCGACCAGCGGCCGGCCGGCGCCTCCGCCGGTTCACTCCGCCTGGCGCCGATCCACGCTGCGGCCGAACAGGCCGGCCAGGCCGAGCACCGAGGCGACGAACGCGCCGCCGATCCCGCCGACGATGATGATCGAGACGGCATCCGCCCCGCCGCTCCAGTTCGGGTGGTATTGCATCGCGGCCAGGATGGCGCCGACCATCGCCGCGACCTTCCGCAGCCACAGGTTCCACCACGGCCAGGGACCGGGCCACGGCCGAGGCGGCGTTCCGCAGAAATCGTCCACGACCCAGCCGGAAATCGCGGCAAGAATATAAGCTCCCAACATCGCAGTCCCCCTCATGCCTGGGCGCCCGTTCCTGGACCGCCCGCCCTCGACAGGCGCCGGCGCCTCGCGCACCGCCGCTCCGAGTTCGCTCCCGCCGCGCCGCCGCCCGGCGCCGTCGCCCCGGCCGACCGGCCGGGCCTCAATGGACAATCGCCACAAAGACCCGGGCTTCGATCTTCCCCGCTCTTTTATTTCACGAGCAAAGTCGCACGCCGGATCTGCTTGGCGCTTATTACCACTGTTGTTGGCTGGAGTCCCCGCGAATCGCCTTTGACTCTCGTCGCGCAAAGAAAAATCGGCCAACTCCTGATGGCGGACGGACACGGGCGATCGGGCAGGCGGCTGGAAGCGCGGCCCGGCTTGCGCTAGGCGGTCGCGACATGACCGATCTCGCCGCCCTGCTGAGGCCCGACCAGGGCCAGCCCGCCATTGCCCTTCATGTTGTCGACAAGCCGGGCTTCGATGCCTGGCTCAGGGCGCAACCCGAGCGGGCGCGCGAGGCGGCGCGCGCGCAGGGCTTCCGGGGCGAGGGCTATCAGCTCGCCATCCTGCCCGGCGAGCGCGACGACTGGTCGGCCGTGCTCGGCGTCGCCAATGTCGAGCGGCTGTCGCCCTGGTGCCTGGCCAGGGCGGCGGAAAGCCTGCCCGAAGGAAGCTATCGACTCGCCGGTCGCAGCCCCGGGCCGGCCGTGCTCGGCTGGCTGCTCGGCCAGTATCGCTTCGATCGATACCGTGCCGAGACGGCGCCGAAGGGCGGGCGCGTGCTGCTCACCGACGATCCGGCACGGATCGAAGGCGCGATCGCCGAAGCCGATGCAACTTTCCTGGTGCGCGATCTCGTCAACACGCCGGCCGGCGATCTCGGCCCCGCCGAGCTGCAGGCCGCGGCGGCGGAGGCGGCGGAGCAATTCGGCGCGCGCCTCGCGGTGACGGAAGGCACCGCGCTCGCCGAAGGCTATCCGATGATCGCCGCGGTCGGTGCGGCGGCGACGGCGGCGCGCGCGCCGCGGCTGATCGAGCTCGAATGGGGCGACACGCGTCACCCGCGCGTCGCGCTGGTCGGCAAGGGCGTATGCTTCGATACGGGCGGGCTCGACCTCAAGAGCGGGTCGAACATGCGGCTGATGAAGAAGGACATGGGCGGCGCGGCCCATGCGCTGGCGCTCGCGCGGCTCGTCATGGGCGCGAACCTGCCGGTGCGGCTGCACCTGCTGATCCCCGCGGTCGAGAATGCCGTCGCCGGCGGCGCCTTCCGCCCCGGCGACGTCCTGAGGAGCCGCAAGGGCCTCACCGTCGAGGTTGGCAATACCGACGCGGAGGGTCGCCTGATCCTTGGCGACGCGCTTGCCCGGGCGGGCGAAGAGAAGCCCGATCTGATCGTCGATTTCGCGACGCTGACCGGTGCCGCCCGGATCGCGCTCGGTCCTGACCTGCCTGCCACCTTCGTCAACGACGAGACGCTCGCTGCACGCCTGCTCGCCGCCGGCGAGGCGGTGGAGGATCCGCTGTGGCGGATGCCGCTGTGGCAACCCTATGACGAGCTGCTTGCCTCCGACATCGCCGACCTCGGCAATGTCGCGGAAGCGCCGTTTGCGGGCGCCGTGACCGCCGGGCTCTTTCTCCAGCGCTTCGTGCCCGAAGCCACGCCCTGGGCGCATCTCGATGTCTTCGCCTGGCGGCCGACCGCCAGGCCGGGCCGGCCGAAGGGCGGCGACGCGCTCGGCCTGCGCGCGGCCTGGGCGCTGCTGCGCGACCGCTACCCCCGCTGAACAACGGGGCAAGCCGATCATATTTCGTCAAAATTTCGGCGCAATGAAACCGAAGGCCGGCTTCGGTGGTTTTAGGGGCGAAACGTCGCCCTCAAGGTGCTCGCGGAGTTTGCTGAAGTGACAGACCAGGCGCTCAGGGGCTGGATGGAAACCCTGATCAACTATGTTCGGTCGGGCCAGCCGGATCTTACCAACCGCCAGATGGCGCTGATGCTGATCGTCTACCTCACGCCGGGCCCGCATACCGTGCGCGGGCTGGCGGCGCGGCTCGACGTCTCCAAGCCGGTCGTCACGCGCGCCTTGAACACGCTCGGCGCGCTCGGCTATCTGCGTCGGATTCGCGACGAAAACGACCGTCGGAACGTCTTCGTCGCCAGGACCAGGACCGGACAGGAATTCCTTGAAAACTTCGAAGGAAATATCGGGCGCGGCGCTTCGGACCGGGCAATGGCGGGCGACCGCCGCGCCTTGTTCCACCAGCACGGCTGAGCCGTTCCGCCTGACCGGGCCGTCGGCCCCGCCGGACCCGCGCGTCAACGCCTATCGCCACGATCTCGCCGACATCGCGCTCGCCAGCCGGGTGCTGGCGCCGCATTACGCCCGCGCGATGCCGCGCGCCTGCGGCGCACAGCCGGCGCCGCTCCGCGCCGCCCCGGACGCCGATGCCGCGCAGCTCAGCGAGCTGCTCCCCGGCGAAGGGTTCGCGGTGCTCGAATATGCCGCCGGCTGGGCCTGGGGCTATTGTACGCCCCATTCGATGGTCGGCTATGTCGAGGCGATCGCGCTGGCCCAGCCGGTCGAGGCGACGCACATCGTCTGCGAGCGCTTCGCGTCGGTGGCGCCCGACGATCATGTCGCCTCGCCCCCGCTCGCCAGCCTGCCGATGGGCGCGTTGCTGCGCGGCCGGGAATGCGGCGCCTGCCTTGCCAGCGAATATGGTTGCGTCGCGCTCAGCCACTTGCGGCGCATCGGCGATCACGAACCGGATCCGGTGGCCGTCGCCGAGCGGCTGATCGGGGCGCCGTGGCGCGAGGGTGGCCGTTCCGCCGCCGGAATCGATGGCCCCGGCCTGGTCCAGCTCGCGCTCACCCTGTCCGGCCTGCCAGCACCGCGCCTGCCCGACCAGCTCGCCGCGCTCGGCGCCGCGGTGCCCGCCGGCACGCCGCTTCGTCGCGGCGACCTGATCCTCCACGCGGACGGCGCGGGCCTGATGATCGACGACCTGATGATGATCCATTGCAGCCGCGCCGCCGGCCATGTCACGGCGGCGCCGGTGGCGACGCTCGATCCGGCGCGGACGGTCCGCCGCCGGCTGGATTGAGCGCTGTTGCTTTCGCGTAACGACAGGCGCACTCTGCCCCCCGCCCGGTCGCGAGAACCGGAAGGATGGGGAGGAGCGAATGAGCGACACCGTTTCGGGCGCCGACGCGCCCATGTGGCTTCGCATCGTGGCCGTGCTCGGCCTGCTGTGGAACCTCGTCGGTTGCTACATGTATCTGGGGAGTGTCGGCCTGGTCGGCGGCTCCGATCCGGCGATGGCGGCGGGGGTGCTGCCGGCCTGGGTGACCGGCGCCTTTGCGATCGCGGTCTTCGCCGGCGCGCTCGGCTGCCTCGGCCTGCTGCTGCTGCGGCGCTGGTCGGTATGGATGCTCGGCCTGTCGCTGCTCGGCGTGCTCGCGCATCACCTCTGGGTGCTGCTGTTTTCCGGCCTCGCGATGGGCAACGGCGCGCCGCTCGCGATCGCGGTGATCGTGATCGCGATCGTGCTGTTCTGGTTCGCCTATAGCGGCGGCACCCGCGGCTGGCTGCGCTGAGCTGAGCTACATTTCGCCGCGGGCCTGGCGGATCGCGTACCAGCGCCGGCGGTTGGCCTCGTGCTCGGCCAGCGTTTCGGCGAAGACGTGGCCGCCGGTGCCGTCGGCGACGAAATAGAGCGCGCGGGTCGGCGCCGGATCGAGCACCGCGGCGATCGAGGCACGCCCCGGATTGGCGATCGGCCCCGCCGGCAGGCCGGGGCGCAGATAGGTGTTGTAGCCATTGTCGGCACGCAGCTCCGACCGCAGGATACGCCGCCCCAGTGGCCGCCCGCGCGTCACCGGATAGATGACGGTGGGATCGGCATCGAGCTTCATCCCTCGACGCAGGCGATTGGAATAGACGCCGGCGATCAGCCGCCGCTCGGCCGGCTTGGCGGTCTCCTTCTCGACGATCGAGGCAAGGATGATCGCCTCCGCCGGCGTCCGCACCGCCGCGCCCGGCTTGCGCGCGGCCCACAGCCGCGCCAGCTCGCGCCGCATCGCCGCCTGCATCCGCGCCAGCACCGCCGCGCGCGCTTCGCCGCGCTGATAGCTGTATGTGTCGGGCAGCACCGAACCTTCCTCGGGCACGTCGACCGGGCCGGTCAGCCAGGGAATGCCGAGGAGGCGATCACGCACCATCACCGACGGCATGCCTTCGGGAATGGTGATGAAGCGCTGCACCGGCCGCCCGTGCTGCAGCAGATCGAGAATGCCGGCCGCAGACAGGCGGGGCGGGATCCGGAATTCACCCGCCTGGATCGGATCGCGCGAGCCGAAGACGCGCGCGAAGGCGCGAAAGCTGCGCGAATCGCCCCTGATCGCGTCCGCCTCGGCAAGCTGATCGGCGACCCGCGCGACGCTCGATCCCTCCTCGACGATCAAGGTGAGCGGCGCGGCATTGGGCCCCGGCCCGGCCCACAGCGCCCAGAACGCCCCGCCGGCAATTGCGATCGCGAGGACCGGCACGATGAACAGCAGCCGGCGGATCATGTCAGCTCACTCCAGACAAGCCTCTTTCCCTCGCCCGCGAGGGAGCCGAGGCTGGCGGCGCGCGCAAGCTAGACCGCCTTCATCACCAGGCTGGCATTGGTCCCGCCGAAGCCGAAGCTGTTGTTGAGCGCCGCCTTGACCGGCCGCTCGCGCGCGACATGGGGGACGAGATCGACGCCTTCGGTGCCCTCGCCCGGATGGTCGAGGTTGAGCGTCGGCGGGACGACCTGGTCACGGATGGCGAGAATGCAGAAGATCGATTCAACCGCGCCGGCACCGCCGAGAAGGTGGCCGATCGCGGACTTGGTCGAGCTCATCGACAGCCCGCCGATCGCATCGCCGAACAGCCGGCGCACGGCGCCCAGCTCCAGCTCGTCGCCGAGCGGCGTCGAGGTGCCGTGCGCGTTGACATAGTCGATGTCGCCGAGCGCGAGGCCGGACTTGCGCATCGCCATTTCCATCGCGCGATAGGCGCCCGAACCCTCGGGGTGCGGCGCGGTGACGTGATGGGCATCGCCCGAAAGGCCGTAGCCGACCACCTCGGCATAGATTCTGGCGCCGCGCGCCTTCGCCCGCTCATATTCCTCGAGCACGACGACGCCGGCGCCCTCGCCCATGACGAAGCCGTCGCGGTCCCTGTCATAGGGCCGGCTCGCCTTTTCGGGCGTATCGTTGAAATTGGTGGAAAGCGCGCGCGCCTGGGCGAAGCCGGCGATGCCGATCGGACAGATCGCCGCCTCGGCGCCACCGGCGAGCATCACGTCGGCATCGTCCATCGCGATCATCCGCGCCGCGTCGCCGATCGAATGGGCGCCGGTCGAGCAGGCGGTGACGACCGCATGGTTGGGGCCCATCAGGCCATATTTGATCGATACCTGGCCGGAGATGAGATTGATCAGCCGGCCGTGGACGAAATGCGGCGACACGCGCCGCGGCCCCTTGTGCTCGAGCACCAGGCTCTCGCTCTCGATCCCCGGCAGGCCGCCGATGCCCGAGCCGATCGAGACGCCGGCGCGCAGCCGCTCCGCCTCGCTCATGTCGGTGAGGCCGGCATCCTCGATCGCCTGGCCGGCAGCGTCGATCCCATAGACGATGAACGGATCGACCTGCCGCTGCACCTTGAAATCGACACGCCTGTCCGGATCGAAGCCGAATTCATGATCCTTCGGCTTCACCTCGCAGGCGATCCTGCAGGCGAAATCGGCCGGATCGAATCGCGTGATCCGCCCGGCGCCGCTCCTCGCCGCGAGCAGGTTCGTCCAGCTCGTCTCGACGTCGCCGCCCAGAGGCGTCACCAGCCCCAGACCCGTCACCACGACACGGCGCATTCCAAACTCCCGAAATAGAGAAACGGCTCCCCGCGTGGCGGCGGGGAGCCGTGGTCATATGGAGCGGCTCGCTCCCGCCGCAAGTAACCGAGAGCCAGCCGATCAGGACTTGTGCTGATCGATATAATCGATGGCGTCCTTGACGGTCGTGATCTTCTCGGCCGCGTCGTCCGGGATCTCGACGCCGAACTCTTCCTCGAACGCCATGACCAGCTCGACGATGTCGAGGCTGTCCGCGCCAAGATCGTCGATGAAGCTCGCTTCCTCGGTGACCTTGTCGGCCTCGACGCCCAGATGCTCGACGACGATCTTCTTCACGCGGTCGGCGGTCTCGCTCATAGCTTACCTTTCCCTGATAGGTATCTTGTGTCTCGTCGGCTTCGCCCTAGCCGCTAGGGCCGGTCTTGCGCAAGTGCGCCCGCGCGGCAAGGCGTCAATCGAGCGGCAGGTCCACCGCGGCACGCAGCGCGATCACCCGCGACGCGATATAGCCGGCGATGAGCGCGCTATGGGCCTCGCCCTGCGCCTGCGACACCGGCCCGGCGAAAAGCGAGGCCACCGCATCCTCCTGCGCGGATTCATCCAGATCGAAGAAGGCCCGCGTGCGAAACTCCTCGCTCTGCGCGTCGAACCAGCCGTCAATCGCGGCGACATCGACGCCGTTCGCGATCAGCCGGCGGCCGAACTCGCGCTGCCCGACCACGCCCAGGGTCAGGGTCGTGATCCGCTCCATCCGGGCGTCGTCCCAGGCGTAGCGATCCGCGCAGCTCTCCAGATAGCGGAGCAAGCCGCCGTCATTCGTATCGGCCGAGTCGCCGGCGATCATGTTGTCGGCGATCTCGCTTGCCTCGGCGGGCGTGATCCGTTCGATGATGCAGGCGAGTTCTTCCGCGCTCTCCGCGCCCGGCTGGGCCGCGGCGAGCGCGAGTGCGATCCAGGTCGATATCATCCAGCCCCCCGTTTGCGGGCGAAGTTCAGATCATCGCTTCAGATCTTCACTTCGGATCTTCGCTTCAGATCATCGCCATGCCGCCGTTGACGTGCAGCGTCTGGCCGGTGACATAGCCGGCCTCGCGGCTCGCAAGATACACCGCCGCCGCGCCGATGTCGCTGCCCTCGCCGAGCGCACCGACCGGAATCCTGCCGAGCAGCGCCTGCCGCTGCGGTTCCGGCAGCGCGTCGGTCATCGCCGAGCGGATGAAGCCCGGCGCGATCGCGTTCACCGTGATCCCGCGCGAGGCGACTTCCTGGGCGAGCGCCTTGGACATGCCGATGAGGCCCGCCTTGGAGGCGGCATAATTGGCCTGGCCCGGATTGCCGGTGACGCCGACGATCGAGGTGATCGAGATGATGCGGCCGAAGCGCGCCCGCATCATCGGCTTCAGCGCCGCGCGGGCGAGGCGGAAGGCGGCCTCGAGGTTGATGCGGATCACCTGGTCCCACTCCTCGTCCTTCATCCGCATCGCGAGATTGTCGCGGGTGACGCCGGCATTGTTGACGAGGATGTCGAGCTGGCCGAGCGCCTCGACCGCACGCGGGACCAGCGCATCCACCGCCGCCGCCTCGGCGAGATCGCAGGCGAGGGCGACGTGATCGCCCCCGAGCCCGGCGCGAAACGCCTCGAGCTTCTCCGCATTGGAGCCCGACAGCGCCAGCCGCGCCCCCTGCCCCGCCAGCGCCCGCGCGATCGCCGATCCGATTCCCCCCGATGCGCCGGTGACGAGGGCGGTCATTCCTGAAAGATCGAACATGCGGTTCACTCCGGATCTGGAAGGAAAGGGAAAGGGGGCAACGATTCGGAAAGGACGCCTTGGCGCGAGGGAAGCATGAATGTTGGCGAGGCGCCGCGGGCCTTCCTTGCAATATCTCGCCGTCGGAACTCGGGGGCAGCCCGGGGGGCTGCTCCCGCCAGGCGCGAACAGGCCGCCTGCGCGCTGGCGTGAACCCTGTTCATCCGGTCGACCGCCCCGGCTTCGACAACCGACTCCACTTCATCCTAGAGCATTTTCGCCAACGCCTCGACATCCTCGATCGTCACGACGCTCGTCGCGGTCGCGTCGGGGGCGATGCGCCTCACCATGGGGGTGAGGACCTTCGCGCCGAGTTCGACGAAGTGGGTGACGCCCGCCGCCGCCATGTTCGCGACGCTCTCGCGCCAGCGCACCATGTCGGTCACCTGGGCGATGAGCAGGTCGCGGATCTCCGCCGGCGCGTTCACCGGCGAGGCGGTGACGTTGGCGTAGAGCGGCACCGCCGGCGCGGCGATCTCCACCCCGGCCAGCGCCTCGGCCATTTTCTCGGCCGCCGGCTTCATCAGCGGGCTGTGGAACGGCGCCGAGACCGGGAGCAGGATCGCGCGCCGCGCGCCCTTCTCCCTGGCGATGCCGAGCGCGCGCTCGACCGCCGCCTTCGCGCCGGAGATCACCACCTGCGAGGGATCATTGTCGTTGGCGACCGCGCAGACCTCGCCCTCGGCCGCCGCATCGGCGATCGCCTGCGCGGTGGCGAGGTCGGCGCCAAGCAGCGCCGCCATCGCCCCCTTGCCCACCGGCACCGCCGCCTGCATCGCCCGCCCGCGCAGCTTCAGGAGCCGCGCCGTGGTGGCAAGGTCGATCGCCCCCGCGGCGCAGAGCGCGCTATATTCGCCGAGGCTGTGACCGGCGACGAAGCTCGCCGCGGCCGAAAGCTCGATCCCGGCCGCGCGCAAGGTCGCGATCGCGTTCGCCATGATCGCCGGCTGGGCGTTCTCGGTGAGCGTCAGCGTCTCGATCGGGCCATCGCGCATCAGCCGGAAGAGATGCTGCCCCAGCGCATCGTCCACCTCCGCGAAGACGTCGCGGGCTGCGGCGCTCGCCTCGGCCAGGTCCGTGCCCATGCCGACCGACTGGCTCCCCTGCCCCGGGAAAATGAATGCGCGCATGTGATGTCCTCCTCCTCGAGCGGGCTGGTAGGGGCGCGACCGGTCTTGCGCAAGCCGGCCCGGCCGGCACGATCCCGCACTTGATTTCTCACCCGCTTTCGGCCACATGGCCGCGGCCCGGGGCGAGGGCCGTGCCCTGGCGACCCCGGCTTGCGCTTGAAGCGATGGCGAGGCGGCGCCGCCGCCGGCCGGCCATTCGCGACAGGCAATTGACGTGACGACAGCCGGAGGGGCGTCCGCATCGGGCGGCGTCAGCGATCGGCCAAAAGAAGGAAAAGCGCGCTCATGCCGCTCTACGAGCATGTGTTTCTCGCGCGTCAGGATCTGGCCCAGGCCCAGGTCGACGCGCTGGCGGAAGCCGCCACCAAGATCATCGAGGACAATGGCGGCAAGGTCGTCAAGACGGAGACCTGGGGTCTTCGCAACCTCGCCTATCGCATCGCCAAGAACCGCAAGGCGCATTATGTTGCGCTCGATTTCGAGGCGCCGGCGCCGGTCGTCGCGGAACTGGAGCGCCAGACCCAGATCAACGAGGACGTGATTCGCTACCTGACCATCAAGGTCGACGCGCACGAGCCCGGCCCGTCGGCGATGATGCGGCGCGGCGAACGCGACAAGCGCCGTGGCGAGCGCGACGATGACCGGGGCGATCGCGGACCGCGCCGCGGCCGCGGCGACGAGTAAGGAGCAAGACGATGGCCAGACCCTTTTTCCGCCGCCGCAAGTCCTGCCCCTTTTCCGGCAAGGACGCGCCCCGGATCGACTACAAGGACGTGCGCCTGCTCCAGGGCTTCGTGTCCGAGCGGGGCAAGATCGTCCCGAGCCGTATCACCGCGGTGTCCGCCAAGAAGCAGCGCGAGCTCGCGCGCGCGATCAAGCGCGCCCGCCATCTCGGGCTGCTCCCCTACATCGTGAAGTAAGGAGGGCGAGATGGAGGTCATCCTGCTCGAGCGTATCGAGAAGCTGGGCACCATCGGCGACGTGGTGACCGTGAAGAACGGCTATGCGCGCAACTATCTGCTGCCGCGCGGCAAGGCGCTGCGCGCCAACGAGGCGAACCGCCGTATCTTCGATGCCAATCGCGAGAAGATCGAGGCGCAGAACGCCGAGCGCCGTGCCGCGGCCGAACGGGAGGCCAAGGCGATCGACGGGCTGAAGATCCAGCTCATCCGCCAGGCCTCGAATACCGGCCAGCTCTATGGATCGGTTTCGGCGCGCGACTTGGTCGAGGCTCTGGAGGCCGAGGGCCACAAGCTCGCCAAGAGCCAGGTCGTGCTCGACCGGCCGATCAAGTCGATCGGGCTCACCGACGTGAAGGTCGCGCTCCACCCGGAAGTGTCGGTGACGGTGCAGGTCAACGTCGCCCGCTCGCCCGAGGAGGCGGAGATGCAGGCGCAGGGCATCGACGTGATGGCGCAGATGTTCGAAAAGGACGTCGCCGGCTTCACCGAGGAGCGGCCCGTCGGCCTCGAGCCGGGCGAAACCATCGCCGAGCCCGAGGCGGAAGCGGCGCCGGCGGAAGCGGCGCCGGGCGCCGGCCAGTCCGCCGCCGGGGTCCAGGCCGCGGCCGGCGAGGGCGAGGCGCCCGCCACCGACGACGCCTGATCGCGGCCGTCGCGCCAGCGCATATACATGAGGGGCCGTCCGCGTCGCGATGCGGGCGGCCCTTTTCCTTGTGCGCCCGACGCGCCTAACTGCGCGTAACGCCGAATCCGAAAAGGGGGCCATCGAGATGACCATGCTGCGCGCGCTTTTCGTCCTGTTCCTCGCCATCCTTGCCCTGCCCGCCCAGGCGCGAGACTTCACGCCCGACGAACTCGCCCGCATCGACCGGCTCGTCCAGGCGGCGCTGGGCGAGACCGGCGTTCCGTCCGCCTCGGTCGCGGTCGTGCGCGACGGACGGATCGTGCTCGCGCGCGCCTGGGGACGCCAGTCGCCGACGATGGCGGTCGCGACGCCCGACGCGCGCTACCAGATCGCCTCCATCTCAAAGCAGTTCACCGCCGCGGCGATCCTGCTGCTGCGCGACGACGGCAGGCTCTCACTCGATGATCCGGTCGCGCGCTACCTTCCCGACATCAGCGGCGCCGATCGCATCACCATCCGCCAGCTCCTCAACCACACATCAGGCCTCCAGGATTACTGGCCGCAGGATTTCAGCCCGGCGGCGATGTCGCAGCCGGTGACGCCGGAGCAGATTCTGGAAGGCTGGGCGCGCAAGCCGCTGGATTTCGAGCCGGGCACGCAGTGGCAATATTCGAACACCGGCTATGTCGTTGCCGGCCTCATCGTCGAGCGCGTCTCCGGCAGGCCGCTGATGGATTTCCTGCGCGAGCGCATCTTCCGGCCGCTCGGCATGGACCCGGTCGACCAGGACGACGCCCACGGTCCCGGCTTTCCCGCCGGCTACCGCCGCGCCGCGCTCGGGCCGGTGCGCGTCGAAAGGCCGCCCGCGCGCGGCTGGCTCTATGCCGCCGGCGAACTGGCGATGACCGCATCCGACCTCGCCCGGTGGAATATCGCCCGGATCAACCGCGCCCTCCTCCCCGCGCGCGACTGGGAGGAGCAGGAGACGGCGACGATCCTGAGCAGCGGCATGGCGGTCAATTACGGGCTCGGCGTCCAGCTCGCCGACATGGGCGGCCACCATGCCGTGCTCCACGGCGGCGAGGCGGTCGGCTTCCTGTCGACCAACATCGTCTTTCCCGAGGATCGCGAAGCCGTCGTGGTGCTGGTCAACGCCTGGTTCGGCGACGCGCATGACCGGATCGCGCGCGGCATCGTCGATATTCTCCATCCCCGGGCCGGGGCCGGCGACGCAGCGGCGCTGGCGGCGGCGCGGCGGGTGTACGACCAGCTTCGCGCCGGTGCGCTCGACCGCGCGTTGCTCACCGCCGACGCCAATCATTATTTCACCGATGAGGTGCAGCGCGACTATCGTGACAGCCTCGCCCCGCTCGGCGAGCCGCGGAGCTTCGTCGCGACCGGCCCCGCGCACCTGCGCGGCGGCTTCGTCAACCGCAATTACCGCGTCACCTACGAAGGCCGCCAGCTCGTCATCGTCACCTATGCCGAGCCCGGCGAGGACGGCCGCTTCGAGCAGTTCCTGGTGATGCCCTCGAGCTAGCGTATGTCCTCCAGCCTCACCCCCTTCGTCTCGCGCGCGAGGAGGGCGGTGAGGCCGCTGATCGCGCAGGCGACCGCGACGTAGATCGCCGCCGGCATCGCCGAGCCGAAATGGCGATAGAGCCAGACCGAAATGATCGGCGCCAGCGAACCCGCGACGATCGCGGTGAGCTGGTAAGCGATCGACGCGCCCGAATAGCGGATGCGGGTCGGGAAGAGCTCGGCGATCATCGCCGCCTGCGGCCCGTACATCGCCGCGTGGAAGACGAGCCCGACGACCAGCGCGAGCGTGATCTCGTCCGGCCGGCCGGTGGCGAGCAGCGGGAAGAAGGCGAAGCTCCATGCCGCCATGCCGAAGCCGCCCAGGGCATAGACGGGCCGTCGCCCGATCCGGTCGGAAAGCGCCGCGAACAGCGGCACCGCGAACAGCTGGATCGCCGCCCCGATCAGGAGCGCGTTGAGCGCGAGCGACTTGCTCGCGTGATAGAAGTCGACGAGGAAGGCGAGGCTGACGACGGTGAGCACATAATAGCTGATATTTTCGCCCAGCCTCAGCCCCGCGCCGAGCAGGATCGCCTTCGGCCGCTCGCGCACCACGTCGATTGCCGGCAGCTTCGGCGGTCCCTCCGCGGCCATCGCGTCCTCGAACACGGCGCTCTCGGCGATCCGGCTGCGGATATACCATCCGACGGCGACCAGCGCCGCGGACAGGAGAAACGGCAGCCGCCAGCCCCAGGCCGAGAAGTCCGCGTCGCTCTGCACCGCCGCCATCACCGCGAGCATTCCCGCGGCGAGCAGATTGCCGCCCGGCACGCCGACCTGCGGCCAGCTTGCCCAGAAGCCACGCCGCGCCGCGTCGCCATATTCGGCCGCCATCAGCACCGCGCCGCCCCATTCCCCACCGACCGCAAAGCCCTGCACGAGCCTGAGCAGGATGAGCAGGATCGGCGCCCAGATGCCGATCTGGTCATAGGTCGGCAGCAACCCGATCAGGACCGTCGACACACCCATCAGGATGAGGCTCAGCATCAGGAGCTGCTTGCGCCCGATACGGTCGCCATAATGGCCGAAGACGATGCCGCCGACCGGACGCGCGACGAAGCCGAGCGCATAGGTCGCGAAGGCGAGCAGGGTTCCGATCGCGGGATCGTGGGTCGGAAAGAAGAGATGGTTGAAGACGAGCGCGGCGGCGGCGCCGTAGAGGAAGAAATCGTACCATTCGATCGTGGTGCCGATCAGGCTGGCCATGACCACCCGGCGCAGCGGTGTCCGTCCTCCGCTCATTCGCTTCCTCCCCCCTGTTCGCCTCGCCGGGCCGCGCGCCGAGGCCGGCGCGTCAATAGCCCATCAGCGCGAGCACCTCGCGTCGGCTTCGCTCGTCATCGCGGAACACACCCATCATCCGGCTGGTCGTCATCATCACGCCGGGCGTGCGCACGCCGCGCGCGGTCATGCAGGCATGGGTCGCCTCGATCACGACCGCGACGCCGAGCGGATGGAGATTCTCCCAGATGCAGTCGGCGACCTGCGCGGTCAGCCGCTCCTGCACCTGCAGCCGCCGCGCATAGCCGTGCAGCACGCGGGCGAGCTTCGAGATACCGACCACCTTGTCGCGCGGCAGGTAGGCGATCGCCGCCTTGCCGATGATCGGCGCGAGGTGATGCTCGCAATGCGACTGAAACGGGATGTCCTTGAGCAGCACGATCTCGTCATAGCCGCCCACTTCCTCGAAGGTGCGGCTGAGATGGTGGGCGGGATCCTCGCGATAGCCCTTCGCATATTCGAGCCAGGCGCGCGCCACCCGCCCCGGCGTGTCGAGCAGCCCCTCGCGCGCGGGATCGTCGCCCGCCCATCGGATCAGCGTGCGGACCGCCTCACGCACCTCCTCCGGCACCGGCACATCGTCGGGATCGTCGACCAGGTCACCGTCCGAAGGGGTATGCGAATTGCCTGACATCCGGGCCTCCTTGCGAGGCGTCGATACACGCGCGGCGCGCGAAGGGAAACCGCCGCTCGCGCCGCCGCCGAACGGACCGCTAGGTCGGATCGCCCCATGCAGGAAAAGCTCTCCCCCTGGGAGAGGCACGGCAGGAGGAGAAAGGGGCGCCCCGCCCGGGGCCGCCCGCGCCGGGCACGAGCCAGCGGGCCGGCGCGGGAAGGCGCCGGGAATCGAACCGCTGGTGACCCCGACAGGATTCGAACCTGTGGCCTACTGATTAGGAATCAGTCGCTCTATCCTGCTGAGCTACGGGGCCATTCCAGCGGGCGCCGTTTGACGCACTCGGCGGGCGCGGTCAATTCTCCTCGCCCGGCTCGAGCACCGGGAACGGCAGGGGCGCGACCGGAATCCCTTCCTCGACCAGCGCCTTCGCGTCGGCCGGACTGGCGCGGCCGTGGATCGCGCGCGCCTCCGCCTCGCCGAGATGGATGGCGCGCGCCTCGTCGACAAAGCGATCGCCGACATGCTCGCTCCGCTCGAGCAGCCTGCGCTGGAGCCGCGCCATCTCGGCCAGCACCTTCTTCATCGTAACCGGATCGGGCGCCGCGTTGCCCTTGGCCGCGACGGCGGGAGCCATCGGCGCCTTGGCGACCTCGTCCGCGCCGCAGATCGGGCAGGAGACCAGCCCGCGCGCCTGCTGCGATTCATAATCGGCGCCCGAGGCGAACCAGCCCTCGAAGACATGGCCGCGCGGCGTGCATTTGAGATCGAAGACGATCATCGCACATGCTCCGGCGCCGGGATCGGCCGGCGATGCCAGATCGCGGGCAGGCGCTGGCGAACCTCCGCCACCGCCGCCGCGTCGATCTCGGCGAAGCCGAGGCCAAGCTCGTCGCCGCCCATGTCGAGCAGCACCTTGCCCCAGGGGTTGACGACGAGGCTGTGGCCATAGGTCGCGCGACCATCCTCATGGCGGCCGACCTGGGCGGCGGCGATGACGAAGGCGCCCGCCTCGATCGCCCGTGCACGCATCAGCACGTGCCAGTGCGCCTCGCCGGTCGGCACGGTGAAGGCGGCGGGGATCGAAAGGACCGTGGCGCCCTCGTTGGTGAGCGCCGCGTAGAGCGCCGGAAAGCGCAGGTCGTAGCAGATCGACATGCCGAGCGCGCCGACGGGCGTGTCCACCACCACCGCACGCCGCCCGCGCGCATAATTCGCCGATTCCCGCCAGCTCTCCCCGTTCGGCAGGTCGACGTCGAACAGGTGGATCTTGTCGTAGCGCGCGCGGATTTCGCCCGTATCGTCGATCACGAAGCCGCGATTGACCAGCTTCTCGCCGGCCTCCGCGAGCAGCGCGAGCGAACCGAGCTGGACCCACAGGCCCGCCTTCGCCGCCGCCTCGCGCACCGCGGCGAGCACCGGATCCTCGCGCTCGTGATAGAGGTTGCGGATCGCGCGCGCCCGCTCACGGTCGAGCAGGCCGCTCATTTCCGGCGTGAACAGCATCGTCGCCCCGCCGGCGGCCGCTTCCCCGATGCGCGCGACGAGCGTGGCCGCGTTGGCCGCCGCCTCGATCCCGCTGCACATCTGGCAAAGCGCGATTCTCATTCGCCCCGCAGCAGCGGATCGAGCTTGCCGTCGCGCTCGAGCTGGTGGAGATCGTCGGACCCGCCGATATGACGCCCGTCGATGAAGATCTGCGGCACGGTGGTGCGCCCCTCGGCCCGGCGCAGCATCTCGGTGCGCTTCGGTCCGCCGAGCGTGATGTCATATTCGTCGAAATCGACGCCCTTTTCGGCGAGCAGCTTTTTCGCGCGCCCGCAATAGCTGCAATACGCCTTGGTGAAGATTTCGACTTTGGCCATGGCGCATCAGGTGAGGCGCGCCGCCGTCCTTGTCAATGATCGCCGCCGCGCACGACGCGCGCCCAGCAGAGCAGCCCGACCTCGCTCGCCCCGGCGCGCTTGAGCGCCCGGGCGCAGCCATTGGCCGTGGCGCCGGTCGTGTAGACATCGTCGATCAGCACGATCGCCCGGCCGCTCGCGACTTCCCGCAGGCGTCGCGGCACGCGAAAGGCGCCGCGCAGCGCGTCGCGCCGCTGCGCCGGATTCATCGCCTTCAGAGGCGGCGTCGCCTTCACCCGGGCGATCAGGTCCAGCCGCGTCTCGTGCCCGGCGCGGCGGGCGAGCGCGGTCGCGATCAGCGCGGCCTGGTTGTAGCCGCGCTTCCAGATGCGCCAGCGATGGAGCGGCACCGGCACGACCAGCGCGCCGGCCGGCACCCCGTCCAGATGCCGCGCCATGAAACGCGCCATTGTCTCCGCGACACCGGGCCGGCCGCCATATTTGAGCTTCAGCGCCACCTTGCGCGCGATCTCGCCATAGGCCACCGCGGCGCGCGCCCAGTCGAAGCGCGGCGGCGTCGCGAGGCAGGCGCCGCAGCGCAGCTCGCCGCCGCCATGCTCGAACGGCATCGCGCAGCAGGCGCAGCAGGGCTCACCGAGAAAATCGAGCCTGCTCCAGCAATCGAGGCAGAAGCGGTGCGGCGCCTCGACGATCGCGCCGCAGCCCGGGCAGCGCGGGGGCAGCGCGAAATCCAGCACCCGGCGCGCGGCGAACGTGATAAGCCCCCTTGTCGTCACGTCGCCACGATGCTGCGGTGGCCGCGATCGGGCAAGCGCCCGGTTGACAGCCGCCGCAAAGCCGATCATCTCCCCGGCCTCACGGACGGCCAGCGGCGGTCCGCGGCCCGATGGCGGAGTGGTTACGCAGAGGACTGCAAATCCTTGCACGCCGGTTCGATTCCGGCTCGGGCCTCCATCCCTCCCCGCGTCAGATGGCCGTGATGACCCTGCCTCCCTTGCGTTCGTTCGGGCGCGCGCAAGGAATCGTCGCGCATCGCGGAACGGCCATGGGACGCCCGCCCGCCGGCCTGGATCGCCCTATCGCAGCGCCGCCTCGAACAGCCGCACCAGCCGCGCCCGCATCGCCTCGGGGCAGCCCTCGCACAACGGCTCGACCGCCATCACCGTGCGCAGCACCGTGGTTCCCATCAGGATGGCGAGGACGAGACCGGCGCGTATTTCCGCATCGTCGCCATCGAGGATCGCCGCCAGCGGCTCCAGCACGTCGTCCTGGATCGCCTCGCGCACCAGCCGCGAGGCGACCGGCGAGGAAGCCGAGCGCAGGCTTATCAGCATCGTTTCGATATGCTCGCCGTCGCTCGACCGATCCGCCTCAGTCATCAGCGAGACGAGATATTCGCTGAGCGCCGCCGCCGGCACGTCGGCATTCAGCTTCTGCTCCTTGCGCAGGACCTGGCGGAACAGCTCCTCCTTGCTGCCGAAATAGCGGCTGACGAGCGCGACATCGACGCCGACGTCGCGGGCGATATCGCGCAAGCCGACATTTTCGTAGCTTTCGGCGAGGAAGCGGCGGCGGGCGGCGCGAAGCAGTTCGGCACGGGTTTCGCCGGCCGTCTTGCGCTTGCGCTCGATGATTTCGCCAAGGGTCACGCAGGCAGGAATCCTAACGGCTGCGGCGCCGGAATCAACGCCTGTTGACCGGCAGCCTAGTCAACAACTGTTGACACGCGATGAACAGGCGCTAAATGCGCCGCCTCGGCATGGCATGGCCCCCGACGTGTCGCGCCGTTCCCCGATTGCCCGACGAAAGCCAAGAAGCATGCGGACAAAGCTGCCCCCCCTCGCCATCCTGATGCTTGCGGTGCTGCTGGCGGCCTGCGGGAGCAGCGCGCCCGAGGCACCGCCGCCGCCGGCGGTGACCGTCTCCACGCCGCTCCAGATGGAGGTGCGCGACTGGGACGATTATGTCGGTCGCTTCGAGGCAATCGAGCATGTCGAGGTGAAGCCGCGCGTCTCCGGCTATCTTCAGGGCGTCCACTTCCGCGACGGTGATTACGTCCGCAAGGGCCAGCTGCTCTTCACCATCGATCCGCGCCCGGCCCAGGCGCAGCTCGACCAGGCGCGCGCTCAGCTCGCCCGCGCCGAGGCGACGCTCGCCAACGCGCGCACCGAGCTTGCCCGCTCGCGCACCCTCGCCGAGGCGCGCGCGGCGAGCACGGAGGAGGTCGAGCAGCGGCTCGCCGCCGTCCGCTCGGCCGAGGCCGACGTCGCCGCCGCCCGCGCCAATGTGCGCGCGCAGGCGCTCACGCTCGGCTTCACCCGCGTCACCGCGCCGATCTCGGGGCGAATCTCGCAGCGCCGGGTCGATCCCGGCAACGCGGTGAGCGCCGACCAGAGCGTCCTGACCACGATCGTCTCGACCAACCCGCTCCATTTCACCTTCGACGGCTCGGAGGCCCTGCTGCTGCGTTACCAGCGCGAGCGCGCCGCCGGCATCGGCAGCGACGTGCGCATCCGGCTTCAGGACGAGACGCAATATGTCCATCGCGGTCGGCTCGATTTCGTCGACAACGCGATCGACGCCGGCGCCGGCACGATCCGCGCCCGCGCCGTCGTGCCCAATCCCGACGGCTTCCTGAAGCCCGGCATGTTCGGCCATCTCCAGCTTGCGGGTTCGCCGCCCTATCGCGCCATCCTCGTCCCAGACACGGCGATCGTCACCGATGCGGCGCGACGGCTCGTCTACGTCGTGGGCGCCGACAACAAGGTGGTCGGGCGACCCGTCGCGCTCGGCCCGCTGGTCGGCGATCTTCGCGTGATCCGCTCCGGTCTGCGCGCCAACGAACGCGTCATCATCGACGGCATCCAGCGCGCCCAGCCGGGCCAGCCGGTGACGCCGCGCGCGGGCCGCATCCGTCCGCCCTCGCGGCAGCAGGCGCCGGCGCCGGCCGCCGAGGGCGCCCCCGCCTCGGTCGCGACTCCGGTCGCGGCGGACGGCCAGTAGTCGGGGGAGCGCGCGCGTGCGTCTGTCCAGCTTCTTCATCGAGCGGCCGATCTTCGCCGCGGTGATCGCGGTGTTCATCACCCTGATCGGCGCGTTCGCCTATCCGCAGCTGCCGCTCGCCCAGTATCCGGAAATCGCGCCGCCGACGATTACGGTGCAGGCGACCTTCCCCGGCGCGTCGGCCGAGACGCTCGCCGAGACCGTCGCCACGCCGCTCGAACAGGAAATCAACGGCGTCGAGAACATGCTCTACATGAGCTCGTCCTCGACCTCGGCTGGCACGGTGCAGATCACCGTCTCGTTCAAGCCCGGAACGGATCTCGACGCCGCCCAGGTCCTCGTCCAGAACCGCGTCGCGCTGGCCGAACCGCGCCTGCCCGAACAGGTGCGGCAGATCGGCGTCGTCGTCGCCAAGGAATCGCAGGGCTTCCTGATGATCGCGGCGCTGACCTCGACCGATCCGAACCTCGACATCGACTATATCGGCAACTACGCCAACTCCCAGTTGCGCGACCGGCTGCTGCGGATCGAGGGCGTCGGCAACGTCATGGTCTTCGGCGGCGGCAACTATTCGATGCGCGTGTGGATCGATCCCGATCGCGCCGCCGCGCGCGACCTCACCTCCGGCGAGATCGTCGCGGCGCTGCGTGGCCAGAACGTGCAGGTCGCGGGCGGCGCGGTCGGCCAGCCTCCGTTCAGCCACGGCGGGCCCGCCTTCGAGCTGCCGGTGCAGGTCGAAGGGCGGCTCAGCGATCCGGCGCAGTTCGCCGACATCGTCATCAAGACCGACCCGGAAACCGGCGCGATAACCCGCGTGCGCGACATCGGGCGGGTCGAGCTGGGCAGCCAGGATTACGGCATTCGCAGCTATTTCGACGGTCGCCGCGGCGTCGCGCTCGCGGTCATCCAGCAACCGGGATCGAACGCGCTCGATGCCGCGCAGCTCGTGCTCGACGAGCTGGAGGCCGCCTCGCGCGATTTCCCGCCCGGGCTGCAATATTCGATCCCCTACAACCCGACCGAATATGTCCAGGCGTCGGTCGAGGCGGTGCAGCAAACCCTGATCGAGGCGATCGTGCTGGTGATCATCGTCGTGGTCGCCTTCCTGCAGACCTGGCGGGCGGCGATCATCCCGATCGTCGCGATCCCGGTGAGCCTGATCGGCACCTTCGCCGTGCAACTGGCGCTCGGCTTCTCGATCAACTCGCTGTCGCTGTTCGCGCTGGTGCTTGCCGTCGGCATCGTGGTGGACGACGCGATCGTCGTCGTCGAGGCGATCGAGCGGCACATCCGCGCCGGCATGGCACCGCGCGATGCCGCCCACCTGACGATGCGGGAGGTGACCGGGGCGCTGATCGCGATCGGCCTCGTGCTCGTCTCGGTGTTCGTGCCGACCGCCTTTGTCTCGGGCATTCCCGGCATCTTCTACCGCCAGTTCGCGGTGACGATCGCGGCGGCGGCGGTGATCTCGCTCATCGTCTCGATCACATTGTCGCCGGCGCTCGCGGCGCTGCTGCTGAAGCCGCACGAGGAGGGCGCGCCGCATGACGGGGGCAACCGCTTCATGCGCCCGCTGCGGCTGGGCGCGGCGAAGTTCAACCAGGGCTTCGAGTGGCTCTCGGCCCGCTACGGCGCCTTTACCGGCCGGGTCATCCGCCGCTCGACGATCATGCTCATCATCTATGCCGGCCTGCTCGGACTGACCGGCTGGCGGATCGTGGCGACGCCGACCGGCTTCATCCCGGACCAGGACCAGGGCTTCCTGATCGGCGTCATCCAGCTTCCGCCGGGGGCGTCGCTGGAGCGGACCGACCGGACGATGCGCCACGTGCTCCAGGTTGCGACCAGCAATCCGATGGTGATCGAATCGGGCGCCTTCGCCGGCCTCGACGGGACCAGCTTCAGCCAGGCCTCGAACAGCGCGGTCCTGTTCCTGAAGCTGCGCGATTTCGAGGAGCGGCGCGGCGACGAGTTCGGCGCGACCGCGCTCGCCGGCCAGCTCACCGGCGCCATCGCCCAGGCCGAGCAGGGCGCGCAGGTCTTCTTCCTGTCGCCGCCGCCGGTCCAGGGGCTCGGCAACGGCAACGGCTTCACGATGGAGATCCAGGACCGCTCGAACGCCGGGCTGCAGGCGCTGCAGGGCGCGACCTTCGCGATGATGGGCGCCGCCGCGCAGTCGGACAAGGTCACCCAGGTCTTCTCGCTCTTCAACACCGGCAGCCCGCGGATCGAGGCCGATGTCGATCGCGATCGCGCGCAGCTTCTCGGCGTCCAGCCGAGCCAGGTGTTCGACGCGCTCGGCACCTATCTGGGCTCGACCTACGTCAACGATTTCAACCTGTTCGGTCGAACCTTCCGTGTCGTCGCGCAGGCCCAGCCTTCCTCGCGCAGCGATCTCGCCGACATCGGCCGCCTGCAGGTGCGCTCGGCGAGCGGCGAGATGGTGCCGCTGTCGTCGGTCGCGACCTTCCGCCACGGCAGCGGGCCGGTGCGCGTCGCGCGCTACAATCTGTTCCCGGCCGCGGAGCTGCAGGGCCAGGCCGCCCCGGGCGTGTCGTCCGGCGAGGCGATCCGCGAAATGGAGCAGATCGCGGCGCGCACGCTGCCGCCCGGATTCGGCTTCGAATGGACCGGCCTCGCCTACCAGGAGCAGGCGGCGGGCAACACGGCGGCGCTCATCTTCACGCTCGCGGTGGTGTTCGTCTTCCTGGTGCTCGCCGCGCAGTATGAATCGCTCACATTGCCGCTCGCGGTCATCCTGATCGTGCCGATGTGCCTGCTCGCGGCGATGGTCGGCGTGAACATACGCGGGCTGGACAACAACATCCTGACGCAGATCGGGCTCGTCGTGCTGATCGCGCTCGCCGCCAAGAACGCCATCCTGATCGTCGAATTCGCGCGTCAGGGCGAGGAGGAGCTCGGCATGAACAAGTTCGATGCCGCGATCTACGCCGCCGATACCCGGCTGCGCCCGATCCTGATGACCAGCTTCGCCTTCATCTTCGGCGTGATCCCGCTCGCCATCGCGGTCGGCCCGGGCGCGGAGATGCGCCAGGCGATCGGCACGGCGGTGGCGTTCGGAATGCTCGGCGTGACCTTCTTCGGCCTCGTCTTCACGCCGGTCTTCTACATCGTCACCCGCGGGCTTGCCCGCATGCTGCCGAAGAAGCCCAGGCGCGACCTCCATTATCCGACCGCGCTCGGCACGAATGGCGGCGGGAACGGCAATGGTGGCGGTGGCGGTGGCGGTGGCGCCGGCCCGGCCCCGGCGGAAGGAGGCACGGCATGAGGCGCGCGCTGCTCGCCGCCGCGTCCGCGCTGGCGCTCGCCGGCTGCGTCGCCGGCCCGAACTATGTCTCGCCTGCGCCGAATGCGCCGGCGCAGGCGCCCTTCGCCGGCGCCGCCTCCCCCGCCTTCACCGGCGACGAGCCGCCGGGCCAATGGTGGCGGCTGTTCGACGACGCGACGCTTGACGGCCTCGTCCGCCAGGCGCTTTCCGCCAATACCGACCTGCGCGTCGCCGAGGCGAACCTGCGGCGGGCGCGCGCGGTGCTGAGCGAAGCGCGTGCCGGGCGCCTGCCGACGACCACGATCTCCGGCAGCGCGAACCATTCGCGCCAGTCGGCGGACGCGATCGGCCTTCCCGGCGTCGATACCGAGGGCGACACCTATGACGTCGGCTTCGACGTCTCCTATCAGCTCGACCTGTTCGGCCGCGTCCACCGCGCGATCGAGGCGAGCCGCGCCGACGCCGAGGCGGTCCAGGCCGCCTTCGACCTGACGCGCGTCACCGTCGCGGCGGAAACCGCGCGCGCCTATGCGGACGCGTGCAGCGCCGGTCGCCAGCTCGCGGTCGCGCGCGAGAGCGTTCGCATCCAGGACGAGACCTATGACCTTACCCGGCGGCTGCTCGAGGCCGGCCGCGCGACCGCGCTCGAGCTCAACCAGGCAGGCGCGCTGCGCGACCAGACCCGCGCCACGATCCCGACGCTGGAGGCGGCGCGCGCGACCGCGCTCTACCGCCTCGCCGTGCTGACCGGCCGCCCGCCGACCGAATTCCCGCCCGAGGCCGCGCGGTGCGAGACGCCACCGACACTGGCCCAGGCCATCCCGGTCGGCGACGGCGCCAGCCTGCTCGCCCGTCGGCCCGACATCCGCCAGGCCGATCGCCGGCTGCACGCGGCGACGGCGCGGGTCGGCGTCGCCACCGCCGAGCTCTATCCGAGCATCACGCTCGGCGGCTCCATCGGCTCGACGGCAACTTCGCTCGGCAATATCGGAACGAGCGATTCCTTCCGCTTCAGCATCGGCCCGCTGATCAGCTGGAGCTTCCCGAACATCGCGGTGGCGCGCGCCCGCATCCGCCAGGCCGAGGCCGACGCCGATGCCGCGCTCGCGCGCTACGAGGGCACCTGGCTCGAGGCGCTGCGCGAGACCGAGAGCGCGCTGACCCGCTACGCGCGCGAACTGGACCGGCTCGCCGCGCTGCGCCGCGCCCGCGATCAGGGCGCCGAGGCGCTGCGTATCGCCCAGCTGCGCTACCAGGCCGGCCGCGAGAGCTTCCAGGTCGTGCTCGATGCCCAGCGCGCGCTCGCCCAGACCGATGCCCAGGTCGCCCAGTCCGAGGCCGCGGTTTCCACCAATCTCGTCACGGTCTTCCTCGCCCTCGGCGGCGGCTGGCAGGACGAGGGCTGAGGCCCGGCCCGCGCGCTCCTCCCGGCTCGCCCGCCGGCGCGGGAGAGAATCGCATCCCTCGGTCGCGCCTCCGGGGCCCACCCACCGCGCGAAACGAAATCGCGCCTTTCCGGCGCGCCGGGCCGGTTCGAGGAAACGCGATTCCGCCTTTCGCCCGAACGCCGCATAAGGTCGGTCGAACCGTCGCCGGCCCTTTTCCTTTTCGCCACGCTTGCTCTAGAAACCGCGTCATGACCGCAGGATATATGTCCGGCTTCGGCAGCCATTTCGCGACCGAGGCGATCGAGGGCGCGCTGCCGCGGGGGCGCAATTCGCCGCAGCGACCGGCCTTCGGCCTTTATGCCGAGCAGCTTTCCGGCACGGCCTTCACCGCCCCGCGCGCCGAGAACCGACGCGCCTGGCTCTACCGGATGCGTCCCAGCGCCGCGCACCCGCCCTATCGCCGCTACGAGGGCGCGCCGCTGTTCGCGCCCGCCGCCGACGCGGCCGCGCCGGCGCCCAACCGCCTGCGCTGGGATCCGCTGGCCATGCCCGAGGCGCCGACCGACTTCGTCGACGGCCTGGTCACCATGGCGAGCAACCGCCCGCCCGAAAGCCTCGAGGGCTGCGCGGTCCACATCTTTCGCGCCAATGCCGACATGGCGGAGCGCTATTTCTTCGATGCCGACGGCGAACTGCTGTTGATCCCGGAACAGGGCCGGCTCGACATCCGCAGCGAACTCGGCCGGATCGAGATCGCGCCGTGCGAGATCGCGATCATCCCGCGCGGCGTGCGCTTTCGGGTGCTGCTGCCGGACGGGGCCGCCCGCGGCTATGTCGCGGAAAATCACGGCGCGCTGCTGCGGTTGCCGGAACTCGGGCCGATCGGCGCGAACGGGCTCGCCAATCCGCGCGACTTCCTGACTCCGGTCGCGGCCTATGAGGATCGCGACGCGCCGGTCCAGCTCATCCAGAAGTCGCTCGGCGCGCTCTGGGTCACCGATCTTGACCACAGCCCGCTCGACGTCGTCGCCTGGCACGGCAATCTCGCGCCGTGCAAGTACGACCTCAGGCTGTTCAACACGATCGGCACGGTCAGCTACGATCATCCCGATCCTTCGATCTTCACGGTCCTGACCTCGCCCAGCCATGCGCCGGGCCGCGCCAATGCCGATTTCGTGATCTTCCCGCCCCGCTGGATGGTCGCGGAAGACACGTTCCGGCCGCCCTGGTTCCACCGCAACGTGATGAGCGAGTGCATGGGCCTCATCCACGGCGCCTACGACGCCAAGGCGGAAGGCTTCGCCCCGGGCGGGCTCAGCCTGCACAACCTGATGGCCGGCCACGGGCCGGACCTGGCGAGCTGGGAAGCGGCGAGCCAGGCGGACCTCGCGCCGCACAAGATCGACGGCACGATGGCGTTCATGGTCGAAACCTGCTGGCCCTACCGCCCCACCCGCTTCGCCCTCGACCACGCCCAGCACGATTACGACGCGTCCTGGTCCGGCTTCCCGAAGGCGAAGCTGCCAGCCTAGGCTGGCACGACATTCAACCGCTACCGCCGGCCGCCAGTCGCCGGCCGCTAGCTGCCCTGCATACCGTGCTTGCGCATGGCATGGCGGAGCTGGTCATAGGTGAGGGCGAGCGCGGCGGCGGCGGCGCGCTGGTTCCAGCGGCATTTCTCGAGCGCGGCGGCAAGGATCGCCTTTTCATATTCGGCGACCGCGAGCCGCAGGTCGGTGCAGCCTGCCGGATCGTGAGGCGAGGCGGCCGGCGCCGGCGCCGTTCCGCCCTCCCCCTCCGACGCGGCTTGCGCCGGGCGCGCGGATTCGGCGGGCCGCGAGGGCGCCGGGATCCACGGCGAATCGAAGGGATCGAACTGGATCTCGTCGATCGGCGCGTCCGGGGCGGGCCAGCGATAGACGGCGCGCTCGACGACGTTGCGCAGCTCGCGCACATTGCCGGGCCAGCGATAGGCGAGCATCTTCGCCATCGCCCCCTCGCTGAAGCCGGGCCAATTGTCCCAGTCCAGCTCGAGCCCCATGCGGCGGCCGAAATGATCGGCCAGGACGGGAATGTCGCTGTATCGGTGGCGGAGCGGAGGCAGCGTCACCACCTCGAACGACAGCCGGTCAAGCAGGTCGGCGCGGAATCGCCCTTCCTCGACCAGCCGCGGCAGATGCTCGTTGGTGGCCGCGACGATCCGCACGTCGACCTGGACCGGGCGGCTCGCGCCGATCCGCGTCACCTCGCCATATTCGATCGCGCGCAGCAGCCGGTCCTGCGCCGGGCTCGACAGGGTCGCGAGCTCGTCGAGGAAAAGCGTGCCGCCGTTCGCCTCCTCGAAGCGGCCGGGACGCGCCTTGGTCGCGCCGGTGAAGGCCCCCGCCTCGTGGCCGAACAGCTCGGCCTCGATCAGCGTTTCGGGCAGCGCCGCGCAGTTCATGATGACGAGCGGCCCATCCCAGCGCGAGGAAAGGTGGTGCAGGCGCTCGGCGATCAGCTCCTTGCCGGTGCCGCGCTCGCCGATCACCAGCACCGGCCGATCGAGTGGCGCGGCGCGGCTCGCGCGCTCGACGGCATCGAGGAACGAGGTCGCCTGTCCGACGAGATGCGTGTTGCGCTCTATCGCCATGAGTTGGCGCAATACGCCAATTTTTGGCGAAAATCCAGCCTCGTGTTTGAGGGGAATAGGACGCGTTTTTGGCGGTTTTCCGTGCTTCACGCCTTTTGGCACGCCTTCTGCTTAAAGGAAAGCGTTCCGTCATGGTGACGGGGCGCGAACGCAACACCAGATGGAGGAGACCAACATGTCGCAGTCCGCTTCGTTCAACCGGGTCGCCACCGCCCTGGTCGGCGCGCTCGTTCTCGGCACCACGTTCGTCGGCGCCGCGATCGGCCCCTCGGTCGCCCTCTCGACCGGGTCGGACCAGATGGCGTATGCCTCGCACGACCCTGGACACCAGGCGCGTGGCTGACGCCAGGCGGGTCAAGGTGTCGGTCGGTCGCTCCGAGCTCATCCGGATGGGCCCGGGCGCGCCGGCCGAGTCGCCGCGACCGGCCCGGCCCTATATTTCTAAGGAGTTCTTCCCCATGGGCATCTTTTCGCGGACGCGCGATATCATTGCCGCCAACGTAACCGACCTGCTCGACAAGGCAGAAGACCCCGCGAAGATGATCCGCATGATCATCCTCGAGATGGAGGAAACGCTGGTCGAGGTCCGGGCGTCGGCCGCCCGCACGATCGCGGACCAGAAGGAGATGCGGCGGCAGATCGCGAAGCTGGAGCGCCTCCAGGAAAGCTGGGTTGAAAAGGCCGAGCTGGCGCTCTCCAAGGACCGCGAGGACCTGGCCAAGGCCGCCCTGTTCGAAAAGCAGAAGGCCGGCGAGATGGCCGACCAGCTAAAGGCCGAGATCGAGGTGCTGGACGATGCCCTGCGCGCCTCCGAGGCCGACATCGCCAAGCTCCAGACCAAGCTGCGCGAGGCGCGCGCGCGCCAGAACGCGATCATGACGCGCATGGAAAGCGCGCAGAACCGTGCCCGGATGCGCGAAATGTATTCCGGCCCCAAGGTGGACGAGGCCTTTTCGCGCTTCGACCTGCTCGAGCGGCACGCCGACCTCGCGGAGGGACAGGCCGACGCGCTCAGCCTTGGCGGACCGCCCAAGTCGCTCGACGAGGAGATCGCCGAGCTGCGCAATGCCGACAAGGTCGATGCCGAACTGGAAGCGCTCAAGGCGAGCCTCGCCAGGCGCACGAACGGCGGTCCGGCCGCCAAGAAGGAAGGATGACCGGCAATGGAAGATGTGCTGATGCCCGTCGTGATCGTCGGCATGCTCTTCATCGGGCTGCCGTGGATCATCTTCCACTATATCAGCAAATGGAAGACCGCCGCGACGCTCACCACCGAGGACGAGAACCTGCTCGACGAGCTCCACGAGCTCGCCCGCCGGCTCGATGAACGGATGGTGACGATCGAGCGGATCATCCAGGCGGAAAATCCGAACTGGCGCGCGCTCGGCCAGGATCCCGTCGAGACGCTGCTCGAAGACCGCGCCGAACGGATCACCGAAATCGGCCGTTCCAACCGCCCTGCCAGGAGGACGTGATGACCTCTCCCCGCACCCGATTCTATCTCGACAAGCAGAACGCCAAATGGTCGGGCGTGTGCGCCGGGATCGCCGATTATACCGGCCTCGACGTCACGCTGGTGCGGATCGGCTGGGTGCTCTCGCTGTTCATCCTCGGCCCGATGACCCTGCTCGCCTACTGGATCGTCGCCTGGATGGCGCCGCGCAAGCCGGTCGAGCTCTACGAGCGCGATCCCGAGGAAAGGAAGTTCTGGCAGGGCGTGCGCACCAATCCGCGCCGCAGCGCCCGCGACGTGCGCGCCCGCTTCCGCGCCCTCGATCGCCGGCTCGCCGATGTCGAGGCCTATGTGACCAGCTCGAACAGCCGCCTCGCCCGCGAAATCGAGGAACTGCGCTGACCCGACCAAAGTTGAAGGGGAGAAGACGATGAACTGGGGCAGTCCCGCCTTCATACTTGCCATCATCGGCATGTCCTATCTGGCCTGGCTGGTCACCAGCTGGATCCGGGCGCGGCACGGCTATCCGATCGAGAACGAATGGGGCGGCATGGTTTCCAGGGACGCCGGGCCGGCGGCGGCGCGACAGATCGAGCTGCTCGGCAGCGAGAACGAGAAGCTGCGCAACCAGGTCGGCCGGCTCGAGGAGCGGATCGCGGTGCTGGAGCGCATCGTCACCGATCCCGCCCAGCGCACGGCGCATGAAATCGAAAATCTTCGCTAGAGAGGGGTAAAGCCATGTTTCCGTTCAACGTCTTCGCCCCCGTCATCGCCATCGTCGGCGTCGCCGCGGTCGCCGGATGGGTGTTCACCACCTGGCTCCGGATCAAGCATGGCTATCCGCTCGACGGCGCCTGGGGCCAGGCCGTCTATCCCAGGAAGAACGACGAGGCGATGGAGCGGATCAAGCTGCTCAGCCAGGAGAATGCGCAGTTGCGCGCCGAGCTCGGCTCGATGAAGGACCGGCTCGCCAATGTCGAGCGGATCGTCACCGACGACAGCCACCGCCTGACGCAGGAGATCGAAGCCCTGCGCGGGCCGGCGAACTGAGGCGCGGCACATGGTGTTTCCCGGCTTCCTCTGGTTCTTCATCTTCGTCGTGACGATCCCGGTGATCGTCGGCGTCGGCGGCGACATCGCCAGGCGCTGGATCCGGCTGAAGGAGCGCCAGCTCAAGCTGATGAGCTCCGAGGTGGCGGAAAAGGCGGCACGCTACGCGGCTCAGACGGAACGGCTCGAACAGCGCGTGCGCGTGCTCGAGCGGATCGCCACCGATCGGGGCGTCGACCTCGCCGGCGAGATCGAATCGCTGCGCAACCAGGAATTGAACTAAGGGGATTTGAAATGGGACATGTCGCCTCGTGGATTTGGGTCCTGATCCCCCTCGCGGCGATCTTCGCCGGTGTCGCCAGGCGCTGGATCTCGCTCAAGGAGAAGCAGATCGAGGCACTCAAGCACCGCGCGGCCGAGGAAGCGGCGGATCACGCCAGGCAGACGGCCCGGCTCGAACAGCGGGTGCGCGTGCTGGAGCGGATCGCGACCGATCGCGGCATCGACGTCGCCGATGAGATCGAGCGGCTGCGCGACCGGCCGACCGCCTGACGCGAACGAGCCAGGGAAAGGAGCCCGGGCCGATGAACCTGCCGGAGGTGATCGTCGCGATCATGATCGCGGTCCTGGTCGCGAGCATCGTCAGGACGCGCATCCGCCACCAGGGCGATCGCGGCGTCGAGCCCGCGCCGACCGCCGAAATGACGCAGCTTCGCCGCGAGGTCGACCAGCTCAAGGAACGCCTCGCCGTCCTCGAACGGATCACGGTCGAAAGGGAAAACAGCCTCGCCCGCCAGATCGACGATCTCAAAAGCCAGTGAGCGCCGCCATGTCCGATCCCGTCACCATGCTCGTTGCCACCGCATCCGCCACCATCGGGCTCGCCGCCACGTCGGCGGTCGCGCTGCGCTGCTGGCAGGGGTGGCTCGAGCTCAAGCGAATCGAGCTGGAGCGCCGGCGGCCGGGCGCGCTGCGCGCCGATCTCGCCAGACTGCGCGAGCGCGTCCGTCGGCTGGAGGCGATCGCCGAGGGCGGCGAAATCTGAACGCCGGATCTTCGGCGGACAGGTGACGAACCGCCACTTCGCTCCTAAGTGGACGGCATGTCCTTCCATTCTCTCGACGATGTCCATGCCGACTATGAGCTGCTCGAAGCCGACGATCGCTACCGCCTGCTGATCGATCTCGGTCGCGCGCTCGAAGACATGCCCGAGCCGCTCAAGACCGACGCGACGCTGGTGCGCGGCTGCTCGGCCGCCGTCTGGCTCTATCCGGTCGCGCGCGACGACGGCCGGCTCCACTTCCTCGCCGACTCCAACGCCGCGATCACCAAGGGGATCGTCGCGCTCGTCCTGCTCGCGGTGCAGGATCGCACGCCCGCCGAAATCCTCGCCACCGACATCGAGGGCGCGCTCGCGCCGTTCGATCTCAGGAACCAGCTCAGCTCCAATCGCACCCAGGGCGTTCCCAACATGATCGCGCTCGTGCGCGAGACGGCCCGACGACTCGCATGAGCGATCGGCCCGATCCTGCCGGGGCGTTCGATCCGGCGCTGTTCGTGGCGCGACTCAAGGGCTACGGCCATGGCGGCGCGCTCGGCATCGCCTATGTCGATCACGGGCCGGATTGGTGCGCGCTCAGCCTTCCCTACGACGAGCGACTGGTCGTCGGCCCGAACGGCATCGTCGCCTCCGGCCCGATCGTCAGCCTGATGGACATGGCGACGAGCCTCTCGCTGTGGATCAAGCTCGGCCGTTTCCGGCCGCAGGCGACGCTCGACCTGCGCGTCGACTATCTGCGCCCGGCCCGTCCCGGCGCGGAGATCACCGGCCGCGGCGAATGCTATGGCATCACCCGCAGCGTCGGCTTCACCCGTGGCCTCGCCCATGACGGCGACCCCGCCGATCCGGTCGCGCACGTCAGCGCCACCTTCATGTTCACCGGCTAGGGCGGTAGCCCCGGGCGCCGGCCTGCCCGTCATCACCGTTCCGCGACCGCGCGGGAGCCTCGCCGATTCGCGCCGATGCGCTCGCCTTGGCGCTTGACCGCGTCGCCGGCGCGCCGTTAAGGGAATCTCCATCGGACCGCGCCAGACGTGGTTCGTGCATCAAGAGTGGGTCCATCGGGCCCACGCCAACCTGCCCTCCCGGGCAAGGTGGCGGTTCCCCAGGCGGGGGACGATGCGGCCGGACCGGCAATTATACGGGTCTTCGGGCAGCAGCGTCCTTCGCGGAAACGAGGAGAAGGACGCGTCCATGTTGCTCACCGCCCGAAAATCGGACGAAGGCGCCCCCTGTCCCACAGGCGGGCTGCGCATCGCTCTCGCCGGCTATGGCGTCGTCGGGCAGGCACTCGCGCGCCGGCTCGAACGCGAGCCGGACTTCGAGATCGCCGCCATCCTCGTGCGCGATCGCGCGCGCGCGCGCGCTGTGCCGCCGCCCTGCCGGATCACCGATGATCGCGCCGCCTTCCTCGCCACGCCCGCGGACATCCTCGTCGACGTCCTTTCCTGCGACGCGACCGGAGAGGCGCTGAGCCTCGAAAGCCTCGCCGCCGGGCGGCACGTGGTGAGCGCCAGCAAGCGCGTCGTGGCGCGCGCGCACGGCCGGTTCAGCCGGCTCGCCGAGGCGCGGGGCGCGTCGCTCCATTATTCGGCCGCGGTCGGCGGGGCAGCGCCGGTGCTGGAGACGGTCGCGGCGGCGCGCGCGGCGGGCGGCGTCGCGGAGGTCTCCGCGATCCTCAACGGCACCGTCAACTTCATCCTCGACCGGCTCGGCCAGGGCGAGGATTTCGACGCCGCCCTCGCCGCCGCGCGCGCGGCCGGCTTCGCGGAGGAAGACGCATCAAGCGACCTCGAGGGTCACGACGCGGCGGCCAAGCTGAAGCTCGTCGCCGCAGAGGCGTTCGGCGTGGACCCGGCCGACGTCCCGGTGCGGACGCAGTCGCTGGACCGCGATCGCGCAAGACGGATTCGCGGCGCGCGCTGGATCCAGGTCTCGCGGCTCACCCGCGCCGGCGGCGAGGTGACGCTGCGCCCGGCCGGTGAGGCGGGCCTGCCCGCGCTGCCGGGCGAATGGAACGCCGCCAGGGTGATCGCGACCGACGGCACCCTGTTCGAGTGCGCGGGGCGCGGCGCCGGCGGGGCGCCGACCGCCGAGGCACTGCTCGGCGATCTTCGTCGCGTGCTCCGTCGCCTGCGGGAGGCGGCGTGATGCTGATGACCCCGACCATCGAGCCGCGCGCCGCAGCGGCCGACATCGAGGTGCCGATCCCCGCGCGGCTGTCGCGGCTCGGCGCCCATACGCTGGCGCGCATCGCCGGCAACCCGACCGGGCCGCTGGTCGCCGCGCTCGGCGGCATTTCGGCGGACCGCTTCGTTGCGGCCGGGCGCTATCGCTCGATGGGCTGGTGGCCCGGCCTGGTCGGGCCCGGACTGGCCGTCGATCCCGCGCGCCACCGCATCCTCGGCCTCGATTTCGCCGCCGACGAGAGCGGCCGCTACGCGCCGACAACGCATGAGCAGGCCGAGCTGCTCGCGGCCGCGATCGAGTCCGTCGGCGGCGCCCCGGCGACGATCATCGGCGCATCCTACGGCGGCATGATCGCGCTCGCGCTCGCCGAGCAGCGGCCCGAACTGGTGGAGCGACTGGTCATCATCTCCGCCCCGGCCGCGCCGCACCCCGCCGCGACCGCGCTGCGCGAGCTGCAGCGACGCATCGTCGCGCTCGGCCTCGCGAGCGGGCGCGCGCTCGAGGCGCAATCGATCGCGCGGGGGCTCGCCATGACCACCTATCGCACCCACGAGGAGTTCGCCGGACGCTTCGCCGGCGGCATTCCCGACGCCGATCCGCTTTCGGTCTCCGAGCCCGGCGCCTATCTGCGCGCCCGCGGCGACGCCTATCGCGAAGTCATGTCGCCGGAGCGCTTCCTCAGCCTCTCCGGCTCAATCGACCGCCACCAGGTCGACCCGGCACGGATCGCCGCCCCGACGCTGGTGCTCGGCGCGGCGAGCGATCGGCTGGTCCCGCCCGAGCAGAGCCGCGAGCTCGCCGACGCGCTCGCCGACGCGCGGCTGCACATTCTCGATTGCCTGTGGGGCCACGACATGTTCCTCAAGGAGGCGGCGCGGCTCGGCAAACTGATCGGGCCGTTTCTGGAGAGCGAATGACCGACAAGCGCGACCCCGCGACGATCCTCGCCGCCGCCCGTGGCGACGCCGACCCGGCGCACGGCGCGATCGTGCCGCCGCTATGGACCAGCGACACCTTCCGCTGGCCGAGCGCGGAGGAAAAGCCGCCCTACGATTATGGCCGCACCGTCAATCCGAACCGCGACGAGCTCGAGCGGGTGCTCGCCGAGCTGGAGGGGGCCGCGGGCGGCGCGATCACCGGCAGCGGCCAGTCCGCCGCCCTGCTCGCGCTGCTGCTCGTGCCGGCGAACGCGCATGTCGTCGCGCCGCACGATTGCTATGGCGGCACCTGGCGGCTGATCCAGGGCCTCGCCGCGCAGGGGCGCCTTTCCGCCACCTTCGTCGACATGGGTGACCAGGGCGCCCTTGCAAGGGCGCTGGAGCGCGGGGCCGGCATGGTGTGGATCGAGTCGCCGAGCAACCCGCTGCTCAGGATCACCGACATCGCCGCCGTGGCCTCGCTCGCGAAGCAGGCGGGCGCGCTCGTCGTCGCCGACAACACGCTGCCGACGCCGCTGCGCCAGACACCGCTCGCGCTTGGCTGCGACCTTGTCTTTCATTCGACGACGAAGGCGATCAACGGACATGGCGACCTCTTCGGCGGCGCGCTGCTGGCGAAGGATCCCGCCCTCGTCGAGCAGGCGCGGTGGTGGGCGAACGCCGCCGGGCTCAACGCCGGCGCGCGCGACGCCTGGGAGACGCTGCGCGGGGCGCGCACGCTGGCGCTGCGGCTCGACCGGCAAGAGGCGAATGCGCGCGCCATCGCCGCCTGGCTGGCGGCGCGGCCGGAGGTCGCGATCGTCCATTATCCCGGCCTTGCCAGCCATCCCGACCACGAGCTCGCCGCGCGGCAGCAGCGCGGGCCGGGCTTCATGCTGAGCTTCCGGGTCAATGGCGGCGACGCGGCGGCCACCCGCTTCCTCGAAGGGCTGGAGCTGATCAGCCTCGCCTCCTCGCTCGGCGGCCATGCCTCGCTGATCTGCAAGCCGGCGAGCATGACCCATCGCGGCATGCCCCCGGAGGCGCAGGCGGAGGCCGGCATCACGCCGGACCTGCTGCGCCTTTCGGTGGGGATCGAGGCGGCGGCGGACCTGATCGCCGACCTCGGGCGCGGCTTCGCGCGGCTCTGATCGCTCAGCCGTCGCGCAGCATCCCGGCGAAAAGCGCGGGATCGACATTGCCGCCCGAGACGACGACGACGCTGTCCTCCGGCACGTCGCCCGCCTTGCCGGCGAGCAGCGCCGCGAGCGCGACCGCGCCTCCCGGTTCGGCGACGATCCGCAGCGCGGAAAAGGCGAAGGCCATCGCGGCCATCACCTCCGCCTCGCTCACCGCGACGCCGCGCGCGCCCGCCGCGCGCAGCGCGTCGAAGGTGAGCGGCGAGACGAGCCTGGTCTGGAGCGCGTCGCACGAGGTGGGCGGCGCCGGCTCGGCGACCGGCACGATCCGCCCGAGCCGCAGCGAACGGGCCATGTCGTCCCAGCCCGCCGGCTCCGCCACGACGACCCTGGCGTCGGGCAGCGCGAGCGCGATTCCGGCAGCGAGCCCGCCGCCGCCGCACGGCACCAGGACGAGCGGCGGCGGCCGGCCGAGCTGATCGGCGATCTCGACGCCGACCGTCCCCTGCCCCTCGATCACGTCGACATCGTCGAACGAGGGCACCAGCGTCGCGCCGCGCTCGGCCGCCAGCGCCGCGGCGATCTCCTCGCGACTCTCCCGCGCGCGATCGTAAGGGACGATCTCCGCGCCCGCCGCGCGAGTCGCCTCCACCTTCACCCGCGGCGCGTCGGCCGGCATCACGATCGCCGCACGGATGCCAAGCCGCCTCGCGGCGAGCGCGACGCCCTGCGCATGATTGCCCGAAGAGAATGCGACGACGCCCCTCTCCCGTTCCGATTCATTCAACTGAATCAACCGGTTGGTCGCGCCGCGCAGCTTGAATGCGCCACCCTGCTGCAGGCATTCCGCCTTCACCCAGAGGCGGCGGCCGTGCCGCGCGAGCGGCAAAAGCGGTGTTTTCGTGACCAGGCCGTCAATCCGTTTGGCCGCCGCCCTGACACCGTTCGCCGTCGGTCGCCGATTCGTCATTCAAGCCTCTGGGAATATTAAAGAAAATGCAGGTCTTTACATGCCGGTCCGGCGCACATATATCGCGCGCCGCTGCCCCATGGGGACTTCCAACCGCAAGGCAGCCTTTCGTCAACTGCCCGTTGGAGGTCCCTTGAGTTGCACAGCCACCATAATGCGCTGGGGCTAGCCACGTCCCTCAAGCCGGTTCAGCCGGTCACGCTCATTCGTCCGCATGCCGCGCGGCGCGCCGCCCGCTTCTTCGTCGAGAGGTTTCCGGGCCGGTCGCTCTACGCCGTGAAGGCGAACCCCTCCCCGGACCTGCTGAAGGTCCTGTGGGAGAGCGGCATCACGCATTATGACGTCGCCTCGATCGCCGAGGTGCGGCTCGTCGCCGACACGCTGCCGCAAGCGACGCTGTGCTTCATGCACCCGGTCAAGGCGGAGGAGGCGATCGCCGAGGCCTATCATCGCCATGGCGTGCGCACCTTCTCGCTCGACACGATCGACGAGCTGGCGAAGATCGTCCGCGCGACCGCCACCGATGGCGTCGCGGCGAGCGATCTCAACCTGCTCGTGCGCATCCGCGTCTCATCGGATCATTCCAGGCTCAGCCTCGCCGCCAAGTTCGGCGCCGAGCCCGACGAGGTGAAGGCGCTGCTGATGGCGACCCGCCAGGCCGCGGACGCGCTCGGCATCTGCTTCCACGTCGGCAGCCAGGCGATGACGCCGGCCGCCTATGCCGAGGCGATCGAGCGGGTGCGCGCGGCGATCGTCGAGGCGGCGGTCACCGTCGACATCGTCGATGTCGGCGGCGGCTTTCCATCGTGCTATCCCGGCATGGAGCCGCCCCCGCTCGATCTCTATTTTGAGACGATCCATCGCGGCTTCGAGGATCTGCCGATCTCCTATTCGGCCGAATTGTGGTGCGAGCCGGGCCGCGCGCTCTGCGCCGAATATGCGAGCCTCATCGTGCGCGTCGAAAAGCGCCGCGGCGACACGCTCTACATCAACGACGGCGCCTATGGCGCGCTGTTCGATGCCGCGCATGTCGACTGGCGCTTCCCGGTGAAGCTGCTCCGCGAGACCGCCTCCGAGGCGCGCGACGTGTCGTTCAGCTTCTACGGGCCGACCTGCGACGATCTCGACCACATGGCCGGGCCGTTCATGCTGCCCGCCGACACCGCCGCCGGCGACTATGTCGAGATCGGCATGCTCGGCGCCTATGGCTGCGCGATGCGCACGCGGTTCAACGGCTTCGGTTCGGACCTCACCGTCATCGTCGACGACGAGCCGATGACCACGCTTTACGGCGATCATGTCGAGCCGGCGGTTTCGTCGAACGTCGTGACGCTGTAGCTTCGCCGGCGCACCTTCGCCCCGAGCCTGACGACAGGCGTTCTTCCCCCTTGAGAAGGGCTGGGCATCCAGGCGCTCGGCCCGAACCGATTTGTGGAGACAAGCGTGACCACCAACCCGATCAACGACACCCGCAAGGCGGAGCTGCTGGCGAAGACGGTCGAGCATATCGACATCAGGAGCTTCGATGCGCGGCCGATCGTCGATGCGATGAAGAAGATGAGCTTCACGAGCCGCGACCTCGGCCGCGCGGCGGAGATCTACAACCAGATGCTCGCCGACCCGGACTGCGCGGTCATCCTGGTCGTCGCCGGATCGACCAGCGCCGGCGGCTGCATGGATCTTTACGCCGAGCTGGTCGCCAGCAACATGGTGGACTGCATCGTCGCCACCGGCGCCACGATCGTCGACATGGATTTCTTCGAGGGGCTCGGCCACAAGCACTATCAGGCGCTCGAAATCCCCGACGACGACACGTTGCGCTCGCTCTACATCGACCGGATCTACGATACCTATATCGACGAGGAGCAGCTCCAGGATTGCGACCACACGATCGCGAAGATCGCGGATTCGCTGCCCGCGCAGCCCTATTCCTCGCGCGCCTTCATCCGCGAGATGGGCAAGTGGCTGGCCGCGAACGGCAGCAAGCCGAACAGCCTCGTCAAGCTCGCCTACGAGCATGACGTGCCGATCTTCTGCCCGGCCTTCACCGACAGCTCGGCAGGCTTCGGCCTGGTCAAGCACCAGGTCGAGGCAATGAAGCAGGGCCGGCCCTATCTCACCATCGATTCGGTCGCCGACTTCCGCGAGCTCACCGACATCAAGATCAAGGCCGGGACCAGCGGGCTGCTGATGATCGGCGGCGGCGTGCCCAAGAATTTCGCGCAGGACACGGTCGTGTGCGCCGAAATCCTCGGCCACGAGAATGTCGAGCCGCACAAATATGCCGTGCAGATCACCGTCGCCGATGTGCGCGACGGCGCCTGCTCCTCCTCGACGCTTCAGGAGGCGGCGAGCTGGGGCAAGGTCAGCACCACGCTCGAGCAGATGGTCTATGCGGAGGCGACCTCGGTGCTGCCGCTGCTCGCCAGCGACGCCTGGCATCGCGGCCACTGGCGCGCGCGCGCGAAGCGGGCCTTCGCCAGGCTGTTCGACTGAGCGAGCGGCTGCGCGCCTGCCCGGCCTCGCCGTCGAGGCTGGTGCGCGGGTGGCCCGCCAGGCTGACCTGAGCGATCAGCTCGCGCCCGGCCGCGCGAAGCAGGCGGCGAGCTCGACATGGGTGGACCAGCGGAACTGGCCCACCGGCCGCACCCATTCGAGGCGAAAGCCGCCCGCAACCAGCATCGCCGCGTCGCGGGCGAAGGTGGCTGGATTGCACGAGACGTAGGCGACGCGCGGAACCCGCGCGCCTGCGAGCCGCGCCACCTGCTCCTTCGCGCCGGCGCGTGGCGGATCGAGCACGACGGCATCGAAGCGGCCGAGCTCCTCCGCCTCCAGCGGGCGACGGAACAGGTCGCGATGCTCGACGATGATGCCGCGTCCCGCGCCTTTCAGCGCCAGCGCCGCGTCGCGCGCGCCCTCGGCCGCATGGACGCGTCCCGGCAGCGCCAGCGCGAAGGTGCCGAGTCCGGCGAACAGGTCGGCGACATAGGCCGCCTCCCCCACCGCCTCGCGCACTGCCGCGACGAGCGCCGCCTCGCCGTCCGCCGTCGCCTGGAGAAAGGCGCCGTGCGGCAGCGCGACCGGCGTGCCGGAGAGCGTCACCGTCACCGGCTCGGGCGCCCAGATCGTCCGCGGCCCGCAGCCGTCATCCACGGCGAGGCGGGCGAGCGCGTGCGCGCTGGCGAATTCGGTCAGCGCCTCGATCTCGGCGAGGCGATCGGCGGACACGCCGTCGAGCAGCAGGTCGACGCCCTGGTCGGCGAGCGTCATCTGCGCCGAGGCGCGGCGCGCGACCCGCCTTCTCAGCGGCGCGACGAGGGCGAACAGCTCGGGCCTCAGCACGTGGCATTCGCGCATGTCGACGATGCGGTGGCTCGCGCCGGCGTTGAAGCCGACGCGCCCGCCCGCGGCCTTCAGCGTTGCGCGGCGGCGGCTGCGCGGAGGCGACAGGTGCGGCGCGAGGATCTCCGGCTCGGGCACGCGCTGCGCCGCGAGCGCCGAGGCGATGCGATCGCGCAGGTAATCGCGATAGGCCGCGTCGTCGACATGCTGGAGCTGGCAGCCGCCGCATTCCGGGAAATGCCGGCAGGGCGGCGCCTGGCGGTGCGGTCCAGGCAGGATCGTGCCGTCCGCCGCGATCCGGTCGCCGGGCGCGGCCATCGCCACATAGCGACCGTCGCCCGTCACCCCGTCCCCGCGCGCGGCGAGGCGGACGATGGTCCGTGCCTCGCTCACAGGCAGTCGGCGCAGGCGGCGGGAAGGCAGGCGACGAGATCGTCGGCGATCAGGAAGGGGCCGGCGAGCTCCGCCGCGCGGCCGTGCAGCCAGACGCCGGCCAGGGCGGCCTCGAACGCCTCCATGCCCGCGGCGCGGCGCGCGGCGACGATGCCGGCGAGCACATCGCCCGTGCCGGCGCTCGCGAGCCAATGCGCGGCGCCGGCGTGGATCGCCGCCCGCCCGTCCGGTGCCGCCACCACCGTGTCCGGCCCCTTGTAGACGACCACCGCCGCAGCCGCGGCCGCCGCCGCGCGGGCGCGTTCGACCTTGCTCCCCTCGCCGGCGCCGAACAGCGCGCGGAACTCGCCCTCGTGCGGGGTCAGGATCGGCGGATGCGCAAGGCCGTGGAGCCGCTCGATCCTGCCATCGGCGAGAATGCGCAGCGCACCGGCATCGAGCACCAGCGGATGGCCCGACTCGAGCGCGACGCCGAGCAGTTGCCGGCCCGCCTCGTCGGGCGCGAGGCCCGGGCCCATGAGCAACGCGCCGATCCGCTCATCGCCGATCCGGTCGAGCGGGTCACCGGGCTTCTGGATCACCGCCGCCGGCGCTCCCGGAACATAGCTTTTCGCCTGCAGCCGCACCGCGCCGGCACCCGCGCGCAACGCAGCGCCCGCCGCGAGCGCGCCTGCACCCGCCATCGCCCCGGCGACGATCGTCACCAGCCCGCGCGAATATTTGTGGGCCTCCGGCCCCGGCGCGGCAAGGCGCGGGCGGGCGATCTCGTGCAGTTCGCTGGCGGCCGCGATGCCGATGTCGACAACGACGGTCCGGCCCATGTGACGCGCGGCGGGCTGGAGCAGGTGCGCGGGCTTCAATGTCTGGAAAGTGACGGTGATCGCGCAATCGGGCACGGGCGAGAGGATCGCGCCGCTATCGCTCGCCACTCCACTCGGCAGGTCGACCGCCGCGACGACGTGCGCCGCCGCGGCAAGCGCGCCGAGGCGCGCCGCGAGGCCGGCGTCGAGCGGGCGGCCGAGCCCGGTGCCGAACAGCGAGTCGATGAGGAGCGGCGCCGGCGCCGCCTGCACGATGGGCTCGACCGGCCCGTCCCAGGCGGTGCGCGCCGCCTTCGCCGCCGGCGTCTTCGGCTCGCCGGTCGCGGCCACGCGCACCTCGTGCCCCGCTTCCTTCAGCGTTCGCGCGACGACATAGCCGTCGCCGCCATTGTTGCCCGGGCCGCACAGCACGAGGGCCGGCAGCGGCCCGGCAAAGCCGCGAATCGCCGCGGCGGCGGCGCGGCCGGCGCGCTCCATCAGCGTCTCGACGCTGGTGCCGGCGGCGATGGCGCGCGCCTCGGCCGCGCGCATCTCCGCGGCAGTGAGGATGGTCCGGCCCGCGCTCACGGCGTCACCCGCGCGGGGAGGCGGAAGCCATCGTCGCCGATCGCGACCTCGATGCGGTTCTCGTCGATCACGCTGACGCGTGCCGGCTCCGCGCCGTCAGCCGCGATCAGGCCGCGCCCGTCGCGAGCGATCAGCAGGCGGCGAAAGCCGCCGCCCGGCTTCGCGATGACCAGCAGCCGTCCCTGCGGTCCCTCGGCCAGGGTTGCCGTGCACTCGCGCGCGAAGGCGGCGGCGCCGCTTCGGCACTCGATGCGCGCCTCCCGCGCCGTCCCTGACCCGTTCCGCCCGCTCCCGTCCGAACAGGCGACGAGCAGGGCAGCGAGCGCCGGCAGGGCCAGCGCGGCGCGCCTCATGTCCCGCCGCGCAGCGCCTCGAGCCGCTGACGCACTTCCGGCCCGGAGAGCAGCTCGTCAAACAGCCTGTCCTGCTCGGGATCGGAGCGGACGCCCTGCGCGGTGAGGCGGATCGAGCGCTTGAGCACAGCGAGGCTGGCGGCGCTGTTCTCGACGATGGTCCTGAAGACGGGCCTCGCCGCCGCGACCGCTTCGACCATTTCGACCAGGCCGATGCGCCGCGCTTCCATGGCGTCGATCATTCCGGCGGTGAACAGCAGCCGCGCCGCCTGCCCGGCCCCGACCAGCCGCACCAGCCGGTGCACGTCCTCCTGCGGATAGGCGAGGCCGAGCTTGGCCGGCGTGATCGCGAAGCGCGCCTCCGGCGCGGCGATGCGGAAATCGCACGCGATGGCGAGCGCGACGCCGGCGCCATAGCATGGGCCTTCGATCATCGCGACGGTCGGGATCTCGAGCGCGCGCAGCCGATCGAGCGCGGTGCGGATGCGCTGGCGCAGCTTCGCGGCCTCGGCGATATCGTCCTGAAAGACGTCGAAATCGGAAAGATCCACGCCGGCGCTGAACGCGCCGCCGGCGCCGGTGACGACGAGCAGGCGCGCGTCGGTGCGGGCCACCTCGGCGACCCGTTCAGCGATCTCGTCCCAGCCCTCGGCCGGGATCGCGTTTCGCGCCGCCGGGCGGTCGAGCGTCAGGTAGACGATTTTGCCTTCGCAGCCGAGCCGGAGCATGGCCGCGTTCTTGCCTCGCCGAAGGCGCTTTGTCTCGCAAAAAAGTGCGGCATTCGCGGCGGAGCGACCGCGCCGGGACCGCGACGCCCGCCCGATTCCGGGCGGGGGCCGCGGACGAATGTCGGCGCGCGCCCGGCGCGCCTCGACTCGCTGCCGCGACCGAGGCAAGCCCCGTGCCACGACGCGAATCGGCGCGCTGCGCTGGTTAACGGCCGTGAAAGCCCGTCCCGATCCGGGACCGGTGAAGCGGCGAGGACGGGGATCGGCCGAGGCGCGTCGGCAGCAGCCACCAGTCGGAATGCTCCGCCGCGATCCGCTCCGCCGCCGCGTCGCGAGCAGCCTCGCTCTCGAACAGGCCGAAGCAGGTCGCGCCGGAGCCGGACATGCGCGCGCAGCGCGCCGAAGCGAGCGCTTCGATCACGTCGCCGATCACGGGCGCGATCGCGCGGGCGGACGGCTCCAGGTCGTTGCGGCCGGTTCGCCAGTCACCGAGCGGGCCGCGATCCACGCCGTCCCACGCGCGGAACACGGCGGCGGTGGAAACGGGCGCGCCCGGGTTGACGAGCAGCAGGGGGGCGCCGGCAAGGTCGGGGAGGTCGACCGGCGTCAGCACGTCCCCCCTGCCCTCGCCGCGCAGGGGGCGGCTGGCGAGGCAGGCGGGCACGTCCGCGCCCAGCTTCGCGGCGATGGCGTGGAGCGTGGCATCGTCGAGGTCGAGCCGCCAGAAGCGCCGCAGCAGCCGCAGCGCTGCCGCCGCGTCGGCCGAGCCGCCGCCGATGCCCGACGCGACCGGGAGGCGCTTGTCCAGGGTGAGCGCCGCGCACGGCGCAACGCCGCCCGCCGCTGCCAGCGCCCGCGCCGCGCGCAGCACGAGGTTGTCGCGCTCGCCCGCGAGCTCATCCGCGAACGGGCCGGTCACCGCGAGCGTCAGCCCCTCGCCCGGCGCGACGCTCAGCGCGTCGCCATCCTCGGCGAAGGCGAAGATCGTCTCGATCCGGTGATAGCCGTCGGGCGCGCGTGCGCGCACGTGCAGCGCAAGGTTGATCTTGGCGAAGGCGGTTTCGTGCATGGCGTGGCCCGCCTGCCCCCGTCACCCCCGGCCCGATCCGCGGTCCAGCCTGGACGGTGGCAGCGGCGGCGGCGGGATGCGCGGATGGATGCCGGGTCGCGCCCGGCATGGGGGAAATGGGCTCAGCCTGCTCACGGCGCGCTAGTGCGCGGCGAGCGCGCCGCCGCCCCGGATCTTGGCGTCGAGCCGCGCCGCATCCTCGCCCTCGGCATAGACCCGGGCGGCGCGCCAGGCGAAGCGCGCCTCGAGCCGGCGGCCGACCGAATAATAAGCATCGCCCAGATGCTCGTTGATCTCGACGTCGGCGGGCGCGCCGCGCGCCGCCGTCTCCAGCAGCGCGATCGCCCCCGCCTTGTCGCCCTTGAGATAGAGCGCCCAGCCCAGCGAATCGGTGATCGCCGGATTGTCGGGCGCGAGCCGGTGCGCCTCGCGCACCAGCCGCTCGCCCTCCGCCTGGTCCTCGTGATGGATGAGCAGGCCGTAGCCGAGATAGTTGAGCACCAGCGGCTGGTCCGGCGCGGCGCGATAGGCCTGGCGCAGCGCCTCGCGCGCCGCCGGCCAGTCGCCGGCCCGGTCGAGCGCGCCGCCGCGGGCGAACAGCATCTGCCATTCAGGCGTGCGCTCGCCGCCGCCACGCAGCTCGAGCGCGCGGGCAAAGGCTCGCGCGGCATCCGCCGGCCGGTCGAGCGCCATCAGCACTTCGCCGAGCCGCACCTGGTCGTCCGCGCCGGCATCCGGCGCGCTGGCGCGCGCCTCGGCGAGTTGCAGCGCCCGCTCCGTCTCGCCGGCGGCGAAGAGCAGCCGCGCCCGCTGGCTGTTGACCGAGGACACGAAGGGATCGTCGGGGTCGATTTGCGCGAGCGCGGCAGTGCCTCGCTCAGGCATTTCCAGCTTGGCGAACAGCTCGGCGGTGACCATCCAGGTCTCGCTGTTGCGCGGATCGAGCCAGGTCGCGATACGGCTGAGGTCGACGCCGACCGGGGTCAGCCCGCGCGCGTCGAGATCGAGCGCGATCCGCACCAGCAGCTCGGCGAGCCCGCTGTCGGCGCCGCTGAAGGCGCCGGGCACGTCGCGCCCCGCCTCGACCAGTGCACGCGCGGCGGCGGTCGGGGGCTCGTCGCCCTGGAGCAAGGCCAGCGCCCCGACGCGATCGCCGTGCGCCGCCAGCGCGCCGGCGCCGGCGATGCGCAGGTGCATCGCGCGCACATTCTGCGCGCCCGTGGCGGCGGCGAGCGTGCGGGCGGCATCGTCCTCGCCCATGGCGAGCGCCAGCAATGCGCGATGCTCCTCGGCATAGCCGCCGGGCGGGATCCCAGCCCCGAGCGCGGCGAGCGGATCGCCCGCGCCCGAGCCGACGGCGAGCCAGGCGCGCAGGATCGGCACCGCGAAAGTGAAGACACGCTCGCCGGCGACGCGGTCGATCTCGCGTCGCGCCGCCGTCCAGTCGCGACGCTTGAAGGCGTCGGCGACGAGCAGCAGCCGCATGTCGGGCCGCAGCTCGCCCGCGCCATCGAGGACGCGCGCGGCGCGCAGCGCCAGCGGCCAGTCACCGACGGTGACCGCATGATCGAGTGCCTGGCCGGCGACGATCCGGTTGTCGGGGGAGGCGTCGAGGACCGCGGCGAAGGCCGCGCTCGCCCGCTCGTCGGCGCCGGCGGAAGCGGCGGCACGCGCCTCCAGATAGCGGGTCCGCGCGGGCTCGGGCGTCTCGGCGCGCGCCAGCGCCGCGTCCGACGCAAAGATCAGGGCCCCGGCGAGGACGGCACGTGCGGCATGGCTACATGTTGGGGTAATTGGGGCCTCCTCCGCCTTCCGGCACCACCCAGTTGATGTTCTGGGTCGGATCCTTGATGTCGCAGGTCTTGCAGTGGACGCAGTTCTGCGCGTTGATCTGCAAGCGCGGCTTGCCCCCTTCCTCGACGAACTCGTAAACGCCCGCCGGGCAATAACGCTGCTCCGGCCCGCCATACAGAGCGAGATTCACGTCGACCGGTATGTCGGCATCCTTGAGCGTGAGATGAACCGGCTGGTCCTCCTCGTGATTGGTGTTCGACAGGAATACCGAGGAGAGCTTGTCGAAGCTGATCACCCCGTCGGGCTTGGGATAGTCGATCGGCTTCACCAGATCCTTGCGCCACAGCCCCTCGTTGTCCGGCTTGTGCTTCATCGTGAATGGCAGGCCGATGCCGAGATAGCGCATCCACATGTCGATGCCGGCAAGCAGCGTGCCGAGGGCGCCACCCCACCTGGCGAGCAGCGGCTCGGCATTGCGGACCATTTCCAGCTCGCGCGCGATCCAGCTTGCGCGCAGCGCTGGCTCGTAATCGTCGAGGAGGTCGCCACTCCGATCGGCCGCGATCGCCGCGAAGGCGCTCTCCGCCGCGAGCATTCCCGATTTCATCGCGGTGTGGCTGCCCTTGATGCGCGGCACATTGACGAAGCCCGCGGCACAGCCGATCAGCGCGCCGCCCGGGAAAGCGAGCGTCGGCACCGACTGCCAGCCGCCCTCGTTGATCGCGCGCGCGCCGTAGGACACGCGGCGCCCGCCCTCGAGGAAATGGCGGATCGCCGGATGCTGCTTCCAGCGCTGGAACTCCTCGAACGGCGAGAGCCAGGGATTCCGGTAATCGAGCGCAACGACGAAGCCGAGCGCGACCTGCCCGTCGGCCTGGTGATAGAGGAAACCGCCACCCCAGGCATCGCTAAGCGGCCAGCCCTGGGTGTGGATGACGCGGCCCGGCTCATGCCTGGCCGGGTCAATATCCCACAGCTCCTTGAGCCCGATGCCATAGGTCTGCGGCTGATGGCCGGCCGCGAGGCTGAAGATGCGCTTGAGCTCCTTGGTGAGGCTGCCGCGCGCGCCTTCGGCGAACAGGGTGTAGCGGCCGTGCAGCTCGACCCCGGGCTGATAGTCGCCCTTGCGCGTGCCGTCGCGGGCGACGCCCATGTCGCCGGTCGCGACACCCTTCACCGAGCCGTCCTCGCTGAACAGCAGCTCGGCCGCGGCGAAGCCCGGGAAAATCTCGACCCCGAGCGCTTCGGCCTGGCCGGCGAGCCAGCGGCAGAGATTGCCGAGGCTCACCGTGTAGGTGCCCTTGTTCGACATGAAGGGCGGCATCAGGATGTGCGGGAAGCTGAACTTCTTCTTTCGCGTCAGCACCCAATGCTCGTTCTTCGTGACCGGCACGGTGAGCGGGCTGTCCAGCTCGCGCCAGTTCGGGATCAGTTCGTCGAGCGCCTTCGGATCGACGACGGCGCCCGAGAGGATGTGCGCACCGACCTCGGAGCCTTTTTCGAGAATGCAGACCGAAAGCTCCCGTCCCGCCTCCCGGGCGAGCTGCTTCAGCCGGATCGACGCGGCGAGGCCCGCCGGCCCGGCGCCGACGATGACCACGTCGTAAGACATCGATTCACGTTCGCTCATGCGGCGGCGGACTCCCCTCGTCGCGTCCAGGTCACAATCCGGCAGATAAACGGCCACCCTTCGATTGACCAGCCCGACCGGCCCTGACTCTATGATCGGGAAATTACGGGGGTTCGAGCGGGTTATGAGCGGGGCCTTGGCGGCAAGCGCGCTGGATTGGTGGCGCAACGCGGGCGTGGACACGATCGTCGCCGAGACGCCGCGCGACTGGCTCGCACCGGCGAAGGCGACGGCCGCGGAGGCCGCGGCGTCGTCCTCGGCGGCCGCGGCGGACGCGCTGCCCGACGATCTTGCCGCCTTTCGCGCCTGGCTGCTCGAAAGCCCGGCCGTGCCGCTGGCCGGGGCCGGGCCGAGGCGCGTCGGTCCGGCAGGCGATCCCGCCGCCGACCTGATGGTGATGATCGCGATGCCAGCGAGCGGCGAGGCGCTGCTCGGCGGCGAGCCGGGCGCGATGCTCGAGCGGATGATGCGCGCGATCGGCCGCGATCTCTCCTCGATCTATCTCGCCTCCCTCTCGGTCACGCGCGTGCCGACGGGGCGGCTGCGCCCGAAGGACATCGCCGCACTCGCGCCGATCGCGCGGCACCATGTCGGCCTGGTGCGCCCGAAGGCGCTGCTGCTGTTCGGCGACCAGTGCGCCACCGCGCTGGTCGGCACGCCGGCGATCCGCGCGCGCCAGCGCTGGCACGAGGTCGAAACGCCCGGCGGACCGGTGCGCGCGCTCGCGACGATGAGCCCGCACTTCCTCGTTCGCCAGCCGGCCCGCCGCCGCGACGTGTGGCAGGACCTGCAGATGCTGATGGAGGGACTGAAGGCATGAAGCCCCTTCTCGCCCTTGCGTTCGCGGGCCTGCTCGTCACCGCCGCGACGCCCGCTCTCGCCGCCGGCCTCGACGCCGATGCCGGCCGCGGCCAGGCGCCGCGCGAGGCCGAGGCGCCGCGCATCCTGAGCGCCTCCGAGCGGGAGAATTATCGCGCGATCTTCGCCGATCTGCGCGCCGGAAACTGGGCGAGCGTCGCCGGCCGGCTCGACGGAATGCCGCGCGGCGAGCTGCACGACCTGGCCCGGGCGATGCTCTACACGCTGCCCGGCTCGCCGCGCGTCGAGGCCGGGCCGCTGCTCGACCTGCTCGCGCGCGCCCGCGCGCTGCCGCAGGCGCGCGACCTCGCCCGGCTCGCGAGGCTGCGCGGCGCGTCCGAGCTGCCCGATCTGCCCGGCACGCACGCGCTCGTCACCTTGCCCGGCCAGCCGCGCCGGACGCGCGGCCCGCGCGTGGTCGGGGATCCGGTCGCCGACCGGCTCGAGCCGCTGATCAACCCGTTGCTGGTCAACGATCGCCCCCGGGAGGCGGAGAGCCTGTTCTCCGCCCGTGCCGACGAGCTCAGCATCGAGGCGCGCACCCAGTATCAGCAGCGGATCGCCTGGGTCTATTATCTGAACGGGTTCGACGCCGATGCGCTGCGCATGGCCGAGCTGGGCGCGCGCGGCGAGACCGAGTGGGCGTCGCTCTCGCTCTGGGTCGCTGGCCTCGCCAGCTGGCGGATGCGCGATTATGCGCGTGCCGCCCATCATTTCGACGCACTCGCCGCGCGCTCGCGCGATCCCGAACTGGTCGCCGCCGGCCACTACTGGGCCTCGCGCGCCGAGGTCGCCGGCGGGAGGCCCGAACTCGCCCAGGGCCGGCTGCAGGCCGCCGCGCGGCTCGGCGAGACCTTCTATGGCCTGCTCGCCCAAAGCGCGCTCGCCATCCATGCGCCACCGGCGGCGCGCCATCCCTTCACCGGGGACGATTGGCGGGCGATCGGGAGCGAGGGCAACGTCCGCGCCGCCGTCGCGCTGACCGAGATCGGCGAGGAGGCGCTGGCGGGCGACCTGCTGCGCTGGCAGGCACGGATCGGCGACCAGCGCGACCATCTCGCCCTGCTCCGCCTCGCCGCCCGCCTCAACCTCCCCGGCGCCCAGATGTGGCTGGCGCGCAATGTGCCGCGCGGCGTGCGCACCAGCGTCGCGGACCGCTATCCCGAGCCGCACTGGCGTCCGGCCCGCGGCTGGCGCGTCGATCCGGCGCTGGTCTTCGCCCATGCGCTCCAGGAATCGGGCTTCCGTCCCGACGCGGTGAGCCCGGCCGGCGCGCGCGGGCTGATGCAGGTCCGCCCCGGCAGCGCCGCCGACATGGCGCGCCGCCAGGGCGCGACGGTGACTGCGGCCCAGCTCACCGATCCGGTCATCAACCTCGATTACGGCCAGGCCTATCTCGAATATCTGCGCGACCAGGACAGCACCGACGGGCTGCTGCCCAAGGTGATCGCCTCCTACAATGCCGGTCCCGCGCCGGTGGCGCAATGGAACACGCGCTACGACCAGAGCGATCCGCTGCTGTTCATCGAATCGATCCCCTACTGGGAGACACGCGGCTACGTGCCGATCGTGCTGCGCAACTACTGGGTTTATGAAGGCCGCGAGGCCGATGCCTCGCCCAGCCGCCGGGCGCTCGTCCAGGGAATGTGGCCGCGCTTTCCCGGCATGGCCGGGCCGATCGCGGTGCGTATTCCGCCGCGCAACGTCCAGACGGCGATGGGCGGTGACTGACGCGTCCCGGCGCTTCATTCCCGCTATCGTTCTTGATATGTTCCACATCGCCGCCTAGAAGGGGCGGATGCGGCCCGATGCTCGTCCCGGTCGCGGCGCGCCCGAGAACCGGGTGCCGACGCGCTTCAACCTCATGGCCCGCGAGGCCGACGGGGACTGGCTCGACGCGCGCGAGACGCAGGACGGCGAGCCGCCGCCGCTGCGCACCACCGTCACCGTCGAGCGGCCAAGGACGATCATCACCCGCAACCAATCGCCCGATATCGGCTTCGACCGCTCGATCAACCCCTATCGCGGCTGCGAGCATGGCTGCATCTATTGCTTCGCGCGGCCGAGCCACGCCTATCACGACCTCTCGCCGGGGCTCGATTTCGAGAGCCGGCTGTTCGCCAAGCCGGACGCGGCGAAGCTGCTGCGCGCCGAGCTCGGCCGCCGCGGCTATCGGGTCCGCCCGATCGCGATGGGCACCAACACCGATCCCTACCAGCCGATCGAGGGCAGGTGGCGGATCACCCGCTCGATCCTCGAAGTGCTCGCCGAAACCCGGCATCCGGTGACGATCACCACCAAGTCGGACCGGGTGACGCGCGATCTCGACATCCTGGCCGACATGGCGGCGCGCGGCCTCGCCGGCGTCGCGCTCTCGATCACCTCGCTCTCGCCCCGGATCGCGCGCACGCTGGAGCCGCGCGCGCCGGCGCCGCGAAAGCGGCTCCAGGCGGTGCGGCGGCTCGTCGAGGCGGGCGTGCCCGCCTATGTCTCGATCGCGCCGGTCGTGCCGGCGATCACCGATCACGAGATGGAGGATCTCGTCGCCGCGGCGGCGGATGCCGGGGCGATCGGCGTCTTCTACCTGCCGGTGCGCCTGCCCTTCGAGGTCGCGCCGCTGTTCCGCGCCTGGCTCGATGAGCATTTCCCGGACCGCGCCGGCAAGGTGATGCACATCATCCAGTCGCTGCGCGGCGGACGCGACAATGATCCCGATTTCTTCACCCGGATGCGCGGCCAGGGCCCGTGGGCCGACCTTTTGCGCGCGCGCTTCGAGCGCGCGGTGAAGGCGCACCGCCTCAATGTCGAGAAACGTCCCCTGCGCACGGACCTTTTCGAGCCTCCGCAAGGGGACCAGCCGAGGCTGCTTTAGATTGTGCAGGGATTCCCTCGCCCCGGCAGGGGTCCCGGCACAGCAAGGCAGCCCTCCCCCGCCGGGAGCGGGTCGGGGTCGGACGCCGATCGGCCTGCGCCGGATCGGCATTCACCAATCCTCGCTCCCTCGGGACGGGGCGATCTGAATGTCGATCTGGCCCGGGGCCTGCGCCGGATCGGCCAGGGCCGCTGTTCGTGCAAGCCGGCGCCGTCCCGGCCAAGGCCGGGACGACATGGGAACGGATGGAACGGCGAATCCGCCTGGCTAAGGACGCCGGCCGCGCTTATCCGTTCGCGGCCATCTTCACCGGCTTCAGCCCGCGCACCACCATCCAGAATGCATCGCACCAGGCGGTCGCGACCTCGCGCGGCACGTTCGGGCCGAGCAGGTCGCTCAGCACCGGCACCAGCGCATCGCCGAAGCGCGAATAATAGCGCCCGTCGATGCCCTGTTCACGATGGCGATCGGCAACGCCCTCGAGCGAGCGCAGTGCGCCCGTCCCGCTCAGGCTGTGCGCCTGATCGAGCAGCAGTTCGGTGAGCGTCCTGGCGATCATCTCCGCGTCGCGCGGGCCGCGCTCCCTGGCAACGCCGCGCAGGGACCAGGCGATGCGGGAAACCATCGCCGCCTTGTGCTGCCGGACCAGCGGCAGCGTGCGGACCAGGGTATCGCGCAGGTGCTGACTGATCGTAGTCGACATTGTTTGCTCCCTCACGGCCGAACCGCTGATGCGCGGCCGGCTCCTCCAATCATGGACGTGTCGCGGCGCAGGCAGACCGCGGCGCCGCTCACTTTCCTGGATGATCGCCCTCGCGGGCGGACGTCAGTGGACGTGCCGCCGCGAGGGCCGCGTGCGTGCCATCAGGCTGCTCCCATGCAGCCGGAACCGCTCGAAGGAGGGAAAGCTCCTCATGCCCTCAAGATAGGCGCTACCGACGGCCGGGACAAGCCGCGCGGGCCGCGCCGGCCGGGCGCGCCCGAGCGACCAGCCCCCGCCCGCCTCGCGCGACGCCCGCCGCCGACATGCACGGGCAGCGCCTCCCGCGCCGCCACCTAGGCCGCCACCTAGGCCGCTGCCGGCGCCCAGGCGGCGATCACGGCCGCGGTCATCGCCTCGCAGTCGGCGCCGGCGAAGGGGAAGCTCCCCGTGAGCGCCTCCCTGACCTCGGGCGCGAGCGCCTCGCGCAGGCGGCGACGGGCGCGCAGGTGCCGCGTCTTCACCGTCGCCGCCTTGAGATCGAGCACGGTGGCGACCTCCTCGACGCTCTGCCCCTCGATCTCGCGCAGCACGAAGACGATGCGGAACGGATCGGGCAGCGCCGCGATCGCCTTCTCGAGCAGCCGCCGCAGCTCGGCCCGGGCATGGACCCGGTCGGGCGCGGTTCCAACGATCGAGCCCTGCATCAGCTTCTCCCGGTAATCGTCGAGCACGGCGACCTGCTCCGCGTCGAAATGGGCGCGGCGACGCCGGGCGGCGCGCCGCCGCACCAGCGCCTCGTTGATTGCGATGCGGGTGAGCCAGGTGGAGAGCGCCGAGCGCCCCTCGAACCGGTCGATCGCGGCGAAGCCCTTGAGATAGGCGCTCTGCACCGCGTCTTCCGCCTCCGCGCGGTTGCCGAGGATCGCGAAGGCGGCGCGAAACAGCCGCTGGTTGTTGCGCATCGTCACGACCCGCGCCGCGTGGGGATCGCGCGCGGCGACGAGCGCGGCGAGCGCCATGTCGTCGAGCGACTCATAGGCACGCCGGGCGAGAGCGGTCATCGCATTCTCCCTTTCAGTTCACCCGCGCGGGCGCAAGCGAGGCGATCAGCTCGCGCCGCAGCCCGGCATCCGCGGCGAAATCGCCGCGCCAGCATTTCGTCACCATCGTGACGCCGGGTTGGTTGACCCCGCGCGTCGCCATGCAGCAATGGGTCGCCTCGATGACGACGGCGACGCCGCGCGGCCGCAGCGCCGCCTCCAGCGCGTCGGCGACCTGGCTGGTCAGCCGCTCCTGGAGCTGCAAGCGCCGCGCGAAGGCGTCCACCAGTCGGGACAGCTTGGAAATGCCGACGACACGGCCGGCCGGGCGGTAGGCGACATGCGCGCGCCCGATGATCGGCGCGAGGTGATGCTCGCAGGTCGAAACCAGCGGGATGTCGCGCAGCAGCACCATCTCCTCATAGCCCTCGGTCTCCTCGAAGGTCCGCTGGAGCAGCGCGACCGGATCGACGGCATAGCCCGCGAACCATTCGCGCCAGGCGCGCGCCAGGCGCGCCGGCGTCTCGACCAGTCCCTCGCGCGCCGGATCGTCGCCGGCGGCGGCGATAAGCGTGCGCACCGCCGCCTCGATCTCGGCCCGGCCCGGCCCGGCCGACGCGACCGGCGGGAGGCTCCGCTCGGCCAGCAAGGCTTCGTCCTCACATCTGTACGCCACGCAAACTCCCTCCCGGCAAGCTGTCCACGCCCGTTGGATGCCTCCGCGCGCCCCGGGTTCCCGTCAGCCGGCCTGCGCCTGCCGCTCGAGTTCGAGCTCGTCTACGAGGCTCTCGCGGTCGCGCCCGCAGGCGAGCGAGGCGCGCAGTCGGCCGTCGCGATGGAAGCGGGCGATGAAGTCCCGCGCGGCGAGATCGCCCTCGATCCGGATTTCGTCCCAGTGCCTGACGTGGCCGACATAGCGTAGCGACACGCCATATTGCTCGGTCCAGAAGAACGGCACGGCGCGGTAGGGTGTCTCGATCCCCAGCATGTTGCGCGCGGCGGCCTGGCCCTGCCGCTCGGCCACCACCCAGTGCTCGATCCGCACCGGCCGGCCGTCGACCGGGTCGGGATAGGCGGCGGCGTCCCCCGCCGCGTAGATGCCGGGGATCGCGGTGGCGAGGAAGCGATCGACGATGATGCCGTCGGCGACCGCGACGCCGCGCGGTGCGAGGCCGGTGCGGGGGCGCACGCCCACGCCGGCGAGGACGAAGTCCGCCTCGATCCGGCTGCCGTCGCTCAGCGTCAGCACCCTGCCGTCGAACTCCGCCGCGGTGCGGCCGAGATGGAAGCGCACGCCATGCGCCTCGTGCAGGCTCTGGAGGAACAGGCCGATCGCGCGGCCGAAGACATGTGCGAACGGAACCGCATTGTCGGCGACCACGTCCACCTCCAGCCCGCGCTTGCGGAGCGCCGCCGCCGCCTCCAGCCCGATGAAGCTCGATCCGATCACGGCCGCGCGCGCGCCGGGCCTGAGCCGGGCAATCACGGCGCGCGCGTCGACGAGCGTGCACAGCAGGTGGACATTTTCGGCATCGAGGCCGGGAACGGGCAGCCGCACCGGCTCGGCCCCGGTCGCGATCAGCAGACGGTCGAAGGCATGGCGCTCGCCGCGGGCGACGACGGCGCGACCCTCGACATCGATCCCCGCCACCTCGACGCCGAGCCTGAGGTCGATCCGCAGCTCGCGATAATAGTCGTCCCCGCGCAGCGGGATCCATTCCTCGGGCGCGGTGCCGGCGAGATAATCCTTGGAAAGGTTGGGCCGGTCGCAGGGCAGATCGCTGTCGGCGCTGAATATCGTGATCGCGCCCTCATGGCCGAGCGCGCGCAGCTCGTGCGCGCAGGCGAAGCCCGCCGCGCCGCCGCCGACGATGACGATCGCATTCACGTCGTCCGCGATGGCGGGCCGGGAGGCAGGCGCCGCTTGCCTGAGCTTTTCGCGCACGAAAAGCCTGTCGCCCTCCTCGTCCACCCGCCAGCGATCGACGGGCGCGAATGCGGGCGCGTGCAGCGCGGCCCCGGTGCGCAGGTCGAAGCAGGCATGGTGCCAGGGGCAGCGCACGACGCCATCGCGCGCCAGCCCCTCGCCGAGCGGCCCGCCATAATGGGTGCAGGCGCCGCCGATGGCGTGCGGCGTCCCGCCGAGCCGGGACAGCAGCACCGGCTCGCCGCCGACATGGCCGGCGATGGTGCTTCCCTCGGCAACGCTGTCCTTCGCGATTCCGGCCGAGAAATCGGGGCCGGTCGGCGCTTCGCTGGTTTCGGCCATGCGTCCCTCCTGCTTGCTTGCCATTCGACGGCGCCGGCGGCCGGAAGTTCCCCCGCGCCTTTTTTCCGGGCGACGGGAACCCGGCGTCGCCCGCCGGCATCCAAGCAGCGCAGATCGATCCGATCGCCGATATCGGCGGACCGGGAGGGGCGGACCTGGGGACTGGCCATGAAGAGCTCGCATGCGCTCGCCGCGCCGCTTCCGGCCGGTCATGCCGCGCCGCGCGCGCGATCGCCCCTGGCTGCCGCAATCATCCGGCGATGGCGGGCCCGCCGCGCATCGCCGCGCGCTGAGCTTCAGACAGCGCGGCGTCACCCCATCCGCCGCGCTCCCCTCCACCGGCGGCCACCCCGGTGGAGGGACCTTTCGCAGCCGCGCGCCGGCCCGGCGGAGCGAGGAATCGGCCCTGATCCTCCCCCTGGCGGAGAGGGTCCAGCCGGCCTTATCCCAGCGCCTTCCTGAGCAGCTCGTTCACCACTTGCGGGTTGGCCTTGCCGGCCATCGCCTTCATCACCTGTCCAACGAAGAAGCCGAACAGCTTTTCCTTGCCGCCCCGATATTCGGCGACCTTGTCGGCATTGGCGGCGAGCACATCGGCGATCGCGCGTTCGATCGCGCCGCTGTCGGAGGTCTGCCGGAGCCCGCGCTGCTCGACGATCCTCTCGGGATCCTCGCCGGTTTCGAGCATGATTTCGAACACCTGCTTGGCGAGCGTGCCCGAAAGCGTGCCGTCGGCGACGAGGCGGAGCAGCCCGGCGCCCTGGCGCGGGCTCACCGGGCTTTCCTCGATCCCCTTGCCAAGCCTGTTCAGCGCCCCGAACAGGTCTGAAATCACCCAGTTCGACGCGCGCTGCGCATGCGCCTCACCAAGCTCGACGAGCAGTTCCTCGAACCAGCGCGCGGTCTCGACCTCCGCCGTCAGGACGGCGGCGTTGTAGGCGGGCAGCCCCAGTTCCTTCTCATAGCGCGCGCGCTTGGCGTCGGGCAGCTCGGGCAGGCTCGCCCGGCATTGCGCGACGAAATCTTCGCCGAGCTCCAGCGGCAGCAGGTCCGGGTCAGGAAAATAGCGGTAATCGTGCGCGTCTTCCTTGGTGCGCAGCGAGCGCGTCTCGCCCCGGTCGGGATCGTAAAGCCGCGTTTCCTGCACGACGACGCCGCCCTCCTCGATGAGGTCGATCTGTCGCCTTGCCTCGTGCTCGATCACCGCCATGATGAAGCGGACGGAATTGACGTTCTTGGTCTCGGTGCGGGTCCCCAGCGGCTCCCCCGGCCGGCGAACGCTGACGTTGACGTCGGCGCGCATCGAGCCCTGCTCCATATTGCCGTCGCACGAGCCGACATAGCGCAGGATCGACCTCAGCTTGCGGACATAAGCCCCTGCTTCCTCAGGTGAACGCATGTCCGCCCTGGAGACGATCTCCATCAGCGCGACGCCCGAGCGGTTGAGATCGACGTAGGAATAGTCCGGGTGCTGATCGTGCATCAACTTGCCCGCGTCCTGCTCCACGTGAATGCGCTCGATGCCGATCGTCTTGGTGCTTCCGTCCTCCAGGTCGACGGTGATCGCGCCCTCGCCCACCAGCGGGTGGTAGAGCTGGCTGATCTGGTAGCCCTGCGGCAGGTCCGCGTAGAAATAGTTCTTCCGGTCGAAGCGCGACCAGCGGTTGATCCTCGCCTCGAGCGCGAGGCCGGTGCGCACCGCCTGGCGGATGCACTCGATGTTCGGTACCGGCAGCATGCCCGGCATGGCGGCATCGACCAGGCTCACCTGCGCGTTCGGCTCGCCCCCGAAGGCGGTCGCCGCGCCGGAGAAGAGCTTGGCCTGCGAGACGATCTGGGCATGGACCTCGAGGCCGATCACGACCTCCCATTCGCCCGTCGCGCCCTGGATTCGGTAGTCAGCCATTGGCAATTTCCAAGTCTCGCCGGTCCCTGGCGTGATCGAGGGGGGCAATCGACGGCCCGGCGGGAGCGCCCCCCGGCCTCGCTCGACACGAGCGGGGACTCGTGCTGATCGCGCCCGTCACCACCACGCCTCCGGCCGCGCCGTGAACCCCGCGCGCTCCTCGATGGCGAGGCCGGCGTTGAGCACAGTCTGTTCATCCAGCGCCTTGCCCACGATCTGCAGGCCGAGCGGCAGGCCCTGCCGGTCCAGCCCGCCCGGGACCGACATGGCGGGCAGGCCGGCGAGGCTGGCGGGCACCGCGAAGACGTCGTTCAGATACATGGCGATCGGATCGGCGCCTTTTTCGCCGAGCGCGAAGGCGGCGCTCGGCGCGGTCGGCGTGAGCAGCATGTCGCAGCTTTGCCAGGCCGTCTCGAAATCGCGCGCGATCAGCGCGCGCACCTTCTGGGCGCGGTTGAAATAGGCGTCGTAGAAGCCGGCGGAGAGCACATAGGTGCCGATCATGATCCGGCGCTTCACCTCGGCGCCGAAGCCGGCGGCGCGCGTCGCCTCGTACATGTCGGCGAGCCCACCCTGGTCGGGCGCGACGCGCAAGCCGTAGCGCGCGCCGTCATAGCGGGCGAGGTTCGACGAAGCCTCGGCCGGCGCGATGATATAGTAGGTCGGCAGCGCATATTTCGTGTGCGGCAGCGAGACCTCGACGATCTCGGCGCCGGCGTCCTTCAGCCACTCGATGCCGCGATTCCAGACCGCTTCGATCTCCCCCGGCACGCCGTCAATGCGATATTCCTTCGGAATGCCGACACGCCGGCCCCTGAGATCGGAGTTCAGCCCCGCTTCCCAGGCCGGCACCGGCAGGTCGAGCGAGGTCGAATCCCCGGGATCGAAGCCGGCCATCGCCTCGAGCATGATCGCGCAGTCGCGCACGTCGCGCGCCATCGGCCCGGCCTGATCGAGCGAGCTGGCGAAGGCGACGATGCCCCAGCGTGAACAGCGCCCATAGGTCGGCTTGATGCCGGTGATGCCGGTGAAGGCGGCGGGCTGGCGGATCGAGCCGCCGGTGTCGGTGCCGGTCGCGCCGGGGCAGAGCCGCGCCGAGACCGCCGCCGCCGAGCCGCCCGAGCTGCCGCCCGGCGCGAGTGGCGCGCTGTCGCCGTCATTGCGCCGCCAGGGCGACCTGACCGCGCCGAACGCGCTGGTCTCGTTCGAGGAGCCCATCGCAAACTCGTCCAGGTTGAGCTTGCCGAGCATCCCCGCCCCGGCGGCGAAGAGCCGGGCGGTGACCGTCGATTCGTAGGTCGGCGTGAAGCCTTCGAGGATGCGGCTCGCGGCGCTGGTCCGCACGCCCCTGGTCGCGAACAGGTCCTTGATGCCGAGCGGCACGCCGGAGAGTGGCTTGAGCTCGCCCGATGCACGCGCGGCGTCCGCGGCCTCGGCGGCAGCGAGCGCATGATCCGGCGTCTCGACCAGGAAGGCGTTGAGCGCGCGCCCCTTCTCGACCGCGGCGATGAACGCCTCGGCCACCTCGCGCGCCGAAAAATCGCCCGCCCTCACCCCGTCGCGGATCGCGGCGATGCCAAGATCGGTGAGCGCGGTCATTCGATCACCTTCGGCACCGCGAAGAAGCCGTGCTCGGCGAGCGGCGCGTTGGCGAGCACCTGGTCGCGGATGCCGCCGTCGGTCACCGCGTCCTCGCGCAGGCGCAGCTTGTTGGGGACGACGGCCGTCATCGGCTCGACTCCCTCGACATCGACCTCGGCGAGCTGCTCCACCCAGCCGAGGATGTTGGAAAGCTCGGGCGCGAGCGCGGCAACCTCCTCGTCGCTGACGGCGATGCGGGCGAGCTTCGCGATATGGCGAACGGTGTCGGTATCGACGGACATGACGGACCTTTTCGTGCCGGATCGACGGGATCCCGCGACGGCGGCTAGCATCCCCGCTGCGGTGCGGCAAGCGGGCGCGCTTGACCCGGAATGTAAGCCGATGCTAACGGTAAGCGATGACGCACCGAATCGCCGCCGCGACCGCCCTCGCCAGCCTCGCCGACCCCACCCGCCGGGAGATTTTCGAGCGTCTGGCGAAGCGCCCGATGGCGGTGGGGGCGCTCGCCGCCGACATGCCGGTCAGCCGCCCGGCCGTGTCGCAGCATCTGCGCGTGCTCAAGGAGGCGGGGCTGGTGACCGACGAGGCCGAAGGCACCCGCCGCATCTATCGCATCGATCCCGCCGGCATCGGCGCGATCCGCGCCTGGCTCGACGGCCTGTGGGCCGACCGGCTCGGCGCCTTCAAGGCTTTCGCCGACCGTATCGCCGAAGAGGAGAGAGCGAAATGAGCATCGCCCCGATCGTCCATTCCGTGTTCGTCGAAGTGCCGCCGGAGCGGGCCTTCTCGCTGTTCACCGGGAGGATGGGCGACTGGTGGGACCGGGGCAAGACCGTCGGCGGGAAGCCGCACGTCGCCATCATCATCGAGCCGGTGCCCGGCGGGCGCTGGTACGAGCGCGACGCCGAAGGCAATGAGACGATGTGGGGCAACGTCATCGCGTGGGAACCGCCGCGCCGGCTGCTGCTCGCCTGGCGGCTGGGCCACGATTTCGCCTATGATCCCGACCTCGAGACCGAGCTGCAGGTCAGCTTCGCGCCCGAGGGCGAGGGGACCCGCGTGACGCTGGAGCATCGCCATCTCGAGCGCTTCGGCGCGCGCGCCCGCGAGGTCGCGGAGAAGCTCCGCAACGGTTGGCCGGGGATCATCGCCCGCTTCACCGAATTTGCGCGGGCCGGGGAGCAGGCCCGGTGAGCCGCTTCACCGTCCACGGCATCGCGGGCAGCCCCTATGTCCGCACCGTCCTGCTCGCGATCGAGGAGAAGGGCGCCGGCTGGCGGCTGGCCGCGATGGCGATGGGCGACAATCTCGCGCCCGACTATCTCGCGCTCCAGCCGTTCGGGAAGATCCCGGTCCTGTTCGATAGCGATTTCCGGCTTTACGAGACGCACGCGATCCTGCGCTATCTCGATCGCGTGCTGCCGGAGCCGCCGCTCGTTCCCGCCGATCCGAAGTGCGCCGCGCGGATGGACCAGCTCATCAGCATTGCCAACGGGCATGTCCGCACCGAGATCAGCGCCGCGATCAGCTTCCCGCGCGTCGTCGCGCCGAATTTCGGCCTGCCGATCGACGAGCATGCGATCGCCGCTGCGATCCCCGCCGCCGAAAGGTGCGTCGCCGCGATTGCCGAGCTGATGGGCGAGCGGAGCTACATGGCCGGCGATGCGCTGTCGCTCGCCGACCTGATGCTGGCGCCGCATCTCGACTATTTCGCGCAGAGCGGCGAGGGCGCCGCCATCCTTGCCCGCCACGGCGCGATCATGGCCTGGCTGGCGCGCATGCGCGAACGCCCGAGCATGGCCGCCACCGCCTGGGAGAGGCTGCTGGAATTGACGGCCGCCGCCGAGAAGCCGGCGCCGTCGGGAGGTGGAGGCGAGCGCATCCGCTGAGGGTTGCGCGCCGCTGACCCCTTGCCACGGGCCGCCGCTTGGGCTTGGACGCGCGGGTGGCGAGGAAAAGATCACATCCCGCGGTCCGCTTCCTGTGGATCGTCGCCGGGCTGACCGTGCTCTTCATCGCGGGCGCGATCGGCTACCGCGTCTTCGAGAAGGAGCTGATGCGCATCGCGCTGGTGCCGCGCAGCACCTTCGAGGCGGTGCCGCTGCCAGAAGGCGCCGACTATGGCCGCGCCGCCATGTGGCTCGCGCGGCCCGGCGCGGCGAACGATCCGTCGCGCTGGACCCCGGAGGGCCATGAAGCCACGACCGCGCCCGGGGTCTCGGTCTTTTTCGTCCACCCGACATCATTCACCGAGCGCTCGCGCTGGAACGCGCCGCTCGACCACGCCGAGTCGCAGACGCGCGCGCGCCAGCTCGTGCGTACCGAGGCGAGCGCGTTCAACGCCATCGGGGAAATCTGGGCGCCCAAATATCGCCAGGCGACCTTCGGCGCGCAGCTCACCAGCAGCCGCGACGCCGGTCGCGCCTTCGATCTCGCCTATGGCGATGTCCTCGCCGCCTGGGAGGAGTTCCTGCGCGAGGCGCCGAGTGACCGGCCGATCATCCTCGCCGGCCACGGCCAGGGCAGCGCGCACCTGGCACGCCTGCTCGCGCAGCGCCTGCGTGGCACGCCCGAGGCGGAGCGGATCGTCGCGGTCTATCTCGTCGGCTGGCCGATCTCGGAGACGGCGGACCTGCCGGCGCTGCCGCTGCCCGCCTGCCAGCGTCCACGCCAGGCCGGCTGCATCGTCGCCTGGCAGAGCTTCGCCGAGCCGGCCGATCCCAGCCAGGTCACCGATCTCTACGATGCCTCGCGCGGACCGGCCGGCCCCCGCGCCGGTTCGCCGATGCTGTGCGTCAATCCGCTGACCGGCGCGCGTGGCGGCGCCGCCTCGACCAATGCCGCGCGCGGCACGCTCGTCCCCGATCCGGAGAGCGGCGCGCTCAATTTGCGCCCGCGCGCCGTCTCGGCGCGTTGCGACCTGCGCGGATTTCTCCTGATCGGCACCGTCGCCTCGCTGCCCGACATGGGCAACGAGGTGCTGCCCGGCAACAATTACCGGCTCTACGACTACGCCCTGTTCTGGGGCAACATCCGCGCCGACGCGGCGCGCAGGCTCGCCGCCTGGCGGCGCCGATGATCCTCGCCTCGCCCCGCGACTTCGCCGCCGCGCTGCCCCTGAAGGGCCGGCTGCTCGGGCTCGATGTCGGCACCAGGACGATCGGCGTCGCCGCCTGCGATTCGGCCTGGACGATCGCGAGCCCGGTCGAGACGATCCGCCGCGCCAGGTTCACGAAGGATCTCGAGGCGCTGCGCGCGCTCGCCGCGCGTCATGCGGCGCGCGGGCTCGTCGTCGGGCTGCCGCTCAGCCTCGACGGCAGCGACAGCCCCCGCACCCAGTCGGTCCGCGCCTTCGCCCGCAACCTCGCGCCGCTGCAGCTGCCGATCCTGCTCTGGGATGAACGCTGGTCCACCCAGGCGGTCACCCGCGCGCTGATCGAGGCCGATGCCAGCCGCGCCCGTCGCGCCCGCCTGGTCGACAAGGTCGCCGCGACCTACATCCTCCAGGGCGCGATCGATGCGCTGGCGATGGCGGGAGCGCCCTCGGCCTGAGTCCCCCGCTCCCCCGGCGGCGGGATCGGGCGCTTGCGCTTGCGCTTGAGCTTGAGCCCTGGCCCGCCTAAGGCACGGCTTTGATGCCCGCTCATTTCCCACACCGTCACCTGCTCGGGATCGAGGGGCTTTCCCCCGCCGATATCGAATCCCTCCTGGCCGAGGCCGAGCCCTGGGTTGCGTTCAACCGCGGCGCGCGCAAGGCCGACACCCGCCTTGCCGGGCTCACCCAGATCAACGCCTTCTTCGAGAATTCGACGCGCACGCTCTTCTCGTTCGAGATCGCGGGGAAACGGCTCGGCGCACAGGTCTCGAGCTTCCACCCCGCGGCCTCCAGCGTCCGCAAGGGCGAGAGCCTGATCGACACCGCGCGGACGCTGAACGCGATGCGGCCCGACATCGTCGTCATCCGCCACGCGGCGAACGGCGCCGCCGCCGAGGTCGCCGCCCATGTCGACTGCCCGGTGATCAACGCCGGCGACGGCCAGGGCGAGCATCCGACCCAGGCCTTGCTCGATGCGCTCACCATTCGCCGCCATTTCGGCCGGATCGAGGGGCTCGAAGTGGCGATCTGTGGCGACATCCGCCACAGCCGCGTCGCGGGATCGAACCTGCGCGCGCTGCCCCTGCTCGGCGCGAAGGTGCGCCTCATTGGCCCGCCCGCGCTGCTGCCGGCGACGCTGCCGCGTGGCGTCGCCGCCTTCACCGATTTCGACGAGGGGATTGCCGGCGCGGACGTGGTGATGATGCTGCGCATCCAGCGCGAGCGGCTGGAGGCGGGGCTGGACGACGCGCTCGCCGACTATCACGCCCGCTACGGTCTCACCCGCGCCCGCCTCGCCCGCGCCGCGCCACATGCGGTGGTGATGCATCCGGGGCCGATGAACCGCGGCGTCGAGATCGACGGCGACCTGGCCGACGATCCCGAACGCTCGCTGGTGCTCGCCCAGGTCGAGCATGGCGTCGCCGTCCGCATGGCGTGCCTCGACCTGCTGACGCGGGCACAACGGTCCTAACCGGGGCCCCGTGAAGCCAAAAGGGCGACCGGCCCTGGCCGCCGGCCGCCCTCCAGAGGGGTCGCGTAACGCGTCCCGAAACTCAGGCGTCGCGCCGGTTCGCGCCGGGCGCGTAACGCGCCGCCCAGCGGATCGAGGCATCGCCGGCGCGTTGCCGCACGAAGCAGGCCCCGCCCTCCGCCTTGATCGAGGCGCAAAGTTGCCGCGCCTCCGCCTCGCCGGCGAGGCCCGCGATCGCCACCCGGTGCAGCGTGCGCCCGCCCACGTCGATCGTCGTCGTCACCGGCGCGCGGCCGCGCAGCCCGTAGCGCAGCGACAGCGTCAGCCAGCCGGCCTCGGCGTTGGTGTCGTTCGAAAAGGCGCCGATCTGCACGACATAGGCGCCACCATCGAAGCGCACCGCCGGATTGGCGCGGGCGAAGATCGGCGCGCTCGGCCGCGTCGCGTGGACGGCGCGCAGATGCCGCGGCGCCGGGTCGTTGAGCGTGCGCGCCGCCTCGGCCAGCCGCGCGTCGGCGGCGTCGCGCACCGGCAGCGGCACCGGCGCGGCCGCATAATAGGTCGGCACCTCGGCCGGCCCGTCGGCCGCCGGCACAGCGATCGCCATCGGCGCGGAGGGCGGGACGGGCGCGTCGGCATCGGCGAGCCGGACGGGCTCCGGCGCGGCGATCGGCGCCGGCGCGGCGACGGGCGCGCTCGCGGCGGGATCGGCCGCAGCCAGCCGGACATCCTCCACCGGCCGCAGCGCGAGGCGCACCGGCTGGCCGGCATCGGCGACCGGACGCACGCCGAGCAGGCCGGCGACCCGGGTCGGGCCGGCGTCGGGCCGCGCGAACGCCGCCCATTGCTCCATCCGTGCCGGCAGCTCGGCGGGCGAAACGTCCTGCGCGGCGATCGCGCGCGCGCGGCGCCAGTTGCCGGCGAGCGCGTGAGCGAGCGCGAGATTCTGGCGCACGCGCGGCGTCGCGTCGAAGGCGCGCGCGGCGGGTTCGAGGATCGCGATACCACGCGCCGGTTCGCCAGCGAGGGCATAAGCGAGGCCGATATCGGCGGCCGGGCCACGGTTCGCATAGGCGTCGAGCTGGCTGACCGCCGCGCGCGGATGGCCGAGCGCGATCGCGGCGAGTGCATAGCCGATCGCGGCGCGCGTCTGGCCGGGATCGAGCTCGAGCACGTCGCCATAGGTCGTCCGCGCCGACGCGAACCGCCCGCTCTTCAGATAGATGTCGGCGAGCAGCAGCCGATAACCGGCGTCGCGCGGGCTGAGCGCAACCGCCTGCTCCATCGCGTCGCGCGCCGATTCGAGCCGGCCGTCGCGCAGCGCCCGCGCCGCCTCTTCGCTGAAGCTCGCCGCCTGGCGCGCGCCCGCGTCGGTCGCCCGGCTCACATCGAGGCCGCGCCGCTGCCCAACCGAATGGCCGGCGGTGCCGGTCATCGCGAGCGCGACGATCAGGCTCGAAGCCGCGATCCTGCTGACGATCCGTTTCATCGCATTGCCCCTTCGCTGGTCGCGTCAGCCGCGCGTGCGGCCCTTGGCCGGCACCCGCTCGGCCATCGTGTCGAGTTCCGGGATGGTGGCGAGCTTCTCGTCGAGCGCGGCGGTCACGAACTGCTGCGCCGAGCGGCCGGCCAGCGCGCAGGCAAGGCGCAGCCGGAGGTGCCGTTCGGGATCGAGCCGCAGCGTGAACGCCGCCTTCCGGCCCCTGGCCGGGCCGGCGGTAGCGCGAACGCGCCTGGGCAGCGGCACGATATCGGCGGGCGCCTGCGGCGCCGGCGATGGTGCCGGCTGCTCCTGCTCGTCCTGGCCATCGAGGCTTTCGGCGAAGCTTTCGGCGATGGCGCGCTGCTGCGCGACGACCGACGGCTCCTCGCCGCGCCCCATCGGGGTCAGCGCGGCGATCGAGCTCGGCACATGCTGGGGCAACGCCTCGGCATCCGCCGGCGACGGCGGCGGCACGCCCATGTCGTTCCAGCCGAGATCCTCGAACCCGCCATAGCCTTGCGGGCGCATCGCCGGGCGGGCGCTGCCCTTGCGGGCGAGGAGACCTGAGGAAAGCGAGGCGTAGGGACGGACTTCGTTCATCGGAAGGCGCCCCCTCTCACTGGCCCATCACCCGCCGGCCGAAGCCGGCGGCCGGGCGCTGCGCGAGCGGATGCGGCACCGCTGCCGCGCCGGGCGCGGCAAAGACCGTGCGGCGGAAATTCTTTTCGAGCCGATCGGCGATATAGGACCACAGCTCCTCGACCTCGCGGGCCGACTTGCCGTTGGGATCGACCTCCATCACCGTGCGCCCGTCGATCATGGAGGCGGCGAAATCGGTCCGCTGATGGATCGTCACCGGCGCGACCGTGCCGTGCTGCGACAGCGCGACCGCGGCTTCATAGGTGATCTTGGCCTTGGGCGTCGCCGCGTTGACGACGAAGATCAGCGGCTTGCCGGCGCGCTCGCACAGGTCGACGGTGGCGCCGACAGCGCGCAGGTCGTGCGGGCTCGGTCGGGTCGGGATGACGATCAGCTCGGCGACCTGGATGACGCTCTGGATCGCCATCGTGATCGCCGGCGGCGTATCGATCACCGCCAGGCGGAAGCCCTGCTGGCGCAGCACTTCGAGATCGGCGCCGAGCCGCGCAACCGTGGTCTGCGCGAAGGCCGGAGCCTCGTCCTCGCGCTCGTTCCACCAGTCGGCGAGCGAGCCCTGCGGGTCGATGTCGATCAGGCAGACGGGGCCATAGCCCGCGCGCTGCGCCTGGACGGCAAGGTGGCCCGAGAGGGTCGTCTTGCCCGACCCGCCCTTCTGGGACGACAAAGCCAGAACGCGCATGGAGTGTGTCCTCGAATCCCCACAATAGAGGCGGGAATGTGGGCGCGGCGTCCTAAAATCGCGTTAACGCTGCACCCGGTCCGAACCGGCGCCAATGCCGGTCCGTTTCGGCGCAAAGTGCTGAATTTCCTGCTAACAGGCCGTTAACCATGGGCCGCTACGAGAAGCCGTGCGAAACATGGGAGCCCGTTCGATGCCTCACGCCCGCCGCATCCTCGCCGCCGTCGCGATCGCGCTCGCCGCGCCGGCCGCCGGCCAGACGGTCGTCGCCGGCGTCCAGGCCTGGCAGCAGGGACGCTATGACGAAGCGGTCGCGCAGTGGCGGCCGCTGGCCGAGCGGGGCGATGCCGACGCGGCCTACAATCTCGGCCACGCCTACCGGCTCGGCCGCGGCGTGCCGCAGGACATGGCGACGGCGGAGCGCTATTATCGCCAGGCGGCCCGGTCCGGGCATACCGAGGGGCAGGCGATGTATGGCCTGCTGCTCTTCCAGAACGGGCGGCGCGAGGAGGCGATGCCCTTTGTCCAGCGCGCCGCCGAACATGGCGATCCGCGCGCGCAATATGTCTATGGCACCGCCCTCTTCAACGGCGATCTCGTCGCGCGCGACTGGCCGCGCGCCTATGCCTATATGAGCCGCGCGGCGGCGGCCGGCCTGCCCTATGCGCGCACCCAGCTCGCCGAGATGGAGCGCAGCATGCCAGCCGCCGACCAGGCGCGCGGACGCGACATCGCCACGACGCTGGCCGGCAACCCGCCGGGGGAGGTCGCGAGCGCGACGCCGCCAGCCCCTGCTGCCCCGACGGCGCAAGCACCCGCCCGGATCGCAGCGGCGCCCTCGCCGCCCTCACCGCCGGCGCCGCGTCGCGAAGCGCCGCCATCGCCCGCGCCGGCGCCGGCC
>JBDZVR010000008.1:0-95377 GCA_040255785.1 Sphingomonadales bacterium
CCTACGAAGGCACGCATGACGTTCACGCGCTCATCCTTGGGCGCGCAATCACCGGGCTGGCGGCATTTTGATGGACAGGCCGCTCGCCGGGCTGAAGGTCGTCGAGCTCGCCCGCATTCTCGCCGGGCCCTGGGCCGGTCAGCTCCTCGCCGACCTCGGCGCCGAGGTAGTGAAGGTCGAGCGGCCGGGCAGCGGCGACGATACGCGCGGCTGGGGGCCGCCGTTCGCCGCCGACGGCAGCGCCGCCTATTTCCACAGCTGCAACCGTGGCAAACGCAGCGTCGCGATCGACCTCGAACAGCCCGAAGGCCAGGCCGAGGTCCGCGCGCTGGTCCGCGACGCCGACGTGCTGATCGAGAATTTCAAGGTCGGCGGGCTCGCCAGATACGGGCTCGACCATGCGAGCCTCAAGGCGGTGAACCCGCGCCTCATCTACTGCTCGATCACCGGCTTCGGCCAGGACGGGCCCTATGCGTCGCGCGCCGGCTACGACTTCATGATCCAGGGCATGGGCGGGATCATGGACCTGACCGGGGCGCCCGATGGCGAGCCGCAGAAGATCGGCGTCGCCTTCGCCGACATCTTCACCGGCGTCTATGCGACGAGCGCGATTCTCGCCGCGCTCCACGGTCGCGAGGCAAGCGGCGAGGGCTGCCACATCGACATGGCGCTGCTCGACGTCCAGGTGGCAGTGCTCGCCAACCAGGCGATGAACTACCTGATCGGCGGCGTCGTGCCGAAGCGGATGGGCAACGCCCATCCCAACATCGCGCCCTACCAGACCTTCGCGGTCGCCGACGGCCACGTCATCGTCGCAGTCGGCAATGACGGGCAGTATCGGCGACTTTGCGCGCTGCTCGGCGCGCCCGAGCTTGGCGAGGACGCGCGCTTCGCGACCAATGCCGACCGGGTGCGCAACCGCGCCGCGCTCACCGCCGAGCTCGCGCCCCGGATCGCGACCCGTTCGCGCGACGAGTTTCTCGCCGCGCTCGCCGAGCAGGGCATTCCGGGCGGGCCGATCAACGATGTCGCGCGGGTCTTCGCCGATCCGCAGGTGATCGCGCGCAAGCTCAGGATCGAGCCGGGCGGCATTCCGGGGGTCGCCTCGCCGATCGTGATCGACGGCAAGCGCCAGGCGGCCGATCGGCCCAGCCCGCCGCGCGCCGATGCGAGCGGCTGACGATTTGCAGGCACCCGATGACATGTCGTTGCCTCGGTGCGATTTCGCTCTAATACGACCTTCGATCGGCCACGGCCGACCCCTGCTGGAGACTCCCCTGATGAAGTTGCTTGCCGCCGGCCTGCTCGGCCTGCTCCTCGCCTGTCCCGCATTCGCCCAGAGCGGCACCATGACCGGCAGCGGCGCCGCGCTGACATCGGGCCAGCCGGCCGACGATCAATATCGCGACGCGCGCGAGCGTGGCCGTGGCGAGAATGGCGAAAGGTTGATCTGCCGCCGCGTCATCAGCGATTCGTCCAGCCGCCTGAACGGCAGCCGCAGGGTCTGCCATACGGCCGAGCGCTGGCGCGAGATCGACCGGGCCGGCGGCGCCTGAGAGCCCCGGCTGCCTGGTCGCCCGGTCTCAGCCGCGCCGCGCCGGGCGAACGAGGATCAGGGTCGGCTCGCCCTTGTAGGTCGATTCATGCCGCCGCTCGAATCCCAGCCGCTCGGCGAGCCGGAGCGAGGGCCGGTTCGCGGGCGCGATGATCGCGCAGAAGTCCCTGCCCGGAAGATGCCGCTCGCCCCAGGCGATCGCGGCGCCCACCGCCTCGGTCGCATAGCCCTGGCCCTGGAATTCGGGCGCGAAGATCCATGCCATTTCCGGCCAGCCATCGAGCCGGGGTTCGATCTCGCGCTGGAAGTCGCCGAATCCGGTCTGGCCGATCCAGCGGCCGTCCTCCTTGCGCTCGACCGCCCAAAGCCCGTAGCCGACCAGCGCCCACATGCCCGGCGCAAGCATCATGCCGCGCCAGGCCTGCTCGCGCGTGAGCTGGCCGCCGACGAAGCGCGAGGCGTCGGGGTCGGCGAAGACGGCCGCGTGCGGATCGAGGTCGGCCGCGCGGAAGGGACGCAGGACCAGGCGGTCCGTCTCGATGACCGGCGCGGCGCGCCTCGCCATCTACTTCTTGCCGAGCGTCAGCCCGCCGAAGCGCTTGTTGAAGCGCGCGACCTGGCCGCCCTGGTCGACGATGCGGGTGCCGCCGCCGGTCCAGGCCGGGTGGACCTTCGGGTCGATGTCGAGCTGCAGCGTCTCGCCCTCGCTGCCCCAGGTCGAGCGAGTCTCGAACACGGTGCCGTCGGTCATCTGCACCTTGATCATGTGATAATCGGGATGGATGTCGGATTTCATGTCGCTGATCTTTCGTGAGTTCGGCTGGTTTCCGACCAGCCCGGCGCGAAAAATGAAGGCGCGCTCTACCTTGTGGGCGGCCGATTGACAAGCCATGCCGCGGCGCCATAAGCCCGCGCCAGAAGGTGCCGCCCGTGAAACGGCGGTGAAAAGGGAAGCCGGTGCAAGTCCGGCGCTGTGCCCGCAACTGTAAGCGGCGAGCCTGCCATCCGCAAAGGATGGCGAGGCGCCTGAGCCGCGAGCCAGGAGACCTGCCTTCGCCGTCGTCCGCGCCCGGCCGGGACCAGCCAGCGGTGCGTGGCGTTGCCCGGGCGGTCAGCCGACCCGGCAGCTCCTCCGAGACGACGCCCAGGTGTCGTTTTTCCGGAGGTTGCCATGCCGTTCTTTCTTCCGATGCTTCTCGCCGCTGCTCCCGCCGCCGGGGCCGACCCGGCCATCGTCGTCACCGCCTCGCGCGATCCTGTCTCGCGCGAAGACGCGGCCGCTGCCACGACCGTCTTCGATACCGACGAGATCGACGCGCTCGCCTTGCCGGACGTGGCGGACATCCTGCGCCTCTCGCCGGGCCTCTCCGTATCGTCCACCGGACCGCGCGGCACCCAGACGCAGATCCGCATCCGCGGCGCCGAGGCCAATCACAGCCTGCTGTTCATCGACGGCATTCGCTTCAACGATCCCGCCGCCGGCAACGAGGCGCGCTTCGAACTCATCACCGCCGACCTGCTCTCAAGGGTCGAGATCGTGCGCGGGCCACAGTCGGCGCTGTGGGGGCCGGAGGCGCTGGGCGGCGTGATCTCGCTCGCGACGCCCGATCCGTTCGCCGCGCGCGGACTTGCGGGCCTGCTGGAATATGGCAGCCTCGATTCGCTGCGCGCCTATGGCCGCGCGAGCTTCGCCGGCGATCGCTTCGGCGTTACCGCCGCGGCCGGCTACCAGCGCAGCGACGGCATCGATTCCTTCGGCGCCGGCGGCGAGCGCGACGGCTTTCACAACGGCTCGGCGAGTCTCAAGGCCATCTATCGCGATGGCGGTCTGGAGTTCGGTGCGGCGGGCTACTGGACCGAAGGGCGCAGCCAGTTCGACGGCTCCGATCCGACGACCTTCCTGCGCGCGGACACGCTCGATGCGACGCGCAACCGGATCGGCGCGGTGCGCGGCTGGGGAACGCTGGACGATGGCGGATGGCGCGCCCATGCGGAGGCGCGCTATCTCGACAGCACCAACCGCAATTTCCTCGGGACGACGCCACTGAACCGGACGTTCGGCAGCCGGCTGACGCTCGGTGGCCAGCTCTCGCGCCGGCTGGGCGGCCAGGAGCTGATCGCCGCGATCGACCATATCGAGGAGGACTTTCGTGCGCGCGACACGAGCTTCGGCGGCGCGACCAACCAGGATCGTTCGCGGCGCGCCACCGGCTTCGTCGGCGAATGGCGCGCGCACTGGAGCGAGGCGTTCGTGACCGACATCGCGCTCCGCCACGACCGGTTCAGCGCCTTCGCCGACGCGACGACCTTTCGTGCCTCGGCATTGCTGCGGCCGACCACTGGCCTCGCGCTCCACGCGGCCTATGGCGAGGGCATCGCCCAGCCGACCTTCTTCGATCTCTACGGCTTCTTTCCGGGCTCGTTCGCCGGCAATCCGGACCTCAGGCCGGAGCGCTCGCACGGCTGGGAAGCGGGCGCCGAATGGCGGCAGGGTTCGATCGAGGCCGGCCTCACCTATTTCTCCGCGCGGCTGCGCGACGAAATTGTCGACCGGTTCGATCCGGTCACCTTCCTCTCCAGCGTCGCCAATGCCGACGGGACGAGCCGGCGCTCGGGGATCGAGGCGAACCTCGGCTGGCGGCCCGCGCCATGGTTCAACCTGCGCGCCAGCTATACATGGCTGAGGGCAAGCCAGCAGATCGCGGCCGGCGACCCGCCGGTGCGCGAGGTACGCCGTCCGCGCCACAGCGCCGATGTCGCCGCCTTTGGCACGGCCGGCCGGGTGAGCTGGAGCGCGAGTCTCGCCTGGGTCGGTGCGCGCACCGACCAGGATTTCGACCTGTTTCCGGCGGCGAGCGTGCGGCTCGGCGCCTACGCGCTGGCCTCGGCCCGGATCGGCTACCGCCTGCTGCCACGGCTCGAACTCTATGCCCGCGTCGAGAATGCCTTCGATGAGCGCTACCAGGACGTCGTCGGCTTCAACACGCCCGGACGGACAATTCATGCGGGTCTGCGCGTCGCTCTTGGCCGCTAGCCTCGCGCTGGCGACGCCGGCGGCGGCGGCACCTTCGCGGGTGGCGTCGCTCAACCTCTGCACCGACGAGCTGGTGCTGCTGCTCGCGGCGCCCGGGCAGGTGGTTTCGCTCACGCATCTCGCCGGGGAGGAGGCCGAAACGCCGCTCTGGCGACGGGCGCGGCGCTACCGGCGCAACGACGGCAGCCTGCTGTCGGTCGCATCGGCACGGCCGGACCTCGTCGTCACCATGGGCGGCGGCGCGCGCGATCGCGCCGGTATCGCCGCGCGGCTCGGCATCCACACGCTCGACCTGCCGTTCGCGGCGAGCCTCGCCGATGTCGAAGCGAACATCCGTCGCCTTGCCGTCGCGCTCGGACGCCCGGAGCGCGGCGCGGCGTTGATTCGACGGATCGAGGCGCTGCGCGCCAGCACGCCGGCGCGGCGACGCGACGCGATCTGGCTCGGCGGCGGCGGGCGGACGGTGAGCGCGACGGGGCTGGAGGCGCAGTGGATGGCGCTCGCCGGCCTCGCCCAGCGACCGATGCGGGGCGACCGCGTCTCGCTCGAAACGCTGATCGCGCGGCCGCCGGCAGTGCTGCTGCGCAGTGACTATCGCGCCGGCCAATATTCCAACGCGCAGCGCTGGCTCGACAATCCGGCGGCGAGCCGCGCCCGCGCGGGGCGCACGATCGTCACCGACGGGCGGCTGTGGACCTGCATGGGGCCGCTGATGATCGACGAGGTCGTACGGCTGCGGCGGCTGCTCGCGCGATGATCCGCGCGCTCCTCCTGCTGGCCGCGCTGGCGCTCGCCCTCGTCTGGTCGGTTGCGCTGCCGTGGGGCGACCTTTCGGACCTGATGCGCGAGGATCTGTCGCTCGGCTGGATGGTCCTGATCGAGCTTCGTCTGCCGCGCGCGCTGCTCGCCCTGTCCTATGGCGCGATGCTGGGCGCGGCGGGCGCGGCGATCCAGGCGCTGTTCGCCAACCCCCTCGCCTCGCCCGACCTCACCGGCACCACCAGCGGCGCGGCATTGGGCGCGGTCGTCACCGCCTATACGTTCGGGCTGTCGCAGCCGGTCGCGCTTTCGGCCGGGGCGGTGATCGGCGCGCTCGGCGCGCTGGCGCTGCTCATCGCGCTGGCGGGGCCGCGCGCGGAAACGGCGACCTTGCTCCTCGCGGGCCTCGCGATCAGCGCGCTCGCCGGCGCGCTGACGACGCTCGCGCTCGCGCTCGCTCCCTCCCCCTTCGCCTTCTACGACGCCTATGACTGGCTGATGGGCTCGCTCGTCGATCGCAGCCTGATGCAGGCCGCCTTCGCCGGGCTGCCGGCGCTCCTGTCGATCGTGCTGCTGATGCGCCTCGCTCCGGCCCTCGACGCGCTTGCGCTCGGCGAGGAGGTCGCGCTGTCGCTCGGGCACGATCTGCGCGCGGTGCGGCTGCGGGTGATCTGCATTGGCGCGTTCGGCGTTGGCGCCTGCGTCGCGATCTGCGGCGCGATCGGCTTCATCGGGCTGGTCGCGCCGATCTTCGCGCGGCGGCTGACGCGCGGCCATCCCGGGCGGGCGATCCTCCCCGCCGCGCTGATTGGCGCGGTGCTGCTGATCGTGGCCGACCTCGCGGTGCGATCTGCGCCGCTCGGCCGCACGCTCCCGATCGGTGTCGCGACTGCGCTCGTCGGCGCGCCCTTCTTCCTCTGGCTGGTCGCGCACATGCGCTGGCGGCTGCGGTCATGAGCGCGCTGCTGCTGGCGTCGAACCTGTCGCTGCCGGGGCGGCTCGACGATGCCTCGCTCGCGCTCGCCCCGGGCACGCTCACCTGTCTTGTCGGGCCGAACGGCAGCGGCAAGACCAGCCTGCTCCACGCCATCGCCGGCATCGCCCGGGCGAGCGGGCGGGTCGCGATCGACGGCGTCGATCCGTCGCGCGAACCGACGGCCCGACGCGCCCGCCTGCTTGGCTTCCTGCCCGCCTCGCGCGACATCCAGTGGCCGCTGGTCGCACGCGATCTGGTGGCGCTCGGCGGCGCGACGCCGGGCGAGATCACGGCGACGCTCGCCGCGCTCGAACTGGGCGGCGTGGCGCATCGCCGGATCGACCGCCTGTCGACCGGCGAACGCAGCCGCGTCCTGCTCGCGCGGGTGCTCGCGCCGCGGCCACGGCTGCTGCTGCTCGACGAGCCGACGGCGAACCTCGATCCGCTCTGGCAGATCCGGCTGATGGAGCTGCTGAGGGATGGCCTCGCAGCGACCGGCCAGGCGGCGCTGGTCGCGATTCACGATCTCGACGCCGCCGCCCGCTTCGCCGACCGGATCATATTGATGAACGAGGGACGGATCGTCGCTGAGGGCCCGCCCGCCGAGCTGATCGACGGAGCGCACGTCCGCGCCGTGTTCGGGATCGAGAAAGCGGGTGGCCTTTGGAGGCCGCTCAGGCCGCCGGAGGATCCGCGATCATCGCGGTGAAGCTCGCCTCGGCCGCGAGCTTGCCGCGGACGAGTGCCCGCCCCGCGAACTTGCACACGCTGGCGCGCTTCTGGACGAATTCGACCTCGAGGTCGAGCAGCACGCCCGGCTCGACCGGCGCACGGAACTTCGCGCCCTCGATCGCCATGAAATAGACGAGCTTGCCGGAGCCGGCGAGGCCGAGCGATTCGACCGCGAGCACGCCGGCTGCCTGCGCCAGCGCCTCGACGATCAGCACGCCCGGCATGATCGGCCGGCCAGGGAAATGGCCCTGGAAGAAACCCTCGTTGATCGTCACCGCCTTGGTGGCGACGATCCGCTCGCCGACGACGAGCTCCTCGACGCGATCGACGAGGAGCATCGGATAGCGGTGCGGCAGCGCCGCCATCACCCGCCTGATATCGAGCGGGCCGATGGCGGCCTCCTGCGTCCCCCCCATCAGCGGCCCTGCGGACGCGGGCGCTGCTGCTGTTGCTGCTGCGCCGGCTGCTGCTGTTGCTGCTGCTGGCCGCTCTGCTGGGGTGGCGGCGGGGCGACGACGTTGAGCGGCGTCGTGTTCTGGTTGACGGCGGCGAGCACCGCGGCAGTCACGTCGAGCGTCGCCGCGGCGGCGAGCGCCGAATTGGCATCGAGGGCAACATTGGCGCCGCGCTGGGTCATCACCTGCTGGACGGCGGGCTGGATGCGCTGGCCGATCTGCTGGAGCACGTAATTGCGGTTGCGCTCGATCGTCTGCTGCTGCTCGGCGATCTCCTGCTGGGCGCGCTGCTGGTTGGCCTCGAACGTGCGGATCCGCGTCTGCAGGGCAGCGTCGGGCTGGGTGCCGGCGGGCAGCGCCTGCAGGGCCTGCTGGATCGCCTGACCCTCGGTGCGCAGTGGCGCGCTGAGCTGCTCGGCGCGGGCGCGAAGCTGCTGGATCTGCTGCTGCAGCTGGGTGTTCGCCGCCACGCAGGCCGTGCACTCGCGGATCACTCGGTCGGTGTCGACCGTGGCGACGACCGCCGGCGGCAGCTGCTGGGCCGAGGCGACGGTCGGGGCGACGATGGCAAGCGTGGCGGCCATGGCGCCGAAAGTGAGTTTGTTCATCAGAATGTGGTCCCTACGTTGAAGGTGATGAGTTTGGTGTCGTCGCCGGGCGCGCTGATCAGCGCCTTGGCGATATCGATGCGGAACGGCCCGAATGGCGAGTTCCAGTTGACGCCGAAGCCGATCGAGACGCGCGGCCGCGGGGTATCGCCGAGGAAGACCTCGCGGAACGGCGAAATCCCGGCCCGGGTCAGCACGGTTTCGTTCGGGCAGCCGGTCCCCGGCGGGACCAATGTCGTCGTCCCGTCATCGGCCGTGCACACGTTCTGGGTCAGCGGCGAGCCAGGCGGAATGTCCTGCAGGGCCGGTCGCCGCACCCCGAACACGGCGCCGATATCGGCGAAGATGGATGGCCTCAGGCCGAGATCGCGCGCGCCGGCGCCGAGCGGGATTTCGAGCTCCGCCCGGCCCAGATAATAGGCCCGGCCGCCGATCGCGTCGTCGATGATGCGATTGCTGTCGGTGATGAAGGTCGGGTTGCCATTGTCGTCGAGAACCGGATTCCCGTCCGGATCGAGGGCATATTGCAGGCGCTGGATGCGCGGCCCGACGCCGCGAATGTCGAAGCCGCGAATCTGCGGGCTGCCGAGGAAGAAGCGGTCGGTCAGGCGAATTGGGTCGTCGCCGGGATTGCGCGCGCGCTGGAGCGCGTGGATGTAGCCGCCCTCGAACGAAAGGGAGAAGATGAAGTTGTTGAAGACGTTCCAGTATTTCGCGCCGCGCGCCAGCGTGCGGATGTACCGCGTATCGCCGCCGACGCCGGCGAAATCCTGGCTGAACAGGAGCCGCGCGCCGCGCGTCGGATGGATGATGTTGTCGAGCGTGCTGTAGAAGAGCGAATAGCCGACCGAGGAGGTCAGGCGATTGCCGATGACGTTGCACAGGTAGCGCCCGGCGATCAGCGGATCGCATTCCGGCGGCAGCGGGCCGGTCCCGTCCGGGTCCGTGAAGTAGAGCGTCGGATTGAGCGAGATCTCGTCATAGGTGAGCGTGTAGCGCAGGGCCAGGCTCATCGTCTCGGTGAGCGGCACCCCGGCCCGCAGCTGGCCGCCCGTCGAAACCTGGTCGTAGGTCGTCTGACGCTCGTTGCCGATGAAGTTGAAGCTGTTGTAGTCGCGGCGGAAAATATCGAAGCCGACCGAGACGTTGCGATCGAAGACATAGGGCTCGGTGAAACCGAACTCGATCGATTTCGCGTAGGACGAATAGCTCACCTGGGCCCGGACTTCCTGGCCCTTGCCCATGAAGTTGCGCTGCTGGATCGCGGCGTTGATCAGGAAGCGCTCCAGGCTCGAATAGCCGGCCGAGAGCTGGAGCTGGCCGGTCGCGCGCTCCTGCACGTCGACGCCAAGGATGACGCGATCGGGCGTCGTGCCCTGGTCCTGGCGGATCTCGAGATTGTCCTGGAAGAAGCCGAGCGACTGGATGCGATCGCGCGAGCGGCGGACCTGCACCGAGTTGAACGGGTCGCCCTCATGGAGCCTGAACTCGCGGCGGATCACCTTGTCGCGTGTCGTCGTGTTGCCGGCGATGTCGATCCGCTCGACATAGACGCGCGGCGTCTCGGCGACGTGGAAGTTGACCGACATGGTCAGGTTCTCGCGATCGCGCCGGAATTGGGGCCGCACGTCCGAGAAGGCGTAGCCGAACAGGCCGGCGAGCTCGTTGAGGCTGTCGACCGTGTCCTCGACCTGCTTGGCGTTGTACCAGTCGCCCGATTGCATCGGCAGCCGCCGCTGCAGCGCCTCGGCGTTGAGATCGCGAATGTCGCTGTCGACCGTGACATCGCCGAAGCGGTAGCGCTGCCCCTCGTCGACGACATAGGTGATGATGAAGTCGCGGCGGTCGGGGGTCAGCTCGGCGACGGCGGACTGGACGCGGAAATCGGCATAGCCCTGGATCAGGTAGAACTGCCGCAGCTTCTGCTGGTCGAAGGCGAGCCGGTCCGGGTCGTAGGTGTCGTTCGAGCTGAAGATGTTCCACCAGTGATGCTCGCGCGTCGCCATTTCGCGGATCAGGCGGCCGTCCGAAAAGTTCTCGTTGCCGATGATGTTGATCTGGCGGACGCGAGACTTCGGACCCTCGTTGATGACGAAGACGACGTCGACGCGGTTCTGGTCGAGCTGGACGATCTGCGGATCGACGCTGGCGGCGTAGCGGCCCTGGCGGCGATAGAGTTCGATGATCCGGGCAACGTCCGCGCGGGCGCGCGATCGGGTGAAGATCTGGCGCGGCGACAGCCGGATTTCCGGCATGATCTTGTCGTCCTTGATGCGGCGATTGCCTTCGAGGATGATCCGGTTGATGACCGGGTTTTCGCGCACCTGGATGACGATGTCGCCGGTCTCCACGCCGGAAATGACGACGTCGGCGAACAATTCGGTCTGCAGCAGGTCATGCAGCGCCTGGTCGAGCTTGGCATTGTCGTAGGTATCGCCCGGCCGCAGCGACGTATAGGACAGCACCGTTTCCTGCTCGAGGCGCTGGTTGCCGGTAACGCTCAGCGAGTGGATCGTGCGCTCCGGCCCCGGCGAGATCGCGGGCAGGGAGACGGCGGAGGGCAGCTCGCCGGGTGGCACTCCCCGCTGGCCCGGCGCGGCCGGCTGGGCCGGGCTCTGCGCCTGTGGCTGGGGAGCGTCCTGGTTTTCCGCCGGCGGCGGTTGCGAGCCTGGCGGCGGCGTGGTCTGCGCGGTCGCCGGAGTGACGAAACCGCCGAGCATCGTGCCCACGAGCAGCGCGGCCGACAGTTTTCGAGCCTTCGGAAATACGATGTTCGCCGTCACGCGTCCCCGCCTTGCATTCGACGGCCGGACTCGCGCCGGCCGGTCGCCCTGTGGTGCCCTGCCCTGCCCGATCAAGTTCAACCGATCAAGCCGCCAAGCCGGGTAAAGAGGCCAAAAGAAGCCAAGTCGTTCAAAGTCACGAAGATCATCAGCATCAGGAGGACGGTCAATCCGGCGCGAAACGCCCATTCCTGCGCTTCCGGCTTCAGCGGTCTGCGCCTCACTCCTTCGATCAGGTAGAACAGCAGGTGGCCGCCGTCCAGCATCGGAATTGGCAACAGGTTGATGAATCCGAGATTAATCGAGACCACCGCGACCAGCCAGAAGAAGGGCAACCAGCCAAGGCTCGCCTGCTGGCCCGAAACCTCGGCGATCTTGAGCGGTCCGCCCAGCTCCTGCACGGAGCGGCGCCCGGTGATGACCTGGCCGAGCGTGGTCACCATCATCTCGACCGTATCGACGGTGCTGCGCAAGGCGGCGCCCGGAAGCTGGCTGACCGGCAGCGGCTTGAGCTCGAGCGTGCCCGCCGGGGCGACCCCGAGCAGGCCGATCCGCGCCTCGTTGCCGAACTGGTCGCGGGCAGTCTCGGCGCGCGGCCGCGCCCGGAGCGTTACGCGTTCGCCGTCACGCGCGACCGAAAAGACCATGTCCTGGTCGGGCCGGATCGCGACATAGGTCTTGAGCTCGGCATAATTCCCGATCGCGCGGCCGTCGATCGCCACGATGCGGTCGCCGGGCGCGAATCCGGCCCGCGCCGCCGCGGTGTCGGGCAGCACCTGGCCGATGATCGGCGGCGTGCTCGGATAGCCGGCGGCGGCGAAAATCCCCATCAGGAGCAGCAGCGCGATGAGGAAATTGGTGGCGGGGCCGGCGAGCACGATCAGGAACCGCTGCCACACCGGCTTGGCCTGGAAGGTTCTGGCGCGCTCCTCGGCGGGGAGCGCGAGCCAGGCGTCGTTCGACGTCGAGGCCGGGTTCATGTCGCCGGCGAACTTCACATAGCCGCCGAGCGGCAGCCAGCCGACCTTCCAGCGGGTGCCGCGCCGATCGGTCCAGCCGATCACCTCGCGGCCGAAGCCGATCGAGAAGGTCTCGGCCTTCACCCCGAACCAGCGGCCGACGAGATAGTGGCCATATTCGTGGACGAAGATCAGCGGCCCGATGACCAGCAGGAAGGCGAGGATGGTGAAAAAGAGGCCGGGCGTGTTCAAGACCGATACTTTCGCGCCGCTTCGGCGGCCAGTTCCCTTGCCCTCCGGTCGACGTCGAGCACGTCTTCGATCGAGGTCGGCGCCGGCAGGTCACACGCGGCCAGCACCGCGCCGACCACTGAAGCGATATCGAGGAAACCGATCCGTCTTTCAAGAAAAGATGCCACCGCGACTTCGTTCGCCGCGTTGAGAATGGCCGGCCGGGCACCGCCGGCGACGAGCGCTTCCCGGGCGAGGCCGAGCGCCGGAAAGCGCGTTGCGTCCGGTGCCTCGAAGTCGAGCCGGCCGAGCTCGACCAGGTCGAGCCGTGCGCACGGCGTTTCCATGCGCTCGGGCCAGGCGAGCGTGTAGGCGATCGGCACCCGCATGTCGGCCGGTCCGAGCTGGGCGAGCAGCGAACCGTCCACATATTCGACGAGGCTGTGGACGATCGATTGCGGATGGATCACCGCGTCGAGCGCGCTCGCCTCGAGCGGAAACAGGTAGAAGGCCTCGATCAGCTCGAGCCCCTTGTTCATCAGCGTCGCCGAATCGACCGAGATCTTCGCGCCCATCGACCAGTTCGGGTGGGCGACGGCCTGGTCCGGGGTCGCCGCGCGCATCTCGTCGAGGCTCCAGGCGCGGAACGGCCCGCCGCTGGCGGTGAGGATGATCCTGCGCACCCCCCCCGGGCGGTCGTGGTCGAAGCACTGGAAGACCGCATTGTGCTCCGAATCGACGGGGAGCAGCGTTGCCCCGCTCGCCCTGGCGGCGCGGGTCATCAGTTCGCCCGCGGAGACCAGCGCCTCCTTGTTGGCGAGCGCCACGGTGCCGCCAACCTCGAGCGCGCGCATCACCGGCGCGAGCCCCGCGGTGCCGACGATCGCCGCCATCGTCCAGTCGGCGCCGGCGCCCGCCGCCTCGACGATCGCCGCCTCGCCGGCAAGCGCCTCCGTGCCCATCCCGGCAAGCGCCTCGGCCAGCCGCGCCCCATGGCGCGCGTCGCCGATCACCGCCATGCGCGGGCGAAAGCGCCGGGAAAGCTCGATCAGCCCGTCAATGTCGCGACGCGCGGTGAGCGCGACGATCTCGTAGCGATCAGGATCGCGCGCGATCAGGTCGAGGGTGGAGCGGCCGACCGAGCCGGTGGCGCCGAGGATGGTGACGCGGCGGCGGCTCATCCGCTCCACAGCCCGGCGAGAAGAATCAGGTAGGTGGCGAGCGAAACCGCGAGCAGGCCGTCGACCCGGTCGAGCACGCCGCCATGGCCGGGGAGGATCGCGCCGCTGTCCTTCGCGCCGGCGCGACGCTTCACCAGGCTTTCGTAAAGGTCGCCGATCTGCGCGATCACGGCCATCGGCGCGCCGATCCAGGCGAAGGGCGAGCCGAGCTCGAACAGCCAGGCGATCGCCCAGCCGGCGAGGCCGGCGCCGACCATGCCGCCGATCAGCCCGGCCCATGTCTTGTTCGGGCTCACGCGCGGGGCGAGCTTCGGCCCGCCGATCGCGCGGCCGGCGAAATAGGCGAGGATGTCGGTCGCCCAGGTCACCACCATCACCCAGAAGACCAGGCCATTATAGACCCAGCTCAGCACGAGCAGCGCGAAGGCGGGCGCGGCGATGTAGACGAAGCCCCAGCCGATCGCGATCCGCCGCGCGCCGAGCCCGATCAGCGCGCCCAGCCCGACGATGCCGGCGAAGGCGGGCAGCGCCGCGCCCATGTCCTCGTGGTCGAAGACCAGCGCGCTGCCCGGCGTGAGGACGGGCATGGCGTCGGGATAGACAAGTTCGACGCCGCCGAGCAGCACGAGGATCAGTGCCGCGCCGCCGATCCAGGTCCAGCGACGCCCGGCGCCGTGGAGGCTGATCCATTCGGCCATCATCACCACCGCCGCCGCGGCGACCAGCAGCCGCAGCACCCAGCCGCCCCACCAGATCGCGACGCACGCCACCGCCGCCATGACGACGCCGGCGACGAAGCGCGTCGGCAGGTCGGGAATGGCGGGCGGCGGCGGGGCGGAGGACAGGTTCATAGCCCGCCGTAGCGTCGTTCGCGGCGGGCATAATCGGCGAGCGCGGCGCGCATCGCCGCCTCGTCGAAGTCCGGCCACAGAATGTCGAGGAAGAGCAGCTCGGCATAGGCCGCCTGCCAGAGCAGGAAGTTGGACAGGCGCTGCTCGCCGGAGGTGCGGATCAACAGGTCGAGCGGCGGCAGCCCGCACGTGTCGAGCGCGGCGTCGATCCGCGCCTCGTCGATCGCGTCGGGCGACAGTCGCCCGGCCGCCACCTCGCCGGCGAGCCGGCGCGCGGCGCTGACCAGCTCCCCGCGGCCGCCGTAATTGAGCGCGATGGCGAGTGTCATGCGCCGGTTTCCGGCGGTCCTTTCGACGGCGGCGTCGACCATCCGGGCGACGTCGCTCGCGAAGGCGGTGTGATCGCCGAGGACGCGCAGGCGAATGCCCTCGCGATGGAGGCTGTCGAGCTCGCGCTGGACGTAGAAGCGGAGCAGGCCGGTGAGCTCGGCGATCTCGGCCTTGGGCCGACGCCAGTTCTCCGAGGAGAAGGCATAGAGCGTCAGGCACTCGACCCCGGCCTCGCCCGCCGCGCGCAGCGCCCGCCGCGCCGCCTCCGCGCCGGCGCGGTGGCCGGCCGAACGGGGCAGCCCGCGCGCCTTCGCCCAGCGGCCATTGCCGTCCATGATGATGGCGACGTGCCGGGGCACCGCCGGCGCCGAAGCGGTCCGGTCCGGATCGGTCCCGGTCGGCGCCGTGATCGCGGTCACTTCTGCAGGATTTCCTTGTCCTTGGCGGCGAGCACCTCGTCGATCTCGCGGATCGCGTCGTCGGTGAGCTTCTGGACCTCGGCGTCGAGCCGCTTGTGCTCGTCCTCGCTGATTTCCTTCTTCTTCTCGTCGGTCCTGAGCGCGTCCATCCCGTCGCGGCGGACGTTGCGCACGGCGACCCGCGCCTTCTCGGCATATTGATGGGCGAGCTTCGAGAGCTCCTTGCGCCGCTCCTCGGTGAGGTCCGGGATCGGCAGCCGGATGGTCTGGCCGTCGGTCACCGGGTTGATGCCGAGCCCGGCGTTGCGGATCGCCTTTTCTACCGCCGAGATGTTCGATCGGTCCCACACCTGCACGGTGAGCAGGCGCGGCTCGGGCGCCGAGATCGTCGCGACCTGGTTGAGCGGCATGTTGGCGCCATAGACCTCGACCTGGACCGGCTCGAGCAGGACGGTCGAGGCGCGACCGGTGCGCAGGCCGCCGAGATCGTGTTTCAGCGTCTCGACCGCGCCGTTCATGCGGCGCTGGAGATCGGCCTTGTCGTAAGCGGGCATCTTTTCGCTCCCCTGTCAGTTGGTCACGATCGTGAACGTGCCGCCGCCGCCGAGCACGCGGGCCAGATTGCCGCGCTCGCGGATGTTGAACACGACGATCGGGATATTGTTGTCGCGGCAGAGCGCGACCGCGCTGGCGTCCATGACCTTGAGATCATGTGCCAGCACCTGGTTGAAAGTCACTGTGTCATATCGCTTCGCGTTCGTGACCTTCTTCGGATCCGCGTCATAGACACCGTCCACGCTGGTGCCCTTGAAGAGCGCGTCGCAGCCCATTTCGGCGGCGCGCAGCGCGGCGGCGGTGTCGGTGGTGAAGAAGGGATTGCCGGTGCCGGCGGCGAAGATCACCACCCGCCCCTTTTCCATGTGCCGCACGGCGCGGCGCCGGATATAGGGTTCGGAGACGGTCGCCATCGGGATCGCCGACTGGACCCGCGTATCGACGCCGATCTTCTCGAGCGCGTTCTGCAGCGCCAGCGCGTTCATCACCGTGGCGAGCATGCCCATATAATCGGCGCTCGCGCGGTCGAAGCCCTTGGCCGCGCCGGCCAGCCCGCGAAAGATGTTGCCGCCGCCGACGACGAGACAAAGCTCATGGCCGTCGCCGCGCGCGGAGCGGATCTCGTCGGCGATGCGGCCGACCGTCTCCGGATCGATCCCGAACTGGCCGTCGCCCATCAGGGCCTCGCCCGACAGCTTCAAGAGAATGCGTTTGAAGCGCGGGGGCGACATGGGGTTCCGGTCTGCTGATGAATGAAGGTGGCGCGCACCTTAATCGGCGCGCGCCCCCCTGCCAAGGCGATTAGGCGACGGGTTCGGTCCTGCTCGTGCCGGCCGCGGCGGCGACCTCGGCGGCGAAGTCGCTCTCCCGCTTCTCGACCCCTTCGCCGAGCTGGAAGCGGACATAGCCGGCGACCGCGATCGGTGCACCGAGCCGCTTGCCCTCGGCCGCGACGACGTCCTCCACCTTCGTCTTGTTGTCGATCACGAAGATCTGCGAGAGCAGCGTATTCTCCTTGCGGAACTTGGCGAGCGCGCCCTCGACCATCTTCTCGACGATGTCGGCGGGCTTGCCCGACTCCTTCGCCTTATCGAGCGCGATGCCGCGCTCGCGCTCGATCAGCGCCGGATCGAGCTCCTCGCCGCGCAGTGCCAGCGGGTTGGCGGCGGCGATGTGCATCGCAAGCTGCTTGCCGAGCGTCGCCAGCTCCGTCTTGTCGGCGCCGCTTTCGAGCGCGACGAGCACGCCGATCTTGCCGAGGCCTGGCGCGACGGCATTGTGGACGTAGGAGACGACGACGCCCTCGCCGACCGAAATCCGCGCGGCGCGGCGCAGCGTCTGGTTCTCGCCGATCTTGGCGATATTGGCGGTGAGCGCTTCCGCGACGGTGCCGCCCGAGGGGTAGGCGGCTGCGCCGAGCGCGTCGATGTTGTCACCGCTGGCGAGCACGATCTTCGCGACGTTGCGCACGAAATCCTGGAAGAGTTCGTTCTTGGCGACGAAGTCGGTCTCCGAGTTGACCTCGACGAGCGCGCCCTGCCCGCCTTCGACGGCGACGCCGACCAGGCCCTCGGCGGCGACGCGTCCCGCCTTCTTGGCGGCGGCGGCGAGGCCCTTGGTGCGCAGCCAGTCGATCGCCTTCTCCATGTCGCCGTCGGTTTCGGAGAGCGCCTTCTTGCAGTCCATCATGCCGGCGCCGGTGCGCTCGCGCAGCTCCTTGACCATCGCGGCCGTGATCTCAGCCATGTCTTCCATCCTCTTGAATAATTTCGCTCTCCCCGCTCCGCTCACGAACAGGGGTCGGTGGATCCGCGCGCGCCGGCCCGGCCGGCCCGGCCCACCCGTGAAACCCTCCCGCGCTGCGGGAGGGACAGGCTCAGGCGTCGGCCAGCGCGGCTTCGGCCGGCGGCTCGTCCTGGGCGCCGATATCGACGCCCGCGGCGACCGCGCCGCTCTGCCTGCCGGCGAGAACCGCGTCGGCGACCGCCGCGCAATAGAGGCGGATCGCGCGCGAGGCGTCGTCATTGCCGGGCACCGGAAAGGCGATCCCGTCCGGCGACACGTTCGAATCCAGGACCGCGACGACCGGGATGCCGAGCGTGTTGGCCTCCTTGATCGCCAGCTCCTCCTTGTTCGCGTCGATCACGAACATGGCGTCGGGAATGCCGCCCATGTCGCGAATGCCGCCAAGGCTCATCTCGAGCTTGTCGCGCTCGCGGGTGAGCTGGAGCACTTCCTTCTTGGTGAGCCCCGCGGTGTCGCCCGCAAGCTGCTCCTCCAGCGCCTTGAAGCGGCGAATCGAATTGGAGATCGTCTTCCAGTTGGTGAGCATGCCGCCCAGCCAGCGGTGGTTGACGAAGTGCTGGCCGGCGCGGCGCGCGGCTTCGGCGATCGGCTCCTGCGCCTGGCGCTTGGTGCCGACGAACAGAATCTTGCCGCCCGCCGCCGAAGTTTCGCGGACGAAGTCGAGCGCGCGGCGCAGCAGCGGCACCGTCTGCGACAGGTCGATGATGTGGACCCCGTTACGCTCGCCGAAGATATAGGGCTTCATCTTCGGGTTCCAGCGATGGGTCTGGTGGCCGAAATGCGCCCCGGCCTCGAGCAATGCCTGCATGCTGACGTCGGTGGACGCCATGTCTTTTCTCCTTCCGGTTATGCCTCTGCGGAGCCGAGAAATCCCGGACCAGGTCCGGGACACCGGTATGATGGCCCGCATGTGGAATGGCCGCGCATCTAGAGAGGCGCGAACGGAAAATCAAGCGTGGCGGGCGGATGGCGTCACGGGACGCAAGGCCCGGCTCGCCACCCGCCCGGCGGGTGCGGATCGATGTGCTTGACGTGGGAACAAAACAGGAACATAAGGTTCGCGCAACCAGGAATGCCGCGCGGGCCTGACGTTCGCGCCGCGAAGTCAACGAGGGGAAAGGCCGTGGCTCATTTCGCTTCCATTCTGTTCTTCCTCGCCCTGCCCGTCGGGCTCGGCGTCATTCTGGAGATGACGGTGCGTTCGCACTGGACGCTGATTCGCGCCGCCCTCGCGCCGGCGCCCTGGGCTCGGCCAGCGGCAGTTGCGGTTCCGCCGGCCCAGCGGCCTCATGCGTGGCGCGCAGCCGCCTGACCTTCGCGTAGCTCGCGACGCTGAACGGTATCAGGGCGAGATAGACGAGCGCGGCGATGCTCAGCGTCTCCCAGGTCGCCGAGACGAGCGCGCCGCCGATGATCGCGATGATCACGATCGCCTCGAGCCGGATCGCGCGCCGCAGGCGCAGCGAGCCCCAGGAGAAGGTGGCGATGTTGGAGATGGCGAGGAAGGCGATCAGCGCCGCCCAGGGCGCGACCAGCCGGTAATCCTGCAGCCAGGTCCATTCCTGCCCGCTCGCGATCCACAGGTAGAGCGGGAGCAGCAGCAGCCCCGCCCCCGCCGGCGCCGGCACGCCGGTCAGGAAGCCGGCCGACTTGTGCGGCTGCTCGCCGGTGTCGATCTGGGCGTTGAAGCGGGCGAGCCGCAGCGCCTGGCAGGCGGCGAAGGCGAGCGCGAATACCCAGCCGATGCGCGGCCAGTGCTGCAGCGACCACAGGTGGAGCACGATCGCCGGGGAGACACCGAAGGCGATCACGTCCGACAGCGAATCGAGCTCCGCGCCGAAGCGCGACTGGCCGCGCAGCGCCCGCGCGATGCGCCCGTCCATTCCGTCGAGAACGGCGGCGGCAAGGATCGAGTAGACCGCGTTCTCCCACTGGCCGGCGATCGCGAACCGGACGCTGGTCAGCCCGATGCAGAGCGCGAGCGCGGTCACCGCATTGGGGACGACCGCGCGCAGCGGAATGCCGCGGCCCTCGCGCTCGCGGCGCGCGCGCGGCGCTGTCACGGCGCCCGCCTCATTGCGCGATCCCCTCGATCAGCGCCGATTCGCCGATCTTCGCGAGGATCGTCTCGCCGGCGATCGTGCGCTGGCCGAGCAGCACCTGCGACGAAGTGCCGGCGGGCAAATAGACGTCGACCCGGCTGCCGAAGCGGATCAGGCCGACGCGCTGGCCGGCGGCGACGCGGTCCCCCGCCTTGACCCAGGGCACGATCCGCCGCGCGACCAGCCCGGCGATCTGGGTGAAGGCGACCTTCGTGCCATCGTCCGCCTCGACCAGGATGTGCTGGCGCTCATTGTCCTCGCTCGCCTTGTCGAGGTCGGCATTGAGAAACTTGCCGGCGATGTAGACGACGCGCCTGATCGTGCCGGCGATCGGGGTGCGGTTGATATGCACGTCGAAGACGCTCATGAAGATCGAAACGCGGATCAGCGGATCGGGCGGCAGATCGCCCTCCTCCACCAGCTCCTTTGGCGGCCGCACGTTCGCGATCTGCGTGACGAGACCGTCGGCCGGAGCGATGATCAGCCCCTCGCCCGTCGGCGTCGTGCGGACGGGATCGCGGAAGAAGGCGGCGGTCCACAAGGTCGCGCCGGCCATGATCCAGCCGAGCACGTCCCAGTCGAGCAGGAACCAGAGAACCAGCGTGATCGCGCCGGCGACGACCGCGAACTTGCGTCCCTCGGGATGCACGGACGGCCACTGCCAGCGAACCGTGGCGGGAAGGAGATCGTTGCTTTCCGGCGGTTCTGGTGAAGGCATCGCGCCTCTTTAGGCTCAGCGGCTGAGCGACACAATCGCGCGGTGGTTGATCACCGCTCCTTCGCCGCTTAAGGCCGCATCTTTCCATCCGCACATCCATCGTTTCAACAGAGGAAAGCGCACCGCCTCATGGCCAAGATCAAGGTGAAGAACCCGGTCGTCGAGCTCGACGGCGACGAGATGACCCGCATCATCTGGCAGTGGATTCGCGAACGGCTGATCCAGCCCTATCTCGACATCGATCTCGTCTATTTCGATCTCGGCATCGAGAAGCGCGACGAGACAGACGACCGGATCACCGTCGAGGCGGCCGAGGCGATCAAGCGGCACGGCGTCGGCGTCAAGTGCGCGACGATCACGCCGGACGAGGCGCGGGTGAAGGAATTCGGCCTCAAGAAGATGTGGAAATCGCCCAACGGCACGATCCGCAACATCCTCGGCGGCACCATCTTCCGCGAGCCGATCGTGATCCAGAACGTGCCGCGGCTGATCCCCGGCTGGACCGACCCGATCGTCGTCGGCCGTCACGCCTTCGGCGACCAGTACAAGGCGACCGACTTCGTCGTTCCCGGCAAGGGCAGGCTCACCATCAGCTGGGTGGGCGAGAATGGCGAGACGATCGAGCACGACGTGTTCGATTTCCCCGGCGGCGGCGTCGCGATGGCGATGTACAATCTCGATGAATCGATCCGCGATTTCGCGCGTGCCTCGATGAACTACGGCCTCGCGCGCGGCTGGCCGGTCTATCTCTCGACGAAGAACACGATCCTCAAGGCCTATGACGGCCGCTTCAAGGACATCTTCCAGGAGATTTACGAGACCGAGTTCAGGGAGAAGTTCGAGAAGGCCGGCATCACCTACGAGCACCGCCTGATCGACGACATGGTCGCGAGCGCGCTCAAGTGGAGCGGCCGGTTCATCTGGGCCTGCAAGAATTATGACGGGGACGTCCAGTCGGACCAGGTCGCGCAGGGTTTCGGTTCGTTGGGCCTGATGACCTCGGTGCTGATGAGCCCGGACGGCAGGACCGTCGAGGCCGAAGCGGCGCACGGCACCGTCACCCGCCACTACCGGATGCACCAGCAGGGCAAGGCGACCTCGACCAACCCGATCGCCTCGATCTTTGCCTGGACCGGGGGCCTCAAGCATCGCGGCAAGCTCGACGGCACGCCCGAGGTGACGCGCTTTGCCGAGACGCTCGAACGCGTCTGCGTCGAGACGGTCGAGGGCGGCCAGATGACCAAGGACCTCGCCATCCTGATCGGCCCGGACCAGGCCTGGATGACAACCGAGCAGTTCTTCGAGGCGGTGCGGTCGAACCTCGAAAAGGCAATGGCGGCCCAGGGCTAGCGACGCAGGCCGGCGTCCGGCGAGGCGACATGCTCGCGCCGGACGCCGAGCCCGAGCAGCCGCGCCGGCAGCCGTCGCAGCGGCGGAAAGCGGTCGAACAGCCGCAGCACGAACGGCACCCGGTCGAGCACTGCCTCGCGCCGGATCGTCGGCGCCAGAATCCGGTCGTGCACCGCCCGCTGCAGGCGCTGGACCAGGCGGACCGGGAAAAGCCGGCGTTCGCGCACCCCGTCGAGCAGCGGATCGACATTCTCTCCGGCGGCGAGCGGCGCGGCGAGCATGTTCGCGGCGGCAACCGCGTCCTGGATCGCGAGATTGATGCCGACGCCGCCCACCGGCGACATGGCATGGGCGGCGTCGCCGATCGCGAGCAGCCCGGGACGCGACCAGCGCTCCAGCCGATCGAGCGAGACCGAGAGCAATTTCACCTGATCCCAGTCGGTCAGCGTGCCGGCCACGTCGGCAAGGTCGGGGGCTGCGCGGGCGACGTCGGCGCGGAACGCCTCGATACCGCGCGCGCGCACCTCGTCCGCGCCACCCTTCGGCACGACGAAGGCACACTGCCAGTAGTCGCCGCGGTCAAGCTGGACCACGAACGTGCCCGCGCCAAAGGTGCCGCCGGTCTCGTTGCGCGGCGTTGCTCCCTTGGGCAGGCGGAACCAGAGCACGTCGATCGGCGCGCCGAGATCGCGCCGCTCGAAGCCCGCGTCTTCGCGCAGCACCGAGCCGCGCCCGTCGGCGGCGATGGTGAGCCGGGCGCGGATGGCGCCGCCGTCCTTCGTCTCGATCCCGGCGATCCGCCCTCCCTCCTCGATCAGGCCGACCGCCTCGCAATTCATGCGCAGGTCGAAGGTCGGGTAGCGGCGGGCCTCGTCGGCGAGGAAATCAAGGAAATGCCATTGCGGCATCAGCGCGACGAACTTGCAGGTCGTCGGCAGGTGGCTGAAATCGGCAATGGTGATGCGCCGGTCGGCGACGCGGGCGGTGATCCGCCTGACCTCGTCGTGCGGGCGCGAAAGGAAGGCGTCGAGCAGCCCGAGCTCCGCCAGCAGCTCGAGCGTGGAGGGATGGACGGTATCGCCGCGAAAGTCGCGCAGGAAATCGCCATGCTTCTCGATCACCAGCGTGCGAACACCGGCGCGGGCGAAGAGCAGCCCGGCCATCATGCCCGCCGGCCCGCCGCCCGCGATCGCCAGGTCGGTCGCGGTCGCCGTCACCCCGTCCCCGCCAACTCGATCATCCGCCGCGCGATCTCGTGCTCGCCCATGATGACGTGATCGGCGCCGTGGCGGGCGAGATATTCAAGCTCGTCCTCGTGATGGGCGCGGGCGACGATCAGCAGCCGGGGATTGAGCTTGCGGGCCTGCGCGACGATCTGTCCGGCCTCGAAGCTGTCCGGGATCGCGACGAGCAGCGCCCGCGCCTCGGCCAGCCGTGCCTCCTGCAGCAGCGCCGGATCGGCCGCGTTGCCGACGATGATGTGCGGGCCGTCATTGCGCTGGGCCGGCGCGACATCCGCCTCGGTCTCGATCACCGCCATCTTGCCGGCATCGGCGAGCCTCTCGGCGACCATCGCGCCGACCCGGCCGTGGCCGACCAGCACGACATGACCCCACCGCGGCGGCGCCGGCGCGGGCTCGCCCTCCTCCGGTGGCAGGTGACGTTCTCTCACGATCCACCCGACCAGCGCGAAGGCGGCGGGGTTCAGCATGATCGACAGGATCGCGCCGGCGAGGATCAGGTCACGCGCGTCGTCCGGCAGGATCCGCAGCGACGAGCCGAGCGCGGCGAGAATGAACGAGAATTCGCCGATCTGCGCGAGGCTGGCGGCGATGGTGAGCGCGGTGCGGTCGGTCTTTCCGAACAGGCGAACGATGCCGTAGGCGGCGAACGACTTGCCGATGACGATGATGAACAGGGTCGCGAGCAGCGCGAACGGCGCCTCGAGCACGATCGACGGATCGAACAGCATGCCGACCGACACGAAGAAGAGTACCGCGAAGGCGTCGCGCAACGGCAGCGTTTCCTCGGCCGCGCGCTGCGAGAGCGGCGATTCGGCGAGGATCATCCCGGCGAAGAAGGCGCCGAGCGCGAACGAGACATCGAACAGCATCGCCGCCCCCGCCGCCACGCCGAGCGCGACCGCGAGCACGGCGAGGCGGAACAGCTCGCGCGAGCCGCCGTGGACGATGCCGTGCAGCATCCATGGCACGAAGCGGCGGCCGACGATCAGCATGAAGGCGACGAACACCGCGACCTTGGCGGCGGTCAGCAGCATCGCGGTTCCCAGGCCCTGCCCGGCACCGGCGACGATCGCGGGGATGACGACCAGCGAGAACACCATCGCGATGTCCTCGACGATCAGCCAGCCGACCGCGATCCGGCCGCGTTCGGTGTGGATCAGCCGGCGCTCGTTGACCGCGCGCAGCAGCACGACCGTGCTGGCGGTGGAGAGCGACAGGCCGAACATGAGCCCGGCTTCGGTCGACCAGCCCATCAGCTCGCCCAGCCCCCAGCCGAGCAGGGTGGCGGAGGCGATCTGAACGACCGCGCCGGGGATGGCCACGCGCCGCACCGACAGCAGGTCGCGCACCGAAAAGTGCAGGCCGACGCCGAACATGAGCAGGATGATGCCCAGCTCCGCCAGTTCGTTGGCGAGCCCCTGGTGGGCGACATAGCCGGGCGTGAACGGGCCGACGACGATGCCGGCGAGCAGGTAGCCGATCAGCGGCGACAGGCGCAGCCGATGGGCGATCGCGCCCAGGATGAAGGCCAGGACCAGGCCGATGATGACGATACCCAATAGAGGCGTGACGTGATGCATGGGCCGTGCCTAATGGCAATGTGTCCCTCGCGGAACACTGGATGTGACTTTTTTGACGCGATTCGCGCGGAAATGCTGGCGTTCGGGGCGCGGAACTCGCAAAAAAGGGATATGCCGTTCCCAGTTGCGACAGGACCGTTCGGAGACGCGCTCGTCATCCTCGGCGCCGCCGGCGTCGTGATTCCCATTTTCGCCCGCTTCAGGATCACGCCGGTGATCGGCTTCATCCTGGTCGGGATGCTCGTCGGCCCCAACGCGCTCGGCGCCTTCGCCGATCGGTTTCCGGTGCTCCGATACCTGACGATATCCAACCCGGAGGCGATAGAACCGTTCGCCGAATTCGGCATCACGCTGCTGCTGTTCGCGATCGGGCTGGAGCTTTCCTTCAAGCGATTGTGGGGCATGCGCCGGCTGGTGTTCGGGGTGGGCGCGGCCGAGCTTCTCGGCGCGGCGCTGATCATTGGCGGCACGCTCTACCTGCTCGGGCGGCCGTGGAGCGGCGCGCTCGCGCTCGGGCTCGGCCTCGCCCTGTCGTCGACCGCGCTGGTGCTGCCGCTCGCCGGCACGTCGAGCCCGGTCGGCCGCGCCTCGCTCGCCATGCTGCTGTTCGAAGACCTGGCCCTGGTCCCGATCATCTTCCTGCTCGGCGCGCTCGCGCCCTATGCCGACGAGGAAGGGATCGGCTCGCTGGCGCGCACCCTGCTGTTCGGCGCCGCGACGGTGGCGGCGATGATGGTGCTCGGGCGCCTGTTCCTGCCCCGCCTGTTCGCGCAGGCGGCGCGCACGAAGAGCCCGGAACTGTTCCTCGCCGCCAGCCTGCTCGTCGTCATCGTTGCCAGCCTCGCCACGACCGCGGTCGGGCTGTCGCCGATCGTCGGCGCGCTCATCGCCGGCATCCTGATCGCCGAGACCGACTATCATGACGCGGTCGAAGGCATCACCGCGCCGTTTCGCGGCCTCGCGCTCGGGATCTTCCTGATCACGGTCGGCATGAGCGTCAATTTCCGGCTGATCGCCAGCAACTGGCAGATGCTGATCGTCGCCGTCGTCGGCGTGCTGTTCGTGAAGGCGACCGTGACCGCGCTGCTGCTTCGCCTCGCCGGCAACAGCCGCGCGGTGGCGGCGGAGACCGGCGTGCTGATGTCCTCGCCGTCGGAAACCACGCTGATCGTCCTCGGCGCTGCGGGCGCGGCGCAGCTGATCACCCGCGACGCCGCCGCCTTCTGGCAGATCGTGACCGCGATCGGGCTGACGATCACGCCGCTGCTCGCCAAGCTCGGGCGGATCACGGCGCGCAGGATCGGGCATCATGACGGCGACCGGCTCGAAGCGCCCGAAGCATCGCATACCCGCAATGCCGCGGTGATCATCGGCTTCGGCCGCGTCGGCCGCCTCGTCTCCGAGCTGCTGACCGCGCACGATCTGCCCTATATCGCGATTGATTCGGACGTCGACGCGGTGAGCGGCGCGCAGCGCAACGGCTACAAGGTCATGTTCGGCGATGCCGCGCGGCCGAGCCTGATCGAACGGCTCGACCTCGGCAAGGCGAGTGCGCTCATCCTGACCATGGATGATCCGGTGCTGCTCGTCCGGCTCGCCAAGCGGGCGCGCAAGCTGCACCCCGAACTCATCATCGTGGCGCGCGCGCGCGATGCCGCCCATGCCGCGGAGCTTTACCGCGCCGGCGCCACTAACGCGGTGCCCGAGACCCTCGAATCCTCGCTCCAGCTCTCCGAGGCGGTGCTCGTCGATCTCGGCGTTGCAATGGGTCCGGTGATCGCCTCGATCCACACCAAGCGCGCCGAGATGCGCAAGAAGATCATGGAGATGGGCGAGCTGCTGGAGGAACCGCGCGCCTGGGGCCTTCGCCTGCGCGACGTCGAGATCTGACGTCGCGATCTGACGTCGGGAACTGAGGCCGCGCCGCCGGCGCCCAGTGCTGCGCGTCAGGCCGGCACCGTCGCCAGCGCCGCTCGCACCGCCGCCACCGCCGCCTCGGCCTTGCCGCCATCCGGGCCGCCGCCCTGGGCCATGTCGGGCCGGCCGCCGCCACCCTGCCCGCCGAGCGCCTCGACCGCCTTGCGGACGAGATCGACCGCGTTCAGCGTGGCGGTGAGATCGCCGGTCACGCCGACGGCGACGCTGGCGCGGCCGTCATTGACCGCGACCAGCGCGGCGACGCCCGAACCGACCCGCGCCTTCGCCTCGTCGACGAGGGCACGCAGCTGCTTCGGCTCGATCCCGTCGAGCACCTGGCCGATGAAGCCGTGGCCGCCGACCTGCTCGGGCGCGGCCGCCTCGTCGCGGCCGCCGCCAAGGGCGAGCACCTTCTTCGCTTCGGCGAGCTCGCGCTCGAGCCGGCGGCGATCCTCGACCAGCGCCGCGACCCGCGCGGGCACCTCGTCCGGGGCTGCCTTGAGCGCCGCAGCCGCCTCGCGCAGCCGCGCCTCGCGCCCGGTCAGGTAGCGGCGCGCCGCCTCGCCGGTCAGCGCCTCGATCCGGCGGATGCCGGCCGACACCGCGCTTTCCGAGGTGATCTTGAAGAGCTGGATGTCGCCGAGCGCGTTGACGTGGGTGCCGCCGCACAGTTCCACCGAATAAGGAGCTTCGTCCTCCACCCCCATCGCGAGCACGCGCACCTCGTCGCCATATTTCTCGCCGAACAGCGCCATCGCGCCCGCGGCCATCGCATCGTCGATGCTCATCAGCCGGGTGCCGACCGGCCTGTTCTCGCGAATATGGCGGTTCACGTCGGCCTCGATCGCCTCGATCTCCTCGCGGGTCAGCGCCTTGTTGTAGGAGAAGTCGAAGCGGAAATGATCGGGCGCGACGAGGCTGCCCTTCTGCGTCACCCGTGCGCCAAGGCGTCGACGCAGCGCCGCATGGAGCAGATGGGTCGCGCTGTGATTGGCGCGTATCCTCGCCCGCCGCGCGGCATCCACCGCGAGATGGACAGCCTCGCCCACCGCCACCTCTCCCGCGCGAATTACCGCATGGTGCGCGTGGAGCTTGCCGAGCGGCTTGGACGTATCCTCCACATCCGCCCGCAAGCCCTTGTCCGACGTGATCAGGCCGGTATCGCCGACCTGGCCGCCGCTCTCTCCGTAGAAGGGCGTCTGGTTGGTCAGGATCAGCACCTCGTCGCCGGCGCCCGCCCGCTCGACGCGCGCGCCGTCCTTCAGGATCGCGACCACCTGGCCGTCGCCGTCATGGCCGAGATAGCCGGTGAACTCGGTCGCGCCGAGCTCCTCGGCGAGATCGAACCAGATTTCCTCGCTCGCCCTCGCGCCCGATCCCTGCCAGGCGGCGCGTGCCTTCGCCTTCTGCGCGGCCATCGCCGCGTCGAAGCCGGCGCGATCGACGGCGAAGCCCTGCGCGCGCAGCGCGTCCTCGGTGAGATCATAGGGAAAGCCGTATGTGTCGTAGAGCCGGAACGCGGTTTCGCCGGGCAGCGTGTCGCCCGGCTTCATCGCCGCGGTCGCCTCGTCGAGCAGCCTGAGGCCGTGGGCGAGGGTCTGGCGGAAGCGGGTCTCCTCGCCCTTCAGCGTCTCCTCGATCAGCGGCTGCGCGCGGACCAGTTCCGGATAGGCCGCGCCCATCTCGGCGACCAGCGCCGGCACCAGCCGATGCATCAGCGGCTCGGCCGCGCCGAGCAGGTGCGCGTGGCGCATCGCGCGGCGCATGATCCGCCGCAGCACATAGCCGCGCCCCTCGTTGGCCGGCAGCACGCCATCGGCGATCAGGAAGCCGCTCGCGCGCAGATGGTCGGCGATGACGCGATGGCTCGCCTGGTGCGCGCCGTCCGTGTCGGTGGCGGTGAGCGCGCCGGAGGCGGCGATCAGCGCCTTGAACGTATCGGTGTCGTAATTGTCGTGGACGCCCTGGAGCACCGCCGCGATCCGCTCCAGCCCCATGCCGGTGTCGATCTGCGGCCTGGGCAGGTCACCGACGATGACGTCGTTCTCCTGCACGCTCTGCATGAAGACGAGATTCCAGATCTCGACGAAGCGGTCGCCTTCCTCGTCCGGGGATCCCGGCGGGCCACCGGGAATGTGCGCGCCATGATCGTAGAAGATTTCCGAGCAGGGTCCGCACGGACCGTCCGGCCCCATTGCCCAGAAATTGTCCCTGGTGGCGATGCGGATGATGCGCTCGTCGGGCAGGCCCGAAATCTTTTTCCACAGTTCCCAGGCCTGGTCGTCGGTGTGGTAGACCGTGGCGGTGAGCCTCGTCGCCGGGATGCCCCACTCCCTGGTCAGCAGCGTCCATGCGAGCTCGATCGCGCGCTCCTTGAAATAGTCGCCGAAGGAGAAATTGCCGAGCATCTCGAAGAAGGTGTGGTGCCGCGCGGTATAGCCGACATTGTCGAGATCGTTGTGCTTGCCGCCGGCGCGGACGCACTTCTGCGCGGAGGTCGCGGTCGCATAGGGGCGCGATTCCTGGCCGACGAAGACGTTCTTGAACGGCACCATGCCGGCGTTCACGAACATCAGCGTCGGGTCGTTGTGCGGCACCAGCGGCGCCGAGGGGACGATCGCATGCCCCTCGCGCGCGAAAAATTCGAGGAAGCCGCGCCGGATGTCGTTGGTTGAGATCATGACGGCGATGTAGGCGAGCGGCGGTAGCGCAGCAAGCGCCGCCCTCGCCTTCCGCTTTGCCGGCCGAAGGCCTATGCTGCGGGCGAATATGTCAAAGAATAAGTCAAGGAGGTGAGCATGTCCGTTATCCGCCTGCCCGTCGCCATGGCCCTGCTCGGCGCGCTGGCCGCTGCGCCCGCCCTCGCCCAGGACGCAAGCGCGCCCGCCGCCACGTCCACGCCCGCGCCGGCGCGCGCCGAACTTCCCGCCAACGTCCGGGTCTTCGAGGTGCCGGACGGCAGCCGGCCGCACGATGTCGCGCCCGCCCCTGACGGCAAGGTCTGGTACACCGGCCAGCGCCGCGGCGTGCTCGGCATCCTCGATCCCGAAAGCGGGGCGGTTCGCGAGGTGCCGCTTGGCGAGGGCTCGGCGCCGCACGGCGTCATCCAGGGGCCGGACGGCGCGGCCTGGATCACCGATGGCGGCCAGAACGCGATCGTCCGCTACGATCCCGGCAGCGACGAGGTGAAGGTGTGGCCATTGCCCGCCGAATTCCCCGATTCTAATCTCAACACGGCGGCGTTCGACGGTGAGGGCGTGCTCTGGTTCACCGGCCAGACCGGCGTCTACGGCCGCTTCGACCCGCGCAGCGAGGAAATGCGGGTATGGCGCGATCCGGAGGGACGCGGCCCCTATGGCATCGCCGCGACCCCGTCCGGCGAGGTCTATTATGTCTCGCTCGCCGGCAGCCACCTCGCAAGGATCGACCGGGATAGCGGCGCGGCAACGATCATCGAGCCGCCGACCCCGGAGCAGGGCGCGCGGCGCGTCTGGGCGGATAGCGCTGGCAATCTCTGGATCTCCGAATGGAACGGCGGCAAGCTCACCCGCTACACGCCGTCCACCGGCGAGTGGAAGAGCTGGCGCCCCGACGGCGAGCGGCCGCGCGTCTACGCTGTCTATGTCGACGATCGCGACATCGTCTGGGTGAGCGATTTCGGCTCCAATTCGGTGCTGTCGTTCGATCCGGCGAGCGAGCGCTGGACCCGCTATCCGGGCAGCGGCGAGAGCGCCCAGGTCCGCCAGATCCTCGGCCGGCCGGGCTGGGTCTACCTGCCCGAATCGGGGCTCGACCGGATCATGGTGGTGCGCACCGACACGCAGTCGTGAGGCCGATCGCAAGGCTCCTCCTGCTCGGCGGCGCGGCCGCGGCCGGCGCCGCCGCGATGGCCGGCGCGCGCCCGGATGCGCCGCCCCCTCCGCCCCCTCCGCCGGCCGAGAGCGGGGCGCAAATCTTCCATCGCTGCTATGCCTGCCACTCGATCGAGCCCGGGGAGAACACGCCAGCGGGGCCGAGCCTCCATGGCGTCGTCGGCCGCCCGATCGCCGCGATGCCGGGCTTCGATTACTCGCCGGCGCTGCGCGAACTGGCGCGCCGGCACGGCCGCTGGACACCCGAACTGCTCGATCGCTTCATCACCGATCCCGCCGCACTCGCGCCGGGCACCGAAATGGGCTTCATCGGGCTTGCCGACCCGATCCGGCGCCGCATCCTGATCGACTGGCTGGCCAGCCGCGCGCCACCGCGCGACTAGCTCATATCGGCATTCGAGCCGCCGCTCCGCGACGGCGAGGAGAAACTCCTGTTGGTTGGCGATCCGGCCGAGGGCCATCGCTGCCCCCTTGCCAAGCGCCGGCTTTGGGTGAAGTCTGGCCGCTCCCCCAGGACGCGGCGCCGCGTCTTCTTCGCGGGCCGCGCGCGCGGACGAAGGAGACGATCATGCCCGAGAGAGCCGCAGGCACCAGGACCATCGCGCTCGTCGGGCCTGGCGGCGCTGGAAAGACCAGCCTCGCCGAGGCCCTGCTTTATGTCGCCGGCGCAACCAGCCGGCAGGGATCGGTCGCCGATGGCACCTGCGTCGGCGATGCCAGCCCGGAGGCGCGCGCGCGCGGCGGATCGACCGAGATCAACATCGTCCATCTCGACTATATGGGCGAGCGCTACGTCTTCGTCGACACGCCCGGTTCGGTCGGCTTCGTCGCCGATGGCGCGCTCGGCGTCGCTGCGGCGGACCTCGCCATCGTTGTTGTCGAGCCCGACGCGGAGCGGGCGCTGCTCGCCGAACCGACGCTGCGCCAGCTTGAGCGCCTCGGCGTTCCTCACCTGATCTTCGTCAACAAGATCGACCAGGCGCGCGGCTCGATCCGCGGCCTGCTCGAGGCGCTGCAGCCGATGAGCAAGGCGCCGCTGATCGCGCGGTGGATACCGATCCGCGAGGGCGAGCGAATCGCCGGCTTCGTCGATATCGCGCTCGAGCGCGCCTATTATTATCGTCCCGGCCAGCCTTCGGAGCAGAGGGACGTGCCCGCCGACCTCGCCGAGCGCGAGGCGCAGGAGCGCAACCAGATGCTCGAGCAGCTCGCCGACCATGACGACGCGCTGCTCGAACAATTGCTGATGGACGAGCTTCCTGACAGCGAGACGGTCCATGCCGATCTCGCCCGGGTGACCGGTTCGGGCCGCATCGCGCCGGTGCTGTTCGGCTCGGCGACCGACGATCACGGCATTCGCCGGCTGCTCAAGACCCTGCGGCACGAAGCGCCGGCGCCGGCCGCCGCCGCGCGCCGGCTCGGCGCGCCAAGCGGATCGGCCTTCGTCGTCAAGGTCTCGAACGGCGGCGCCATGGGCCGGCTCACCTATGCGCGCGTCTTCGGCGCGCCGCTGAACGAGGGCGCGGAACTCAACGGGCCGGACGGCTCGCCGCTGCGCATCGGCACCCTGTTTCACATCCAGGGCGACAAGTCCGTCAAGGTGGCGCAGGCCGATCCCGGCGACGTCGTCGCCATCGCCAAGCTCGAAGGCGTCGGCGCGGGCGAGTGGCTGTCGCCCGGCGAGATGCCGCGCAGCCCGGAGATCGCCTGGCCGGCGCGCAATCATGCCCTCGCCATCGCCACCCGCGATCGCAAGGATGACGTGCGCCTCTCGAGCGCGCTCCACAAGCTCGTCGAGGAAGACCCGGCGCTCGCCTGGGAACAGGACGAGGTGATGCACGAGACGCGCCTGCGCGGCGTCAACGACGAGCATCTGAAGGTGACGCTCGAACGGCTGAAGCGGCGCTATGGCGTCGCCGTCGACGCGCGCGCGCCGGCGATCGGCTACAAGGAATCGATCCGCAAGGTGGTCACCCAGCGCGGGCGACACAAGAAGCAGTCGGGCGGCCACGGCCAGTTCGGCGACGTCGTCATCGAGCTGAGGCCGCTGCCGCGCGGCGAAGGCTTCCGCTTCTCCGAACGGATTTCGGGCGGCGTCGTGCCGAAACAGTGGATTCCCGCGGTCGAGGATGGTGTGCGCGACGCGCTAGCCAAGGGGCCGCTCGGTTTCCCGGTGGTCGATGTCGAGGTGACGCTGGTCGACGGCTCGTACCACAGCGTCGACAGTTCGGAGATCGCCTTCCGCACCGCCGGCCGGGTCGCCATGGCCGAGGCGCTGGCGGCCGCCTCGCCGCACCTGCTCGAGCCGGTACTCAAGGTGATCGTGGTCGCGCCGAGCAGCGCCACCTCGCGCGTTACCTCGGCGATCGCCAGCCGGCGTGGCCAGATGCTCGGCATGGGACCGCGCGAGGGCTGGTCGCGCTGGGACCAGGTCGAGGCCCTGATCCCCGAGGCGGAAATGCAGGGCTTCGACGCCGAGCTGCGCTCGTTGAGCCAGGGCCTGGCGACCTACGAAGCGACGTTCGACCATCTCGCCGAACTCAACGGCACCCTCGCCGAGAAGGTCGTCCAGCGGGAAATGGAGCCGGCCTAGCCCCTAGGCATCGCGCGGGGCGGCGTGTTCGCCGGCGCGACATCTTCGCCGCGCGAGACGACCACCGCGGCGGTGAGGTCGCCGGTGACGTTGAGCGTCGTGCGGCACATGTCGAGCAGGCGATCGACGCCGAGGACGAGGCCGATGCCCTCCGGCGGGACGCCGACCATCGCGAGGATCAGCGCGACGACCGGGAGCGACCCGGCCGGCACGCCGGCGGTCCCGATGCCGCCGAGAATGCACACCAGCAGCACTGCGACCTGCTGCCAGATGTCGAGCGGCACGCCGAAGAATTGCGCGAGGAAGAGCACGGTCACACCCTCGAAGATCGCGGTGCCGTTCTGGTTGGCAGTGGCGCCGATGGTGAGGACGAAGCGCGACACGCGCGGCGGCAGGCCGAGTTCGTTCTCGGCGACGCGTAGCGAGGTCGGCAGGGTCGCGTTGGACGAGGCGGTCGAGAAGGCGACGACCATCGCCTCCTGCACGTCGCGGAAGAAGCGCAGCGGCGACATGCCACCGAGCAGCCATAGCGCGAGCGAATAGACGACGAACATGTGGATGCCGAGCGCGAGCAGCACGACGCCGACATAGGCGCTGAGCCGGACCAGCAGTTCCCAGCCGAACAGGGCGGCGAGGTTGAACATGAAGCAGGCGATGGCGAGCGGCGCCATGCGGATGACGATCCCGATCAGCCGCATCGTCACGTCGAGCACGCCCTGGATCGCCTCCTGCAGCCGGTTGGACGCGGGCGTATCGACCAGCAGCAGGCCGATCCCGAAGACGAGCGCAAAGAACATCACCGCGAGGATGTCGTTGCTCGCGGCGGCGGCGATCACATTGTTGGGGATGATGTTGAGGAAGGCGGCGACGCCGCTCGGCTGCTCGCGCGCGCCCGAGATGATCGCGCCGGCATTGTCGCCCGCGTCGGCGAGGAGTTGTGCGGCGAGCGCCGGATCGACGCCGCCGCCGGGATGAAAGATGTTGGTCACCGCAAGGGCGAGGATGACCGCGATCGAGGAGAGCGCGATGGTGAAGACCAGGGTCTTGACGCCGACCCGCTTGAGCGCGCGCACGTCGCCCATTTCCGCGATGCCCGTGACCAGCGCCGAGAACAGCAGCGGGATCACCAGCATGAACAGCAGGCGCAGGAAAATCTGGCCGACCGGCCCGGTGAGATAGTCGGTCACCAGCTCGACCCAGCGTGCCTCCGGCTGGACCATGTGGACGAACAGCCCGCCGAAGAGGCCGACCAGGAAGCCGATCAGCATCTTCATCTGCAACGAAACGCGGCGGCGGGCCTCGGTCATCTGTCGCTCCCCTGTGCGGCCGTCGCGCGGCCAAGGCCGCCCGCAATAGGCGGAGCGGCCACCCTAGCGCAACGCCCGACGGGAAGGCCGGGGCGGGAAAATCGGGCCAGCGGGGCGCGGTCGACGGGAATGGAGCGCGACCGAGCGCGCCCCGCACCCTCCACGGGAGGCCGGAAATTGCCGGAGGTCGATCCCTAGCCGCCGCTCGGCGGCACGAGGCGGATGTGCAGCTCGCGAAGCTGCTTCGCCGACACCTCGCCCGGCGCGTTCATCATCAGGTCCTCGGCCTTCTGGTTCATCGGGAACAGGACGACCTCGCGGATGTTCGGCTCGCCGGCGAGCAGCATGACGATGCGGTCGATGCCGGGCGCCGAGCCGCCATGCGGCGGCGCGCCATATTTGAACGCGTTGATCATGCCGGCGAAATTGGTGTCCACCTCCGCGCGGCTGTAACCAGCGATCTCGAACGCCTTGTACATGATGTCGGGGCGGTGGTTGCGGATCGCGCCCGAGGAAAGCTCCACACCGTTGCAGACGATGTCATATTGCCAGGCGAGGATGTCGAGCGGGTCCCTCGTCTCGAGCGCCTCGAGTCCGCCCTGCGGCATCGAAAAAGGATTGTGGCTGAAGTCGATCTTCTTCGCGTCCTCGTCATATTCGTACATCGGGAAATCGACGATCCAGCAGAAGTCGAAGCGATCCTCAGCGATTAGGCCGAGCTCCTCGCCGATGCGGGTGCGCGCGAGGCCGGCGAGCCGTGCCGCCTGCACCTCCTTGCCGGCGGCGAAGAACAGGCCATCATCCGGGCCGAGGCCGAGCGCGTCGGCAAGCGCGTTCATCTTGTCCTCGCCATGATTCCTGGCGATCGGCCCGCCCCACTGGCCGCCCTTGCGGGTCGCGTAGCCGAGGCCGGGGAATCCCTCCGACTGCGCCCAGGCATTCATGTCGTCGAAGAACTTGCGGCTCCTGTCCGCCGTGCCCGGCGCCGGGATCGCGCGCACCACCCCGCCGCTCTCGACGATCGAGGCGAAGCGGCCGAAGCCGGATTGCTCGAAATGGCCGGAGACATCGGCGATGAGGATCGGGTTGCGAAGGTCCGGCTTGTCGGAGCCGTATTTCAGCATCGCCTCCTTGTAGGGGATGCGCGGGAACCGGCCTGCCGGCGTCACTTTTCGGCCGTTCGCGAACTCCTCGAATACACCCGCCAGCACCGGCTCGATCGCGGCGAAGACATCCTCCTGCGTAACGAAGCTCATCTCGAAATCGAGCTGATAGAATTCGCCCGGGCTGCGATCGGCGCGGGCGTCCTCGTCGCGGAAGCAGGGCGCGATCTGGAAATAGCGATCGAAGCCCGCGACCATGATCAGCTGCTTGAACATCTGCGGCGCCTGCGGGAGCGCATAGAACTTGCCGGGATGGACCCGGCTCGGCACCAGATAGTCGCGCGCGCCTTCGGGGCTGGAGGCGGTCAGGATCGGCGTCTGGAACTCGGTGAAGCCCTGCTCGATCATCCGCCGGCGGATCGATGCGATCACCTGGCTGCGCAGCAGGATGTTCGCGTGCAGCCGATCACGCCTGAGGTCGAGATAGCGATATTTGAGCCGGATATCCTCGGGATAGTCGGCCTCGCCGGCGACCGGCAGCGGCAGCTCCTCGGCAGCCGACTGGACGGTCGCACTGTCGGCGACGACCTCGATCGCGCCGGTCGGAAGGTTGGGATTGGTCGCCTCGGGCCCGCGCGCGACGACCTCGCCGTCGATTGTGACGACCGATTCGGCGCGCAGCCGCTCGAGCAAGGCGAGCGGCTCGCTGTTCGCGCGGGCGACGACCTGGGTCAGGCCGTAATGATCGCGCAGGTCGACGAACAGGACGCCGCCATGATCGCGCTTGCGGTGAATCCAGCCCGAGAGGCGGACGCGGCTGCCGACATCGGCCTCGCGAAGCTCGCCGCAATTGTGGGTGCGATAGATGTGCATGGCGCGCCTACAGGCGCTGGTCAGCCGCTTGTCAAGCGCGCCATGCCGCCGGCAATGGCCGATCAGCGGTTGTTGCCGCCGCCGCCGTGGCTGTGCTCGCCGCCCTTGCGGCCGGCCTCCGAGGCGCGCTCGGGGTCGTTCTTGAAGTTGCCGCCGCTGGCCTGGCCGCCCTTGCTCGCGATCTCGCGCTGGCGATCCTCGTCCATTGAGGCGAAGCCGCGGTTCGAGTTGCCGCCGCGATTGTTGTTGTTGTCTGGCATGTTCATGGCTCCTGTCTGAATGTCCCCGCTCTCCCGCGCTCAACGAATCGCGGGCCGCCGAAGTTGCCGGGAATCTCGTCTGATTTTCCGGGCAACTGGCGGGAACGAAAGGGAAAATCCTGCGATTTACTATTGACCGAGCCGTGCCGCGAGTCGCGCATGCACGGGTGGGGCAAGGCGCGGCGGCGGCGGCGCTGTCCGGCGCGCTTTCGTTGCGCGGGCGCGTCATTCCTGTGGAAAAGTGCGCCCCGCGGCGGCACAGGCCCCCGCGCGCGCTTTTGCAAGGCCGGTCGCCTCGTTATGAGGGGCCCCGCCAATGCAGATTCATACCCTCATCACCGACAACGAGTCCCTCGAACAGCTCTGCCGCCGCCTCGCCGAAGCCGAATTCGTCGCGGTGGACACCGAGTTCATGCGCGAGAATACCTACTGGCCGGACCTGTGCCTGTTCCAGGTCGGGAGCCCCCGGGAGGCCGCGGCGATCGATCCCAAGGCGGAAGGGCTCGATCTGGCGCCGCTGCTCGACCTGCTCGTCGCCAACCGGAACGTGCTCAAGGTTTTCCATGCCGGCGGCCAGGATATCGAGATCATCTTCAACCTGACCGGGACCACGCCGCAGCCCCTGTTCGACACGCAGATCGCGGCGATGGCGCTCGGCCTCGGCGAGCAGGTCGGTTACTCCAACCTCGTCGAATCGCTGCTCGGTCGCAGCCTCGACAAGGGCGCGCGCTTTACCGACTGGGCGCGCCGGCCGCTCGACAAGCGCCAGATCGACTATGCGATCGGCGACGTGACCCATCTCGCCGAGCTGTTCCCGCGGATGCTGGACCGGCTGAGGAAGACGGGTCGCGGCGCCTGGCTCGATCAGGAGATGGAGCGGCTGTCCGATTCCGCCAATTATCGCAATGATCCCAACCTCGCCTGGCGCAAGGTGCGCATCCAGAGCCGCAAGGCGGACGTGCTCGGGCGGCTGAAGGCACTCGCTGCCTGGCGCGAGATCGAGGCGCGGCAGAAGAACCTGCCGCGCGGGCGGATCATGAAGGACGAGACGCTGGCCGAGATCGCGCTTCACCCGCCGGCGGCGCAGGAAGCGCTGGGCAAGGTGCGCGGCCTCTCCGCCGCCTGGCGGTCCAACGATATTGGCGCGCGGCTGATGGACGCGCTCGCCACCGCGTCGCCGCTGCCGCCCGAGGAAATGCCCGCGCGCGAGGATCGCGGGCCCGGCCTGGGCCGCGAGGGCGCGCTGGTCGCCGACCTGCTGAAGCTGCTGCTCAAGGTTCGCGCGCGCGAAAGCAATGTCGCGCCCCGGCTCGTCGCGCGTTCGGAGGAGCTGGAGCAGCTCGCCGCCGGCCGCCGCGAAGGGCTGCCGATCCTTTCCGGCTGGCGCTACGAACAGTTTGGCCGCGACGCGCTCGATCTGGTCGAGGGCCGGCTCGCCTTCACGATCCGCGGTGGCAAGCTGGCGATGACCCGCAGCGAACAGGAGGCGGCGGAATGAAGAGGATGATGCCATTGCTGGCGCTCGCCATGGGCGCCTGCGCGACCGGGGGCGCCGTGCCGCCCGCGCCCGCTGCGCCCGCTGCACCCGACCAGTGCAGCGCCGACGCCGCACAGGGACTTGTCGGCCAGCAGGGCACGGCCGAACTCGCGGCGGAGGCGCTGCGGCTTACCGGGCTGCGCACGGTGCGCTGGGTCTGGCCGGGCCAGGCCGTGACGATGGACTATCGCGCCGACCGGCTGGATATCTCGCTCGATCACGACGGCAAGGTCGAGCGGATCAGCTGCGGTTAGTGGCCAATGGCCTGATCGAGGCCTAATCGACCAGCGCGGTTTCGGCCTTCAGCCCGAGCGCGCGCGCCAGCGTCCCCAGCCGCCGATCCACGGTTTCGCTGAGCAGGGCCGCATCGGCGCGCCGCAGCTTGAGCGTCAGCCGGTCGCCGGTCCGCTCCAGCTTCGTGCGCTCGAGCGCTGTGGCGACGCCGCCGCCAAGGCGCTGGCCGAGCCGGATCGCGTGCCCCCAGCCGGCGGCGCGTGCGCGCGCCCGGGGCGGCGCGAGCGCGGCGATGTCGGGACAGGGCAGCTCGCCACCGCCGCCATAGGCCGCGAACAAGGCGAGGCCGAGCATCACCCGCTCCGGCGCGTCGATCGCCACCCAATTGCCGTGCAGCGCCATGTCGAGCCCGCGCTCGGCGCGAAAATCCGGGTGCGCGGCCCAGGCGACGTCGGCGAGCAGGCAGGCGGCGAGGCGAAGGCGCCGTGCCGGCGGATCGTCATCGAAGGCCGGCGCGATCCACGCGTCGAGCAACTCGCCATGCTGGGCGAAGCGGCCCAGCCCGGCGCCCGCCTCGCGCGCCGCTTCGATCAGCGGATCGAGCGCGCGGGTGGCGGGATCAAGCTCATCGTGCAGCAGCCCCTCGCGGATCGAGAGGCTGGAGAAGGCGATCCGCGCCGGCGCGAGCGCCGGCACGATCGCGTCGAGCACGCGCGCCGCCGCCGGCAGGGTCGGAATGCGTGCGGATGACAGCGCCGGGATGCGCTTGAGCTCCGCCTTGGCGAGCCTGCCGAGCGCGGCCCGCAGCTCGCCTGCCCGCTCCGGCGCGATGGCGTGCTGATGGATGATCGGCAGCGGATGCCCGGTCAGCGCGAGATCGAGATGGCCGAGCGCCCGGCAACTGCCGCCGAGCAGGTAGAGCGCGCGGCCGGCGGCGGCGCGTGCGAACCCCGCCGCGGCGACGGCCTCGGCGACTTCGCGGGCGAAGCCGTCACCGCCGTCACCGCCGCCGCCCCGCGCGCTGACGCGCAGCACGCCAAGCGGCAGCGACGCGGTCCGTCCCGGCGCGCCGTCCCCTATCTCGACCAGTTCGAGGCTGCCGCCACCGAGATCGGCGGCGACACCATCGGCCTGCGGGATGCCGGCGAGGATGCCGAGGCCCGCCAGTCGCCCCTCCTCGTCGCCGGAAAGCAGCGTCGGATCGAAGCCGATGGCGCGCACCTTCGCGAGGAAGGCCTCGCCGTTCGACGCCTCGCGCACGGCGGCGGTGGCGACGGCGCGGGTGCGCACGACGCCCATTTCCTCGATCAGCCGAGCGAAGCGCGCGAGCGCGGCGAGCGCCCGGCCCTGCGCCGCCTCGCCGAGCGCGCCCCCGACGCCGAGATCGCTGCCGAGCCCGGCCATAACCTTTTCGTTGAAGATCACCGAGGGGCACCGCTTCGCCCCCGAATAGACGACGAGCCGCACCGAGTTCGACCCGATGTCGACGATCGCGACCGGCGCGGTGGCGAACATCAGCGCGGCCCCTGATGATCCGAGCGAGGCAGGTGCAGCTTGCGCGGGATCGCGCCGCTTTCGCGCAGCGCCGCGCCGCGTCCCGACAGCGACGGATTGGTCATGAAATAATGGTGGAGGTTGAACGGCTTCACCCCTGGCCCCGGCCGCAGCCGCGTATAGCCGCCATCCGGGCCGAGCCGCCAGCTCTGCTCGTTGTCGATCAGGTTGGCGACCATCACCTGGTCGAGAATCTGGGCGTGGACGGTCGGGTTCTCGATCGGCGCCGCGAATTCGACACGGCGGTCGAAATTGCGCGGCATCCAGTCGGCCGAACTGATCCACACCTTCGCCTTGCGGTTGGGCAGCGCGGCGCCGTTGCCGAACGCCCAGACCCGCCCATGTTCAAGGAAACGACCGACGATCGACTTCACCTGGATGTTCTCGCTGAGCCCCGGGACGCCGGGCCGGAGGCAGCAGATCCCCCGCACGACGAGCTGGATGTCGACGCCGGCCGCGCTCGCCTCGTAGAGCTTGTCGATCACCTGGGTGTCGACGAGCGAGTTGAGCTTCGCCCAGATCACGCCGTGGCGGCCGGCCGCCGCGTGGGCGATCTCGGCGTCGATCTGCGCGCACAGCCGATCGCGCAGCGTGAGCGGCGACATCGCCATCAGCTCGAGATCATCGGGCTCGATATAGCCGGTGACGTAGTTGAAGATCCGGCCGACGTCGCGACCGACGCGCGGATCGGCGGTGAAGAAGCTGAGATCGGTGTAGATGCGCGCGGTGACCGGGTGGTAATTGCCGGTGCCGAGGTGGCAATAGGTGCGATAGCCGCCGTCCTCGCGCCGCACGACCAGCGACATCTTCGCATGCGTCTTCCATTCGATGAAGCCGTAGACGACCTGCACCCCCGCGCGCTCGAGCGCATTCGCCCACATCAGGTTCTGCTCCTCGTCGAAGCGCGCCTTGAGCTCGATCACCGCGGTGACCGACTTGCCGGCCTCGGCCGCGGCGATCAGCGCGTTGACCACCGCCGATTGCCGGCCGGCGCGATAGAGCGTCTGCTTGACCGCGACCACGTCCGGATCCTCGGCCGCCTGGCGGAGGAAGGCGAGGACGACATCGAAGCTCTCGTAAGGATGGTGGACGACGATGTCCTTGGCACGGATCGCGGCGAAGCAGTCTCCGCCATATTCGCGGATTCGCTCGGGAAAGCGCGGGCTGAACGGCGTGAACTTGAGATCGGGCCGGTCCTCCTCGACCAGCATGGCGAGATCGGCGATGCCGAGGAAGCCGGTCGATTCGTAGACCAGCGCCGCGCTCGCATCGAGCCCGTCGCGAACGAGGGCGATGAGATCGTCGGGTGTCCCCGCCTCGACGTTGAGGCGGATCACGCGGCCGCGCCGGCGGCGCTTGATCGCGCTGCGGAAGAAGCGGACGAGGTCTTCCGCCTCCTCCTCGATCTCTATGTCGCTGTCGCGGATGATGCGAAAGGCGCCATCGCTGAGCCGCTCGTAACCGGGGAAAAGCATCGCCGCCTGACGCCTGATCGCGCGCTCGATCGCGATGTAGCGCGATCGCTCCCCCGGCAGCCGGATGAAGCGCGGCAGGCTGGAGGGGACCATCAGCAGCTCCTGGATCGGCTCGCCATCGGACAGGCGTCGCAGATCGAAGACGAGGCCGAAGCCCTTGTTCGGGATGAACGGGAACGGGTGCGCCGGATCGATCGCCTGCGGCGTCAGGACGGGCAGCACATGCTCGCGGAAATGGGCGTCGAGCCATTCGGCGTCCGCGCCGGACAGCTCGTCCTCCATCAGCACGACGATGCCCGCCTCGCGCAGCAGCGCACGCAGCTCGCGCCAGACCTGCTGCTGCGCGGCGGTGAGCGCATCGGCCTCGGCGGCGATCGCGGCGAGCTGCTGCGCGGGGTTGAGCCCGTCGGCGGACAGCTCCTCGACACCCGCGAGCTGCTGGCCCTTCAGGCCGGCGACACGGACCATGAAGAATTCGTCGAGATTGTTGCCCGAGATCGACAGGAAGCGCAGCCGCTCGAGCAGCGGATGCGCCGCGTTGGTCGCCTCCTCGAGCACGCGTCGGTTGAAGGCGAGCCAGGACAGCTCGCGATTGAAATAGCGCGACGCGGCGTCGGTGGGTGCCGCATCCTTCGCCGCCGCGCGCGTCGCCTCAGACATGGGTGCGCGCCCGGCCGGCCGTCCGCGCCTCCTCCAGCGCCTGCCGCGCCAGCGGGATCGTCAGGCGGCGATGGTGCGAGAGCATCGCCTGGTCGAGCAGGTCGACCACGCGCAGCACCGACACGTAGCTGCGCTCGATGCGGGGGACGAGATAGTCGGCGATGTCCCGCGCGACGGCGATGCCGCGATCGCCGAGCAGCTTGACGACGAGCTGAGCGATCAGTGCGTCATCCGGCAGGCCGATCTCGACATGCGGGGTCGCCGCGAGCCGCGAGCGCAGGTCGGGTAGCGCGATCGCCCAGGCCGGCGGCGGCGCGTCCGCGACGATGATGAGCGGCTTATGCCGGGCCTGGGCGTCGTTCCAGGCGTGGAAGATCGCCTCCTCGTCCTGGCGCTCGGCATCGTCGACGAGGCGGCCGCCGGTCTTGCGCGCAAAGATGCGGCCGAGCAGGCTGCGCCCGGACTTGCGCGGGCCGGTGACGATCGTCGCCATCACCGGCCACAGCGCCCAGCGCCGCAGGTGATCGAACGCGGCGCGGTTCGCGTCCGACAGGAGGAAGTCCTGCTCGCGGTCCGCCACTGGCCAGTCGAGCGGCAGCGCGATCTGGTCCATCGCCGCCGCTACCTCGACACCCTCACGGTCGAGCCCGAGCCCGACACGCGCCAGCCCTGCGCCTGAAGCGCGGCGCGGAACGCGTTGGCATCGCCGGCGAAGGTGACCTGCATCACCGAGGTGCCGCCGAGCGCGAGGCTGGTGGTGAGCGCCGAGGTGACGCCGGGCACGCGGCTGATCCCGATTTCGGCGCGCTGGACCGCGGCCGCGTCGGGCGTGTCCACCTGGACATTGAAGGTCGCGACCGGGCCACTCGGGATCGGCGTCGCGCTTGCGACGAGCTGGTTCTCACCGAACGCCTCCTCGGGTGGCGGCGGTGGTGGCGGCGGCGCGACGATGACGAGGCTCGGATCGGGGCGCAGCAGACCGGCGTCGAGCGCGCGGGTGTAGATTGCGTCCATCCGCCGCACGCCCTCGTCCATCATCGCGCCGATCTGGCTGGCGCTGGACACGCGCAATTCGAAGCGGCCGAGCTCGCGCGCGTCGGGGCCGAAGCGCGCAACGAACTGCCCCGCGGCCGGCCCGCCGGGATAGAGGCGGCGCAGGCGCACCTGCGCGATCAGCACGTCCGAGGCGCCATATTGATCGAGGATCATCCGCCACCAGCCGCGCCCCCGCCGGTGCGCTTGCGCCTCGTTGAGCAGCAGCGGATCGATGCCGAGGCCGGAGGCGCGGACATAGTCGATCGGGCTGCTCGCGGTGCGGAACTGCGCCCAGGCGCGCTGCCATTCGTTGCGGAACTCGTAGCTGTAGGCGGTCGAGCCGGTGGTCATCACCGGCAGCACCAGCAGCGGCGCGGAGCGGCGGACGAGGCCCTGCACGCCGAGGAGCTGGCCGGTGCGGGAACGGTCGAACAGCACGCCGAGCCGGGCGACATAGCGGCGCGGCCCGATCTGCTCGCGCTCGATGACGATGCCGGCGACGATCGCGTTCAGCGCCGATGCGGAAAGCGCGGGCGCCTGCGTGGCGGGGCGGCCCGTCGTGCGCGCCCACAGCATCCGCCAGCCCTGCGCCTGCGCGCGCTTCCAGCCTTCGTAGCGCGCCTCCTCGCCGGTGCGCGCGACGACGTCGACGTCGATGCCGTCGACTTCGAAGTTGGAGGTGGAATCGACCGGCGGGATGCCGCGTTCGGCGCCGTCCAGCTGGGCGTAGAGCATCGCGCCGCCGCCGAGTGCGGCAAGGCCGAGCGGAATCGCGAGCAGGGAAAGGCGGCGAAAGCGCGTCACGGGCGCCTTTTGGCGAGTCGGGCGTGGAAATCCAAGCCGCTTGTGGCTAGGCGGAGTCGATGAGCGCACCCAAAGCCTATACCTATGCCGGCGCCGGCGTCGACATCGCCGCCGGCAACGCACTGGTCAAAGCGATCGCGCCGCTCGCCAGGGCAACCGCGCGGCCAGGCGCCGACGCCGCCCTTGGCGGCTTCGGCGGCTTCTTCGACCTCGCCGCGGCGGGCTATCGCGATCCGCTGCTGGTCGCGGCGAACGACGGGGTCGGCACCAAGCTCAAGCTCGCCATCGAGAGCGGCCGGCACGAGGGCGTCGGCATCGACCTCGTCGCGATGTGCGCCAACGACCTCATCGTCCAGGGTGCCGAGCCGCTCTTCTTCCTCGACTATTTCGCCGCCGGCAAGCTGGAGCCGGAGCTCGCCAGGACGGTGATCGCCTCGATCGCCGAGGGGTGCAGGCAGGCCGGCTGCGCGCTGATCGGCGGCGAGACTGCCGAGATGCCCGGCATGTACGCGCCCGGCGACTATGACCTCGCCGGATTTTGCGTCGGCGCGGTCGAGCGCGGCGCCCAGCTGACCGGCGACAGGGTGGCGGCGGGTGACGTCATCCTCGGCCTCGCCTCGAGCGGGGTCCATGCCAACGGCTTCTCGCTCGTCCGCAGGCTCGCCGCCGACCGCGGGTGGAAGCTCGACCGCCCCGCCCCGTTCGATGCCGAGCGGCTGCTGATCGACGCGCTGCTGGCGCCGACGAAAATCTACGTGCGCGCGCTGCTGCCCTCGATCCGCGCGGGACGGATCGCCGCTCTCGCCCACATCACCGGCGGCGGCCTGCTCGAGAACGTGCCGCGGGTGCTGCCTGACGGGCTGCACGCCCGCATCGACGCCGACGCCTGGCCGCAGCCGCGGCTGATGGCCTTCCTCCAGGCCCAGGGCAATATCGAGCCGGAGGAGATGGCGCGCACCTTCAATTGCGGCATCGGCATGGTCCTGATCGCCGCCCCGGGCGAGGCGGAAGCGCTCGCCCGGACGCTGGCGGCGGCCGGCGAGACGGTGTTCGCGATCGGCCGGATCGAGCAAGGCCGGCGCGGCTGCACCGTCTCCGGTTCGGACGAGAGCTGGTTCGCGCGGCAGGCGTGGAGCGCGACCTTCCATGGCTGAGAAGATGCGCGTCGGCGTCCTGATCTCGGGGCGTGGTTCGAACATGGTCGCGCTCTCCGAATACAAGCGCCGCGACCCCTCGCGTCCCTACGAGATCGCGCTGGTCGCCTCGAACGTGCCCGAGGCGCGCGGGCTGGTCGCGGCGCGCCGGCTCGGCCTCGAGACCTGGGCGATGAGCCACAGGGGCATGAGCCGCGAGGAGTTCGACCGCAAGGTGGACGAGGCGCTGCGCGAGGCAGGCGTCGAGCTGGTCGCGCTCGCCGGCTACATGCGGCTGCTCTCCGACTGGTTCGTCCAGCGCCGGCAAGGGCGGATCCTCAACATCCATCCCTCGCTGCTGCCGCTCTACAAGGGGCTCGACACGCACCGGCGCGCGCTGGTCGCGGGCGATGAATATGCGGGCTGCAGCGTCCACATCGTCACCACCGACCTCGATTCGGGGCCGATCCTCGCCCAGGCGAAGGTCCGCATCCGCCCGCGCGACGATCCGGCGAGCCTCGCCGCCCGGGTGCTCGAGGAGGAGCACAAGCTCTACCCGCTCGCGCTCGAGCAATATGTGCTCGCGCTCCGCCGGGAAGGCGCCGCCGAAGACGGGCGCGATGGCTGAGACGTCGCCGGGCCCCGATGAGGCGCCGCCGAAACGCAGGCGGCTGCCGCTGCGCTGGCTGACGCTGCGAATATCTCCTGTCGCAACTGAACGGCAGCATCGGGCGCGTGGCCATTGCCGAGATCGAGCCTGCGGACGTGCTGGCGGCGGTCCGCAAGATCGAGGGCAAGGGCAATCTCGAAAGCGCCCGGCGCACCCTGCAACTGGCGGGGACCGTATTCCGCTATGCGGTGGCGACCGCGGGGTTGCGCTCCGATCCTACCCGTGACCTGCGCGGCGCGCTTACGGCGCCCACGGTGACGCACTACGGGGCGATTACTGACGCCAAGCGCGTTGGGGAGTTGCTTCGCGCCATTGATGGCTATGAGGGGCAGGGTCTGACCAAGCAGGCAATGCAGATTGCGCCGCATGTCTTTGTCCGCCCCGGCGAGTTGCGCCACGCCGAATGGTGCGAGTTCGATCTGGACGGTGCGCTCTGGATCATCCCGGCGGGGAAGATGAAGATGCGTAGGCCGCACCATGTCCCGCTATCGCGTCAGGCCGTTGACCTGTTCCGGGAGGTTCGGGCCGTCACCGGGCCGAACGGCTATGTGTTCCCCTCGATCCGCTCCCGGTCCCGCCCGATGAGCGAGAACACTATCAACGCCGGTTTGCGGCGGCTGGGCTATGCCAGCGACGAAATGTCCGCACACGGCTTCCGGGCGATGGCGTCCACGCTGTTGAACGAAAGCGGCAAGTGGCATCCCGACGCTATCGAGCGGGCGCTTGCCCACGGTGACGGCGACAAGGTGCGCGCGGCCTACCATCGCGGCGCGCACTGGCAAGAACGCACCGAAATGGCGCAATGGTGGAGCGACCATCTGGACCAGCTACGAAAAGGGGCGGACATTGTGCCATTTCCCGACCGTGAGGCAGTCTGAACTTTTCGCCGCATGGTAATGCGACCACAGCCACGGCGATCTATTCGATAAACGGCAGCGGTCCACTTATTCGAATGCGACCGACCCATCAGGATTGAGCGGATCAGGGCCAAACTCGTTCTCTCCAACATCACCCCTTCGAAATGCCAGCATAATGCCCATTACGAGGGCAGCAATTGCAGAGATGATCCCCGCTATGACAACAGCGCCGGAAGCAGGGCTCATATCGTTAAGCACGGTCGAAAAAACAGCAAGCACCATCCAGGCAATTGCGAACCAAGTTGGTTTACCGATGTCATGAGCTCGCTGAATAGAAAACATAGCAAATGGCCAAAGAATTATAAACGAAAATATTGCAAGGATACCGGAGCCATCATCTCCCGTATTTTCAGATATGAGAATTATCGCATTCATCAATAACATGGCCGGTATATAAACTCGGCGTGGGATGCGGCCGGACGGAATGAACGGATTGATCTTCATCATCGTCTCTTCGCATATTTGAGTTTGATTTCATCTTCGAATAGGCGAGCGCCGTTAATATATCATTGATATGAACGTTGGAAGACATGTGTGGACGCAGGCGATGAAGAAAGCTTCACCATTTCGAAACCGACCGAGAATTCGTTTTCGTCCACATTAACCCCATATTCGTATCCCAGCCCAAGGATGACGGCCTGATCCTTCGACCGAGCCATTGGATTGTGGAGCGCGGCGCATTCCTTGATCGGGGACACAGGCTCGCCCAAGCCAAAATGTAGCGGCGTGTAGGCAACAGCATGAATGTGCTGGAATTCCGGCCGCAGGAAAAAGTTGCGATCGACCGGCGCTTTCCCCTCTTGGTCGATGGTCGCCTTGTAGGCCCATCCGCTCTCATGTGGGGTGTGCGTGTCATCGCCGATCTGGACCATCCAATATTGCGATCCGATTGGTAGGAAAGCCTTGGCGAAACCCGGCATCGGGCCGCCGATCCCGGGAGCAGCGGGCGTCTCCTGGTTCAGCCGAATTCCGGAAATGGCAATCACCACATAGTCGCTCTCGACAATTTCGCCGGCCTCACAGCGCTTCCGGACGGCCTCTGCCTTAGTCGCAAATCCGCCGGTCAACCGCCTCAAGGCTGCGTCTTCGGTCTTGGCATCCGTCGCCCAGACCTTCCAGCCTTCGCCCTTCGTTTCTGCCCAAGTCTCCGATGAATGAGGTTCCGGCGTCGTGATCTCCACCAACAGGCGACCATTCCCCAGCTCGAAGGCGAGATCAAAGCCCGGTACGCGACCAATAGGGTTCCAGCCAGCATCAAGGAACGCGCCGGCGAACAGCAACTCGGAGATGCGCTGTGGGGTCTCGCGCCGAAATCTCATGGCGAAGTCGCGGTCCAACAGTCTTGGGGCGCGAGCGAACGTCGCTTCGCACCATTCCTTGATGTCGGGGCGGAATTCCGGCTTGGCCAGATTCCGGAACCAAGGATGATCGGTCTCGATTTCCGTCCCGTCGAACAGCATTGCCGGCGCCCTCTCGATCTTGGTGGCCACGCACTATCGCATGGCGGCCTGAACGAAGTGCTAAGGCCGCTTTGTGGGGTTGCGATGCTCTACGCATCGAGCCAGCAATTCGGATACACACCTCACGCACGAGTGCATGGCGGTTTTCCGGATCGAAGGAGGCGGCCTGCTCGACGGTCGCCATGTCCGCCTGCGCGGCATCTCGCGCGTGGAGCGCGTGGCGCCAGGCCGCGCGCAGGCGCGGCTCGACGCGCTGTGGGAGGCGCGACGAGGATGAGCTGCCCCGCCGTCCCCCGCTGTCGAAGGGGACGGGGAGGAATCGTCAGCCGACGATCTCTTCCGGCTTGAAGAAGAAGTCGATCTCGATCCGCGCATTCTCGTCGCTGTCCGAGCCGTGGACCGAATTGGCCTCGATCGATTCGCCATAGCGCTTGCGGATCGTGCCCTCGTCGGCGGCGGCCGGGTTGGTCGCGCCCATGACCGTGCGGTTGCGCACGACGGCGTCCTCGCCCTCCAGCACCTGCACGACGACCGGGCCGGAGGTCATGAAGGCGACGAGATCGTTGAAGAAGGGCCTGTCCCGGTGGACCGCGTAGAAGCCCTCGGCCTGCTCCCTGGTCATGCGGATGCGCTTCGAGGCGACGATGCGCAGGCCGGCCTCCTCCAGCATCTGGGTGATCGCGCCGGTGATGTTGCGCCGGGTCGCGTCCGGCTTGATGATCGAAAAGGTGCGGGTCGTCGCCATGGCCGCTCGAAGCTCCGTGATGGGATGGAATTGCGCGGCTCCCTAGACGGGGCGGCGTAGCGGGACAAGGGGGCGATGGCGGCGAGCCTCCGCGCCGCGCCGACGCCACGAGCCCTCGCCGGCCCGCTCGCTGCCCCGGGCGCGGACCGACGGGTCAGCTCTCGTGATTGTCGGCGACGAAGCGGTCGAGAAGGGCAACGCCGAATCCGGTGGCGCCCTTGTCGTGGAGCGTCCCCGCCTTGTCCGCCCAGACCATGCCGGCAATGTCGAGATGGGCCCATTTCACCCCCTCCTCGACGAACCGGCCGAGGAAGCAGGCGGCGGTGATCGACCCGGCCTCGCGCGCGCCGGCGTTGCGCATGTCGGCGATCGGCGAGTCCATGATCTTGTTGTAGGCGTCGCCCATCGGCAGCCGCCACAGCTTGTCGCCGCTCGCCCGGCCGGCGGCGTCGAGCCGGTCGGCGAGATCGTCGTCATTGGCGAACATGCCGGCATATTCGTGGCCAAGGCTGATGATCATCGCGCCGGTCAGCGTCGCGAGGTCGACCATCACCTTCGGCTGGTAGGTGCGCTGCGCCCAGGTCATCGCGTCGGCGAGGACAAGCCGCCCTTCCGCGTCGGTGTTGATCACCTCGATCGTCTGGCCGGAGAGCGAGGTGACGATGTCGCCCGGACGCTGGGCGTTGCCGTCCGGCATGTTCTCGGCGAGCGCGCAGATGCCGACGACATGCGCTTTCGACCTGCGCGTCGCGAGCGCCATCATCGCGCCCGCGACCGCGCCGGCGCCGCCCATGTCCCACTTCATCGCCTCCATGCCGGCGGCCGGCTTGATCGAGATGCCGCCGGTGTCGAAGGTGATGCCCTTGCCCACGAAGACGACCGGCGGCTGTGCCGCGCCGGCGCCGTTCCAGCGCATCGCGAGCAGCCGCGGCGGGCGCACCGAGCCCTGCGCAACGCCGAGCAGCGCGCCCATGCCGAGCTCCTTCATCGCCGCCTCGTCCAGCACCTCGAAGGAAACGCCGAGCGGCTCCAGTGCCTCGCGCGCCCGCTCGACGAAGCTTTCGGGATAGACGATATTGGCCGGCTCGCTGACCAGCGAGCGGGTGAGATCGAGCCCGGCGAGCACCGCCGCATGGCGCGCGAACGCCGCCTCGGCAGCCGCGTCGGCGCCGGCGACGACCACCTCCTTGAGCGTCCGCTGCTGCTTGCGCGGCAGCTTCGTGCGATAGACGTCGTAGCGCCAGGAGCGCGCGGCGGCGCCGAAGGCGAGACGCGCCGCCATATCGGCATCGAGCCCGCCGCCATCCACCACCAGCTTCGTCTCGCCCGACGTCAGCAGCCGCGCGGCGAGCGCGCCGCCGGCCCTCTCCGCCCCCTGCGTCTCGCTCGCGCCGCCACGTCCGACCAGGACCACCCGCCGCGCCGTGCCGCCGTCGTCGACGAAAAGCTCGACAATCGCGCCCGGCTCGCGGTCGAAGCGCTGGGCCTCGGCGGCCTTCACGACTAGCGAACGGGCCGACTCCGGCAAGGCGCCGAGCCGATCATGGAGGAGGTCGTCGCTGCCGACCACGATCGCGAGCGCGTGGGCGCCTTCGGGCCGGACGGCGGCGAAACTTGCTTTAATCACGACAGTCTCCTTGTGGATGCGAGGCGCGGCGGCGCTGCATGCCATTGCAGGGCGCGGCCCGCGGTGCAATAGGCTGCCCCGTTCCAAGGCGAACGCGGCGGGACTTGTGACGACGTTTCAGACCATCTGCAAAACGGCCATGCCCGCCCTGCTCGCCCTGCCCGCCGCCGGGCTGGCGCAGCAGTCGCCGCCGGTGCTCGCCCCGCCCTCCCCCGCCGCGCCCGGCCCGGAGACCGGGAACGGACCGGTCGAATTCAGCGCCGACGCCTTGAGCTATGACGAGGATAGCGACATCGTCACCGTCAGCGGCGAGGTGCGGATGAGCCGCGACGGCTATCATCTCGCCGCGGACCGGGTGATCTGGAACCGCCTCAGCGGCGAGGTCCGCGCCGAGGGCGACGTGCGCATCGAAAGCCCGGCCGGCGACCGCGCCTTCGGCGACAGCATCACGCTGGAAGGCGACCTGCGCGACGGCGTCGCCGAGAATATCCTTGTCGTCCTCGCCGAGGGCGGCCGGCTCGCCGCGGTCCATGCCGAGCGCCGCGACGGGCGGACGACGCTGGAGCGGGCCGCCTTCACGCCTTGTTCGGTGGTGGACAGCAACGGCTGCCCCAAGGATCCGACCTGGTCGATCACCGCGCTGCGCGTCTATCACGATCCCGACCGCCACCGGATCAGCTATCGTGGCGCGACGCTCAACCTGCTCGGCCACCCGATCCTTGGCCTGCCCGGCCTGTCGCACCCGGACGGCACCGCCGAGGAGGGCACGACCGGCCTGCTCGTCCCCGACATCAGCTTCAACCGCCGCAACGGGTTCGAGCTCAGCGCGCCCTATTATATCCGCGTCGCGCCCAATATCGATGCGACGCTGACCCCGCACATCTATTCCGAAGTGCTGCCGATGGGCGAGGCCGAATATCGCCACCTGACCTCGCTCGGCGCGTTCCAGCTCCACGGCTACCTGACCTATGGCGCGCGCCGGCCGATCGATCCCGACGCGCCGCCGCTGCCGGAGACCGATCGCGGCATCCGCGGCTATGTCGAGGGCAACGGCCGCTTCCAGTTCAGCCCGGACTGGAGCCTCACCTTCTCCGGCCGCTACGCCACCGACCGCACCTTCCTGCGCCGCTACGACATTTCGCGCGACGACCGGTTGCGCTCGACGATCAACGTCGAGCGGATCACCCGCGACAGCTACATCTCGATCGCCGGCTGGGCCTTCCAGGGGCTGCGCCTCACCGACGACAATGGCCAGCAGCCGATTGTCCTGCCAGCGATCGACGCCCGCCTCAGGCTCGCCGATCCGTGGCTGGGCGGGCGGTTCAACCTGCAGGCGAACAGCCTCGCGCTGCTGCGCGTCGACGGGCAGGACACCCAGCGCGCCTTCGCCAGCGCGCGCTGGGATCGCCGTTTCATCACCCGGCTCGGCCAGGAGGTGCTGCTCACCGCCTATGGACGCGGGGACGTCTACCACACCAGCCAGACCGGCCTCACCCAGACGGTGGCCTATCGCGGACGCGAGGGCTGGAACGCGCGTCTGATCGGCGCGCTGGCCGTGGATGTGAAATGGCCGTTCGTCGGGCCCTTCCTCGGCGGCACCCAGCGCTTTACCCCGCGCGTCCAGCTCGTCGCCTCGCCGCCGACCGAGAATCTCGATATTCCGAACGAGGATGCGCGCGCCGTCGATCTTGAGGATTCCAACCTGTTCGCGCTCAACCGCTTCCCCGGCTACGACCGCTGGGAGGACGGCCTCAGGATCACCTACGGCGCCGATTGGGCGGTCGACCTGCCCGGCGTTTCGATCCGCACCAATATCGGCCAGAGCTACCGGCTCAACAACCGGGCCTCGATCCTGCCGCCCGGCACCGGCCTGTCCGACCGGCTCTCGGACTTCGTCGGGCGGACCACGGTGCAGTTCGGACGCTTCCTGAACTTCACCCACCGCTTCCGGCTCGACAAGGACAGCTTCGCGGTGCGACGCAACGAGATCGACGCGGCGATCGGCGGGCGGCAGACCTACGCGACGGTCGGCTACCTGAGGCTCGACCGCAATATCGACCCGTCGATCGAGGACCTGCGCGACCGCGAGGAGGTGCGCTTCGGCGGGCGGGTCCATTTCGCGCGCTTCTGGTCGATCTTCGGCTCGACCGTGATCGACCTCACCGGGCGGCGCGAGGATCCGCTTTCGCAGTCGGACGGCTTCGATCCGATCCGCCATCGGCTCGGCATCCAGTATGACGACGATTGCATCGAGCTTGGACTTACGTGGCGGCGCGACTATGAGACGACCGGGGACGCGGTGCGGGGCAACACCTTCCTTATCCGGGTGGCGCTCAAGTCGCTCGGCCGCTAAGTTTCGGTTCAGGCCGTCCGTCGCACATTAGGCAGCTGAATTCTGGAGGAAAGATGAAGCTCGGTTGGTTACCAGGGGCGATGGCTGCGCTCGCCGCGTCCTTGCTGTCGGCGGGCCTGGCCGCCCAGGATGGCGACGCCGCGGCGGGCGCGCAGGCGCCGCCGCCCGCCAGCCCGACCGGGCTCGACATCCCCGCCGACGTCACCTTCATCGGCAACGAGGAGCCCAACGTCCGCAAGGCGACCGCGATCGTCAACGGCTATGTGATCACCGAAACCGACATCAACCAGCGGCTCGCGCTGTTCCTGGCGTCGAACCAGATCGAATTGCCGCCCGAGCAGGTTCAGATGGCGCGCGCGCAGATTTTGCGCAACCTGATCGACGAGACGCTCCAGATCCAGGCGGCGGGCCAGGACGAGATCACGATCGAGCAGCGCGAGGTCGACGAATATTACGCCCGCGTCGCCCAGAATTTCGGCAAGAGCCCGACGGAGATGGACGCCTATCTCGATTCGATCCATTCCTCCGCGCGCTCGATGAAGCGGCAGATCCTGGGCGAGATGGCCTGGCAGCGGCTGCTGCAGCGGCGAATTGATCCCTTCGTCGACGTCGGCGATGACGAGGTCGAGGCGGTGCTGCGCCGGCTGCAGGAATCGCGCGGCACGAACGAATATCGCGTCGCCGAGATCTTCCTCTCGTCGACCCAGGAGACCGCGCCCGAGGTCGAGGCGAACGCCAACCGGATCATCCAGCAGATCCGCGCCGGCGCGAACTTCCAGGCCTATGCACGGCAGTTCTCCGAGGCCTCGACGGCGGCGGTCGGCGGCGACCTCGGCTGGGTCCGCGCCGAGCAGTTGCCGCCCGAAATCAGCGCCGTCGTGCAGCAGATCCCGGTCGGCTCGATCACCAATCCGATCCCGATCCCCGGCGGCTATTCGATCATCGCGCTGGTTGACAGGCGCCAGATCGGCCTGCCGGACCCGCGCGACGCGCTCCTGAGCCTGATCCAGCTTTCGATCGAGAACCCGCCCGGGACGACCCAGCAGCAGCTCGAGACGCGCACCCAGTCGTTCATGCAGGCGGTGCAGCAGATGAACGGGTGCGGCGAGGCGCAGGCGACGGCGCAGGCGGTCGGCGCGCAGCTCGTCTCGAACGACCAGGTGCGCGTGCGCGACCTGCCCGGCCCGCTTCAGGAGATGCTGCTCGACCTCAACATCGGCCAGGCGACGCGGCCGTTCGGCTCGGCCGAGCGGATCAGCGTGCTCGTCCTGTGCGGCCGCGACGATCCGCCCACCGCGCAGCCGAGCTTCGACGACATCTATCGCCGGCTCAACGAGGAGCGGGTCAACAACCGCGCCCAGCGTTACCTGCGCGATCTCCGGCGCGACGCGGTGATCGAATATCGCTGAGATGACGGGCGCGCCCCTCGCGATCTCGCTTGGCGATCCGGCCGGCATCGGCCCCGAGGTCGTCGCCAAGAGCTGGGAGCGCCGCCACGCCGAAGCACTGCCGCCCTTCTTCGCGGTCGGCGACCTGGCGTCGGTCGAGGCGGTCTGGGGGGGACCGGTCGAGGCGATCGACAGCCCCGCCGAGGCGCTCGATCTGTGGGACAGGGCGCTGCCGATCCTCCAGATCGCCGATTCGACCGCGCCGCCCGGCAGCCACGATCTGATCGGCGCGCGTAACGCGCTCGATTCGCTGGAAATGGCGGTCGGCCTCGCGCGCTCCGGCGCCGCCTCGGGGCTGGTCACCGGGCCGGTCTCGAAGGCGCGGCTCTACGCGGTCGGCTTCACCCATCCGGGCCAGACCGAGTTCGTCGCCGAGCGCTGCGGGGTGGCGGGCGATCTCATCGCGATGATGCTCGCCGGCCCGACACTCAGGGTCGTGCCGGTCACCACCCATATCGCGCTACGCGACGTGTTCGACGCGCTCACGGCCGATCTCATCGTCGCCAAGGGCCGCGCCGCCGCGCGCGGACTGCAGCGGCAGTTCGGCATCGCCGCGCCCCGCATCGCGGTCGCCGGGCTCAACCCGCACGCGGGCGAGCAGGGTGCGCTCGGCCGCGAGGAGATCGACATCATCGCCCCGGCGATCGAGCGGCTGCGCGCCGAGGGCTATCAGGTGACCGGGCCACACCCGCCCGACATCATGTTCAACGCTCACCGGCGGAAGAATTACGACGTCGCCCTGTGCATGTATCATGACCAGGGGCTGATCCCGCTCAAGACGCTTCATTTCGACGACGGGATCAACGTGACGCTCGGGTTGCCGATCGTGCGCACCTCGCCCGACCACGGCACCGCCTTTGACATCGCCGGCAAGGATCTCGCCGATCCGGGCGCGATGATCTCGGCGATCCGCACCGCCGGGGAGTGCGCCGCCCGCCTCGCCGCTGCGTGAGCGGGCTGGACGAGCTGCCGCCGCTGCGCCAGGTGATCGCGCGGCACGGTCTCGCCGCTGCCAGGTCGCTCGGCCAGAACTTCATCCTCGACGAGCGGCTGCTGGACCGGATCGCGGCGATCCCCGGCGATCTCGCCGGGCGGCGGGTCTACGAGGTCGGCCCCGGCCCCGGCGGCCTCACCCGCGCGCTGCTGCGCGCCGGCGCGAGGGTCGTCGCGGTCGAGCGCGACCGGCGCTGCCTGCCCGCGCTTGCCGAGCTCGCCGAGGTCGCCGGCGGGCGGCTCGAGATCATCGCGGGCGACGCGCTGGAGATCGACGAGGCCGCGACGGTCGGCCGGGCCGATGTCGTCGCCAATCTCCCCTACAATGTCGGCACCGCGCTGCTCACGCGCTGGCTCGAGGCCGGGCACTGGCCACCCTGGTGGCGATCGCTGACGCTGATGTTCCAGCGCGAGGTGGCGGAACGGATCGTCGCCGCGCCGGGTGCTCCCGCTTACGGCCGGCTCGCCGTCCTCGCGCAATGGCGCAGCAGCGCGCGCCTGGCGATGAAGGTGAACCGCGCCGCGTTCGTTCCGCCGCCCAGGGTGATGTCGGCCCTCGTCCACATCCGCCCGGCCGCGCAACCCGAGGGCGTGACCGCCGCCGCGATCGCGCGGCTCACCGCCGCTGCCTTCGGCCAGCGCCGCAAGATGCTGCGGCGCTCGCTGGCGGCGATCGACGGCGCGCAGGACGCGCTCGCGGCGCTCGGCATCGATCCCGAACGGCGCGCGGAGACGCTCACCGTCGCCGACTTCGTCGCGCTGGCGCGCGCACTCGGCTAGCTAGTTCCGCCGCGGCTCCGGCGTTTCGGTCGGCGCGCCCTGCTCCGGCTGCTGGGCGGCGAGCACTTCGGCGGGCGGGCCGCGGCGGATCGCGGCAGCGAGCTGGTCGCCCTGCGGGCACGCCTGGCGGCAGAGCTGGCGGACGCGCTCGAGGTTGGCGCGCGCGCGATCGACCGCGCCGCGCTGGACATAGGCCTCGCCCTGGGCCTGCAGCGCGTTGACGTCGTTGGGCTCGATCTGCAGCGCCTCGCTGTAGTAGCGCAGTGCCTTGCCGGGGAGCTGCTGCCCCTGGGCGACCCGGCCGAGCGCGATATAGGCTGCGCGATTCTTCGGATCGACGGCGAGCGCGGTTTCGAGCAGGTCGGTCGCCTGCTCGTGGCGGCCGGCCGCGATCAGCGGGCGCGCCTGCTCGACCAGGGCCATCGAGCGCGGGTCGATCTGGTCGTCGGCGCGCTGACCATAGCCGGCACTGGCAACGGTCGCGCCGGCAATGGCGAGAGTCAGCACGATCGGGGTCAGGCGCATCAAAATCTCCATCCTCTCGTCCGCCCGGACTAGCATGGCCGCCGCCAGCGCGCGACGAAAAAGCCGTCGGTGCCGTCATGGCCGGGCGTGAGCAGCCGCCCCGGTCCGGCGGCACGGCCCGCCGGCATGGGCGGAGCATCGACAACCGGCGATGAACGCGACGAAAAGGCCTCCGCCACGTCGCGCCCCTCGGCGGCGAGCAGCGAGCAGACCGCATAGACGAGCGCGCCGCCGGGGGCGAGCAGGCCGGCGGCGAGATCGAGCAGCCGGGCCTGAAGCGCGGCGAATCGTTCGATCCTGGCCGGTGTTGGCCGCCAGCGCGCCTCCGGGCTCCTGCGCCAGGTGCCACTGCCCGAGCAGGGCGCATCGACGAGGACGAGGTCGGCCTGGCCGGCAAGATCGGCGAGCACCTCGCCCTCGCGGCGCGGATCGAGCAGCCGCGTCTCGACGATTGAGACGCCTGCGCGGGCGAGGCGCGGGGCCATGCGCGCGAGGCGGGCGCGATCGGTGTCGCAGGCGACGAGCCGGCCCCGGTCGGCCATCTCCGCGGCGAGCGCGAGCGTCTTGCCGCCCGCGCCGGCGCAGAGATCGACGACGGTCATGCCCGGCGCCGCCTCGCCGGCGAGCGCGACGAGCTGGCTGCCCTCGTCCTGCACCTCGACCAGGCCGAGCCGCCACGCCTCCGCCTGCTCGACATTGCGGCCTTCGGCCAGCCGGAGGCCGAGCGGAGAATGCGGCGTCGGCGCGGCGCCGGGGAGCAACGCGGCATCGCGCGCGGCCTTGAGCCGATTGACGCGCAGGTCGAGCGGCGCGCGATCGAGCAGCGCCGGCCATTCCGCGGCGGCGAGGAGCGGATCGAAGCGCGCGACCAGCCAGGCGGGCGCGATGCCGGGCGCCGCGCCGGGCTCGTCCGCCTCGATCGGCGCGGGACCGTGGGGCGAGCCGTCGAACAGCGCAGCGAGTTCAGGCCTGTCCCTGGCGAGGCCGACCAGCGCGGCCCGGCCGGAAGCGGGGCGCTCGCCCGCCCGGCGAACCGCGCGAAAGACCAGCTCGCGCACCGCCCGCCTGTCCTTCGCGCCGGCATAGCGGCGGGCGCGGAAATAGCGCGTGATCAGCGTGTCGGCGGCGGCACCGCCGTCGCGCGCCGCCACGATGACCTCATCGACCAGTTCGATCGCCGCCTGGAGGCGTGCCGAAGGCGTCATCGCGGGCCGCCGACGATGTCAGCGCGTCGGGTAATTGGGCGCTTCGCGCGTGATCGTGACGTCGTGGACATGGCTTTCGCTGAGCCCGGCATTGGTGATCCGCACGAAGCGCGCCTTGCGCAGATCGGCGATCGTCGCCGCGCCGGTATAGCCCATCGCCGCCTTCACGCCGCCGACGAGCTGGTGGATCACGTCGCGGGCATGGCCCTTGTAGGGCACCTGTCCCTCGATGCCCTCGGGCACGAGCTTGAGCTCGTCCTTGATGTCCTGCTGGAAATAGCGGTCGGCCGAGCCGCGCGCCATCGCGCCGAGCGAGCCCATGCCGCGATAGCTCTTGTAGGCGCGCCCCTGGTAGAGGAACGTCTCGCCGGGCGCCTCCTCGGTGCCAGCGAGCAGCGAGCCGATCATCACCGCCGACGCGCCGCCGGCGAGCGCCTTCGCGATGTCGCCGGAAGCGCGGATCCCGCCGTCGGCGATCACCGGCGTGTGGCTTCGGTCCGCCTCCTTCGCGCAATCGAAGATCGCGGTGAGCTGCGGCACGCCGACGCCGGCGACGACGCGGGTGGTGCAGATCGACCCGGGACCGATGCCGACCTTCACCGCGTCCGCACCGGCGTCGATCAGCGCCCTGGTCGCCTCGGCGGTGGCGACATTGCCGGCGACGACCTGGACGGTGTTGGAGCGGCGCTTGATCCGCTCCACTGCGGCGGCGACATCCTGGTTGTGGCCATGCGCCGTGTCGATGACGATGAGGTCGCACTCGGCGTCGATCAGCGCTTCGCTGCGCGCGAAGCCCTTGTCGCCGACCGTGGTCGCCGCCGCCACGCGCAGACGCCCGGCCGCGTCCTTGGTCGCGTGGGGATAGGTGACCGCCTTTTCGATGTCCTTGACGGTGATCAGCCCGATGCAGCGTCCCTCGTCGTCGACCACCAGCAGCTTCTCGATCCGGCGCTGGTGCAGCAGGCGCCGCGCCTCGTCCTGGCCGACGCCCGGCCGCACCGTCGCCAGATCCTCCTTCGTCATCAGCTCGGAGACCGGCTGGCGCGGATTTTCGGCGAAGCGCACGTCGCGATGGGTGAGGATGCCGACCAGCCGGCCGTTCCGCTCGGTGATCGGGATGCCCGAGATCCGGTGATGCTTCATGAGGTCGAGCGCCTCGGCCAGCGTCTGGTCCGGCGTCATCGTGATCGGGTTCACCACCATGCCGCTTTCAAAGCGCTTCACCGCGCGCACCGCGGCCGCCTGTTCCGCCGCCTCCATGTTGCGGTGGAGCACGCCGATCCCGCCGAGCTGCGCCATCGCGATCGCCATGTCCGCGCCGGTAACGGTGTCCATCGCCGAGGAGAGGATCGGGATGTTGAGCGCGATTTCACGCGTCAGGCGCGTTGCGGTATCGGCCTGGCTCGGCAACACCGAGGAGCGCGCGGGCACGAGCAGCACGTCGTCGAAGGTGAGGCCGAGCGGGATGTCGGCTTCGGTCACGGATGGGCTCCTTGCTGGTCAGGCTGGGTTCGCTGGTAGATCGCCGGATCGGCGAGGCGGCGGGCGACATCGACGATCAGATTGGCATCCTGGGCCGCGCCGCCCAGTTCGAGCGCGCCATCGGCCTCGTCCGCCGGCGAATGATAGCGATCCTGCAGATAGGCGTTCAGCCGCGTCGCATCGGAATAGCCACCGCCGATCAGCACGGTCGGAACGCCGGCATTGGCGAGCGCCCAGCCGTCCTGGTGCTGGACGCGGGCCTGCGTCGCGCCGCTCGCGTCGATGTCGCGGCCGGCGGCGACGATCGCCTGGCTCACGACATTGTCGAGTGGCGCAAAGCCGCGACCGATCACCGTCACCGGGGCGCCGGCGGGCGCGATCGCCGGCATCTCCATGTTGATCCCCGCGACGATGCGGGAGAGCGGGACCGGCGGGTGCGCGGCGAACCAGGCGGCGCCGAGCAGGCCGCTCTCCTCGGCCGTCGTCGCCAGCACGATCACGTCGCGCGGCGGGCGCGCTGCGCCGGCGATCCGGCCGGCGACCTCGATCAGCTCGGCGACGCCGCTCGCATTGTCCACCGCGCCGTTGCAGAGCCGGTCCGGCTCCCCTTCGGGCCGGCAGGTGCCGAAATGGTCCCAGTGCGCAACCAGGACGATGCTCTCGCCGCTCCCGCCCGCGTCGCTGCCCGGAATTCGCCCGACGACATTGTGGGTCGTGTAGCTGCGCACCGTGGTGGCGACTTCGAGCGAGGCGCGCAGCGGCAGCGCGACGGCGCGAAAGCTCGGCCCGGCCTGGTCATTGAACAGCCGCCCGAAGTCGCCGCCGGCGGCCTCGATCAGGCGCTGCGCGGCGGCGAGCGGCATCGCGCCGATGATCGGCGGGACGGCCTGGCTGGCCAGCCGCGTCGCCGGCCGTCGGTAATTCTCCCGAACGAACCGCCAGGGCAGGTCGACATCGGTCAGCGCGATCACCGCCGCCGCGCCGGCCTCGGCCATCGCCTTCACCCGATCGGCGAGCGAGGGAAAGCCCGGCACGCCCGGCGCGTCGACCAGGATCAGCACCACCGCCCCGCGCACGTCGACGCCCGCGATCTGGTCGATGCCGTGCTCGGGCATGCGGACACCATGGCCGGCGAAGATCACCGGCGCGTCGCGCAGCGACTCCTCGGCCTCCCGCCCCTGCAGCGCAATGTCGGTGATGTCGAAGGCGAGCCCGCGGCCGTTCGCGCTCCAGCGCGCGGTTTCGCCGCGCGTTGCGCGCTCGACCAGCGGCACCGCCTGCAGCCAGCCGCCCTCGTCTCCCGCCGGCTCGACGCCCCGGCGGGAAAGTTGATCGGCGATGTAGCGGGTGGTGAGCGTCTCGCCCCCGGTTGCCGGCGCGCGGCCCATGAAGGCGTCGCTGGCGAGCGCCTCGACATGGCGGCGCAGGTCCGCCTGGCTGATCGGCGCGCCCTGCGCGACGACCGGCGCGCCGCAGCAGGCCAGCAGCGACAGCGCGGCGCGGAGCAGCAGGCGGGAAGACATGCGGCTGCTTAGGGAGCGTCTCCCGCGCTGGCAAGCGATTCGCGGTCCAGCCCCGCCTTGGCGAGCAGCGCGCGCGCCTGGGCGACGTGGAGGTCCTCGATCATCCGCCCCTCGTGCCGCGCCGCGCCGCCGCTGGCCGCACCGATCAGCCGCCGCGCCGCCTCGATCTCGGCGAGCGAGGGGGTGAAGGCGCGATTGACGGTTGCGATCTGGCTCGGGTGGATCACCGTCTTGCCATCGAAGCCGTAGGCGCGCCCCTCTGCGCATTCGGCGGCCAGCCCCTCGTCCGAATCGAGCCGGTTGTGGACGCCGTCGAAGGCCGCGATTCCGCCCGCGCGGGCGGCGAGCACGATCTGCTGCAGCGGATGGGCGAGCCCGCTCCGCCCGGCGCCATCGGGAATGCCGAGCGTCGCGGCGAGATCGTTGGTGCCGGCGATCAGCGCCGCCGCCTCCGCCGCGATCGCGACCGCCTCGAGCACGCCGCGCGGCGATTCGATCATCGCCAGCACCGGCCGCTCCATCAGCGAGCGGGCGTCGTGAATCTGCTTCGCTGCGTCGACCTTGGCGAGCACGACATAATCGGCCTTCGACTGGCGCACGCAGGCATAGTCCGGCCCGAAATGCGGCGACCCCTTGGAATTCACGCGGATCGCGACCGGCTTGTCGCCGAACCCCTGCGCGGTCGCCTCGATCGCGGCGGCGCGCGCCCTTTCCTTGTCGTCCTCCGGCACGGAGTCCTCGAGATCGAGGATGACGAGGTCGACATCGAGCGCGCGCGCCTTCTCGATCGCGCGCGGATTCGAGGCCGGCAGGAACAGTAGCGAACGAAACTTGCGCAGGATGCTCGAGTCAAAGGGTGTCATCTGTCCGATTCTGCTTGGAGAGGGGAGGCGTTTTCCCCATGATAGCCGGCGAAACCGAGGGAGGGAACGTCATGGGTGCCGCCATCGTCATTATCGCCCTGGCCGTCTTGCTGTGGTTGTTCGCCAGCGTGAAGATCGTCCGCCAGGGTTACGAATATACGATCGAGCATTTCGGCCGCTTCACCGCCGTCGCCAAGCCCGGCCTCAGCTTCTTTCCGGCCTTCTTCTACCGCGTCGGCCGCCGCATCAACATGATGGAGCAGGTGCTCGACATACCGGGCCAGGAGATCATCACCAAGGACAACGCCATGATCCAGGTGGACGGCGTCGTCTTCTTCCAGGTGCTCGACGCGGCCAAGGCGGCCTATGAGGTGTCCGACCTCTACGTCGCGATCATGCAGCTCGCGACCACCAACCTGCGCACGGTGATGGGCTCGATGGACCTCGACGAGACGCTTTCCAAGCGCGATGAGATCAACGCGCGGCTGCTCGCGGTGGTCGACCAGGCGACCGAGGCCTGGGGCGTCAAGATCACCCGTGTCGAGATCAAGGACATCCGCCCGCCCGCCGACATCGTCGCCGCGATGGGCCGGCAGATGAAGGCCGAGCGCGAGAAGCGCGCCGTGATCCTGGAATCCGAGGGCATGCGCGCCTCCGCGATCCTGCGCGCCGAGGGCGAGAAGCAATCGCAGATCCTTGAGGCCGAGGGCCGGCGCGAGGCCGCCTTCCGCGACGCCGAGGCGCGCGAGCGCGCGGCCGAGGCCGAGGCCAAGGCGACCAAGTTCGTCTCCGACGCGATCGAGAGCGGCTCGACCCAGGCGATCAACTATTTCGTCGCGCAGAAATATGTGGAGGCGGTGAGCCAGTTCGCCAATTCGCCCAATGCCAAGACGATTCTGTTCCCGGTCGAGGCGACGCAACTGATCGGGACGCTGGGCGGGATCGGCGAGCTGGCGAAGGAAGCGCTCGCCCGGAGCGAACAGCGCGGGGCGGGCGTGCCTTCAGGTCGGGGCCAGGGCTGAGGAGACGACCAGGTGGAGATCGGCGGCGTCGGCGTGCACTGGCTGTGGCTCACGGCCGCGGCGCTGCTCGCCATTCTCGAAATCTTCATGCCGGGGGTCTTCCTGGTCTGGATCGCGGGTGCGGCGGCGCTCACCGGCGTGGTGAGCGCGGTGCTGCCGATCGGCCTGCCCTTCCAGCTCACCCTGTTCGTGTTGTTCGCGATCGTCGCGGTGCTCGCCGGGCGGCGCCACTATGACCGCAACCCGGTGCCGAGCGCCGACCCCTTGCTCAACGATCGCGTCGCCCGGCTGATCGGCCGGATCGTCACCGTCGAGGCCGACATAACCGAAGGCTCGGGCAGGGTGCGCGTCGGCGATAGCGTCTGGAACGCGCGCGGCGCCGACGCGCCGGCCGGCGCGCGGGTGCGGGTGACGGGCGGCCAGGGGACCTGCCTCACCGTCGAGCCAGTGCCCGAGCCGCCGCGAATCGAAGCTGAGTGAGCCCGGGAGAGGAATGTTGATCGATCGCCGCGAACTGCTGGCGGGCGCGGGCGCGCTCGCCCTCGTCGCCGCCTTGCCGAGGCGCGCCGCCGCGAGCCCGGCCGATGCGCAGGCCGAGGCCGTGCTGGCCGAGGTCGCGGAAGCGCTGCTCGCCGACTATCCCGAGAACGCCTCCACGCTTGGCCTCGACATGGGCGATCGCGCCGCGCTGCGATCGCGCCTCGCCGACCGCTCGGCGGCGGGGCGGGAGGCGCTGGCCGCGCGGGCGCGCGAGCGCCTCGCGCGGCTGCGCGCGATCGACCCCTCGGCGCTGAGCGAGGCGACGCGGATCGACCTGGACGTGGTCCGCACCGCGCACGAGACGGCGCTCGAGGGCTTCGCCTTCCCGTTCGGCGACGTCGCGGTGCTCAACCAAAACTGGTCCTACCGCAACGCGCCTTATGTCGTGTCGCAAAATACCGGCGCCTTCGTCGAAATCCCCGACCTGCTCGATTCCAGCCACAAGGTCGAGAACGCGGCCGACGCGGACGCCTATCTGGCGCGGCTCGAAGCCTATGCGGCAGCTCTCGACGGCGAGACCGAGCGGTTGCGCCACGACGCGTCGATCGGCGTCATCGCGCCCGACTTCATCCTCGACAAGGCGCTTCGCCAGCAGCGCGGCGCGCGCGCGGTGCCGATCGCGCGAATGGGCCTCGTCGCCTCGCTCGCGCGGCGCACCGCCGCGATTCCGGCTGACCATGGCCGGCGGGCGGAGCGGCTCGTCGCGGAAAGGGTCGTTCCGGCGATGGATCGCCAGATCGCCGAGCTGGAGCGCCAGCGCGCGCAGGCGGCCGGCGATGCGGGTGTCTGGAAGCTGCCCGAGGGCGACGCCTATTATGCCTGGGCGCTCAAGGCCGGCACGACGACGACGATGAGCCCGGACGAGGTTCATGAGATGGGCCAGGCGCAGCTTCGCGAGCTGCACGCCCGCATGGATGCGCTGCTGCGCGGCCAAGGCCTTGACCGGGGCAGCGTCGGCGCGCGGATGAACGCGCTCGGACGCGATCCGGCGCAGCTCTTCCCGAACACCGACGCCGGCCGGCGGCAAATCATCGACTTCATGACCGCGCGGATCGACGACATCCGCGCGCGCCTGCCGAGGGCCTTCGCGACGCTCGTGCGCGGCAGCCTCATCGTCAAACGCGTCCCGCCAGCGATCGAGCTTGGCGCGCCGGGCGCCTATGCGGGCGCGGGGTCGATCGACGGCACCGTGCCGGGCAATCTCTATGTCAACCTGCGCGACACCGCGAACCACCCGCGCTTCGGCCTGCCCACCCTCGCCTATCACGAGGGCATTCCGGGCCATGTCTGGCAGGGCGAATATACCTACCGCCTGCCGCTGGTGCGCTCGCTGCTCGCTTTCAACGCCTATTCGGAAGGGTGGGCGCTCTACGCCGAGCAACTCGCCGACGAGCTCGGCGTCTATGAGGGCGATCCGCTCGGCATGCTCGGCTACCTGCAGTCGATCGCCTTCCGTTGCTGCCGGCTGGTCGTCGATACCGGCATCCACGCCAAGCGCTGGACGCGCGACCAGGCGATCGAATGGTTTGCGACCGCCAATGGCCAGCCGCGCGGCGACGTCGAGAGCGAGGTGGACCGCTACTGTGCCTGGCCGGGGCAGGCCTGCGGCTACAAGGTCGGGCACAGCGAGATCAATCGCCTGCGCGATCGCGCTCGCGCCGCGCTCGGCGCGCGCTTCGACCTGCGCCGCTTCAACGACGCGCTGGTGACCGGCGGCAACGTTCCGCTCGTCGTGCTGGCCCGCATCATCGACGCCCATGTCGCGGCGCAGCGAGAAGCATGACGTGGCGAGGACACGCGCCCTTGCGCGGCACCTGCCCCGCTACCGGTCCCTCGCCGTGAAATAGCCGATGCCGGCGCCGACGACCGCGCCGAGGACCGGGCCGACGAAGGGCACCGGGATCGCGATCAGCGCGCCGATGCCGGCGGCGATCGCGGTCCGCTTCGCGACGGGATTCTCGAACATGGCTGCATCCTTTCGGCCATGTGTATTATCCCGATAATACGCTAAAGTCCAGCACCGCCGCACCGACGCCATTCGGGCGGTTCGGGGCTCAGCCGGAAGCGAGCGGCGCGATACGCCGCCTGCGGCTTCCCCCGCCGGCGGCTGCCGGCGAGCCCGGCTCGCCGAGGCCGAGCGGACTGCCCTCGACGTCGCGACCGGGCGTTCCTGCAATGGCGAACGTCGCGGCGCGGCGCCTGGGGAGGACCGTCCCCCCGCCCCTCACGCGACGGTGAGTTGCGGCTCGGCCGTGGTCGCTCCCTCCAGGCGCGGGCCGGCGGCGCGGACCGAGTCGTCGACATGGGGCGCGAAAACCGCGAAATTGTCGGCGAAGAGCCTGACCAGCTTCGCCGCGGTCGCGTCGTAATCGGCCTTGTCTGCCCAGGTCTCGCGCGGGTTCAGGATCCGCGTCTCCACGCCCGGCACGCTCACCGGCACCTCGAAGCCGAACCAGGGATCGACGCGATATTCAACCTTGCCGAGGCTGCCGTCGAGCGCGGCGTTGAGCAGGGTGCGCGTGACCTTGATCGGCATCCGGCTGCCGACGCCATATTTGCCGCCGGTCCAGCCGGTATTGACCAGCCAGCACTTGACGCCGCCCTTCGCGATCCGCTCCTTGAGCAGGTTGCCGTAGACGCTCGGATGACGGGGCATGAACGGCGCGCCGAAGCAGGTCGAGAAGGTCGCCTCCGGCTCAGTGACGCCGATCTCGGTGCCGGCGACCTTGGCGGTGTAGCCGGACAGGAAGTGGTACATCGCCTGCTCGGGCGTGAGCCGCGCGATCGGCGGCAGCACGCCGAAGGCGTCGGCGGTGAGGAAGATCACATTGCGCGGCACCGGCCCCATATTCCGGGCCGATGCATTGGGAATGAAGTCGATCGGATAGGCGCCGCGCGTGTTTTCCGCGAGCGTCGCGTCGTCGAGGTCGAGCTCGCGCGTGTCGGGATCGATTACGACATTTTCGAGCACCGTGCCGAAACGCCGGGTCGTCGCATGGATCTCCGGCTCGGCCTCGGCCGACAACCGGATCATCTTGGCATAGCAGCCGCCCTCGAAATTGAAGACCGCGGTGTCCGACCAGCCATGTTCGTCGTCGCCGATCAGGGTCCGGCCGGGATCGGCGCTGAGCGTCGTCTTGCCGGTGCCGGACAGGCCGAAGAAGACCGCGGTATCGCCGCTCGGGCCGATATTGGCGGAGCAATGCATCGGCATGATGCCCTCGACCGGCAGCTTGTAGTTGAGCAGGCCGAAGACCGACTTCTTCATCTCGCCGGCATAGGCGGTGCCGCCGATCAGGATCAGCTTCTCGGTCATGCTGACCGCGATCACCGTCTCGCTGCGGCAGCCGTGGCGGGCGGGATCGGCGCGGAAGCTCGGCAGGTCGATCATCGTATATTCGGGCATGAAGCCGCGCAGGTCGGCGGCGTCGGGCCGCACCAGCATCGTGCGGATGAAATGGCTGTGCCAGGCGAGCTCGTTGATGACTCGAACGTTCACGCGATGCTCGGCTTGCGAGCCGCCGTGGAGATCCTGGACGAAGAGCCTGTCGCGCTTGCCCAGCTCGGCAAGGAAATCGGCCTTGAGCGCGGCGAAGTGCGCCGGCGTCATCGCCTTGTTGTTGTCCCACCAGATCGTGTCCTCGGTCTCGGCATCGCGGACGATGAACTTGTCCCTGGCGGAGCGGCCGGTGTGCCTGCCGGTGGCGACGACCAGCGGTCCACCGCTGGCGAGCAGCCCTTCGCCGGCGCGGATCGCGTGCTCGACGAGCTGGGGCGCGCCGAGGTTCCAGTGAATTTCAGCGGACGTCGCGATGCCCTGGCGGGCGAGATCGAAATCGGGGACCAGACGGGTCAACGAGCTTCTCCTGGGCTTGTGCGTGGGGGGCCGCGATGGCGGCCAATCGTGCCGCGGGCTTATCGAAGCGCCGGCGCAGCGTCAAAGGGTGGCGCGCCGGGGCGCCCTTGCGTAAAGCTGCCCCGCACGGGGAAGAAGCCATGGCCGTCACCATCGCGCTCGTCGACGATGACAGAAACATCCTGACATCGCTTTCGGTTGCGCTGCAATCGGAAGGCTTCGCAACGCGCCTCTATTCGGACGGCGAGGCGGCGCTGAAGGCATTGGTCGAAAATCCGCCGGACCTCGCCCTGCTCGACATCAAGATGCCGCGCATGGACGGGATGGAGCTGCTCCGCAAGCTGCGCGAGCGGGCCGACTTTCCGGTGATCTTCCTCACCTCCAAGGACGAGGAGCTGGACGAGGCGCTCGGCCTCGCCATGGGCGCCGACGATTATATCACCAAGCCCTTCTCGCAGCGGCTGCTGATCGCCCGCATCCGGGCGGTGCTGCGTCGCACCGAGGCGCGCGGCCGGCCGGCCGATGGCGGGAATGGCGAGGAGCAGGTCGAAATCGCGCGGGGGCGGCTGCGGATGGACCCGGCCCGCCACCGCGTGCGCTGGGATGATCAGGAGGTCACGCTCACCGTCACCGAATTCCTGATCCTGGAGGCGCTGGCGCAGCGGCCGGGCGTGGTCAAGTCACGCAACCAGCTGATGGACGTGGCCTACCAGGACGACATCTATGTCGACGATCGCACCATCGACAGCCACATCAAGCGGATGCGACGCAAGTTCCGCGCCGTCGATCCCGGCTTCAAGGCGATCGAGACCCTCTATGGCGTCGGATACCGCTTCGGCGAGGAATGACAGCCGCGCCTTACGGCTCGGCTGGTCGCGGCGGCTGTCGATCCGGCAGCGCATCCTCGCGATCAACATCTTCGCGATCGCGATTATCGCCGGCAGCCTTTTCTACCTGGACAGCTTCCGCTCCCGGCTGACCCAGGCGCGCGTCGACCGCGCCCAGTCCGAGGCGGTGATGATCGCGCGCATCCTCTCGGTGCTGCCGCCGGCGCAGCGCTCGCCGATCATGGTGCGGCTGGGCGAGGACGGCGGCACGCGGCTCGCCATCTATGGCCCGGACGGCGCCAAGCAGGACGACAGCTGGGCGCATGGCCCGCCGACCTACGAGTTGCGCGATCCGCGCACCGAGCCCTGGTATCGCGCGGTCGCGCGGGCGATGGACAATGGCTTCGACGCGATCGTCGGCGCGAGCCGGCCGCCGCCCTACGAGGCGCCGGTTGTGGACGATCTGCGCGCCTGGCCGGAAGCACGCTATGCGCTGGCGACGGGCGAGCCGAGCACCGCGGTCCGCCGTACCGAGGAAGGCACCGCCTTCATCAGCGCGGCGGCGCGGATCGAGGGGCGCAATCCCGGCGTGCTGCTGCTCACCGTCAACGCCCGCGACGTGCGTCGGGTGGTGCGCGCCGAACGCTTCAACCTCGGCATGGTGCTGCTTGCGACGCTGGCGCTCTCCGCCCTGCTCTCCCGCTTCCTCGCCCGCACCATCGCGACTCCGCTGCGCAAGCTCGCCAGCGCGGCGCACCGCGTCCGTCTCGGCCGCGCTCGCGAGGTGGATGTGCCGCTGCTGCCGCGGCGCCGCGACGAGATCGGCCTGCTCGCCCGCGCGCTGCACGACATGACCGACAGCCTGCGGCAGCGCATCGACGCGACCGAGGCGTTCGCCGCCGATGTCACCCACGAGCTCAAGAACCCGCTCGCGTCGCTGCGCTCGGCGGTCGATTCGCTCGAACGGGTCGAGGAGCCGGCGCTCCAGCGCCAGTTGCTCGACGTGATCCGCCAGGACGTCGTCCGCCTCTCCCGCCTCGTCACCGACATCGCCGAGGCCTCGCGGCTCGACGCCGAGCTTTCACGCGCCCGCTTCGAGCCGGTCGATCTCGGCCATCTCATCGAGACCATGCTGCCGACCTGGGAGAATCGGGCCGACGGCGTCGAGATCGCCTTCGGTCGCCCACGCGTCGGCACGGCGGTGATCATGGGAGACGAATCGCGGCTGGCACGGTTGATCGACAATCTCGTCGACAATGCGATTTCCTTCTCGCCGCCCGGCGGGCTGGTCGACCTGCGCGCCTTCGCGGTGGACGAGGAGGTCGTGCTCACCGTCGAGGACGAGGGGCCGGGGGTTCCACCCGAAGCGCGTGAAGTCATTTTTCACCGCTTTCATTCCATTCGGGGGCCTGACGATTTCGGCCGCCATTCGGGCCTCGGACTCGCCATCGCCAAGGCGATCGTGGAAGGGCATGACGGGCGGATCGAGGTCGAGGACCGCCACGACGGGCGCCGCGGGGCGCGCTTCGTCGTCCGCTTTCCGGGAGTGAGCCAATGAGAATGCCCGCCCTCTCCTCCGAGACCATCCACGCCTCGTGCGTCGCGATCGACGGCCGCGCGGTGCTGATCGGCGGCCGCTCGGGCCAGGGCAAGTCTGACCTGGCGCTCAGGCTGATCGACCGTGGCGCCCGCCTGGTCAGCGACGATTACAGCTTCGTGCGGCGCGAGCGCGGCCGGCTGCTCGCCGCGCCGCCGGAGAACATCGCCGGGCGCATCGAGGTACGGGGCGTGGGCCTCCTCGCCATGCCGTTCGAACGCGACGTCCCGGTCGCGCTCTACGTCGACCTCGACGCGCAACCGGAGCGGCTGCCCGACCCGGAGGAAAGCCGCATCATCGCCGGCGTGCGCGTGCCGACGGTCGGCCTCGCCGCCCGCGAGGCCTCGGCGCCGCTCAAGGTCGAGGCCGCGCTTCGCCTGATCGGGCTGGCGGAGACATGAGCGGCCTGCCCGATCCGCAGCGCGTGCTGCTCGTCACCGGCCTCTCGGGCGCCGGCAAGTCGACCGCGCTCGACACGCTCGAGGATGCCGGCTGGGAGGTGGTCGACAATCTTCCGCTGTCGCTTGTCGGACGCCTTCTCGCGACGCCGCCCTCGGCCGGCGCAGACGAGGCGCGGCCGCTCGCGGTCGGGCTCGACAGCCGCACCCGCGGCTTCAGCGCCGGCCAGATCGTCCAGGGGATCAAGACGCTCGCCGCGGAGACCGGCTTCGCGATCGAGACCCTCTACCTCGATTGCGCGACCCACGAACTGCTGCGCCGCTATTCGGAGACGCGCCGGCGCCACCCGCTCGCGCCCGATCGCCCGGCGGCGGATGGAATCGCCGAGGAGCGCGAGCTGATCGCGCCGCTCAAGCGCTGGGCGGACCATCTGATCGACACGACCGACATCGACGCGAACCAGCTGCGGCAGCAGATTCGCGAGCGATTCGGCGGCGCCGACGCGCCGACGCTTTCGATCCAGTCCTTCGGCTTCGCGCGCGGCCTGCCGCGCAACGCCGATCTCGTCTTCGACGTGCGATTCCTGCGCAATCCGCACTGGGAAGCGCGGCTGCGCGCCAAGACCGGGCGCGACCGGGAAGTCGCCGCCTACATCGCCGCCGACGAAGCCTATGAGGACGCGCTCGGCAAGATCGAGGACCTGTTGCTGACGCTGCTTCCGCGCTACCGGTCGGAAGGAAAATCCTATGTCTCGATCGCGATCGGCTGCACCGGGGGAAGACACCGTTCCGTTCATGTCGCCGAACGGATCGCGGCACGGTTGCGCGCCGCCGGATTTTCGCCCACTCTGGACCATCGCGACCTCGCCACGCCGCCGCGCGACGGCATCGAGGGGGCCGCAGGCGCCGGGGATGCAGGGCAAGCGGACGACGTTGGTTCAAGGTGAGTAAATGATCGGTCTTGTGCTGGTGACCCACGGGCGGCTTGCCGCCGAGTTCATCGTGGCCATGGAGCATGTCGTGGGTCCGCAGGAGCAGATCGCGGCGGTGTGCATCGGCCCCGACGACGACATGGAGGCGCGTCGCGACGACATCGCCAAGGCGATCGCCGAGGTTGACGAGGGCGATGGCGTCATCGTCCTCACCGACCTGTTCGGCGGCACGCCTTCCAACCTCGCCATCTCGCTGATGAAGACCGAGAAGATCGAGGTGATCGCCGGCGTCAACCTGCCGATGCTGATCCGGCTCGAGGGCGCGCGCAAGACGATGGACCTCAAGTCCGCCGTCGCGGCGGCGCGGGAAGCCGGGCGCAAATATATCTCGGTCGCCTCCGAAGTGCTCGGCGAGGCGGCCGCTTGAGCCGAATCAGCCGCACGGTCCAGATCGCCAACCGGCGGGGATTGCACGCCCGCGCAAGCGCGAGGTTCGTCGCCCTGGCCGCGCAGATCGAGGCCGAAGTCGAGGTCGAAAAGGATGGCAACAAGGTCACGGGCACCTCGATCATGGGCCTGATGATGCTGGGCGCCGCGATGGGCGACACGATCACGATCAGCGCGACGGGGCCAGGCGCGGCCGACGCGGTGACGCGGCTCGCCGAGCTGGTGCAATCCCGCTTCGGCGAGGAGTGACGTGCCGCGCGAGATCACGTCCTTTTCAAACCCGCTCGTCAAGCAGGCGCGCGGCCTGCGCGACAAGAAGCACCGGCGCCGCGAAGGCCGCTTCCTCGCCGAGGGGCTGCGCATCCTCACCGAAGCGCGCGAGAGCGGCGTCCTGCCGGAGACGCTGTTCTTCCGCGACGATGCCCATCCCCTGCTGAACCGCCTGGTCGACGAGGTGGAGGCCGCCGGCGGGACCGCGATCGCGACCAGCGCCGACATCCTTCACAAGATCAGCGGCAAGGACAATCCGCAGACCGTGCTCGGCATATTCAGGGCGTTCGACACCGCACTCGCGCGCATCGACCGCGCCGCCGCGCCGCTGTGGATCGTCGCGCAGGCGCTGCGCGATCCCGGCAATATCGGCACGATCCTTCGCACCGGCGACGCGGTCGGCGCCGGCGGCCTCATCCTGGTCGACGAATGCGCCGATCCCTTCTCGGTCGAAGCGGTTCGCGCCTCGATGGGCGCGCTGTTCACCCAGCGGATCGCGCAGGCGCGCTGGGGCGAGTTTCTCGACTGGCTGCGCGCGGGGCCGGGCCAGCTCGTCGGCACCAGCCTCAAGGCGACGCGCGACTATCAGGATGCGCGCTACGAACGGCCCGCCTTCATCCTGGTCGGCAACGAACAGGCGGGCCTTCCCGCCGCCTACGAGGCCGAGTGCGACCTCCTCGTGAAGATGCCGATGCTGGGCCGTGCCGACAGCCTGAACGCGGCGGTCGCGGCGGCGGTGATGGCCTATGAGGTGGTCAACCAGTGGCGTCGCGGCTGACCTCCCCATCCGGCGCGCGCCGGGTGGCGGGAGCGCGGCGGCGCGCGGCGCGTTGACGCGCCGAGAAGGGCCGAAATGAGGATCATTGTCGCCATTGCCGTCGCCCTTGTTGTGCTGGTGCCGGCCGGTTGCGCGAGCATGACCGCGCCGACATCGTCCGAAGCCTATCGCGCGCTCGGCACCGAACCGTTCTGGGCAGTGACGGTCGCGCAGGGGCGCCTCACCTACACGTCGCCCGAGGGCGGCTTCTCGGTGCCGGCGCCGACGCCGCACACGACCTTCAACGGCCACCGCTACGAGACGCGGCGGATCGTGCTCGACATCAGCCACGCGCGCTGCAGCGACGGGATGAGCGATCGCGTCTACCCCGACCGCGTGGTCGCGATCGTCGACGGGCGCGAGCTGCGCGGCTGCGGCGGTGCGCCGCTGGCACCGGCGACGCTGGCCGGCACGAGCTGGCGGATCGTCGCGATCGACGGCCAGGCCGTCGGCGGCGATGCCTATGTGCTTCGCTTCGAGGAGGGCCGGCTGAGCGGCCGCGCCGGCTGCAACAGCTTCGGCGGCGCCTATCGCGTCGCGGGCGACAGGTTGAGCGCCGGCCCGCTGATCGCGACGCGCATGGCCTGCGCCGGGGCGCGCATGGCCCACGAACAGGGCGCGATGCGCGTGCTCGATGGCACGGCGCGAGTCACCCGACCCGATGGCGACACGCTGGTGCTGACCGGCAATGGCGGCGAGATCCGGCTGCGCCGGGCGATCTGACGCCTACTCGGCGGCCTCGCCGGCCTCGTCGGCCTCGCCGGTCGCGTCGTCGCCCTCCTCCCGCGCGACCAGCTTGGTCAGCGGGCGCGGGTGGGATTCGACCACGGGCAGCGCCTCGATCTCCTTTGCCCCGCTCGAAACTTCCAGCGATTCAAACCGCTTGGCCTGGGTCATGACCTGCGATTCGAGGCTGCCGACGAAGGCGTTGTAGGCGCCGGTTGCCTGTTCGAGATTGCGCCCGAGCCGGGCGACGTGGTTGCCCATGGTGACGAGCCGGCCGTGCAGCTCCTTGCCGAGCCGGGCGATCTCCGCGGCTTCCTCGGCGAGCTTCTCCTGCCGCCAGACGCTGGCGACGGTGCGCGCGATCGCGACGAGGTTGACGGGCGTGGCGAGCAGGACGCGCCGCTCGATCGCCCATTGCCACAGGGCCTCGTCCTGCTCGAGCGCGGCGGTGAGGAAGTGCTCGCCCGGAATATACATGACGACATAGTCGGCCGCATCGCCAAACTGGTCCCAATAGGCCTTCGAGCCGAGCTGCTGGACATGGTTGCGGATCGAGGCGGCGTGGGCCTTCAAATGCCCGGCGCGCGCGTTGTCCTCGACCGCCTCGCTGGCGTCGAGATAGGCGTTGAGCGAACATTTGGCGTCGATGACGAGCTTGCGCCCGCCCGGCAGGCGGACGATCACATCCGGGCGCAGCCGCCCGTCGGCGGTGTCGACCGATACTTCGGTCTGGAAATCGGCGAAGGACGACAGGCCGGCCTGTTCGAGCACGTTCTTCAGGCTCTGCTCACCCCAGCGCCCGCGCGCCTTCGGGCTCGAGCGCAGCGCGTTGACGAGGTTGCGGGTCTCGTCGCGAACCTGGATATGGCCGTCGCGCAGCAACTGCACCGCCTCGCGGAGGCCGGAATATTGCTCCACACGCTCCTTCTCGACCGCCTTGAGGCTCGCCTCGTATCGCCTGAGCGTGTCCTCGACCGGCTGGAGCAGCGCCTTGAGCTGCTGCGTGCTCTTCTCGCCGGCCTGGTTGAAGCGCTCGTCGGCGCGCGCGAGGAACTGCTTCTGGGCCTCGCCGAGCAGCATCGTGCCGACCTCGCGGAACTGCGCGACGAGCGCGTCCTTCGCCTCGGCGAGTTCCTTCATCCGGGTCTCGAAGCCGGCGGCTTCGGCCTGGAGCGCCGCGCCGCGCCGCATCGCCTCCTCGGCGCGTGACCGCTCGGCGTCGCGCTCCCTGGCGACCTCGTCGAGCTGGAGCCGCAGCAGCTCGACCGTCGCCGTCGCCTTGCTCGCCTGGCGACCCTGGACGAGCCAGCCGATGAGGAGGCCGACCCCGAGCGCGGCCAGGATCAACGGGATTGCGAGCGTCGGCTCCATGCGCACTTCCCCCAATAGTGGAACGAAGCGCGAACTCTAGGCCAATGTCGGCGTCGGCTCAAGCTTGCGGGAACGAGCCGGCCCTGAAATGGGTTCGACGGCCATGAGACACTCGATCCTGCATTGCCTGCTGACGCCATTGGCCGCCACGGCGGCCCTGGCGTGCGCCTCCTGCGACCGGGCGCCGCAGGGAGGCCCCGCCAATTCCTCGCAATCCGCGGCAAACGCGGCGGCGGGCGCGATGGCCCCCGTCGCGGCGCCCCAGGCGACGCCGCAAGCCGACATCAATGCATCGCTCGCATTAAATCCGTTCGACGACAGCCAGGCCGGCGACGTGGGCGCGCAGCCGGGCGCCCTGCCGCCCGCGGACAGGCCGCTGCGCTTCGTCGGGCGCTGGGCGACCGACCAGGCGCATTGCGGCGACCGCGCCTGGCTGTTCACGGCCGACCAGCTGACGACGCCGGCCGGCTCGGTCTGCCGGTTCGGCCGTGTCGACCAGGTGCCGGCTGGCTACGACATCGCCGCCCGCTGCACGGCCGAAGGGCCGGAGCGAGCCGACACGATCAGGCTGCGCTTCGCCGAATCAGCGCAGGCGATGCTGTTCGAATCGGAGAGCGTCGCCGACGCCGGGCTCGCCTATTGCGGGATGTAGCGCGCTCAGGCGGCGGCGCGCGGGCGGGCGCGGCGCGCGCCGGCGCTCTCGCGGCGAGCCTTGGCGAGCTTTTTCATGATCATGTCGCGCTTGAGCCGCGAGAGATGGTCGATGAAGAGGACGCCGTTGAGATGGTCGATCTCATGCTGGAGGCAGGTCGCCAGCAGCCCGTCGATCCACTGCTCGCGCGCCGTCCCGTCGCGGTCGAGCCAGCGCGCGCGCACGCGATCGGGGCGCAGCACCTCGGCATACATTTCGGGGACCGACAGGCAGCCCTCCTGATAGGGCACCGTTGTTTCGGACGCTTCGAGGATTTCCGGGTTGATGAAGACGCGCGGGTCGCGAACCAGTTCGCCCTCCCCATCCTCGCCCTCCGGCTCCTGCAGGTCGATGACGAGCAGCCGCCTGGGCACGCCGACCTGAATCGCGGCGAGGCCGATGCCGGGCGCCGCGTACATCGTCTCGAACATGTCGTCGATCAGGGTCTGAAGCTCGGGCGTGATCTCCTCGACCGGCGAGGAAATCTGCCGCAGCACCGGGTCCGGCGTTTCGTGGATCGGCAGGATGGCCATGGCGCGGATGTAGGTGGAAACGCCGGCGCCTTCAAGAATCGGCAGGAACCGGGCACAATCGCGCGGGCCGGGCCGCCATCGGCCCTGCCCGGAAGGATCAGGCGAGCGGCCGCCGCGCCCTGAGCGCCTGGGCGAGCGTCCCCTCGTCGAGATAGTCGAGCTCGCCACCGACGGGCAGGCCGTGGGCGAGCTGGGTGAGCCGGACCGGACAGGATTCGAGCCGCTCGGCGAGATAATGGGCGGTGGTCTGGCCCTCCAGCGTCGCGTTCATCGCCAGCACGACCTCGTCGATGCCGCCGGCGGCGACGCGGCTCACCAGGCCGGCGATGTTGAGATCCTCCGGCCGCACGCCCTCCAGCGCCGAAAGCCGCCCGCCGAGCACGTGGAAGCGGCCCGGAAAAAGGCGCGAGCGATCGAGCGCCCACAGGTCGGACACTTCCTCCACGACGCACAGCATGCGCGCGTCGCGACGCGGGTCGGCGCAAATGCCGCAGGGATCGGAGGTATCGACATTGCCGCAGGTCGAGCAGACCGACAGCGTCTCGTTCACCTTCTCCAGCGCGCGCAGCAGCGGCGTCAGCGCGCTCTCGCGCCGCTTCATCAGGTGCAGCACCGCGCGCCGCGCCGAGCGCGGCCCGAGCCCCGGCAGCCGGGCGAGCGCTTGCGTCAGGGCTTCGATTTCCTGGGAGGCCATATGCGTGGGATATGGGGCGGCATGGTGGCTTGCCAAGCCGAATGTAGGGAATAGGACGGCGCCATGCGCATCGCCTTCATGGGAACCCCGGACTTCGCCGTGCCGACGCTCGACGCGCTGATCGAGGCCGGGCACGAAGTGGTCGCGGTCTATACGCAGCCGCCGCGGCGGGCCGGGCGCGGCAAGGCGCTCTCGCCCTCCCCCGTCCAGCGTCGCGCCGAGGCCGCCGGCATCGAGGTGCGCACGCCGACGAGCCTGCGCGGCGTCGATGCGCAGGCGGCCTTTGCGGCTCTCGACCTCGATGCGGCCGTGGTCGCGGCCTACGGGCAGATCCTGCCGGCGCCTGTCCTGGTGGCGCCAAGGCATGGCTGCCTCAACGTCCACGCCTCGCTGCTGCCACGCTGGCGCGGCGCCGCGCCGGTGCAGCGCGCGATCCTCGCCGGTGACACGCACACGGGCGTGTCGATCATGGCGATGGAGAAAGGGCTGGACACCGGCCCCGTCTTCGCGCGGCGCAGGACGTGGATCGGATGCAGGACGGCGGGCGAGCTTTCCGCCGCGCTGGCGGAGATCGGCGCCGAGCTGATGGTCGAAGTGCTGGCGAAAATTGACGTCATGACGCCGGTGCCGCAGCCAGCGGAAGGCGCGACCTACGCGGCGAAGATCGAGAAGGGCGAGGCCAGGCTCGATTTCACCCGCAGCGCCGCCGAACTGGAGCGGCAGGTGCGCGCATTCAATCCGGCACCCGGCGCATTTTTCGAACTGGCCGGCGAGCGTGTTCGCGTGCTCCAGGCGAGCGCGATCAGGCGGTGGGATCGCATCCACCAAATCCCCGGCGAGTTCGTCGACCTGATGGACGCGCAATGCGATTCCCGAAACGGCGCGATGATCCCCGCCAATCTCAAGCGTGGCGAAATTTTCGTCATATCCTGTGGCGAGGGCTATCTCGAACCATTGACCGTGCAGCGAGCCGGGAGGCAGGCAATGCCGGCGTGGGAAGCATATCTTGGCATGAGGATCGAACCCGGCACCATCCTTTCGTGACCCGCTTTCGCCTCACCATCGAATATGACGGCAGCCCGTTCATGGGCTGGCAGCGCCAGGCGCACGGGCCTTCGGTGCAGCAGGCGATCGAGGAAGCGATCGAGGCGATCACCGATGAGAGGGTGACGCTTCACGCCGCCGGCCGCACCGATACGGGCGTCCACGCGCTGGCGATGACGGCGCATGTCGATATCGCGCGCCCGATCACCCCCTTTCGCCTTGCCGAGGGGATCAATGCGAAGCTGCGCCCGCACCCCGTCGGAATCCTGAAAGCGGAGCTTGCGCCTGACGACTTTCACGCGCGATTTTCGTGTATTGGGCGCCGTTATTTATACAGAATCGTAAACCGTCGCGCGCCGCTTGCGCTCGATGCCGGGCGCGCCTGGCAGGTGGCCGTCCGGCTCGACGCCGAGGCGATGCACGAGGCCGCGCAACTTCTCGTCGGCCGGCACGATTTCACGACCTTCCGCTCCGCCCACTGCCAGGCGCGAAGCCCGGTCAGGACGCTGGATCGCCTCGATGTCAATCGGCGCGGCGAGCTGATCGAGATCGAGGCCGCCGCCCGGTCCTTCCTGCACCACCAGGTGCGCTCGATGGTCGGCTGCCTCCAACTCGTCGGGCGTGGCAAGTGGACGAAGGCCGACCTTGAGGCCGCGCTCGCCGCGCGTGATCGCAAGGCGCTCGGCCTCAACGCGCCGCCCGACGGCCTGTTCTTCGTGGCGGCGCTTTATCCGGCGCCCTGACCGCGCCCAGCCCGAACAGGCGCTGGAGCGACTTTTCCAGCATCAACAGCTGCCACAGCGTGCGGCCGTGCTCGGCGCGGCCGGTGCGATGCTCCTCGGCGAGGCGGGCGATGGCGCCGCCGTCGAACCAGCCGGTCTCGGCCAGCGCCGGCGAACGGGCGATCGCCGCCGCCTGCTCCGCGAGCGGCCCGCGCAACCAGTGCGAGACCGGCGTGACGAAGCCCATCTTGCGGCGGTGGAGGATGTCGCGCGGCAGCCGCCCTTCGAGCGCTCGCTTCATCAGCCATTTGCCGCTGCCGCCGCGCAGCCGCAGCCGCGCCGGCACGCGCGCGGCAAACTCGATCAGCCGATGGTCAAGCAGCGGCTCGCGTGCCTCGAGACTGACGGCCATGCTCGCGCGGTCGATCTTGGTGAGGATGTCGCCGGGCAGCCAGATCTTGAGGTCGGCATATTGGGCGCGCGAGAGCGCGTCGCGCGCCGGCGCCGCCGCGAAGGCCTGCTCATAGCGCGCCTCGGCGCGGTGGCCGTGAAGCGGCGCGGTGAAGATCCGCCGGCGCAGCGCCTCCGGCGTCACCCCGACGGCGTTGGCATAGGCAAGACCGCTCGCCTGCCCCAGCGCCTGCAGCGTCGTCCTGGCGCGGAAGATGCGGGGCGCCCCGTCCAGCTTCGGCCAGGCGTCGCCCAGCCGCCCAACCAGCCCGCCCAACGGCCCGACCAGCAGCGCCCGGGCTCGTTCCTCGTTGCGGAACAGGCGGTAGCGGCGATAGCCGGCGAAAGCCTCATCCGCCCCATCGCCCGAGAGCGCGACCGTCACCTTCTCGCGGGCGAGCGCGGAGACCTGGTAGGTGCCGATCGCTGAGGCGTCGGCAAAGGGCTCGTCGAAGGCGTCGGCGAGCGTGTCGATCAGGCCGAAATCGTCGGCCGCGACGGTGCGGACGCGATGATTGGTGGCGAAGAGCCGGGCGACCGCCTCGGCATGGTGCGTCTCGTCCAGCTCGGCGACGTCGAAGCCGATCGAACAGGTCTCGACCGGGGTGCGGCTGGTCTCGGCCATGAAGGCGACCACCGCCGAGCTGTCGACGCCGCCGGACAGGAAGGCGCCGAGCGGCACGTCCGCGACCATGCGCGAGGTGACCGCCGCGCGCAGGCGCTCCACCAGTTCCTCCTCCAGCCGCCGCGCCGAGGCGCGGAGCGGCGAAGCGAAGTCCACGTCCCACCATTGCACCGGGTTCGGAATCTCGCGGCCGCGACGGATCATCAGGTAATGGCCCGCCGGGAGCTTGCGCACGCCGGAAATGATGCAGGCATCGTCCGGCACGTAGCCGAAGGCGAGATAGTCCTCGATCGCGGTCGGATCGGGCGCGCGCCGGAGCAGCGGATGCGCCATCAGCCCCTTGAGCTCGGAGGCGAACACAACCGCGCCGTCGGCGAGCTGGCAGACGTAGAGCGGCTTCACGCCGAGCCGGTCGCGGGCGAGGAACAGCGCGTCCTGGTCGGCATCGTGGAGCGCGAAGGCGAACATGCCGTTGAAGCGCTCGAGGCAGGCCGGGCCCCATTGGCGCCAGGCGGCGAGGATCACCTCGGTGTCGCTCATCGTCTCGAAGCGGTGGCCCCTGGCCTCCAGCTCGGCGCGCAGCTCGCGGAAATTGTAGATTTCGCCGTTATAGGTGACGGCGAGCCGCCGGTCGGGCGTCAGCATCGGCTGCGCGGCGGCGTCGGAAAGGTCGATGATCGCAAGCCTGCGGTGGCCGAAGCCGACGCCGGGCGCAGTCCAGACACCGCCGCCGTCCGGCCCGCGATGGGCGAGCGCGTCCGTCATCGCCCTCACCCGCGCCGGATCGACCGGCTTGGGCACGTCGGGATGGAAGATGCCGGCGATGCCGCACATCGCCTATTCGCCTCCGGCGGCGCGGTCGGCGAGCGGCGCGATCGGCCCCAGGGCGGCGAGGAAGTCGTCGATCGCGGGCCGCGGGCTGACGCCGCGCGCCGGCGCGCGGGCGGAGACGAGCACCGCCACCGCGCGCTGCGGCCCGCCGAAGAGCCGCGTCCTCATCGTCTCCAGCTTCACCCGCGCGCCGCTCCCGGTCAGAATCCTGCCCACCCGGTAGAAGCTCAGCACCTCGCGTTCCAGCCCGCGCGAGGCGATCCGCTCCGCCTTTCCGTCCGGCGGAGCCGGGGCATCGGCGCTCCACGCCCAGGCACCGTTCGGCGCCACCGCGCCCTGGCCGAAGCCGACCAGCTCGCGCCCCTCGCCCTGGTGGGTGAAGAGGATGATGGCGAGATCGACGCCGCGGCCCGTCGCGTCGCGATAGCTGGCGAAGGCGACGCGGTCCGCGCCGGCGAAATGTGGCCGCCAGTCGTCGGACGGCGCGACCCGCGTCCAGCCCGGCACGTCCGGCGGGGCGATCGCGGCGGGCACCTGGCGCGTGCCGGCGACGGCGACCAGCGTCGACCAGGCGACCGGAAGCGCGGCAATAACAAGCAGCGAGGCGACGACGAGGTTGAGCGGCGCGGCCGGCCGCGGCTTCATCGCGGCGGGATCGAACCAGGGATCGTCCGGATCCCGATCGAAGAAGCGCCAGCCAATGGCGAGGATCAGCACGATCACCAGCGCGAAGAAGACGCCGCCATAGAGGATGTGGTCGAAGCCGGTCGCGTGGGCGAGGCTCGTTCGCTCGGCGAGGTAGATCGTGCCCCAGGCGCGGACGCCGTTGGCGAGCACCGGCACGACCACGGCGACGGCGAGGAAGGCGGCGCGCCGGCGCCAGGACCTGTAGCAGAGATTGGCGACGAGGGCGCCCAGCGCGACCATCGCGATCAGGAAGCGCGCCCCGGCGCAGGCTTCCGCGACCTCGAAATAGCCCGCCGGCGTCGTGATGAAGACGCCCTCCAGATGCGCCGGCACGCCGGACAGGCCGAGCAGCGCGGTCGCGATACGCGCGGTCAGCGTCTGCATCGGCGGCACCAGCGCCTCGCCTGCCGGCACCATGAAGACAGCGTAGCTGATCGGGAAAGCGAGCCCCAGCGCGACATTGCGGCCAAGCAGCGACACGGCCGCGCCCTGCAACATCACCACGACGCCAAGATGGCGCGCGATCGACACGCCGCCCGCCTCGCCGAGCAGCCAGCTCAGCCCCCCGAGGCCGGCGAGCAGTAGCCCCGGCCACCAGCCGGCGGGCTCGATCCGCCGCAGGCCGGGCGCGCGCTGTGCCACCATCCAGGCGATCAGCGGCGCGACCAGGAAGCAGTGGTTGAAGGTGGCGTCATGCCACCAGATCGAGACGATATGCGCCACGTCGCGGTGCAGCAGCGCGAGCAGCAGCAGCCAGGCAAGGCCAAGCGCGGCGAGATGCGCCCGCCAGCGCGAGGCCGGCGCCGCCGGGTACGCGCCCGCCCGCGCCGCGCTCATGCCGCCGCCCGTCCGGCCGCGCCGACGACCAGGTCGGCGAGCGGCGCGAGCCGGCGCTCCCAGCGATAATGTTCGGCGACTCGCGCGCGCGCCGCCCTTCCGAGCGCGCAGGCGCGCACCGGCGAGGCGAGCAGGCCGTTGATCGCCTCGGCCATCGCGTCGCCATCGTCGACGACGATGAGGTCACGGCCCGGCTCGGCCTCGATCCCCTCGAACGCCGCGGCGCTGGCGACCACCGGCCGGCCCATCGCCATCGCTTCCAGCACCTTGTTCTGGATGCCGCGCGCGATCCTGAGCGGCGCGACGACGACATCCGCTGCGGCGAGCCACGCGCGCATGTCGGCGACGGCACCGGTCACCTCGACGCGCGGCCCCGCGAGCGCGCGCACCTCCCGCGCCGGATCGCGCCCGGCGATGACGAAGCGGCCGGGCAGCGCCGGCAGCACCTCCTGCGCGAACCAGGTCACGGCATCGACATTGGGCGGATAGTCCATCTGGCCGGTGAAGAGCAGGATCGGCCCCTCCCCCCGCTCATCTGGCCCCAGCCGGGTGAAGGCGGCGCGTGGATCGAAATGATCGACATCGATCCCGTTCGAGACGGCGTGGACATTGCCGAGGCCGGTGCGCGCGCGGAACAGCCCGGCCTCGGCCGCGCTCACGAACAGGACGACGTCAGCGCGCGCGGCGGTCGCCTTCTCGAACGCGAGCAGGCGCCTCGCCTCGCGCGCGTGGACCCAGCGCATCGGCGCCGCGGCCGACTGCGCATAGGCGGCGAACTTTGCCGAATCCATGTCGACGAAGTCCATCACGAAGCGCACCGGGCAGGGATCCGGCACGAACTGTGCCATTTGCCCCGAATAGGCGAACAGCGCGTCGATCCGCCCCGATTCCAGCATTTGCCGGACGAACCGGCGCAGGCCCGGCGCGTCGAACAGGGTCAGCGAGAGGGGCTTGCCCGTGGCGAGCGCGGCAAGGCCGGCGACGGCGCGGCTCCCGCTGCGGACAGCGACATGCGCCTCGCCGAGCGCCTCGCCGAGTGCCGCGCGCAGCGCCGTCAGGTGCGCCGCGTCCGCCGCGTCGTCGGCGAAGCAGGCGAGATGGACGCGCGCCAGCCCCGCCAGATGCCGCAACATGTGCCACGAGCGGATCTTGTCGCCGCGATCGGGCGGATAGGGGATGCGGTGGGCCAGGAACAGGATGTCGCCCATCAGCCGAGCCCCCGCGCGATGGCGGGACCGAGCGCGTTGGCGAACCACAGCGGCAGCCGCCGCCACAAGGCGATCCGCAGCCGGTATCGAGGGTTGAGCGGATTGACCTCGCGGCTCTCGCCCCAGTGGGCGTAGACGAGCGGGGTCGGCGCGAATCCCCAGTTCTTCTTGAAGGCGTAGGCGCCGGTGCCGACCTTCGAGCGGCCGAAGTCGAAGCGCGTGCACCCGCGCCGCGCGGCATGGCGCATCAGCTCGTAATACATGAGCTCGTTGGCGCGCGCCGCCCGTGCCGCGCGGGTGCCGCCGCCCCAATAGGGATAGACGGTGCCGCGCCAGTAGAGGCTGAGCACGCTCGCCAGCAGGGTGCCGCGGCGCGAGACGGTGAGGATGTCGGCATCGCCGCCGAAGGCGTCGAGCACCGCCGCGAACAGGGCGCGCGGGAAGACCGGCGTGCCGAGATTGCGCACGCTTTCCGAATAGACCCGATAATGCGCGCCGAGATTGCGGTCGATCGCAACGTCGAGGCCGAAGCCGAGCGCGCGGCGCACCTCGGCGCGCTGCTTGCGCGGGATCGCCTTCAGGATCGCCTCGTCGTCCGGCGCCAGATCGCGCGCGAAGCCGGCATGAAGACCCTCGCGCCGCGCCCAGCCCTCCGGCAACACGCCGCCCCGCAGCTCGATCGACGGGCAGCCGAGGCGATCGGCCAGCCCACGCGCCGCCTCGGCCAGCGCGGCCGCCGCCGGCCCGTCCTCGGCGAGGATGCCGCCATCGACCCCGAAGCCGGCCGAGACCAGCGCCGATCCGAAGATGGCCGAGCGAAGCTCGGTCAGCGGCAATATGCCCCGGACCGCCCCGCCCTGCTCGGCGACGAGCAGGTGCGCGCGCTGCCCCGTCGCGGCCGCGACCGCCTGGCCCCATCGTGCCGAGTGAAAGGGCGTCGCCTGCGGATGGGCGCGCACATAGGCCTCCGCGGCCGCGTCCACCGGGTCGGCCTCGCGCACGCCAGGCGCGATGCGGGTTGGCGCGTTCACAGCCTCGCGGCCTCCGCCCCGGCGAGCGCGTCGAGGCGCCCCCACTCATACGAACGAAGCAACTTCAACAGCTTGCCGCGCATTTCGGAGAGATTAGTGTAATGACGCAGCCTCGATTTCAGCGGCGCGCGCGCGACGCGCGGCTGGTCCGGGTCGATCTCCCAGGGATGGAAATAGAAGATCGCGGCGCGACGCTCGCCCTCGTTGACCCGACGGATCGCCCAGGCCGAAACGGCATAGGGCAGCAGCCTGAAAAAGCCGCCGCCCGGGATGAGGCGGCGCCCGGCGATCTCGGCGGTGGTGACGGGAATCTCGACCAGCGCGGCATCATCGAGCGGCTTCCAGGCGAAGCGTGGCGAATCCCGCCAGCCGTAATGATCGTGCGCGACCGGGGCGACGCTCGAAGAATAGTGATAGCCTTGCTCGGCCAGGATGGAGTGCGCCCAGGGGGTTCGCGGGTCGATCGAGAAGCTCGGCGCGCGATAGCCGCGCACCGCGACGCCGCCCGCATCCTCGATCGCGGCCCGCGCGCGGGCGAGATCGGCGCGGAACCCATCCGGGCCAAGCGTGAAGACGCGCTTGTGGTCGTAGCCGTGGCTGGCGAGTTCATGGCCCGCCCCGGCGATCCGGCGGATCAGCGCGGGATGTCGCTCGGCCACCCAGCCGAGCGTGAAGAAGGTCGCCTTGACCTTCGCCTCCTCGAACAGCGCGAGCACGGCGTCGGTGTTCGCCTCAACCCGGCGGGGCAGCGATTCCCAGTCGGCGCGGTCGATCACGCGCTCGAACGCGCCGACCTGGAACCAGTCCTCCACATCGACGGAAAGGGCGTTGCGCATCCGCCGTCCTCAGGCCGCGTTGAACCTCGCCGGCCGCTCCGCGTCGCCCTCGACCCATTCGACCAGCAGGGTGAGGATGCGCCGCAGCATTTCCTCCTGCTCGTCGGCGCGCTGCTCGAGCACCGCGAGCCGCTCGACGAGCTCGGGATCGATCGGGTCGCTGGCCGCCGCTGGCGCGGGCGGCGCAGTGACGGCGGGCGCCGGCGCCGCGTCGATCGCGGGCGTCGGCTCGACGAGCCGCGGCCGCGCGCCGCGCAGCGGCAGCACCCGCTCATCCGCGGTCCCGCCCCGCGGCCCCGCGAGGCTGTCGCTCGCCATCTCCTCGACCACGGCGGCAACGAGGTCGGCATCGATCGTGTCGCTGTTGTCGAGCGCGGCGGCGAGCAGCAGCCGGCTGGCGAGCTGGTTCACGCGGCGCGGAATGCCGCCCGAATGTTCGTGAATCGCGAGCGCCGCCTCGTCGGTGAAATCGGGCCGGCCGGTCCAGCCGACCTGGGCGAGGCGGTGACCAAGATAGGCGGGCACCTCGTCCGCCGCCATCGCTTCGAGGTGGTGCGCCGCGATGACCCGCTGGCGCAGCTGTTCCAGCCCCGCGCCGGCAAGCCGTTCGCGGAATTCCGGCTGGCCGAGCAACAGGATCTGGACAAGCGCCTTGCCGGCGACCTGGAAGTTGGAGAGCATGCGCAGCTCCTCCAGCGCCGAGACGGGCAGGTTCTGCGCCTCGTCCACGATCACCAGCGTGCGCTTGCCGGCGGCCAGCTCCTCGGCGAGCCGTTGCTCGACGAGATCGAGCAGCCGCGCCTTGTCCTCGCCGGCGACGGCGAGGCCGAGGCCGCGCGCGACGAGGCGCAGCATGTCGTCGCCCTCGACCTGTGTCGAGACCAGGCTGATCGCGTTGCGGCGCGCCCGGTCGATCGTCGCGAGCAGATGCGCGACGAGCGTGGACTTGCCCGCCCCGATCTCGCCGGTGATCGTGACGAAGCCCTCCGCCTGGGCGAGGCCGTAGCCGAGATAGGCCATGGCGCGCTTGTGGGTGCGGCTTTCGAACCAGAAGCGCGCGTCGGGCGTCAGCTGGAACGGCTGACCGGTGAGGCCGAAATGCTCCGTGTACATGGGCACGCTTTCTCTTTCCGCCATTCAGAAATTGTAGCGAAGGCCGAGCAGCGCGGAGGCGACCGTGCTGTCGGCACCGTCCTGGGCGCTGTGATAAAGGCCGATCGCGGCCAGGAACTGAAGCCGGTCGAGCAGCAGCCGGCGGGTGTAGCCGACATCGCCGCCGATCGTCGTCACCGCCCCGAAGCCGGGCCGGTCGTTGTCGTACCAGCTGCCATAGAGACCGAAGGTGAGCTGCGAATCGCGGCCGAGGCGACGGCCGAGGCTGCCATAGAGGGTCGCGGCCTGGTCCTCGTCGCCAAGGAAGCCGACGAAGGGCGACGTTCCACCCTGGCCGAAATCGCGACGGATGTAGGAGGCGCCGATCCCCATGTCCCACAGGCCGCGCTGGCCCGAGACGACGAGGCTTGCGCCGCGCATCCGGAAGGTCGCGCCCCGGATCGACTGCAGCGCGCGGTCGAAGCAGCCGCCGCTGCCCGGGGACGTACCGAAGGCACAACTGGCGATGTCGCCGGTGAAGGGGTTGCGCCTGACCTGAAAATCAGTCGGCAAACCACTGAGATCGTTGACGAGCAGGTTTCCGAACGTCTCCACCGTGTCGAACAGCTGGATGGCCATGCCATGATTTTCGTTGAACCGGTGGGTGAATGAGCCGGCGACGGTGGTGCCGCCGTAGCGGTGGCCGGCGCGGATCTGCAGTTCGGTTCCCGCACTCGGCCGCCAGATCAGCCCGCCATCATAGATGAGGCCGTCGATGTCGTAGGTCAGGATCCGCCGGCCGCGCTCGACCTGGACCAGACCGTCGGGCCCGAGGGCAGGCGACCCGTCTGGATTTCTGACTATATCATATTGGCTTGCGCGGATATCTTCATATCCGACTCGAGCGGTGAGCGCGAGCGTCGGACTGACCGGCACGACAATGTCGCCGCGTCCGAAGGCGGCGCGGAAGCGATCGTCGAACGGGCTGTCGGTCGAGGAGGCGAGATAGCCCGCGCCGAGCGTCCACCCAAAGGGCAGCCGCCCGGGCCCCATGCCGATGCTCGCGCTGGCATTGTGCGTCGTCGAATCATCGAATCCGTCGGTGAGCCCGAAGCCATCGAGATGGTCGTCGATCGCGGTGTAGCCGATCCGGTAGCTCGCGTTGACCGCGAGCGGGCCGGCACGGGTCGCGAGGCTCGGCCCGGCGAAGACGCTATAGACGTCGATCGAGGCGTCGCGATCGACTGGGCCGAAGAAGCGACCCTCGCCCGAGGTCCGCGCGGCGAAGCCGCCGGCGTCGAGCGCGAGCAGGTCCGGCACCGCCTGGACGTGGACCAGGGCGAGGCCGGAATGGCTGTCGCGGTCGCCGGTGTCCCGGTTCCAGCCGATCTGGCGGTCGTAGCGGTAGCTGACCGCGACCGAAACGCGCCGCATCTCGATCGCTCCGTCCAGGCCGACGGCGAGATTGGTGTAGGTCAACGTGTCGCCGCTCGACAGTTCGGCGCTGATCACCTGGTCGACCTCGACATAGGGGTCGATGCGGGCGCGGCGCTGGCGCTGGGCACTTCCCTGCCCGGGCGCGGCCGCGGCATCGTCACCAGCCTGCGGCGGCGCGGGGGCGACGCCGGACCCCGCCGGCCCGGCGCCGATCGTCGGCGCATAGGGCAAGGTCTGCGCCGGCGCGGCGGCGGCGGCCGCGACGAGGCCGAGCGCAACGAGGGCGCGGCGGGCGACGGCGCGAAGCTCAATCATCGCCGCCAATCCCCTCGTCATAGGCGCCGTAATTGCGGCCGTTGACGTTGATCGCGGCGGCGTTGAGCAGCAGGCCGACATGGTGGCAGGGCGAGAGCAGCGCCACCGTCTCGCGCAGGTCCGCCTCGGTGGTCACGTCGGCGCGCACGACGACGAGCGCCTGGCCAACATGGGCCGCGAGCGCGGCCGCCGCCGAGGACATCAGCACCGGCGCCGAATCGAGCAGGATGATGCGCCGCGGGTCCGCCTCGGCGAGCCGGGCGAGAACCTCGCGCATCCGCTCGGACGCGAACAGCTCGGGCACGTTGTTGGCCGCCCGGCCGGCGCGCAGGACGGCCAGCCCCGGCACGTCGGTGCGGACCACGAAGCGCTCCGGATCGACCGATGGGTCGGCGAGCGCGTCGACCAGGCCCGGCCCGTCCTCGAGCCCGAGCAGCGCGAGCACGTCATGCTTGGCGACATCGGCGTCGACGAGCAGCACCTCCCTCTCGCGCTCGCCGGCGAGGCTCAGCGCGAGGTTGAGCGCGCAGAAGCTCTTGCCCTCGCGCGGCTGGCCCGAGCTGACGAGCACCGAACGGCGCTGCGCCGGGCTGAGCGAGACATGGCGTTCAATCGTCGCGAGCAGCTGGCGCTTGACCAACCGGAACTCCTCGGCGAGCCCCGTCACCGGGCCGCCGGGGACGATGAACCCGGCCTCGGCGAGCGCGCCGCGGTCGATGGCGACGCGGCCGGTCGGCGCGGCGTCTATCGCACGCGCGAGCGATGGCGCGCGCTCGACGGGCGGCGCAGTCGGCTCGATCGGAGGAGCGGGCTCGTCCCGGCCCTCCCCCGCCAAGGGACCGGGAGCAGGCTCCGGCGCGGGCGCGAAGGGTGCGTCGGCGATGACCGGCTCGGCCGGCGGCTCGGCCGGCTCGACCGGCGGCACTGCCTCCGGCGCGCGCAGCGCGGCGCCGAGATCGTAAAGCTCGGCGGCGCGTTCGATGAAGGAGATGCGGCTGTGCTTCATCGCGCCCTCATGCCAGCTGCGCCCGTTGCCAGAACTCGATCGCCATCAGCACCGCGAAGCAGCCGGCGAGCGCCGCCGCGGCTCCGCCGAACCAGGCCAGCCGCTGGCGCCGGCGCGCGCGCAGCGGCGCGGTCAGCACCTCGCTCACCGTCCCGAGCACAGGCAGCCCGGTGACCGAGGCGAGCCGTCCGGCGGTCGGGAAGGTCGTCTGGACCTGGCCGAGCACGAAGGCGACGCCGACGCCTGCGCCGAGCGCGAGGACCAGGATCGCGGCGAGAAAGAGCGGACGGTTCGGCGAAGCCGGCGCCGCCGGTACCCGCGGCGGTTCGACGACCTGCACCGAGACTGGCATCGCCTCGCTCTGCGCATCGTGGCGCAGCCGCAGCTGCTCGCGATTGGCGAGGAGCTGGTCATATTGCTGCTGGAGCACGTCGTGATCGCGCGCGAGCCGCTGCTGCTCGGCGGCAAGGCCTGGCTCGCTCGCCTGCCGCGCCGAGAGCCGCGCCAGATCCGCCTGCAGCTGGTTGCGCCGCGCCACCGCCGCCGCGACGCTCGCCTCGCGCTCGCCGATAAGGGCGCGCAGCGACGTGTAGGAGGGGTTGCTGGCGCCGGTGGCCGGCGTGCCCTGGCGCCGCTCGGCCTCGGCATAGGGGCGCAGCCGTTCGATCTGCTCGCGCGCCGAGACGATGTCGGGATGCCGTTCGGTCCAGCCGCGGGCCAGGTTCTGGTTGATCTGCGCCTGCAGTGCCGCGATCTGGCCACTCGCCGTCGTCGGCAGGCCGGCTCCGGCCGCGCCCGGCAGGTTGGCCGGGGTCTGGGCGAGCTGGCCGCGCAGCGAGGCGATCGCGGCCTGGCCGGCGACGATCTGCTGCTGCAGCGATTCGACCTCGGCCCGCGCCGCGGCCATGCGCTGCGCGAGCGGGCCGTCGCCGGGAAGCAGGCCGGCATAGCGCTGGTCGAATTCGGCGAGGCGCTGTTCGGCCTCCTGGAGCTGCGCGGCGCGGCGGGCGATTTCCTGGTCCAGGAACCGCAGCGACTGGCCGGTATGGGCGCGATCGCCGGAAATGCTCGCCGCGACGAAGCTGTCGATCAGCCCCTGGACGACGCCGGCGGCGGTGCGCGCGTTCTGGGCGTTGGAAAAGCCGGAAATGTCCGAGGTCGCCTTGAGCTCGATGATCCCGTCGGGCTGGGCGACGATCGTGATCCGGTCGCGCAGCTTCGCGATCACGCCATCGAGGTCGCGGGCGCTGCCGACGAGATTGTTGAGATCGGTGCGGCGCACGATCTGGGCGAGATTGTCGTTGGCGGTCAGCGTCTGGCGGAGGCGAAGCAACTGCTGGGCGCGATCGTCCGGGCCGGGCGCGGCCTGCGCCGGCAACACCGATTGTTGCTGCACGAAGAGGCGCGCCCTGGCCTCATAGCTGTTCGGGATCAGCGACAGCATGAACCAGCCGGCGAGCGCGACACCCCAAGCGACCGCCATCGCCAGCCAGCGTCGCCGCCAGACCTGGTGCAGCGCGATCCTGACCTGTTCGTAAAGTCCGTCCATTGCTCGCTCGATCCGTCCCCCAGCCACGCGCCCGTCAGAAGCTGCTTTCCGGGATGATGATCACGTCGCCCGGCTCGAGCCGGACGTTGGCGGAGATGTCGCCACGGCGGAGCAGGCTGGCGATGCGCAGGTCATATTCCTGCTGGCGGCCGGTGGCGCGATCGGTGCGGATCAGCCGGGCGCGATTGCCGGCGGCATATTCGGAGAGCCCGCCGACCGCGATCATCGCGTCGAGCAGCGTCATGTTGGCCCGATATGGAATCGCCGCCGGCCGCTCGGTCGCGCCGACGATGCGGATCTGCTGGGCGAAGGTGCCCTGCGGCCGATCGACCATCACCGAGACCAGCGGGTCCTGGATGTAGCGGGCGAGCGCGTCCTTGATGTCGTCGGCGAGCTGGGCCGGCGTCTTGCCGGCGGCGACCATGTCGGTGATCAGCGGCGTCGTGATCCGCCCGTCGGGGCGCACCTGGACATGGGCGCCGAGCTCGGGGTTGCGCCAGACAAAGACGGTGAGCTCGTCGAGCGGCCCGATCAGGTAGCTTTCGCTCGTCGGTTGCGCGCTGGCGGCGGCCGAACTCGCCGGTGGCAGCTCGCGGCCGGTGCCGCCGCCGGCGCAGGCGGCGAGCGCCAGCATCGTCGTGCCGAGGATCAGGGCCGGCCTGGACGTCATGAAGTCGTTCCTCTTCGCCTCATCGCCGTGCGGCGGGCCGGAACGACCCCTCGCGGCGTGTGGATTTGGGCCCCCTGCTATGGTCGCAAGAGGTAAAGTTCCGGTTAGGAGCAAGGGCCTTTTGGGCTGCGTCCCGGATTGGGACCGAAGGCGGCGCAAGGGTTAGCGCCGAAGCCCTGGTGGTCACCGCGACGGCGCGGCCGACGATCCCCTTTGTCAATGTGTTAGCGCTGCATCTTCAGCATTGCCGTCCGCTGCGTCGGGTGCCGGCGCCGGATCGGCCGAGCGGCGATGCACGGTGACGTCCGCGACCAGGCGCCGATCGGTGCGGGCGGCGGCGCGATGGACGCGGACGCCGCTGACCGTTTCGACGGCGGCGAGGCGGACCGGCGCCGCGGTCGGGGCCGGCGCCGGCGTGGCCTCGCCGCGCGCCGGATCAGCGATCTCGGCCGATGCCGCGCTGCCGCCGCGATGGATGGCGACGCCGGCGACCAGCTCGGTGGCGTTGCTCCCGGCGCCGTCGTCGGCGCGGAGCCACGGCCGGCCTTCCCCGCCCTGGTAGGGACGGCGGAAGTTCAGCGGATCGCCCCACTGGCCCGGCCAGCGGTAGAAGATGTGGGCGCCGATCTTGACCGCGCGGCGCATCGCCCCCGCCCACCAGGGACGGACATAGTCGGCGTGGAAATGGGTGGCGAGGCCGACCGGCGCGAAGACATAGCCCGACAGCGCCGCCGCGGCGACCTCGCGCGCCCGCTCCCAGGCGCCGCGATTGCGTGCGCCGCGCATCGAGCCGTCGCAGGTGAAGCTGAACTGGCAGCCGGTCGAACGATGCGCACCCTGGAAGACGACGCCGCAGACGCTGCGCGGAAAGGCCGGGTGACGAACCCGGTTGAGCACAACCTGGGCAACCGCGCGCTGGCCCTCGATCGGCTCGCCGCGCGCCTCGTAATAGACCGCCTCGGTGAGGCAGTCGAGCGCGCTCGGGGAGGCGGCCGCGGCGGTGAATGGCCGCGCCGCCGGTCCGGGCGCGGTGACGCTGTCGATCACACGCGGGATTTCGGCGGCCGGCAGGTGCCGGAAATCCTCGGCGCTGAGCCGTTCGGCCGCCACCGGCAGCGCGCGCTCCACCCGCGCCTGCGGCACGCACGAGCCGGCCAGGACGAGCAGCACCGGCAGCAGGGCGCGCGCGAACATGGCGCCAGCCACTACGCCCAAGATGTTAGAGGGGGGTTAACCAGCCCGGCGTGTTGGCGCGCCCGCGCGGTTCATGTTAGCGATTGCCTGAAGGGTCGACGCGCCCGGCGCCGCCCCGCGGGAGGCCGCGATGATCGAGATGCTCTGGATGCTGCTGCTCGCGCTCGCCCCGCCCGCCGCCGCAACGGTTCGGGCCTGCGACGTCCGCGCCTATGTCTTCGACGACAGGCTTCCGCTTGCGATCCGCGCCACGCCGGCGGAGGATGGGCGTGTCCTGGGACGCCTGTCCGAGGCGTTCGGCGTCGCCCATGTGCGGGCGCAGCAGGGCGGCTGGTTCCGGGTCGCGTCGATCGTCAGTGACGAGAGTGGCGCGACGCTGTTCGCGGGCGACGGCTGGGTGGAAGCCGGCGCGCTCGGCACCGACGCGACCGGGGGCGCGGGCCGCCTCTACGCCGCCCCCGACGCGCACAGCGGCATCGCCGCCGTCACCCACCATGTCGGCGAGGGCGCCGCGCTGACCGCCTGCGCCGGCCCATGGGCCCGCGCGCGCTTTCGCGACGCCGAGGGATGGCTGCCGCCGCAAAGCCAGTGCACGAGCGCGCTCACGACCTGTCCGTGAATCATTAATCCCAATGACTATAGGTGGATATCGCCAGATGCTGGCATTCCATCACCGCGTCAGCTTGCGATAGGTGACGCGGTGCGGGCGCTCGGCCTCGGGCCCGAGCCGGCGCAGCTTGTCCTCCTCATAATCCTGGAAGTTGCCCTCGAACCATTCGACGTGGCTGTCGCCCTCGAAGGCGAGAATATGGGTCGCGAGGCGATCGAGGAAGAAGCGATCGTGGCTGATGATGACCGCGCAGCCGGCGAAATTCTCGAGCGCCTCCTCGAGCGCGCGCAGCGTCTCGACGTCGAGATCGTTGGTCGGCTCGTCGAGGAGCAGGACGTTGCCGCCTTCCTTCAGCATCTTCGCCATGTGGACGCGGTTGCGCTCGCCGCCCGAAAGCTGGCCGACCTTCTTTTGCTGGTCGGGGCCCTTGAAGTTGAAGGCTCCGACATAAGCACGCGTTGCAATCTCATGTTTTCCAAAGCGAAACACATCCAGGCCGTCGGAGATTTCCTCCCAGACATTCTTGTTCGGATCGAGCGCATCGCGCGATTGATCGACATAGCCGAGATGAACCGTCGGCCCGATCACGATCTCGCCCGCGTCGGGCTGCTCGGCGCCGGTGATGAGCCTGAACAGGGTGGTCTTGCCGGCTCCGTTCGGCCCGATCACGCCGACGATGCCGCCCGGCGGCAGCGAGAAGCTGAGATTTTCGAACAGCAATTTGTCGCCATAGGCCTTGGTCAGCCCCTTCGCCTCGATCACGTTCGAGCCGAGCCGCTCGGGCACCTGGATCAGGATCTGCGCCTTGCCGGGCGCGCGGTTCTCCTGCGCCTCGACCAGCTCGTCGAAGGCGCGGATGCGGGCCTTCGACTTGGCCTGGCGCGCCTTGGGCGAGCGCCGAATCCATTCGAGCTCGTCGCGGATCGCCTTCTGACGCCCGGCCTCCTCGCGCTCCTCCTGCTCCAGCCGCCTGGCCTTCTTCTCCAGATAGCCGGAATAATTGGATTCATAGACGTAGTAGCGGCCGCGATCGAGTTCGAGCACCCAACTCACGACATTGTCGAGGAAATAGCGGTCGTGGGTAACGAGGATGACGTTGCCGGGATAATCGACCAGGTGCTTTTCGAGCCACTGGACGCTTTCCGCGTCGAGATGGTTGGTCGGCTCGTCGAGCAGGAGGATGTCCGGCTTTTCGAGCAACAGCCGGGTCAGCGCGACGCGGCGCCTCTCGCCGCCCGACAGGTTCGCGACCGGGGCATCGCCGGGCGGGCAGCGCAGCGCGTCCATCGCGATTTCGAGCTGGTTGTCGAGCGTCCAGCCGTCGACGGCGTCGATCTTCTCTTGCAGCTCGCCCATTTCGGCCATCAGCGCGTCGAAATCGGCATCGGCCGGAGGCTCCGCCATCAGCGCGCTGATCTGGTTGAAGCGATCGAGCATGTCGGCGACCGGACGGACGCCGTCCATGACATTTTCCTTCACCGTTTTCGTCGGGTCGAGCCGCGGCTCCTGCTCCAGATAGCCGACGCGAATGCCCTCGCCGGGCCAGGCCTCGCCGACGAATTCGTCGTCGCGGCCGGCCATGATCTTCATCAGCGTCGATTTGCCGCTGCCGTTCGGGCCGACGATGCCGATCTTCGCGTCGGGATAGAATTGCAGGTGGATGTTGTTGAGAATCGGCTTGTTCGCGCCGGGAAAGGTCTTGGTGAGACCCTTCATGACGAAGCTGTACTGGGCGGCCATGGGTCGCGGGACTCCGAAGAAGCGGGGTTTGACAAGGTCTGCGGCTACCTAGTGAGCCGCGGCGGGATTGGCAAACGCGCGCCGGCCTTCTAAGCGCGCATCATGCGCAAGATTCTCCTGCTCGCCGCCGCCATTCCCTCCCTCGCCTTCGCCCAGCCGGCCGGGACCGATCCGGCCGCGCTGCGCGACGCCGCCCTGCACGGCGACCAGCTCGCCTGGGACATCGTCGAGGGGCTGACCACCGAGATCGGCCCGCGCCAGGCGGGCACCGAGGCGGAGGCCCGCGCCCGGCAATGGGCGACGCGGCGCCTCACCGAGCTCGGCTTCTCCAACGTCCGTGTCGAGCCGTTCGACATGCCGGTCTGGGTCCGCGGCGAGGAGCGCGCCGAGATCGTTTCGCCCTTCCCGCAGCCGCTCGTCCTCACCGCGCTCGGCAATAGCGGCGCGACCCCGCCGCAGGGCATCGAGGCCGAGATCGTCGCCTTCGATTCGGTCGCCGAGCTCGAGGCGGCGCCGGACGCCGCGGTGCGCGGCAAGATCGTTTTCATCGACCACAATATGCGGCCGACGCAGGACGGCTCCGGCTACGGCCAGTTCGGCGCGCCGCGCCGGCAGGGGCCGACCATCGCCAGCCGCAAGGGCGCCGCCGCGATCGTGGTGCGCTCGATCGGCACCGATCATCACCGCAATCCGCATACCGGCGTGCAGGTCTTCGGCGAAGGCGCGCGCCCGATTCCGGCCGCCGCGCTCAGCGTACCCGACGCCGAGCAGCTCAAGCGCATCCTGAAGCGCGGGCAGCCGGTGCAGATGCGCCTCGTCCTTACCCCGCGCAACATCGGCGTCCGCCAGTCCGGCAATGTCGTCGCCGAGGTGCCGGGCAGCGACCCGGACGCCGGCGTCATCGTGATCGGCGGCCATCTCGATTCGTGGGACACCGGCACCGGCGCGATCGACAATGCGGCCGGCGTCGGCATCACCGTCGCCGCGGCGCACCGGATCATGCAGGCCGGCCAGCCGCGGCGCACGATCCGCGTCGTCCTGTTCGGCGCGGAGGAGGTCGGCGGCGGCGGCGGGCCGACCCACTACCGGCTGCACAGCGGCGAGGACAATGTCGTCCTGGTCGGCGAATCCGATTTCGGCGCGGACCGCGTCTGGCGCGTCAATTTCAACCTCGCGCCCGAGAATGAGGCGCTCGCCGCGCGGATCGCGGCGCTGCTCGCCCCGCTCGGCATCGTGCGCGGGAACGAGCGCGCCAATGCCGGGGCCGATCTCGGCGTCTGGCCGCGCAACGGCATCGCGGCGATCGACCTCAACCAGGACGGCATCCGCTATTTCGACTATCACCACTCGCCCGACGACACGCTCGACAAGGTCGATCCCGAGCAGCTCAGGCAGAACGTCGCGGCCTGGACGGCGGTGCTCGCCCTCGCCGCCAACGCGCCCGAGCCGATCGGCCGCGTCGCGCCGGCGCAGAGCGAGTAAGCGGAGGGCGGACGCACAATAGGTTGTGAGCCGGCGCCGCGACGTGTAGCAGCCCCCGCGTCGGGGAGTAGCGCAGCCTGGTAGCGCATCTGCTTTGGGAGCAGAGGGTCGCAG
>JBDZVR010000037.1:0-24122 GCA_040255785.1 Sphingomonadales bacterium
CCGCCTGGGGCGGGGGCGGGGCCAGCCCGGGGGGGGGGGGCGCGGGGCCCCTGCCCCCCCCCCCCCCCCCCCGACGCCCCGGCCGCCGCCCGAACTGGTGCCGATCTGGAGTGACGATCGAATGAGCATCTTTTCCCGCACCCGCGACATCATCGCCGCCAATGTCATCGACCTCGTCGAGCGGTCGGACGATCCGGAGAAGACGATCCGCGTCGTCATCCTCGAAATGGAGGAAACGCTGGTCGAGGTGCGCGCGACCGCCGCCCGCTACATCGCGGACATCAAGGAGAAGCGCCGCCAGCTTGGCCGGCTCGCCGAGCTGCGGGAAAGCTGGACCGAGCGAGCCGGGCTTGCGCTGTCGCGCAAGCGCGAGGATCTCGCCCGCGCCGCGCTGATGGAAAAGGAGAAGCTGATCGACCTCGCCGGGGAGATCGAGCGCGAAGTCGCCTCACTCGATGCGGCGCTGCGCGCCTCCGAGGCGGACATCGCCAAGCTCCAGGCGAAGCTGCGCGAGGTCCGGATGCGCCAGAACGCGGTCTTCACCCGCATCGAAAGCGCGCGCAACCGGGTCAGGATGCGCGAGGCCTGGGGCGGCGCCAGGGCCGAGCAGGCCTTCTCGAACTTCGCGCTGCTCGAGCGGTGGGCGGACCATGCCGAAGGTGAGGCCGAGGCGCTCGCGCTGGCCGCGCCGAAGAGCCTCAAGGAGGAGCTCGCCGAGCTCCGGGTCGCCGACCGCGTCGAGGCCGAACTCGCCGCGATGAAGGCGGCGCGCAAGGAGGCGGCATGACCATCGAGATCAACGGCACCGACATCGTCGAGATCATCCGGATCGCAGGCTGGGTGGGCAGCATCATCGCGATGCTGGCCGTGGGCCTGATCGTCTATCTCGTCGTGCGCCCGCCAAGGCATGTGCGCGAGCGGCGCCGGCGCGGCGCGCCGCCGCGGCGCGAGCTCGGTCCGAGCGAGGCCGAGCAATTGTCGACGCTGGTCGATCGGATGGAGGCGCGGCTCGCCGTGCTCGAACGCGCGATCGGGGAGGCTGGCGAGCGTCGCGATCAACATGATCAGGAGCCGGCCGCGCCGCGCCGGGAAAATGGAGGGATCCAATGAACATCGCTGGCCGAGGATTCGAGGTCGATCGCCGCGACCGCAAGCTGCTGGGCGTGTGCGCCCGGCTCGCCGACGCGACCGGGGTCGATGCCGTCATTTACCGCATCGGCTTCGTGCTGGGCACGCTGCTGCTCGGCGGCGTTCACGGCATTCCCTGGGCCCTGGCGATCTACGGCGCGCTCGCGCTGATCGGCGGCGGCGCGCGGCGTCGCGCAGGTGCGGCGGCTCGCGCGCAAGGTGCGCAAGGTGCGCAAGGTGCGCGATCGCCGGCGCACGAGCGCGCCCGGGCACTCAGCGCGCAGGCGATCGAAACCTGCGCGGCCAGCGACAACAGCGCGCTCGCGCGCGAGATCGACGCGCTGCGCTGAACCGCGTCACCGGATGGAAGGGAGGACAGGATGACCGAAGCCATGACCAGCATCGCCCTCGCCAGCCTCTGGCTCGTCGGGCTGTCGATCACGCTCGTCGCCGCGCTCAGGGCCTGGAAGGGATGGCTCGAGGTCAAGCGGCTCGAGCTGAGCGGCCCGGCCGATGGCGAGCCGCGCAGCGCCGCGATGGAGCGGATCGAGATCGCGGACCTCAAGGAGCGCATCCGCAAGCTCGAATCGATCGCCGCCTGCATCGACCTGTGAAGCGCGCCTGTTCCCTCGTCCCGCGCGGGAAGGGGGGAACAGGCGGGCGTGGCGGCTCCGCGAGCGCCGCCTATTCCCCGATCCGCAGCCGGGTCGTGGCGCCGTCGGGCGCGACGCGCCAGATGTCGCCGAACGCGTCGTGGCCAAGCTCGCCCGGCGATTCGCCGCCGAGCGCGGTGATGATGCCGCCGACCGTATTGCTGTGCCCGACGATGAGCACCGGGGTGCCGATCGCGCGGACCCGCGCGACGAGCGCGCGAACGTCCATCGCGTCGTAGATGATCGGGGTCAGCCCGAGCCTCGCGGCGAGCGGCGCGACGGTCTGGCGGGTGCGACGGAAATCGGTGATGAAGATTGCGGCGGGCGGCGCGTCGCCGAACCGGGTCGCAAGCGCTTCGGCGGCCTGCCGGCCGCGCGGCAGCAGGTCGGGGTCGCGCTCGCTCGCCGGCGTGTCGAGGTGCCGCATCACATAGACGTCGGCGCGCGCGGTCGCGGTGGCGGCGAGCGCCGCGACGATCAGGGTGAACAGGCCCGACATCGCTTTCCCCTCCCTCGGCCCCCCTTTGGCGCGATCGCGCGATCGCGCGATCATGCGTCGATTGGCAATTGCATCGCAAATCGACTAGGGGCTGCGCCTTGAGCCAAGGAATAACAGGGCAGAGGATGACCAGCCAGTCCGAGCGCCGCCCTAACCGACCGGCGCTCTCGCTCCACGTTCCCGAACCGAATGCGCGGCCCGGCGACGCGCCGGACTTCAGCGCGATCCCGATACCCCCCGCCGGCAGCGCGCCCCGGCCCGACGTCGCCGTGCCGCCCGGGGAGACCTGGCCCTTGTGCACCACCCTGGTGCGCGTGCTCGACGACGAGGCGAAGGCGGTGGGGCCATGGGATCCGCGGCTCGATCCGCAGACGCTGAGGCGGATGCTGCGCGACATGGTGGTCGTGCGCGTCTTCGATGATCGCATGTATCGCGCCCAGCGCCAGGGCAAGACGAGCTTCTACATGAAATCGACGGGCGAGGAGGCGGTGGCGGTCGCCGCGGCCCATGCGCTCGATGGCGAGGACATGTGCTTTCCCACCTATCGCCAGCAGGGCCTGCTCGTCGCGCGCGGCTATCCGCTGGTCGAGATGATGTGCCAGATCTATTCGAACCGCGGCGACAAGCTCAAGGGCCGGCAGCTTCCGATCATGTATTCGGACCGCGCCAGGGGCTTCTTCTCGATCTCAGGCAACCTCGCCACGCAATATCCGCAGGCGGTGGGCTGGGCGATGGCGTCCGCGATCAGGGGCGACAGCCGGATCGCGGCGGGCTGGATCGGCGACGGCGCGACCGCCGAGGGCGATTTCCACAATGCCGTCACCTTCGCTGGCGTCTATCGCGCGCCGGTGGTGCTCAACATCGTCAACAATCAGTGGGCGATCTCGAGCTTCGCTGGCATCGCCGGGGCGGAGCTGACCACCTTCGCGGCGCGGGCGATCGGCTATGGCATTGCGGGCCTGCGGGTGGACGGCAATGACGCGCTCGCCGTCCATGCCGCGACCCGCTGGGCGGCGGACCGGGCGCGCGCCAATCTCGGCCCGACCCTGATCGAGCTGTTCACCTATCGCGTCGAGGGCCATTCCACCTCCGACGACCCGACCGCCTACCGGCCGAAGGATTCGGGCGCAGCCTGGCCGCTCGGCGATCCGATCCAGCGGCTGAAGGCCCACCTGGTCGGGCTCGGCGAGTGGGACGAGGCGCGCCACGCGGCGCTCGAGGAGGAGGTCGCGGCGGAGGTCCGCCAGGCGCAGAAGGAGGCCGAGTCGAAGGGCACGCTCGGCAACGGCCATTTCGACGACGTGGCGACAATGTTCGAGGACGTGTTCGCCGACCTGCCCTGGCATCTCGCCGAGCAGCGCCGCGCGGCGCTCGCCGAAGCAAAGGCGCGCGGCCGATGAGCGTGATGAACATGATCGAGGCGCTGAACAGCGCCCATGACGTGATGCTCGCGCGCGACCAGAACGTCGTCGCGTTCGGCGAGGACGCGGGCTATTTCGGCGGCGTCTTCCGCGTCACCGCCGGCCTCCAGAAGAAATATGGCAGGACGCGCGTGTTCGACACGCCGATCGCGGAGGGCGGCATCGTCGGCGCCGCGATCGGCATGGCGCTCTACGGCCTGAGGCCGATCGCGGAGATCCAGTTCGCCGACTATATCTTCCCGGCCTTCGACCAGATTTTCTCCGAGGCCGGGCGCATCCGCTATCGCACCGCCGGCGAATGGTCGGTGCCGCTGGTCATCCGCGCGCCTTATGGCGGCGGCATCTTCGGCGGCCAGACCCATTCCCAGTCGCCCGAGGCGTTCTTCGCGCACATGCCGGGGATCAAGACGGTGGTGCCGTCCAATCCCCGTGACGCGAAGGGCCTGCTGATCGCCGCGATCGAGGATCCGGACCCGGTCATCTTCTTTGAGCCCAAGCGCATCTACAACGGGCCGTTCGACGGCTATTACGACCGGCCGGTCACGCCCTGGGCGAAGGATCCACGCGCCGAGGTGCCCGAGGATTATTACACGGTGGCGCTCGGCGAGGCGGCGATCGCGCGCGCTGGCGAGGCGGTGACGGTGCTCGCCTGGGGCACGATGGTCCATGTCGCGCTGGCGACGGCCGAGGCGGAGGGGATCGACGCCGAGGTGATCGACCTGCGCACGCTCGTCCCGCTCGATATCGACGCGATCGAGCAATCGGTGAAGAAGACCGGCCGGTGCGTGATCCTGCACGAGGCGACGCGCACCGCCGGCTTCGGCGCCGAGCTCGCCGCGCTCGTCCAGGAGCGCTGCTTCTACCATCTCGAGGCGCCGATCGCGCGGGTCACCGGCTACGACACGCCCTATCCGCACTCGATGGAATGGGACTATTTTCCGGGGCCGGCGCGGCTCGGCGCCGCGCTCAAGGCGGTATTGAAGGACTGAGGCCATGGCCCGCTACGAATTCAAGCTTCCCGACATCGGCGAAGGGATCGCCGAGGCCGAGATCGTCGCCTGGCATGTCGAGGTCGGCGACGAGGTCGCCGAGGACCAGCAGCTCGCCGACCTGATGACCGACAAGGCGACGGTGGAGATGGAAAGCCCGGTCGCCGGCAAGGTGGTCGAGCGCGCCGGCGAGGTCGGCGACATGGTGCCGATCGGTGCCGTGCTCGTCGTGCTGGAGACGCAGGACGCCGCCCCGGCCGAAGCGGCGAAGGCCGGCGCGCCCTCGTCCGGGGCGAGGGCGAGCGAGGGCGAGGCCCCGGTCGCGGACGGCCTGGTGCCGCAAGAGGATGCGCCGCATGTCGAGCCTGCCGCCCCGCCCGCGGAAGGGGATGAGCCGCGCGGCGGCGAGAGCGGCGGGCCCGGCAGGGCCGCGGCCAGCCCGGCCCCGCCCGCTCCCGCGAACGGGAGCGGAGAGGCGCAGGGGGCCGCCGTCCAGGCCTCCCCCGCGGTGCGCGCGCGGGCGCGCGACCTGGGGATCGATCTCGCGAAGGTCCGCGCGACCGGCGCGCGCATCCGTCACGCCGATCTCGACGCCTATCTCGTCTACCATGGTGGCGGCGTCGCCCGCGGCCCGGCGCCGGCGCGCGCGGACGAGGACGTCAGGGTAGTCGGCCTGCGACGCCGCATCGCCGAGAACATGGCCGAGGCGAAGCGTCGCATCCCGCATTTCACGCTGGTCGAGGAATATGACGTCACCGCGCTCGAGGAGACGCGCGCGATGATGAACCGCGATCGCGGCGACAATCCGAAGCTCACCATGCTGCCCTTCCTCATCACCGCGATGTGCCGGGCGCTCGTCGATTTCCCCCAGATCAACGCGACCTATGACGATGAGGCGAATGTCGTGCATCGCTCGGGCGCGGTCCATATGGGCATGGCGACGCAGACCGAAAGCGGCCTTGCCGTCCCCGTCATCCGCGATGCCGACCGGCGCGACCTGTGGGACCTGGCGGCGGAAATCCTGCGCCTGGCCGACGCGACCCGCGCCGGCAAGGCGGCGCGCGACGAGCTGTCCGGCTCGACGATCACCATCTCCAGCCTCGGCCCCTGGGGCGGCATCGCCTCGACCCCGGTGATCAACCGGCCGGAGGTCGCGATCATCGCGGTCAACAAGGTGCGCGAGACGCCGGTCGTGACCGAGGGCGAGCTGGAGGTGCGCAAGCTGATGAACCTCTCCATCTCCTGCGACCACCGCGTCGTCGATGGCTGGGACGCGGCGCTGTTCATGCAGGCGCTCAAGGGCTTCATCGAACATCCGCTGCGGCTCCTCTCCGCGCGCTAGCCGGAAGGCGCGGCCCCTAGGCAGTCGCGCGCGGCGAGGCTAAGCGGGGACGATGCTGAAAAGGGTAGAGGGCGCCGACATCGAGGCGCTCAAGCTGATCGAGGAACGGCTGCGCTGGCTGTCGGCGTGGACGATCCATCACGCCAATCATGTCCGGCCGAACGTCGATGGGCTGAAGGTCGGCGGGCACCAGGCCTCGTGCGCCTCGATGACCGCGATCATGGCGGCGCTCTATTTTCACGCGCTCGGGCCGAACGACAAGGTGGCGGTGAAGCCGCACGCCGGCCCGGTGCTGCACGCCATCCACTATCTGATGGGTACGCAGACGCGGGAGCAGCTCGAAGCCTTTCGCGCGCTCGGCGGCATGCAATCCTATCCGAGCCGGACCAAGGACGCGATTCCGGTCGACTTCTCGACCGGCTCGGTCGGCCTGGGCGTCGCCGTGACCGCCTTCGCCAGCCTGGTGCAGGATTATTGCATCGCGCACGGCCTGATGCGGCCCGAGGATGGCGGGCGGATGGTCGCGCTGCTCGGCGATGCCGAGCTCGACGAAGGCAATATCTACGAATGCCTGATCGAGGCGGCCAAGCATGACATCCGCAACTGCTGGTGGATCGTCGACTATAACCGGCAGAGCCTCGACGCGACGACGGCCGACCGCATGTTCAGCCGCTTCGACGAGATCTTCAAGAGCTGCGGCTGGCGCGTCGTCACGCTGAAATATGGCAAGGCGCAGGAGGCGGCGTTCCACGAAAAGGGCGGCGCCGCGCTGCGCCGCTGGATCGACGAGACGAGCAATGCCGACTATGCCGCGCTGACCTATCTGGGCGGCCCGGCCTGGCGCGCGCGGCTCGAAAGGGACCTGGGCGCGAAGATCCGGCCGATCCTGGACGAGCGCGATGACGATGCGCTCGCCGCGCTGATGACCAATCTCGGCGGTCATTGCATCGAAACGCTGACCGAAGCCTTCGATGCGGCGCGGGACGATGTGCCGACCATGTTCATCGCCTACACGATCAAGGGCTTCGGCCTGCCCTTTGCCGGGCACAAGGACAATCATGCCGGCCTGATGAACCCGGGCCAGATCGCCGCGCTGCGCGAAAGCATGGGCATTCCCGAGGGCGAGGAATGGGCGCCCTGGGCGGGGCTGGGCGACAACAGCGTCGGGGCGGCCCGGGCGCTGGTCGCGCGCGCCCGCTTCGCGCGCGAGAAAAGGGCGCGCGCCTGGGCCGTGGCCGAGGTGCCGCCGATCGCGCCGCCGGATGGCGCGGTGCAATCGACGCAGGCGGCGTTCGGCCGCATCCTGCTCGACCTCGCAAGGTCGGGCGGGCCGCTCGCCGACCGGATCGTGACGACGTCGCCGGACGTCACCGTTTCCACCAATCTCGGCCCGTTCGTGAACCAGCGGGGCCTGTTCCGCCGGCAGGAGCTGGCCGATGTCTTCGCCGCCGCGAAAATCCCCTCGGCGCAGAAATGGGCGGGCGGGCGCGCCGGGCAGCATATCGAGCTCGGCATCGCGGAGAACAACCTGTTCCTGATGCTGGCCGCGCTGGGGCTGGCCGGCGACCTGTTCGGCGCGCGGCTGCTGCCGGTCGGCACGGTCTACGATCCGTTCATCGCGCGCGGCCTCGATGCGCTCAATTACGCCTGCTACCAGGACGCGCGCTTCCTGCTGGCCGGCACGCCTTCGGGCGTCACGCTGGGGCCGGAGGGCGGCGCGCACCAGTCGATCAATCCGCCGCTGATCGCGATGGGTCAGCCGGGGCTGAGGCATTACGAGCCGGCCTATGCCGACGAGCTGGCGCTGTTCATGGAGGAGGCGTTCCGGCTGATCCAGTCGCCCGAGGGCGAGAGCGTCTACCTGCGGCTCACGACGCGCAGCATCCCGCAGGTGGCGCGCGGCGACGACGGCTGGCGGGCGGGCGCGCTCAAGGGCGGCTACTGGCTGCGCGAGCCAGCGCCGGGGGCCGAGGCGGTGCTGGCCTATTGCGGCGCGATCGCGCCCGAGGCGCTCGCGGCCTGGGAAGCGCTGGCCGAGGACGTGCCGGGGCTCGGCCTGCTCGCCGTGACCTCGCCGGACCTGCTGCACCGCGGCTGGAGCGCGCGGCGCGCGGGGCGCTGGGCGGGCGCGGCGGCGCGGCCGAGCCATGTCGAGACCCTGCTCGCCCGGCTCGGCGCGAAGGCGGGGCTCGTCACCCTCATCGACGGCGCGCCGGCGGCGCTCAGCTGGCTGGGCGGCGTGATGGGCCACAAGGTAAGTCCGCTCGGCATCGAACGCTTCGGCCAGACGGGCAGCCTCCCCGATCTCTATCGCGTCTACCGGCTGGATGTCGACGCGATCGTCGAGGCGGCGGCGGAGCTGTTCCTGGACTGAGCGGGCGGGTCGCGGTTCAGCGGCGCGGCTCCTCCGGCGTGAGCGGCCGCGTCGCCGGCGTCGGCTGCGGCGCTGGCTGCGGTGTCGGCTGTGGCGCGGGCGGCGCCGGCGGGGCGACGAGGGACGGTGCATCGTCCGCCGGCGCGGGAAGCGGCTCGGGTGGCGGAGCCTGCATGTTTTCGGGCGTGGCCGGCGCCGGCGTCGCGCGGTCGGCCTGGTCGAGCGGCACCGCCGGGGCGCGCGCCGGGCGGATGCCGAGCGCGTCGGCCATGAAGGTGCGCCAGATCCGCGCCGGAAGGCCGCCGCCGGTCGTGCCGGGCAGCGGCGTGTTGTCGTCATTGCCGACCCACACGCCGACGACGAGATCGCCGGCGAAGCCGACGAACCACGCGTCGCGATAATCGGAGGTGGTGCCGGTCTTGCCGAAGGCCGGGATCGAGAGGGCGGCGGCGCGGCCGGTGCCGCGCTGGACGACGGCGTGGAGCACGTCGCGCAGCATCGGGAAATAGCGACCGCGCCGCAGCGGCTCCCGTGTCCAGCCGAGCCAGCCCGGCTCCGGCTCGACGAGCCCGTGCGGGCGGATCGGATAGCGGCCCGACGCGATGCCGGCATAGGCCGCGGTGAGTTCGACCAGGCTGACCCCGTTGGTGCCGAGCGCGAGGCTGGGCACCGGCCGGAGCGGGCTGGTGATGCCAAGGTCGTGCGCGGCGCGGATCACGGCGCGACGGCCGACCCGCTCCTGGAGTTGGACGGCCACCGAATTGCTCGAACGAGCGACCGCGTCGCGCAGGGTGATGCGGCCGCGATAGTCATTGCCATAATTGCCCGGCTCCCAGTCACCGAGTCGGATCGGCACGTCGTTGACCATCGTGTCGGGCCGGTAGCCGGCGCGGAAGGCGGCGAGATAGACGAAGGGCTTGAACGCCGATCCGGGCTGGCGACGCGCCTGGGTCGCGCGGTTGAAGGCGCTCTGCGAGTAATCGCGGCCGCCGACCATCGCGACGACGCGCCCGTCCAGCCGCATCGCGACCAGCGCCGCCTGCGCGCGCCCCAGGCCGGCGCGGCGGATCGCGCGCACCGCGTAGCGTTGCAGATCGCCCTCGAGCGTGGTCGTGATCTGGCGCTCGCCATAGCTTTCCTCGGTGAGCGCGCCGGTTTGCGGGAGCACCCAGTCCGCGAAATAGGTGCCGGTCGGCACGCTGGAGCGCGGACCCGCGCGCACCCGCGCCGGACGTGTGCTTTCCGCCTGCTCGCGCGTGATATAGCCGAGATCGGCCATCACCCTCAGCACCCGCCGCGAGCGGGCCTGCGCGCCCTCGAGATTGCCGGTCGGGGCGAGCCGCGAGGGCGCATTGACGACGCCGGCAAGCATCGCCGCCTGGGCCAGCGTCAGCGCCTCGGGATCGGTGTCGAAATAATGGTGGGCGGCGGCGCGCAGCCCGTACACATTGTCGCCGAAATAGGTGTTGGAGAGGTAGCGATCGAGGATTTCCTCCTTGCTGAGCCAGGCTTCGAGCCAGAGCGTGATCAGCGCCTCGCGCGCCTTGCGCGTGATCGTGCGGTCGGGGCTGAGGAAGGAGGTGCGGGCGAGCTGCTGGGTCAGCGTCGAGCCGCCCTCGCGAACATCGCCGGTGCGGATGTTGCGCACCATCGCCCGGGCGATGCCCCACGGATCGAGGCCGATATGATGGAAGAAGCGGCGATCCTCGATCGCGATGAAGGCCTGCGCGACATGGGGCGGAAGATCAGCGACATGGACCGGATCCTCGATGATCGCGCCGCGCCGCGCGATCGGCTCGCCCTCGGCGGAAAGCAGGGTGATGCTCGGCGCCGCGATCGGCTGGAGCGAGCGCGAGAGCGGCGCGGTCACCGCCAGCCAGAGGATGAGCAGGACGACGAGCAGCGCGAGGATCCTGAGCGCGCGCCTGCCGACCCGCGCGCGCCATGGCGGTCGCGAGGGTGGCGGCGGGACCGCGAGCGGCGCGGTCGCGAGGCGTCGCCTCAGCAACATGGGAGGAGCCGCTCCGGGCCGATCACCCCGGGCGTGACGCCCTGCGCGGCGAGCGCCTCCGGCCAGGCCGTGCCCGCGATCAGTGCTTCGGCCGCCGCCGCCATCGCGGGCGCGGTCTGCAGGCCGTAGCCGCCTTGGCCGGCGAGCCAGAAGAAGCCGGGGGCGTCCGGCGCGAAGCCGGCGGTCGGCACGCGATCGGCGGTGAAGGTGCGAAGGCCGGCCCAGCGGTGGACGATGCGCGCGACCGGCACGGTCGTATAGTGCTGCAGCCGGTCGGCGGCGAGGGCGATGTCATATTCCTCCGGCGCGGCGTCGCAGGGATCGTCGGCGACCTCGTCGACCGGCGAGACGAGCAGCCGTCCGGCCTCCGGCAGCATGTAGAAGTCGCCCGCCGCGCTGTGGACGAACGGCCGGCCGGCGATGTCGGCGCCCGCCGGCGGATCGACGACGATGATCGTGCGGCGCCGGGGTGAAAGGCCGAGCGGCGCGACGCCGGCGAGCGCGGCGATCCGGTCCGCCCAGGCGCCGGCGGCGTTGACCAGGATCGGAGCCCGGCAGACGCCGCCGTGCTCGGCGCGCACGATCCAGTCCTCGCCCGCCCGTGTGATCGCCGCGACCCGCCAGTGTGGGCGCACCTCGCCGCCCGCCGCACGAATCCGGCGGGCGTGGAACTGGAGCAGCGCGTCGGCATCCAGCTTGAGCCCGCCCGGATCGTAGAGCCCGGCGACGGCGCCGCCCGTGCCGTCGCGCAGCGCCGGGCAGAGGCTGGCGATTCGCGCCGCGTCCACCCGCTCGATGGCGTCAGTGAATTGCGCCATCGCCGCGCCCAGCGCGTCGAGCCGCGCGCGCGAGGCTTCGTCGGCGAAGTAGAGCGTCGCCGCGGCGCGCGCGAGCGTCGGCTCGGCCTCGTAGAAGGGGCGGCTCCAGGCGGTGAGCGCGCGCACCGCGGCGTCGCCGATCCCGTAATGGCTGAAGGCGACGCTGCGCCCCGAGCTGTGGTAGCCGAGCGCGCTCTCGCCTTCGAGGACGATCACCTTGCCGTGGCTGGCGAGGCTCGCCGCCGCCGACAGGCCGGCAATGCCACCGCCGATGATCAGGAAATCCGCGCCACTCACGGCGCGATTATCTAGCCTATCGCGGGGAACGGGTCACGCCACCGCGTGGCGGACCCTCCCGAAAATCGGCCCGCCAGCGCTAGCGGGCGCGTCGCCGCGCATCCTCTCGCCCGGCGATATAGGCCGCGCAGCTGGTGCGCAGCGACGAGGCGTCGGCCGGCGACAGGCGGTAGGCGCTGGCGAGGCCAGCGATGAACGAGGCCGGATCGCGTTCGCGGCCGGCGGCACGGCAGATGGTGGTGACCTGGGAAAAGTCGAGCGGCCCCATCGTCGCGCGGCGCAGCAGGGGCTGCGGGGCGCGCCGCGGCTGCAGCATTTCGGCGCGGGCCTGCAGGTCCAGCGTGCGACGGTCGATCTCGGGCAGCACCGGACTGGCGCCGAGCAGCGAGGCAATGATCAGGATCATGGTTCTCCCCGAAAGACGTTTCCGACGGGGGTGGGGTTTATACGGTATCTGGTAAAAAAGACGTTAACCATGGTTAAGGTTGCGGAGCCGGCATGAACCGCCGGCCGGTCGCCTGAATTTCCTTGCCTTTGCGCGCCACCACGTTCCAAGCGTCGCCGGACGAGAGGGGAGGCGGGCATGACCGACGAGGACCTGGCCGCGAAGCTGGCCGACGGCGCGGGGCGCCTGCTCGTCGCGCTGCGCGAGAGCGGCTGCCTGCGGGGCCGTGCGCTCGGCGCGGTCGCCGACCAGGTCGCCAACGCCTTCATCCTGACCGCGCTGAGGGAATGGCGGCCGGACGATCCGGTGCTTTCCGAGGAGGGCCCGGACGATACCGCCCGGCTCGCGAGCCGGCGCGCGTGGATCGTCGATCCGCTCGACGGCACGCGCGAATATGTCGAGGGGCGCGAGGATTGGGCGGTCCATGTCGCGCTCGCCGTCGACGGCGAGCCCCGGCTCGGCGCGGTGGCGGTGCCCTCGCGGGCGTGGCTGCTGCGCTCGGACCGGGTCACGGCGGCGCGGTGCCAGCGGGGTCGGCCGCTGATCCTGGTCAGCCGCACCCGCGCGCCGGAGTGCGCCGAGGCGCTCGCGGCGGCGCTCGGCGCCGACATCGCCGCGATGGGCTCGGCCGGCGCGAAGGCGATGGCGGTCATCGCCGGCGAGGCGGACCTCTATTTTCACGCCGGCGGCCAGCACGAATGGGACAATTGCGCACCGGCCGCGGTCGCGCTCGGCGCCGGCCTCCATGCGAGCCGGATCGACGGCGGGCCGCTCGCCTACAACCGCGCCGACACTCTGGTGCCGGACCTGCTCATCGGCCGGCCCGATCTCGCCGCGCGCGCGATCGCCTTCCTTCAGAGGTAGCGGGCGAGCACGCGCCAGCGTTCGAGCTTGCGCTCGAAGGGCAAGGTGAAGGCGGGGCTGCTCGACGGCAGGTCGATCAGGTCCAGCCCGGCCACCGGCCCAAGCTGGCGGCGGCCGATCCGCGCCGAGGTGCCGCCGTTGAAGCCGATCGCGCGCAGCGCCGGCAGCGTGCGCGCCAGCCCGGCGAGGTCGCTCGCCTCGCGCAGCCGGATGGCGGCGTCGAGGCTGCCCTCGCGCGTCGCGGCGGCCACCGTGTCCCACAGGCCGATGCCCGCGTCGAGCAGCGCGGCAAGCTGCGCCTCATAGGCGAGCGCGGCGAGATCCCGCCCGATCGCGGCGCCGACCAGCCGCCAGAACTGGTTGCGCGGATGGACGTAATATTGCGCCTTCGCGAGGCTGACCGCGCCGGGCAGGCTGCCGAGCAGAAGCAGGCGGGTATCGGGGCGCGTGACAGGCGGGAAGTTACGATGCATAGGGCCGCCATGAAGATAGCGGGCGGCTGCCATTGCGGCAAAGTTCGGTTCGAGGCGGAGGTTCCGGCCGCGGTCGAGATACTCGATTGCAACTGCTCGATCTGCGCGGCGACGGGCTTTCGCCACCTGATCGTGCCGCATGAGGATTTCCGGCTGCTCACCGATCCCGCCGCGCTCGCCTCCTATCGCTTCGGCACCGGCCAGGCGAACCACCTTTTCTGCGCAACCTGCGGCGTCAAGAGCTTCTACCAGCCCCGCTCCCACCCCGGCGCCTGGAGCGTCAACCTGAACGCGCTGGACGATGTGTCGGGCCTGACGGTGACGGTGACGCCCTTCGACGGACGCAACTGGGAGGCGGCGGCCAGGCTCTCCAGGACGGCCTCGCCGGGGCCATAGCGCCGGTCGCCGGCGGGCCAGGCTCGCGCGGTGAGCAGGCGCGCGGCGCGCAGCCGCTTTTTTCCGCATATTGCCGCAAGCGGCGTCGGCTCTTACTCTCCCGCGCCGAACAGGGGGGCTGCGATGGGCACGCTGGCGGCGGAAACCGGGTCCGTGGCGGACGAGCCGGGGATCGCGCGCAGCCGCGACCGGCTGGTGATCTTCGCCTCCTCGCTCGGCACCGTCTTCGAGTGGTACGACTTCTTCGTCTACGGCACGCTCGCGCCGACGCTGGCCGCGCTGTTCTTCCCCGCCGCCAACCCGATGACGAGCTTCCTGCTCGTGCTGGCGAGCTTTGGCGTCGGCTTCGGGATGCGGCCGCTGGGCGCCGTCCTGTTCGGCTATCTCGGCGACAGGCTCGGCCGCAAATATACCTTCCTCATCACCATCACAGTGATGGGCTTCGCCACCGCAGGTGTCGGCATGATGCCGACCTATGCCGCGATCGGCGCGGCGGCGCCGGTCATGCTGGTCGGCCTGCGCGTCCTCCAGGGGCTCGCGCTCGGCGGCGAATATGGCGGCGCCGCGATCTACGTCGCCGAGCATGCGCCCGCCAATCGCCGCGGGCTCTATACTAGCTTCATCCAGGCCGGGGTGATCGGCGGCTTCATGCTGAGCCTGATCGTCGTGCTCGGCACCAACGCCGTGCTGGACGACGCGGCCGAGGCGAGCTGGGGCTGGCGCGTGCCGTTCCTCGTCTCGCTGCTGCTGCTGGCGGTGTCGCTCTGGGTGCGGCTCAAGCTCAAGGAGAGCCCGGTCTTCCAGGCGATCAAGGAGGCCGGCGAGCTCGCCCGCAACCCGCTGCGCGAAAGCTTTCGCGGCTGGCGGCAGATCAGGATGCTGGTCGTTGCGCTGTTCGGCATCGCGGCGGGGCTCACCGTCATCTGGTATACCGCCACCTTCCAGGCGCTCTATTTCCTGCAGAATTCGCTGCGGATCGAGGACACGGCGGCGCGGCTGATCATCGCGGTCGCGACCGTGATCGGCACCTTCTGGTTCATCCTGTTCGGCTGGCTTTCCGACAGGATCGGGCGCAAGCCGCCGATCGTCGCGGGCTATGCGCTCACCATCCTGCTGCTGTTCCCGCTGTTCCACTGGATGTCCTCGGCCGCCAATCCCGAGCTGGCCAGCGCCCGGCTGCGCAGCCCGGTGACCGTTCAGGGCACGCATTGCGAGTTCAACCCGTTCGCGGCCAGGCAGCACAATCCGTGCGGCCGCGCGCTCGACGCGCTCACCCGGCGCGGCATTTCCTACGAGATCGTGCCGGCCCCCGGCTGGGCCGGCGATTCGAATGCCTACCAGGTTCGCATCGGCGCCGATCCGGTCGATGCGCGGGACGATGCCGCGCTCGATCGCGCGCTGGAGGCGGCCGGCTACCGGCTCGAACGGACGGTGCCGCCGATCGGGCGGGTCATCCCGGTCATCATCGCGATTCTCGGCATCAGCTTCCTCTCCGGCATGACCTACGGCCCGGTCGCGGCGCTGCTCGTCGAGCTGTTCCCGGCGCGGGTGCGCTACACGTCGCTGTCGATCCCCTACCATGTCGGGACCGGCTATTTCGGCGGCTTCCTGCCGTTCATCAGCGAATATATCGTGGCGCGCACCGGCAATCCCTTCGCCGGGCTGTGGTACACGATCGGCGTCGTCGCGGTGGCGCTGGTGGTGACCGCGCTCTGGCTGCCCGAAACCGCCGGCAAGGAGCTGGATTGAGGGCGTGCGCCATGCGCGCCATTGCCGAACCGGCGCCGACGCAATAGGGCCGCGGCGATGACCCCCGCCCCGCTCCGCCTCGTCCTCGACGGCGATGCCCTCGTCGCGAACTGGCGCTGGCTCGCCCGCCGCTCCGGCGGCGGCGCGGCCTGCGGCGCGGCGGTGAAGGCCGATGCCTACGGGCTCGGCGCGGTCGAGGCGGTGAAGCGCCTCGCCGCCGCCGGTTGCCGCGATTTCTTCGTCGCGACCTGGGCGGAGGCGGAGGCGCTGATGCCCTGGCCGGCCGGGCTCAACCTTTCCGTGCTCCACGGCGTCGGCCCGGACGACCTGCCGGCCGCGCTCGCATTGCCGGCGCGCCCCGTGCTCAACAGCCCGGCGCAGGTCGCGCGCTGGCGCGAGGGCGGGCGGGGGCGGCCCTGCGACGTGATGGTCGATACCGGCATGAACCGGCTCGGCCTCACCGTGCGCGAGGCGCGCTCGGGCCTGCTCGACGGGCTCTGCCTCGAAACGTTGATGAGCCACCTCGCCTGCGCCGACGAGCCGGACAGCGAGATGAACGAGCGGCAGCTCGGCATCTTCCGCTCGCTCCGCCGCGAGGTGGCGGCGGCGCGCTACAGCCTCGCCAATTCCGCCGGCATCTGCCTGGGGACGAAATATGCATTCGGCCTCACCCGGCCCGGCCTCGCCCTCTACGGCGGCATCCCGGTGCCGGCCGACCCGAATCAGCGGGCGGGCATCCGCCAGGTCGCGCGGATCGAGGCGCGGGTGCTGCAGGTGCGCGACGTGGCGGCGGGGCAGAGCATCGGCTATGGCGCCACCTACGTCGCGCCGGCGGACATGAAGGTCGCGATCCTCAACATCGGCTATGCCGACGGCTATTCGCGGCTGCTCGCCCAGGCCGGCGCCGCGCTCGCGGGTGACCTGCGCTGCCGCATCCTTGGGCGCATTTCGATGGACCTGATCGCGGTCGAACTGGCCCGGCCGAGCCTGGCCGGGGAAGGGGACTGGCTCCCGCTCGACTTCCGCCTGCCCGACCTCGCCGGGACGCTCAGCCAGTATGAACTGCTGACCGGGCTGGGCAACCGGCTCGAGCGCGTCTGGCGCTGACTTTCCGGCCGGGGAATCCTCGGGCGCCGGGCAAGCGGGGCGGGCGGCGCCTCAATCCCGCTCGACGCACATGGCGATGCCCATGCCGCCGCCGATGCACAGCGTGGCGAGGCCCTTCTTCGCGTCGCGCTTCGCCATTTCGTGGAGCAGGGTGGTGAGCACCCGCGCGCCAGAGGCGCCGATCGGGTGGCCGATCGCGATCGCGCCGCCATTGACGTTGACCCGATCCGCCTCCCAGCCGAGCTCGCGCCCGACCGCGATCGCCTGCGCGGCGAAGGCTTCGTTCGCCTCGATGAGGTCGAGCTCCGCGATCGTCCAGCCGGCCTTGTCGAGCGCGCGCCGGCTCGCCGGCACCGGCCCGATGCCCATGATCGAGGGATCGACGCCGGCCGAGGCCCAGCTCGCCACCCGCGCGAGGATCGGCGCGCCGCGGCGCTCCGCCTCGTCGCGGCGCATCAGCACCAGCGCGGCGGCGCCGTCGTTGATCCCGGAGGCGTTGCCGGCGGTGACCGTTCCGTCCTTCCTGAAGGCGGGGCGGAGCGGGGTCACGCCGTCGAGCGTCGCGCCGGCCCGGATATATTCGTCGTCGGCGACGACCGTCTCGCCCTTGCGCGACTTCACCGTGACCGGCGCGATCTCGTCGCGGAAGCGGCCGGCGGCGCGGGCGGCCTCCGCCTTGTTCTGGCTGGCGACGGCGAAGACATCCTGCTCCTCGCGGCTGATCTGATATTGTTCGGCGAGATTTTCTGCCGTGATTCCCATGTGATAGCCGTTGAAGACGTCGGTGAGCCCGTCCTTGATCATGGTATCGACGAGGCTCGCGTCGCCCATCTTGGTGCCGGACCGCATGTGCAGCGCGTGGACGGCAAGGCTCATGCTTTCCTGGCCGCCGGCAACCATGATCGCGGCATCGCCGGTGCGGATGGCCTGGCTCGCCAGCGCGACGGCGCGCAGGCCCGATCCGCACACCTGGTTGACGCCCCAGGCGGGCACTTCCTTCGGGATACCGGCAGCGATCGCGGCCTGGCGCGCCGGATTCTGCCCCTGCGCGGCGGTCAGCACCTGGCCGAGGATGACTTCGGAAACCTCGTCCGGCCGCACCCCCGCCTGCGCCAGCGCCGCCACGATGGCGACGCGGCCGAGCTCGTGCGCCGGGGTGGTCGCAAAGCTGCCGAGGAACGAGCCGACCGGCGTCCGCCTGGCGGCAACGATGACGACATCGGTCGCGGCTTTGGTCATGGCTCGGCTCCTGGCTCGGTCGACTCGCCGGCGGGCCTAGCACCTTGCTGCGGTGCGGGAAAGCCAAGCGGAAAGCGGCGCCCAGACCGCGCCGGGGCCGCGCGCGCCGACAATCATGCCGACATGGCCGAGCGCGACATCGATCCGCTCCCCGCTGGCGAATGCGCTCGCCGCCGGCACGATCCGGTCGGTCGTCGAGACGATGTGGAGCCGCGGCGCGGCGAGCGTGTCGGGATCGATCGCGCGGCCGCCGACCATCCAGCGCCCGCTTCCCGGCAGGTCAGCGACGAACAGATCCTCGATGAGCTCGCGCGCGGCGGCGACCGGGATCGGCGGCCCGTCATTGGCCCAGTCCTCGAGCGCGACGAAGGCGGCGGCCGCCGCGCCCTCCAGTCCGGCGAAGCGCGCGAACTTGGCCACGGTGCGCGCCGGATCGAGGCTCCAGAAGGCGCATTGCAGCACCTCCATCGGCAACATGCCGAGCGCTTCGGCGGGCGCGCGCGCGCCGGTCCAGAGCGCGGCGAGCCGCGCCCGCGCGTCCGCGGGAAAGCCGTGGAAACGCCAGGGCGATGCGAGCGTCGCGAGCGCGCGGACCTCGGCCAGCGCGGCGGCGGCCGCCGCCATCGTCCCGCCGAGGCAATAGCCGACGAGAATGGGCGGCTCGCCGAGCGCGGCGATGGCGGGGAGCAGGATCGTCTCGACATGGCCGGTGATGGCGAGCCCGCTCCGCGCCGCGTCCGGCCAGCCCCAGTCGAGCAGGAGCACGCGCAGGCCCTGCCCGGCGAGCCAGCGCAGCAGCGAGCGCTCGCCGAGGTCCAGCACCGTGGGGGGGTTGATGATCGAGGGCACGAACAGCACCGGTGGCCCCGCGCCGCCATAGTCGCGGACGGCCGCGCCGGCGATTTCGGCGATGGCGGGCATCGGCTCCGCCGGCGGTGGCCGCGACGCTTCCTGATACTTGCGCAATCCCTCCAGCGCGCGCCGCATCGCGGCGGGATTTGCCGCGGTCTCCTGCTGCAGCATGGAGAGGAACAGGGGCAGCGGCCGCGGTCTGTGTTGCGGCGCCGCAAAATCGGGTGCTAAAGCACTCTTTTGATCCGACAAGGAATTGCTCATGGCTGCGCGGTCCGAAGGCGATCCCGTCATCATCAAGAAATATGCGAACCGGCGTCTCTACGACACCGAAAGCTCGACCTACATCACGCTTGAACGTCTCGCGCAAATGGTGCGCCAGAAACGCGAGTTCAAAGTGGTCGACGCCAAGACCGGCGAGGACATCACCCGATCGGTGCTGACCCAGATCATCATGGACGAGGAATCGCGCGGCTCGGAGATGCTGCCGGTCAATTTCCTGCGCCAGCTCATCGCCATGTATGGCGATCAGATACAGGCGGTCGTCCCGCAATATCTCGAGGCGTCGCTCGAGCAGCTGCAGCGCAACCAGGCGCAGATCCGCGACGCGATGGCGGGCGCGCTCGCCGCCAACCCCTTCGCCGAGATCGCGCGGCGCAACATCGAGCTGTTCACCGCCGCCGCCGCGAGCGGCCATGGCGCGCGCCCCGGCGCGGGCGGCCCCGCCGGCGGGGACGACACCAGGACCGAGCTCGCCGAACTCAAGGCGCAACTCGCCGAGCTTCAGAAGAAGCTCGACAAGCTGGCGCCCTGAACCGCGTTCAGCCGCGCGGCTTTTCGAAGCGCAGCGTCATGCGGTCGCTCTCGCCGACCGCCAGGTAGCGCTCGCGGTCGACATCCCCCAGGCGCAGGGTCGGCGGCAGCGTCCAGACGCCCTCCGGCCAGTCATGGGTGTCGCGCGCATTGGCGTTGACCTCGGAGGCGGCGACGAAGCGAAAGCCCGCCTCCTCCGCGAGCCGGCGGATGGTCGAGACCTTCATGTAGCCGCTGCCGCCCTCGCGCGCGGAATCGGCGTCCTCGGGCAGGCGGTGCTCGACGACGCCGAGCGTGCCGCCGGGCTTCAGCATCCGAAACATCTGGCGGAAGGCTTCGGCGCTGTAGTCCTGCCGGTCGCGCCCGCTGCCCATCCGCCAGTTGTGGACGTTGCGGAAGGTGAGCACGACGTCGGCGGTCCCGTCCGGAACGCCGCCGCCGGCGCCGTCGAAGACCGGGAAGGTGGCGAAGCGGATGCGGACGTAGCGGTCCGGGTGGCGCGCGGCCAGCTCCCGGAGCTCGCGGTGGCCGCGTTCGCTCTGGGCAACGGCGTAATAGGTGCCGCGCGGCGCCAGCCAGGGCGCGAGGATCTCGGTGTACCAGCCGCCACCGGGCCAGATTTCGACCACCGTGTCGGTCGGCCGCACGCCGAAGAAGGCGAGCGTCTGCGCGGGATGGCGATAGCGATCGCGCGCGACATTTTCGGGATCGCGGCTGTCGGCGGCGATGGCGGCGGCGAGCGAGGCGTCCGCCGTCCCGGTCGGGGCCTGCCCGACGGCGCTCGACGAGGCGGTGAGCGCGATCAGCAGGGTGGCGGCGAAGGCGTGGCGGATCATGGCGTCCTCTCCTTCAGGCAAGCGGCGACCCCACGGGCCGCGCGCGCGACTGTGGCCGAGCGCGGCCCCGGCGGCAAGACGGGGCGTGCCGCGAAGACGATGCGCGCGTTGAACCGGCGGCCCCGTCCGCTCGTTTTCCTGCTTTGCCACTATTCTCAAGGAGAACCGGACATGGCCGTCGACCACGACATCGCCACGCTCAATTCACTCATCACCACGACGATCGACAGTTGCGACGGCTACGAGCGAGCCGCCGAGGAAGCGAGCGCGACGCGCTTTCGCGAGATGTTCCGCGATTGCGCCGCCGAACGCCGCGCCGGCGTGACCGACCTGCAGGAAACGGTCCGCGAGCTGGGCGGCACGCCGAGCGACGACGGCTCGTTCGCGGCCGGCGTCCATCGCCGCTGGCTTGATCTCAAGGAGGCGCTGTCGGGCGGCGGCGGCGACAAGGCGGTGATCGAAGAGGTCGAGCGCGGCGAGGACTATATCAAGGACAAATACGAGGCCGCGCTCGATGACGGCGATCTTTCCCCGACCGCGATGGAAGCGATCGCTGCCTGCTACCAGTCGGTCCGTGCCGGGCATGACCGGATGAGCCAGCTCAAGCACGGGATGGAAGGTCACGCGGCCTGAGGTCGCGCGGCGGCGTTCAGGCGGCGGCGTTCCGGCTCGGCTGGGGCCCGTGCTGCGACGCCGCCGCCGCCGGTGCGTCGGGCGCGAACAGCCAGAGCAGCGCCTCGTTGACGCTGGAGAAACAGCGCGCGTCGCGATTGGCGAGGGCGCGCTCGAGCTGGAGCAGCGCGAGCGTCTTGTCCACGACAAAGGCGAGCCGGCGCGAGCGATGGTCGGGATCGGCGAGCATCCTCTGGAAGGCGACGACCGCCTGCTGCGACTGGATTTTCATGCCGCGCACATCGTTCAGCGTGAGATGCTGGTTGGGGCCGCAGCGCAGTTGCTTGTGCGCGGCGGCGCGCGCGGCGAGGAAGGCCTCGATATCGTCGGGCGTGAAGAAGCCGGACATGGTGATCCGGACGAGATCACGGGCCGGTTCGGTTTCGATGTGGAAGGACGCGCTCATGCAAAGTGCAACTAATCACCGCTAGCCATCAAAATCCCCGGACCAGCCCGCGGTTACAGGCAGGCCTCCAGATAGGGTTGGTCGAAGCCGAACATCTTGGCCTTCTCGAGCGTGTAGGGGCGCAGGCCCATCGAGCGATATTCGCCGATGATCTTTCCGTCCGGCGTCTCGTCCAGATATTCGAACTTGAACAGTTCCTGGGTGACGATCACGTCGCCTTCCATCCCGATCACCTCGGTGATGTTGGTGCAGCGGCGCGATCCGTCGCGCAGCCGCTTCACCTGGACGATGAGGTCGACCGAGTCCGCGATCTGGCGCGAAATCGCTTCCTTGGGCACCTTGATGTCGCTCATCATCACCATGTTCTCCATGCGCGCGAGGCACTCGCGCGGGGAGTTGGAGTGGAGCGTCGCCATCGAGCCGTCGTGGCCGGTGTTCATCGCGGCCAGCAGGTCGAAACATTCCGAGCCGCGAATCTCGCCGAGGATGATGCGGTCCGGGCGCATGCGCAGCGCGTTGATGACGAGATCGCGGATCGTGATTGCGCCCTGGCCCTCCAGGTTGGGCGGGCGCGTCTCGAGCGGCAGCCAGTGCGGCTGCTGCAGCCTAAGCTCGGCCGCGTCCTCGATCGTGATGACGCGCTCGCCCGGGTCGATCAGCTTCGACAGCGCGTTCAGCATCGTCGTCTTTCCCGATCCGGTGCCGCCCGAAATGATGATGTTCATGCGGCTCGCGCCGGCGATCTTGAGGACAGTCGCCATCTTGTCGGACAGCGAGCCCCAGGTCTTCATCATGTCGACCGTGATCGGCTTTTCGGAGAATTTGCGGATCGAGATGGCGGTGCCGCGCAGGCTGAGCGGCGGGATGATGACGTTGACGCGGCTGCCGTCCTGCAGGCGGGCGTCGGCGAGCGGCGTCGTCTGGTCGACGCGGCGGCCGACCTTGTTGACGATCCGCTGCGCGATCTGAAGCAGGTGCTCCTCGTCGCGGAACTGGATGTTGGCGAGCTGCAGCTTGCCCTTCTTTTCGACATAGGTCTGGTGCGGGCCATTGACCATGATGTCGCTGACTTCCGGGTCGTTGAGCAGCTCCTCGAGCGGTCCCAGGCCCAGCAGCTCGTCGACCAGCACCTTTTCCAGCGCGAATTGCTCGCGCCGGTTGAGGTTGATCTTCAGCTCGCCGAGCACCTCGCCGATGATCGGCCGGAACTCCTCGGCCAGCTCGTCCTTCGACAGCGTCGCCGCGGCTTCGGGATCGACGCGTTCGAGCAGGCGCGGCAGCACCTGCTCCTTGATGCGGTGGATCGAGGCCTCGAAGCCCTCGTTGCGCGAGGCAGCCTGTTCACCCGATTGCGACTGGCGATCGGCAAGGCGCGCCATCGCCTCCGCGCCGCGATCGAGCGGCGCGCCCGCGGCATCGTCGCCGGGCAGGGGAATGGCATCGAGCGGCGGGAACTGCTCGCCGCCCTCGGTGGGCGGCGGCGCGGGCGGGGCGGCGACCGGGCCCTTCATGGGCTTGGCGGTGCCGAAGCTCGGCCGCGACGGGGCGGCGCCTCCGATGGCGTTGCGTCGTCCAAAGGCACTCATGATCGTTCGCGGACCCTTCACTCTCCACGCTTCGCGGCGCAGGTGGTGAATAGGCGCGAAACTTTGACAATTGCCTAATCGACGCGGGATGGCGCGGCGGCGTAACGATCCGGCCCGGGCGCGCGCCGGGCGCCGGCGGGAGGGTCAGGCGCTCGCCTTCTCGGCGAGGACGGTGAGGCCCATTTCGTTGACCTCGGCGAAGCCGCCCTCCAGCGCGATCCGCTCCGGCGCGCCGCCCGCGGTCTTGTAGATCGCCAGTTCGCCATCGGGACGGATCGTCGCCATCACCGGGGCGTGATCGGCGAGCACGCCGAAATCGCCTTCCGTCCCCGGGACGACGACCATGTGGACGTCCTCCGACCGGACCAGCCTTTCCGGGGTGACGAGTTCGAAGTGAAGGTCTGCCATTCTCGGTCTCGCTGCCCTCCCGCGCGCGGGGAGGGTCGGGGGTGGGCGGTCTGGAAGGATGGGAACGCCCACCCCTCGGTCCCCTCCCGCGAGCGGGAGGGGAGGTTCGTCACGCTTCCTGCGCCAGCTTCTCGGCCTTGGCGACCGCTTCCTCGATGCCGCCGACCATGTAGAAGGCGGCCTCGGGAAGGTGGTCATATTCGCCATTCACCACCGCCTTGAAGCTCGCGACCGTATCCTCGATCGACACGAACTTGCCGGGGATGCCGGTGAACACCTCGGCGACGTGGAACGGCTGCGACAGGAAGCGCTGGATCTTGCGGGCGCGCTGGACGGTCAGCTTGTCCTCTTCGCTGAGCTCGTCCATGCCGAGAATGGCGATGATGTCCTGCAGGCTCTTATACTTCTGCAGGATCGCCTGGACGGCGCGCGCGGTCTCGTAATGCTCCTGGCCGACGACGCGCGGCTCGAGCACGCGGCTGGTCGAATCGAGCGGGTCCACCGCCGGATAGATGCCGAGTTCCGAGATCGCGCGGCTGAGCACGGTGGTGGCGTCGAGGTGAGCGAACGAAGTCGCCGGCGCCGGGTCGGTGAGGTCGTCCGCGGGGACGTAGATCGCCTGCACCGACGTGATCGAGCCCTTGTTGGTCGAGGTGATGCGCTCCTGCAGCGCGCCCATGTCGGTGGCGAGCGTCGGCTGATAGCCCACCGCCGAGGGGATGCGGCCGAGCAGCGCCGACACTT
>JBDZVR010000009.1:0-91361 GCA_040255785.1 Sphingomonadales bacterium
ACAGGATCATTTTGCGGCTGCGGGGAGGTTCCTCCACCACCTCCATTGCCCGCTGATTCAAGAACTAAAATCGGAGGCCCTACATGTGCTGGAAACTGAGGATTAACTCGATTCTGAGAGTTCTTCCTTGGCAAGTTGAATGCAAACTTGTTAACACTAGGTGACACCGCTCCCAGGCTAACCAAAAACCCTTCCGATTCGGGTGTAATAGCAACCCATTCGGATAATTCTCCTCTATCAATCTCCTTCAAGTATATTTCATGCTTTGTTTTAAAAAAGCCGGCCGCGAGGGGCAGCTGAAGGAAGCGGAGATCACGAGGCAGCCGCCGAAGGACACGCCCACCCACAACCGCGTCCGCCAGGGCTTCGTCTACAAGCGCGTGCCGCACATCACGCTGAAGTCCATCGCCAACAATGCCGAGATCGACACGATCTGGGAGGCGTATCAGGAGAAAATGGAGCCGATCCGCGCGGCGCTGAACGCGGCATTGGGCACGAATTGGGAAGAGTGGGAAATCCCGCGGGAACTCCCCTCCTCCACTTCAGGGGACGGGCAGGGGCGCGTCGAGCGGGCCGCGCTCGCCGATAGGGAACTTCCCCCCTCCCCTTCAGGGGAGGGGCAGGGGGTGGGGGCTGTCAAAGGCTCCGCGATCGCCGACAATCCCCGCCCCAACCCCTCCCCTGAAGGGGAGGGGCTGCTGAAGCAATGGTGGGAGCTGCGCATCGCCCGGCAGAAGGAGATCGACGCCTCGATCGCCGCCAAGGCCGACACCGAATATCTCTACGACCAGCCTTATACCGACAAGAGGCGGGTCCGCGTCGCCGGGCCGTTCACGGTCGAGAGCCTGTCGCCCCACCGGGTGCCGGCCGTCGACATCGACGACAGCCTGTTCGACGAGCTGGAGGCCGCGGAAGGCCGCAAGGCGCGGCGCGCGGATACCGGCAACGAGGCTTCGGACTTCGCGACGACCATCCTCGCCGCGCTCGCCAAGGCCGGGGTCCAGCAAGCCTATAAGGACGAGCGGATCAGGTTCGAGGCCATGCACGGCTGGCCGGGCCGGTTCATCTGTGCCGAGGGACAGTTCACGCTTTCAGACGGCACCCGCCAGCGCGCCGGCATCCTCGTCGGGCCGGAATATGGCACGGTCGCGCGCGACGATCTGATGGCCGCGGCGCGCGAATGCGCCGATGCGGGGTTCGATCTCCTGATCGCCTGCGCCTTCAACTATGACGCGCATGCGAGCGAGGTGGAGAAGCTGGGCCGGCTGCCGATCCTCAAGGCGCGGATCAACCCGGACCTTCACATGCCCGAGCTTGCGGACACCGGCGCAGGCAACCTCTTCACCGTGTTCGGCGAGCCCGACATCCGCATCCATGACGAAGGCGACGGGCTGATCTCCGTCGAGGTCGCGGGCGTCGACATGTACAAGGGCGGACAGATCGAAAGCTCGAGCGCCGACGACATCGCGGTGTGGTTCGTGGACACGGACTATAATTACGAAAGCTTCTTCGTCCGCCACGCCTACTTCCCCGGGGCGAACGATCCCTACAAGGCGCTGAAAACGACCCTGAAGGCGGAGATCGATCAAGAGGCCTGGGCGAGCCTCAAGCGCACCCGCTCAAGACCCTTCCCACGGCCGGAGAGCGGGCAGGTGGCGGTGAAGGTGATCAACCATCTCGGCGACGAGGTGATGAAGGTGGTGGGGGTTTGATGAACGAAATTCGAATTTCGTCCATTCGGGCTGGATTTTCGAAACGGCATCGAGAACCCGGATCGAGCGAGCCTGACGATCAGGCTCGCATTCGTTCCAATCCCGATTGGCGGCCCCACGAAAAGGCGCAATCGCAAGTCCCGGCTGAGCCAGGTTTGGCTACCTCGATTGCCGGGATCATTCCGATGGCGGATGTGGGGAGCAGGTTTGCGTCACTCTTCCAATCCTGACGGACGACTTTTCTCTTGAGTCATGAACAAAGGTGGCAGAGGGAGGGCTGGATGACTGAAGAGCAGGGGGACCAAATCATCGGCTTGCTGCAGGATCTCCTCGATGAGCTAAGAAGTGCGCGCGAAGCCTTCGACGCGTTCATTGGATATGGTGTCGATACCATGCATGATACGGTGCAGGCGATCACCGGGCCGGCCGGCTACACTCTCGGCGACATTCATTCGAAGCTGGACGAAGTGATTCATGGTCTCTCCTCTGTCGAGAGTACCATCGATCTGAAATGAGCCTGATTTACGCTTCTACGTTCACGGACGCCCTGACGAGGTTGACGCAGGCCGAAGCCGGGGCGGCCATGCAAGCCGCCCTCCGCTTCGCGGCCGATCCTCGCGGCAACGGCCTCCAGATGCACCGGATCGAAAGGGCGGATGGCTTCTGGTCGGCGCGGGTGAACCGCGATCTCAGGATCATCCTCCACAAGCACGATGGTGCGACCCTGCTTGCCTATGTTGGCCATCATGACGACGCCTATGCCTGGGCCGAGCGCAAGCGGCTGGTTCCGCACGAGCGGACGGGCGCCATGCAGTTCGTCGAGGTGCCGGTGGTCGCCGGCGCAGCTTACGAGCACGCAGCGCCTCAGCCCGCGATGCAGCCATCTACAAAGGGGCAGGGCGCACCGAGCTTCCCCTTCGAGGAGCTGACCGACGATCAGCTTCTCGACGTCGGCGTGCCGCGCGACTGGCTGCAGCCGGTTCGCGAGACGCAGGAGGCGGACCTCTCCGACCTTCTCGACCGGCTCCCCGCCGAGGCGGCGGAGGCGCTGCTCGACCACGCCACCGGCGGGCGGATCGAGGATCATGTCGCGGTCAAGGCGCCGGAAGGCGACCCCTTCGCCCATCCCGACGCGCAGCGGCGGTTCCGCACGGTCGAGAATCTCGACGAGCTGAAGGCGGCGCTGGAGTTCCCCTGGGAGAAATGGACGGTCTTTCTTCATCCGGCCCAGCGTGCGCTGGTCGAGCGGGACTGGTCCGGCCCGGTCCGGGTGGGCGGGACCGCCGGCACCGGCAAGACCATCGTCGCGCTCCACCGCGCGGTCTTCATCGCGCGCTCGGATGCCGCGGCGCGGGTCCTGTTGACAACCTTTTCAAAGCCGCTCGCGCGGCTTCTGGCCGCCAAGCGCGACATTCTGATCGAGGCCGAGCCCGATCTTCGCGAGCGAGTGGCCGTTTCCTCGCTCGACCAGGCCGCCCATGAGCTGCACAAAGGCTGGTTCGGACAAGCCACCATGGCGACCGGAAATCAGATCCGCGCCTTCATCCGCCAGGCGCGCGATGCCGGCCTCGGCGGGCAGTTCACGCCCGAGTTCCTGTTCGAGGAATGGGAGGAGCTGGTCGACGCCTGGGACGTCGTGGACGCCGACAGCTATGCCGATCTCCCCCGGCTCGGCCGCCGGGTCAGGCTCGGCAGCCGTCAGCGGGAGGCGGCCTGGGCGGTGTTCGAGTTCATCCGCCAGCGACTGAAGGAACGCAAGCTCATCACCTGGCCGCAGCTCTACAGCCGGCTGACCGAAAGGCTGCAGCAGGGCGCGACGCTGCCCTGCACCCATATCGTTGTCGACGAGGCGCAGGACCTTAGCGTGGTTCAGGCTCGCTTCCTCGCGGCGGCAGGAAGCGGGCAACCCGATGCCCTCTTTTTCGCCGGCGACATCGGCCAGCGGATCTTCCACCTGCCCTTCTCCTGGGCGCGGCTCGGGCTGGACATCCGCGGGCGCAGCCACCGCCTGAAGGTCAATTACCGCACCTCCCACCAGATCCGGTCCGCGGCCGACCGCCTGCTGCCGAGCGTCATCGTGGATGCCGACGGCGAGGAAGAAACCCGGCGCGGCACGATCTCGGTCTTCGAGGGGCCCAGGCCTGAAGTCGTGCTGCTAGCGGACGAGGAGGCCGAGCAGCGAGCGGTGGCGGACTTCCTGCGCCGCCGTCGGGCGGAGGGTGTTGTCGCGCGCGAGATCGGGGTGCTGGTGCGCAGCCAGGGTCAGCTCGGCCGTGCGCGCTCGGCGGTCAAGGTGGCTGGCGAGAGCGTCGAGGGAGAGGATGCTGTCGCTGTGCGCACGATGCACGAAGCCAAGGGCCTGGAGTTCCGCGCCGTCGCGGTGATGGCCTGCGACGAGGATGTGCTGCCCGATCCCGCCCGGCTCGCCGGCATCGGCGACATGGCCGAGATGGAGGCCGCCTACGAAACCGAGCGCCATCTCCTCTACGTCGCCTGCACCCGGGCGCGTGACCACCTGCTCGTCACCGCAATAGCGCCGGGATCCGAGTTCCTGGAAGACCTGAACTAGGTCGTACCGACTATTCCGTTCCAATTCGTGGAACTCGGCCGGATTTGGGCGCCGATTCCAACACGAATACCTCATCATGTTAAGTTGTAATGAGGGCAACTGCCCACGTTGTTCCTGGGGCCTAGAGCATCTTCGATGAACACAGAGTCGGTTGAGGATTCCCTCGACCGCACTTGTCTGATTCACTGCTGCTGGCGATTTGCCAGGAGGTGATAATGACGAGGAGCCTGAGCGGCGACCTTCGCGTTCGAGTGATTGCGGCCATCGAGGATGGTATTTCGACACGTGAGGCGGCACGGAGCTTCCGGATTGGGATTTCGACGGCGGGGCCACGACAGCGACTGGTTTCCGTGCCGCGCTCGCCGACAGGGGCAGCAAAGCCTGCATCCCCCGCTACGCCATCGCAAGGTCCAACCTGCCCATGACAGGCACCGCTACCGCCAGCGCCGCAAAATCGAGAACGTCTTCGGCAGGATCAAGGACTGGCGGCGGGTCGCCACGCGCTACGACCGATGCGCCCACACCTTCATGTCCGCCATCCGCATCGCCGCAACCTTTTGCTTCTGATCGTGATCAATGAGTCCCGGGCGCACCCTAGATCGGCAGCCCGCGCAGCAGCAGCGGCAGGTCGCCCGATTCGCCGCGGGCCTCGGCCATGAAGCGGTCCTTGAGCGGCTGGATGCGCTCGACCGCGGCCATGCCGAGGCGGCGGATCGCCGAGGCCGCCTTGCCGGGCACGCCGTAGAGGCGCGTCAGGCCGTCGGTCGCGAGCGCGACCATGAAGGTGTCGAGACTGCGCCAGCGCTGGTAGCGGTCGAGCAATTGCGCATCGCCCGGGTCCATGCCCAGCCGCGCGCCCTCGACGAGGATTTCGGCGAGCGCGGCGACATCGCGAAAGCCGAGGTTCAGGCCCTGGCCGGCGATCGGGTGGATGCCGTGGGCGGCATCGCCGGCAAGGGCAAGCCGCCGATCCACGATCCGCGCCGCATGGTGGAAGCCGAGCGGATAGGAAAAGCGCGGCCCGGCGAGCGCGATCTCGCCGAGAAAGCCGCCCATCCGCCGTTCGATCTCGCACGTGAGCGCGCGCTCGGGCAGGGCGAGCGTCGCCGGCGCCTCCGCCGTCTTCACCGACCAGACGATCGCCGAGCGGTGGCGGCCATCCTCGCCGTCACGCATCGGCAGCACCGCGAACGGCCCGGTCGGATAGAAAATCTCGTAGGCGGTGCTCTCGTGATCCCGCGGGTGGGCGATCGTGGCGACGATCGCGACATGATCGTAGCTCCAGCGCGCGATCGGAATCCCCGCCGCCTCGCGGATCGGCGAGCGCCGCCCCTCCGCCCCGACCAATAGCGGCGCGGCGAGGATGGTGCCGTCGTCGAGGGTAACGCGCGCCCCGGCCTCATCGCGCTCGATGGCGAGCGCGCGCGCCGGCGCGTGCAGCGCGATCCCCGCCTCGGCGAGGGCGCTTTCGCGCAACGCATGGCGCAGCAGCCTGTTTTCGAACATCATGCCGAGCGGGTCGCCCGGATCGCCGGGATCGAACACGATCCCGCCCGGCGCGAGGCCCTCGCTGACCCGGATCGTCCCGATCGGCTGGCCGGCATCGGCGAGCCGCGCCCCGACGCCGAGCGCCTGCAGCATCCGCCAGGAGGAAGACGAGATCGCGGTCGCGCGGCCGTCATAGGCGGGCGCGAGCTGGGTCTCGGGCCTGGCCGGATCGATCACCGCGACGGCGAGGCCGTGGCGGCCGAGCGCGATGGCGAGGCTGAGCCCGACCAGGCCGCCGCCGAGGATGATGACGTCGCTTCGCCGCATCCGTTCCTCCTAGCCTTCCGGCCGCCCGCCGCCAAGCGCTTGACCCCGGAGTCCGCCAGAGCGCATGAAGGGGCGGGAACATTTGGGGCACGGCGAATGGCGACGGCAACCGCGCGCAAGAGCGGCGAGGGGCGGATCGCGCGGCTGAGGGAAAGCTCGGGCCGGGCGGTGCGGCGCCTGCGCGGGCTCGTCGGCGGCACGCTGATATGCCTCGCCGCGCTCGCCGCGCTCGCCGCGCTGGCGAGCTATCACCCGACCGATGCCGCGCTGAACACCGCCGCCACCGGCGCGGCCGGCAACTGGCTCGGCGCGCCCGGCGCCTGGCTGGCCGACATCCTGCTCACCCTGTTCGGGCCACCGATCGGGCTGGTGCTGCCGCTCGTCCTGGTGCTCGGGCTCAGGCTCGCGCGCGGGGTCGAGCCGGGGCGCTGGGGGCGCTCGCTCGCGATCACGCTCGTCGGCATCGTCCTGATCGCCCTCGCCGCCAGCCTGTTCGTCGGCGGCGCGGTGGCGGGCCTGCCCGGCGGCTGGGGCGGCGCCGTCGGCTTCCTGCTCGCCGGCCTCGCGCAATGGGGGCTGGATGCGATCGGCGACGCGGCGATCGCGCAGCCCTTCCGGATCGCGCTGATCGCGCTCAGCGGCGCCGGCGGCCTCGCCCTGTGCGTGATGGGGCTTGGCCTCACCGTCGAGGAGCGGCGCTGGCTCGCCAAGCGGCGATTGCCCGCGCCCGCCCCGCGCGAGGTGTCGAGCGCCGCCGCCGCGCACGAGGAGCGTCCGGCGCGCGCCGCCGTGGCGCCCGCCGAGCCGCGTGCCCCGGTCATCGCCGAACGCAGCCGGCCGGCGCCCTCGGCCCGCCGCCCCCTGCGCGAGCGCCAGCCCTCGCTCGCGCTCGGCGACAGCTACAGCCTGCCCTCGATCGACCTGCTCAACCCGCCGCCCCGTCCGGTCAACGCCCAGCTCGACCGCGCGGCGCTGGAGCGCAACGCGCGGCTGCTCGAAAGCGTGCTCGAGGATTTCTCGGTGAAGGGGGAGATCGTCGAGGTCCGGCCCGGCCCGGTCGTCACCATGTACGAGCTGGAGCCGGCGAGCGGGATCAAGGCGAGCCGCGTCATCCAGCTCGCCGACGATATCGCGCGCAACATGTCGGCGCTGTCGGCGCGCGTCGCGACGATTCCCGGCCGCAGCGTGATCGGCATCGAACTGCCCAACGCCAAGCGCGAAATGGTGAGCTTTTCCGAGCTGGTCGCGAGCCCCGCCTTCGAGGACCAGGTCGCCTCGCTGCCGATCATTCTCGGCAAGAACATCGCCGGCGATCCGGTGATCGCCGATCTCGCGCCGATGCCGCACCTGCTGGTCGCCGGCACGACCGGCTCGGGCAAGTCGGTCGGGCTCAACTGCATGATCCTCTCGCTGCTCTACCGGCTGACGCCCGAGCAGTGCAAACTGATCCTGATCGATCCCAAGATGCTCGAGCTCAGCGTCTATGACGGGATCCCGCACCTGCTCGCACCGGTCGTCACCGAGCCGGCCAAGGCGATCCGCGCGCTCAAGTGGACGGTCGGGCAAATGGAAGAGCGCTACCGGATGATGGCCTCGCTCGGGGTGCGACAGCTGTCGAGCTTCAACGCCAAGGTGCGCGACGCGCGGATGAAGGGCCAGTCGCTCGGCCGCCGGGTCCAGACCGGCTACGACTCCGAGACCGGACAGCCGACCTACGAGATGGAGGAGCTGGACTACGACACGCTGCCGCAGATCGTCGTCGTCGTGGACGAGCTTGCCGACCTGATGATGACCGCGGGCAAGGAGGTCGAGTTCCTGATCCAGCGCCTCGCCCAGAAGGCGCGCGCGGCCGGCATCCACCTGATCATGGCGACGCAGCGCCCCTCGGTCGACGTCATCACCGGCGTGATCAAGGCGAACCTGCCGACCCGCATCTCCTTTGCCGTCACCTCGAAGATCGACTCGCGGACGATTCTGGGCGAGCAGGGCGCCGAGCAGCTGCTCGGCAAGGGCGACATGCTCTACATGCCGGGCGGCAAGCAGATCGTGCGCGTCCACGGCCCCTTCGTTTCCGACGAGGAGGTGCGCGCCGTCGCGGAGCACTGGAAGACGCAGGGAACGCCCGATTACGTCATGGCGGTGACCGAGGAGCCGGAGGACGAGACCTACCTGTTCGATGGCCAGCCGATCGGCGAGGACGACGCCGAGACACAGCTTTTCCGCAAGGCGGTGCAGGTCGTCGCCGAAAGCCAGAAGGCGTCCATCTCCTATCTCCAACGCCAGCTTCGGGTCGGCTATAACAGCGCCGCCAGGCTGATCGAGCGAATGGAGAAGGAGGGCCTTGTCGGTGCTCCCGATCATGTCGGCCGGCGTGAAGTGCTGGTCGATACCGATGGCCGGCCGATCGAGTAGCCGGCCGCGCCGCCGGGTGCCGCGTAAGTCCGAACGGCGCGCGTGTGCGCGCTCGAAGCGATACCAATCCAGGAGGGGAATGGAATGCCGCAAATCGATCGTTTCGCGCCGACCATGCTCGGCATAGTGCGCATCCTCACCGGTTTGCTTTTCTTCGAACATGGCCTGCAGAAGTTCGCCGGCTTTCCGCCCGGGGACATGGCGGGAATGGGCCGCTCGCTCGCCAGCGCCGGCGCCTATGCCGGGCTCTTCGAGCTGGTCTGCGGCCTGCTGATCGCGATCGGCCTGTTCACCCGCCCGGCGGCATTCCTCGCCTCGGGGGTGATGGCGGTCGCCTACTGGATGGCCCACGCCCCGCAAAACTTCTTCCCGGTCAACAACGGCGGCGACGCGGCCATCCTTTACTGCTTCATTTTCCTGTATTTTGTATTCGCCGGGCCGGGCATGTTCAGCATCGACGAACGTCGCCGGCGCGACGTCATCCGCTCGGCGTGATACTACCGCGGGGGTAGATTTTGCCCCGTTTTGCTGCTATATGACGCAAATCGCAGCGGGTGCCTCGGCGCATCCGTGAACGGTATCAGAGCGAGTGCCGTGCAATCCGGGATCGACCGCTTCGCTGGGACGGACGCGGCCCGGTCCGGTTGAACGCGGCGGTTTCCATGGGAAGGTCCGAATTGATGGCAACGAAGGCGTTGAACTTCGACGTTGGCGATTATGTCGTTTACCCCAAGCACGGCGTCGGCCGTGTCGTCGAGCTGCAGAGCACCGATATCGCGGGCATGAAGCTCGAACTCTACGTGCTGCGGTTCGAGAAGGAGAAGATGACGCTGCGCGTTCCGACCAACAAGGCGGAAAGCGTCGGCATGCGCAAGCTTTCCTCCGACAAGACGATGCAGGAAGCGCTCGCCACGCTGAAGGGCAAGCCGAAGATCAAGCGCACCATGTGGTCGCGCCGTGCCCAGGAATATGAGGCGAAGATCAATTCGGGCGATCTCGTGTCGATCGCTGAGGTGGTCCGCGACCTCTTCCGCCCCGAGGACGCGCCGGAGCAGAGCTATTCGGAGCGGCAGATCTTCGAGGCGGCCTCGACCCGGCTCGCGCGCGAGCTGGCGGCGATGGAGCAGATCGACGAAAAGGCCGCGCTCCAGAAGCTGCTCGACATTCTCAACAAGGCCGCGGTGATCCATCACAAGGCGAAGGCCGAGGCCTGAAGCCGCGCCGCGTTCGCGTCGAAAAGGGGCGGTCCCGGTTCGGGCCGCCCTTTTTCGTTTGCGCGCTGTCCGTCGCCTGTGTATTATATCTATAGGACAGCATGGAGATTGAGATGCGCGTGATGCTCCTTGTCGTTCCCGCCTTCGTCCTGGCCAGCGCCTGTTCGGCCGGCGAGCGCCGCGCCGCGGGCGACGGCGGCGAAGGGGCCGCCGACGGCCCGCGGGCCGGGCGCAGCTTCGAGGTCGGCGCGTTCCGCTCGGTCGCGCTCACCGGAGCGAGCGATGTCGACATCAGGGTCGGCGGGGCGCCCGCGGTGCGCGCGGAGGGCCCGCGCGAGGCGCTCGACGAGCTCGATGTCCGCGTCGAGAATGGCGCGCTGCGCATCGGCACGCGCCGCGACGGCTGGTTCCGCACCAGCCGGGGCATGGGCGAGGTCACCGTCCACGTGACGGCGCCGGCGCTCGAAGGCGCCTCGATCAGCGGCTCGGGCGACATCCGCATCGACCGCGCCGAAGCCGACAGCTTCGATGCCTCGATCAGCGGCTCGGGCGATCTCGAGATCGGCGCGCTGCGCGCCGGTGAAACCCGCTTCGCGATTGCCGGCGCCGGCAATATCCACGCCGCGGGCACGGCCCGGCGCACGCGGGTGTCGATCGCCGGCTCGGGCGACGCGCGGCTCGGCGACCTGCAGACCGGCGACGCCGAAGTGCGGGTGATGGGGTCGGGCAATGTGCGGCTGCGCGCGACCGGCGAGGTGCGCGGGCGGATCATGGGCTCGGGCGACGTCCACGTCACCGGCACGACGCGCTGCTCGGTCTCGACGATGGGTTCGGGCGACCTGCACTGCGCGAGCTGACGCGAAGCACCATTGACGCTTAACCATTTCACGTCATGGTCGGCGCATGAAATGGCCGATCGCGCTCGCTTTCCTCTTCGCCGCCGCGCCGGCGCTCGCGGGCGAGCGCGTCTATCCGGTCGCCGATTTCGACCGGATCACGGTCGAGGGGCCGTATATCGTCCACCTCGTCACCGGCCGGCCCACGACCGCGCGCGCGATCGGCAACACTGCGGCGCTCGACCGGCTGCGGATCGATGTCAGCGGCCAGACGCTGCGCATCCGCCGCGACCGCGACCACTGGGGCGGCAACGAGGGCGCGCAGGAGGGTATCCCGACGATCGAGCTGACCACGCGCAGCCTGCGCTCGGCGCGGCTGATCGGCCCCGCCCGGCTCGATCTCGACCGGCTCGCGGGGCAGCGCGTCGACCTGGCGGTCGAGGGCAGCGGCGAGCTTCGCGCGAGCGTCGCCGCCGACGCGCTCTCGATCGGCCTTGCCGGATCGGGCCGGATCGAGCTTGCCGGCCGCGCCGGAACGCTCACCGCCGATCTCCAGGGGAGCGGCGATCTCGTCGCGCCCGGGCTCACCGCGCGGGACGCCACGATCACCAGCGCGACGAGCGGGAGCGTGTCGCTGGGCGCCGGCCGCTCGGCGACGGTGATCGCGCTCGGGCTCGGCACGGTGACAATCGGCGGCCGCCCGGCCTGCACCGTCCGCGGCCCCGCCGCCGACCGCGTCGCCTGCGGCGCCGCCAATGCCCTGCCGCCGCGCGGGGGTGGCGCAACGCCGCGATGAGGGCCGGCCGTTGATCGTCGGCCTCGGCTCGGACCTGTGCAATATCGACCGGATCGCGCGGTCGCTCGATCGGTTCGGCGAGCGCTTCGTGCGGCGCGTCTTCACCGATGTCGAGCGCGCCCGGGCGGAGGCGCGGCCGTTCACCCGCGCCGGCACCTACGCCAAGCGGTTCGCCGCGAAGGAGGCCTTCGCCAAGGCGGTCGGCACCGGCTTTCGACAGGGCGTCTTCATGAAGGACATCGGCGTCGTCAACCTGCCGAGCGGGGCGCCGACGCTGGCGCTGGCCGGTGGCGCCCGCGAGAGGCTTGACGCGCTGGTCCCGCCGGGCCACGCGGCCCGCATTCATTTGACAATGACCGACGATCACCCTTTTGCCATGGCGGTCGTCATGATCGAGGCGATTCCCGAGGAGCAGGCTTCTTGACCGACAGCAACGCCCACGAGGCGGCGGACACTTCCACCAGCGCCGACAGCGACGTGGCCGCGCCGCCCGAGGGAGTGACGGCGAAGCCCGCGACGCAGGGCACCGACTGGTGGGGCGAGATCAAGGCGATCTTCTGGCTGCTGCTCGCCGTGCTCGCCTTCCACAGCTTCATCGCCAAGCCCTTCTACATCCCCAGCGAATCGATGATGCCCTCGCTGCTCGTCGGCGACCGGCTGGTGGTCAGCAAATATCCCTATGGCTGGTCCTGGGTGAGCCCGAGCTTCCACATCCTGCCGCATTGGCGCGGGCGGCTGTGGGGGCGGCTGCCCGAGCGCGGCGACATCGTCATCGTCACGCCCGACAGCGGCCCGAGCGCCGAATCCGACTATATCAAGCGCGTCATCGGCCTGCCCGGCGACACGATCGAGGTGATCGGCGGCCGCGTCTTCCTCAACGGCCGCGAGCTGCCGCACGAGCGCCGCCCGCCGACGATGATCCCGGTCGACGCGAACACGCCCTGCGCGCCGGACCTGTTCGGCGATTTCCGCAGGCGCGGGCCCGACGGTCGGCTCTATTGCCGGATGCCGGTGGTCCGCGAATATCTGCCGGGCGGGCGCTATTACGACACGATCGACGTCGGCCATTCGATCGGCGACGATTTTCCGCGCTACACGGTGCCGCCTGGGCACGTCTTCCTGATGGGCGACAATCGCGATCACAGCGCCGACAGCCGCTTCCCGATCAGCCAGCTCGGCCTCGGCGGCGCCGTGCCGTGGGAGAATATCGGCGGCCGCGCCGAATTCATCACCTTCAGCCTCGACGGCTCGTCGAGCTACTGGAACCCGATCAGCTGGATCACCGCGCTGCGCTCGGGCCGGGCCGGCACCTCGCTGCATCCGCCCCGCGTCGAATCGCCGCCGCCGGCCGCGGTGCCGGCGCAATGAGCACGGCGGACGCGCCGCCGCCGCATCGCCCGGCCGACCGGCCGGGCCCGTCGGAGCTGCGCGATCCGCTGATCCGCCAGGAGCTGAAGAAGGCGAGCGTGTGGTTCGCGCTTGGCCTCGCCGTGCTCGCGGTGATCTTCCTCGCCCAGCCGCTGCTGCTGATCTTCGGCGGCATCGTCCTCGCCTCGATCTTCGACGGCGGCACCCGGTTGCTCGGGCGGGTGCTGCCGATCGCGCGCGGCTGGCGGCTGCTGATCGTCGTCGTCGCCGCGCTCGGCTTCCTCGCGGCGACGGTCTGGCTCGCGGGCGTTCAGCTGGGCGCGCAGGCCGCCGCCTTCCGCGCGACGATCGAGACGCAGCTTGCCAACCTGCTGTCGCTCGGCGCGACCTATGGCCTTGCCCTGCCGACCCTCGAGCCGGACCAGCTCGTCGAGCAGGCGATGGGCTCGATCGGGCGGCTGACCTCGGCGGTCGGCACCGCCGTCGGCATCGTCACCAATCTCGTGATGATCCTCGTCATCGGCCTGTTCATCGCGGTCGAGCCGCGCCTTTACGAGCGCGGCCTCGCCTGGATCTTGCCGAGCGCCAATCGCGAGCGCTTCTATCGCACGTCGGACCGGATGGGCTACACGCTGCGGCGGCTGATGGCCGGGCGGCTGCTCGGCATGGCGGTGGAAGGCTTCGGCACCTGGCTGCTGCTGATGGCGGGCGGCGTGCCGATGGCGGCGCTGCTCGGCCTGCTGACCGGCATCCTCGCCTTCCTGCCCAATATCGGCGCGATCGTCTCCGGCCTGCTCATCGTCCTGATCGGCTTTTCCGCCGGCATCGATACCGGCTTGTGGGCGGTCTTCGTCTATGCCGTCGTGCAGATCGTCGATGGCTATCTGATCGTGCCCTATGTCGCCCGGCGCACGGTCGATCTCGCCCCGGCGCTGGTGCTCGGCGCGCAGCTCATCTTCGGCGCGCTGTTCGGCATTCTCGGCCTCGCGCTCGCCGATCCGATCGTCGCGATGGCGAAGGCGGCGCTGGAGCAGAAATCGGAGGACGATTCGCCGGAAGTATCGATCCCCTGAGCAGCCCCGGGCCGGGCGGGGCGCGTGCCGCCGCCAGCATCCCCCACTCCCCCGAAGGGAGAAGGGAGGGGAGGAAGCGCCCTCGGGGGCAGAAGGTATGGTGACGGACGCCGATCCTTCGGCCTAGGCTTCGCAGACGCGGATGTCCTGCGGCGCGGGCTTGGGGCCGTGGGCGACGAACCAGGCGAAATAGGATTCCGAATCCGGCAGCCGCTCGAAGCGCCTGAGATCATAGCCGACCGCGTTGAACTCGCAGACCAGCAGGCGCGGCGGGGTGCCGTGGCGGTTCGTCGGCCGATCGCCATCGACGACGACGATGCTGCCATTGGGCTTGAGCGCGTCGCGCAGGTGCCAGAGGAACTCGCTCGGCCGCGCGATCTCGTGATACATGTGAATCATGAAGATGCGGTCGAACGAGGCATCGGGGAGCTGCGGATTGTTCGGCTCGCCGAGCCTGATCGCGACATTGTCGAGCCGCTCGCGCTGGACGCGCTGGGCGAGCGCGCGGATCGTCCCCGGCACGATGTCCTCGGCGAGCACGCGGCCGCGCTCGCCGACCATCGGCGACAGGCGCACCGTATAATAGCCCTCTCCGGCCCCGATGTCGGCGACCGACATGCCGGGGGAAACCTCGGCGAGGCGGATCACCGTATCGAATTCGCCGACGCTGTCGCGCGCGTCCTCGTTCAGGTAGCTCGAGGAGACGATCGGCGCGACCGGCCGGCGCGGCTCCGGAAAGGGTGACTGGTCGGCCGTCTCGCGACCGTGGCAGGCCGCCAGCGCCGCGAACAGGACGAGCGCGCGCCAGGGCCTAGTCCGCATCGTCCACTTCCACCTTCTCGCCGGTCACGCGCTGGGACAGCGCGGCCGCCATGAAGCGGTCGAGATCGCCGTCGAGCACGTCGGACGGCGAGGTCGAGGTGACGCCGGTGCGCAGGTCCTTCACCAGCTGATAGGGCTGCAGCACGTAGGAGCGGATCTGGTGGCCCCAGCCGATGTCGGTCTTGGCCGCGTTCTCGGCATTGGCCGCCGCCTCGCGCTCGGCGAGCTCGCGCTCGTAGAGGCGGGCGCGCAACTGCTTGAACGCCTCGGCGCGATTCTTGTGCTGGCTGCGCTGGTTCTGGCACTGGACGACGATGCCGGTCGGCAGGTGGGTGATCCTGACCGCCGAATCGGTGGTGTTGATATGCTGTCCACCGGCGCCCGAGGCGCGATAGGTGTCGATGCGCAGGTCGGTCTCGTTGATCTCGATGTCGATATTGTCGTCGATCACCGGATAGACCCACACGCTCGAAAAGCTGGTGTGGCGCCGGGCCGAGCTGTCATAGGGTGAAATCCGCACCAGCCGGTGCACCCCGCTCTCGGTCTTGGCATAGCCATAGGCATATTCGCCGCGCACCAGCAGCGTCGCCGACTTGATACCAGCCTGCTCGCCGGCATGGTGGTCGATCAGCTCGACCTTGTAGCCGCGGCGCTCGGCCCAGCGCGTGTACATGCGCTGGAGCATCTCGGCCCAGTCCTGGCTCTCGGTGCCACCGGCGCCGGCGTTGATCTCGACATAGGTATCGTTGGCGTCGGCCTCGCCGGACAGCAGCGCCTTGACCTTGTCCGCCTCGGCGCGTTCGGCGAGCGCGGCAAGCGCCGCCACCGCATCGTCGACCAGTGCCTCGTCGCCCTCCGCCTCGGCCATTTCCATGAGCTCGCGGGTCTCGGCGAGATCCTTCTCGATCGCGCGGGTCGCGCCGATCGCCTCCTCCAGCCGACGGCGCTCGCGCATCACCTCCTGAGCCGCCTTCGCGTCGTCCCACAAGCCGGGGTCCTCGACGCGGGCATTGAGCTCGTCGAGCCGGCGGAGCGCCCGGTCCCAGTCGAGGAACCGGCGCAGCAGGTCGAGGGCGGCGTTGATCCGATCGATCGAGGCTTGCGCTTCGGCGCGCATCTCATGTCCTTGGTTGGCGGCCTGGATGGCGGACCTAGTAAATCCCGCCCTGGCTTTGCAAGAAGTCGCTGTCGCGGCGGTCGATGCGCGCGGGGCCCTGGGTTCCCGGCGGCGGCGGGGCGAGCTCCTCGCGGGCGGTGGTGCGCCTGGGCTCGCTCTCCGGCTTGAACGCCTCCCAGATCACCGCCGCGCGCGGCTCGTCGCCCGGCCAGGTGAAGGCGCGCTGCCCGCTCATCCGGTCGATCGCGACCATGCGGATGCCCGGCGGCGCGCGGAAGGGGACCACCGGCAGGTCGCGGAACGCGACCTGCGCGAACTGGCGGAAGATCGGCGCGGCGAGCGTGCCGCCCTGCGCGTAGCCACCCATCGGCCGTGGCTGATCGAAGCCGAGATAGATGCCGGCGACGATCTGCTGCGAGCCGCCGATGAACCAGACATTGGTCGGGCCGTTGGTGGTGCCGGTCTTGCCGAACAGCGGCCGGCCGGGATCGCGCGCCGCCACGCCGGTGCCGCGCTCGACGACGCCCTCGAGGATGTGGACGATCTGGTAGGCGGTCATCGGATCGACGACCTGGCGGGTGCGCAGCGGCGGGCGCGGCATCGGCCGGCCGTCCCAGTCAGGCGCGTTGCAGCGCTCGCACGGCCGCGTGTCGGCGCGCCAGATCACCTTGCCGTGACGGTCCTGGACATAGTCGATGAGGGTCGGGGTGAGCGCCCGGCCCTGGTTGGCGAAGATCGCGAAGGCGTTGACCATCCGCTCGACCGTGGTTTCGCCGGCGCCGAGCGCGATCGAGAGATAGGGTGGATAGTCGCCGACATTGAGCTGGCGGGCACGGCGCACGACCAGGTTCATGCCGATCTGGCTGGCGGTGCGCACCGTCATGAGGTTGCGCGACTGTTCGAGGCCCCAGCGCAGCGTGCGCGGCCCTGCGCCGCCCGCATTGCCGAAATTGCGGAAGCATTTCTGGTTGGGCTGGCCCTGGTTCACGCAGAACGGGCCGTCGATGATGATCGACGCCGGGGTCATGCCGTTGTCGAGCGCGACCGAATAGACGATCGGCTTGAAGGTGGAGCCGGGCTGGCGCATCGCCTGGGTGGCGCGGTTGAAGGCGCCGTTGCGCAGGTCGAAGCCGCCCTGCATGGCGAGGATGCGGCCCGTCGCGACCTCCTCGACGACCATGCCGCCCGAAATTTCGGGGATAGAGCGCAACGCCCAGCCGGCGCCATCGGGCGCGACCGCGATGATCGCGCCGGGCCTCAGCGCGGCGAAGGCGGAGCCGCCGCGCCCGCGCACCGGCATCGAGGCGGCGGCTGCCGGCAGCGTGCCGGTCGAGCCGTCGACGAAGCCGATCGTCGCGCTTCCCGCCTGCTTGGAGAGCACCACCGCCGCGCGCCAGTCATCGTAGCCGACGCCGAAGCGGGCGGCGGCGAGCTGGCTGCGCCAGTCCTGCGCGAGATCGACCGACAGGCCCGGATCGCGCCAGCCCCGCCCGCGGTCGTAGCGCACCAGCCCGTCGCGGAAGGCGGTCTCGGCCGCCTGCTGCATGACGGGATCGTAGGAGGTGCGCACCCACAGTCCGCCGGCATAGACGCTGTTCGGCCCGCTGCTTGCGTCCGCGCCGTAGCGCTCGATCAGCCGCCGGCGCACCTCCTCCATGAAATAGCCGCCGACGTTGCGCTCCGCGCGCACGTGGCGGCTGGCGAGCCGGATGGGTTCGGCGAGGGCGGCGCGATACTGCTCCTCGCTGATGAAGCGGTTGCGGCGCATTTCCCCGAGCACCCAGTTGCGCCGGTCGAGCGCACGCTGGAGGTGCCGGTAGGGATCGTAGTTGCTCGGGCTGCGCGGCAGGCTGGCGAGCATCGCCGCCTCGGCGATGGTGAGCCGACCCACGTCCTTGTCGAAATAGGCACGCGCCGCGGCCTCGACGCCATAGGCGTTGTGGCCGAGGAAAATCTGGTTGAGGTAAAGTTCGAGGATCTGCTGCTTGGAGAGCGTCGCCTCGATCCGCCGCGCGAGGAAGGCCTCGCGGATCTTGCGGGTGACCGAATATTCGTTGCCGACGAAGAAGATCTTCGCGACCTGCTGGGTGATCGTCGACCCGCCATGGGCGCGCTCGCCGCTGCCGGCCTTGGAGATATAGTCGATCACCGCGCCGGCGAGGCCCGGATAGTCGATTCCGCCATGCTCGAAGAAGGTGCGGTCCTCGGCGGCGAGGAAGGCGTTGATCAGCCGCGGCGGAAACTCCTCGTAGCTGAGCTGGATGCGCCGCTCGCGCGCGAAGCTTTGCACCGGGACCCCGTTGATGTCGCGCACATGGGTCGGCAGCGGCGGCTCATAATGGAGCAGCGATTCAGCCGAGGGCAGCCCGCGCGCGAACAGCAGCCAGAGGATCGCATAGGCGACGAAGGGCAGCGCGGCGAGCACGACCAGCAGCTTCACCCAGCGCTTGCGCCAGGCGACGGCGAGCTGCGCGCGCAGGTCGGCGAGCGCGCCCGTGTCGCGGCGCAGGGTGAGGCGCCCGTTGGCTTGGTCGGCGTTCATCGCGGGCAAGCCCTAGCCGATGCCGCGCGGAGCGCAAAGGCCGGGGCGCATCAGCTCGTCGCCGCCAGGAAGCGCCGCGAGAAATAGGCCTCGATGGCGCGGCGCATGCCTTCGGCGATCTGGCGGCGTCCCTCGTCCGAGTTGATATAGGCGGCGTCGGCGCGGTTGGTGATGTAGCCCGATTCGAACAGGATCGAGGGGATATCGGGCGCCTTCAGCACGACGAAGGCGGCGAACTTGTGCCATTCGGGCCGGAACGGGAAGACCGGCGCGGCCTCGCGATAAAGCAGCCGCGCGAAGCGCACCGATCGGTCCATGCTCTCGCGCTGGGCAAGGTCGATCAGGATCACGTCGACCTCGGGATTGCGGCTGAGCTCCGCGCCGGCGACGCGGTCGGCGGCATTCTCATGCTGGGCGAGCAGCGCCGCCTGCCGGTCGGAGGCGACTTCGGACAGGGTGTAGATGGTGGCGCCATGCGCCATGTCGTTGGCGGGCGCCGCATCGGCATGGACCGAGATGAACAGGTCGGCGCGCAGCCTTCGCGCGATCGCGTAGCGCTCGTGCAGATCGAGAAAGCGGTCGTCGTCGCGGGTCAGCGCGGCGCGCACCCGGCCCGAGCGGGCGAGCGCGTCGCGGATCGCGCGGGCGAGGGCGAGGGTGACGTCCTTTTCCGGCACCGGCGAGACCGACGAGCTGGCGCCCGGATCGTGCCCGCCATGGCCGGCGTCGATCACGACCAGCGGCGGATCGATCCCGCGCGCCGGCGTGACCGAGGGCAGCTCGGCCCGCGCGGTGGGCTGCGCGGGCGCGAGCGCGATGGTGACGCCGCCAGCGCTCGACCCCGGCGCCGCGGCGCCGCCCGGCGGGCCGAGCATTGTGATGAGCAGCATCAGCAACCATGTCATCGCCGGTCCTTGTGCCGTTGCGCGCCCCTTCGGGTCCAGCAAAATTGTGCGCGGGCGCAGGTGACGGTTGCCGCTCGGACGGAGCGGTGCTAGCAGCCATTCGTCGTATCCAAATGGTCGCAATCTCCGCCATTTGCGCCGCGACGTTGGAATTTCGCCGGCGATCGTTCCGGCATGAGGTTATGCTGAATGAGGCAATTTCTCCCCGGGCCTGACCGTTTCCTGACGGGAAGCGGCATGCCCGGCGAACGCCCGGCCCGCGCGGTCGGCGCGCCGATGTCAGCGCCCAAGACGATCATGTTTTCAACCCGGACATATCCGGCGCGCGCACCAATTGCCGCGCCCACGTCCCTATTCGATCGCGCGCGTCACGGCGGCTCGCCCGCCCGGGCGCGCGCGTGGAGACATTTCAATGACAATGCGCATGCTGATCGACGCGCGCCACCCGGAAGAAACGCGGGTGGCGGTGGTCAAGGGCAACCGGATCGAGGAATTTGACTTCGAGTCGGCCGAGCACAAGCAGCTCAAGGGAAATATCTATCTCGCCAAGGTGACGCGCGTGGAGCCGTCGCTCCAGGCGGCCTTTGTCGACTATGGCGGCAATCGCCACGGCTTCCTCGCCTTCTCCGAAATCCACCCGGACTATTACCAGATCCCGCGCGAGGACCGCGAGGCGCTGCTGCGCGAGGAAGCCGAGCATGCCGAGGAGGAGGCGCGGCTGCGCGCCGCCGAGCTCGAGCAGGAGGAAGGGGAGGAAGGCGATGCCCCCGAGGCGGCGCCGATCGAGGCGGTCGACGTCGCCGACGAGTTCGACGCGGACGATAGCGGCGACGAGGCGCCGCCGGCGACCGCCGAGGAGGCCGAGACCGGTTCGGTCGAAAGCGCCGCCGAGACGCTGCGGAAGAAGCGCCAGGCGCTGCGCCGCCGCTACAAGATTCAGGACGTGATCAAGCGCCGGCAGGTGCTGCTCGTCCAGGTCGTCAAGGAGGAGCGCGGCAACAAGGGCGCGGCGCTCACCACCTATCTCAGCCTCGCCGGCCGCTATTGCGTGCTGATGCCCAACACCAGCCATGGCGGCGGCATCAGCCGCAAGATCTCCAACGGCTCGGATCGCAAGCGGCTGAAGCAGATCATGGCCGAGCTCAGCCTGCCGGCGACGATGGGGCTGATCGTGCGCACCGCCGGGCTCGAGCGGACCAGGACCGAGATCAAGCGCGATTTCGACTATCTCGCCCGCCTGTGGGACGAGATTCGCGACAAGACGCTCCATTCCACCGCGCCGGCGCTGATCTACCAGGACAGCGACCTCGTGAAGCGCGCGATCCGCGATCTCTACAATCGCGAGATCGACGAGGTCATCGTCGAGGGCGAGGCGGGCTACAAGGACGCGCGCACCTTCATGAAGCTGCTGATGCCCAGCCACGTCCGGCGGGTGAAGCAATATGTCGACCCGGTGCCGCTGTTCCAGCGCCATGGCGTCGAGGACCAGCTCTCGGCGATGTACCAGCCGGTCGTGCAACTGAAGTCGGGCGGCTATATCGTCATCAACCCGACCGAGGCGCTGGTTTCGATCGACATCAACTCGGGCCGCTCGACCCGCGAGCACAATATCGAGCAGACCGCCTTCATGACCAACATCGAGGCGGCGCACGAGGTTGCGCGGCAGCTTCGCCTGCGCGACATGGCCGGGCTCGTCGTCATCGACTTCATCGACATGGAGCAGGCGGGCCATATCCGCAAAGTCGAAAAGGCGATGAAGGAGGCGCTGAAGAACGATCGCGCCCGCATCCAGGTCGGCCGGATCAGCTCGTTCGGGCTGATGGAAATGAGCCGCCAGCGGCTGCGCACCGGTGTGCTCGAAGCCTCGACCAGGCCCTGTCCGCATTGCGAAGGCACCGGCCTCATCCGCACCGCCTCGTCGGCGGGCCTCTCCGGGCTCAGGATGATCGAGGACGAGGCCGCGCGCGGGCGCGGGTCCAGGATCGTGCTGCGCGCCGGCCGCGAGGCGGCGATCTATCTGCTCAACCGCAAGCGCGACGAGATCATCGATGTCGAGCGCCGCTACGGCGTCGCAATCGAGATCGTCATCGACGAGAGCTTCGAGGGCGCGCGGATGACCGTCGAATCCTCCGGTCCGCCGCCGGTCGAACGATCGCTTCCCGCCCCCGTCGCCGCCGCCGACGAAGACGAGGATGTGGCCGCCGCCGAGGAGGACGAGGAAGAGGAAGAGGCCGAGGCGCAGGAGGCGCGGCCGGCCCGCCAGGGCGAGGAGCGCGGCGAAGCGCGCCGGCGCCGTCGCCGGCGCGGCCGTCGCGGCGGCCGGCGTCGCGAGCGCGGCGACGCGGAGGCTGGCGACGTGGAGGGCGCTGACGCGCAGGCGGGTGACGCGGAGGCTGGTGACGCGGAGGGCGGCGAGGAGTCGCCGGCCGAGGCCGAGGCCGAAGCCGCCGCGACCCGACAGGGCGAGGATGGCGCCGAGGCGCCCGCCGACGCGGCTGGCCAGGCCGCCGAGCCGGCCCGCAAGGGCCGCCGCCGCCCGCGCGCGCGCAAGCGCGACGAGCAGGCCGCCGCCGAGAGCATGTCCGGTGCCGCCGACATCGCTCCCGCAGGCGAGGCCGACGCCACCGACACCGCCGCTCCGGCCGCGCCAGTCGCCGCCGAGGACACCGCCGCCGAGGCCGAGGCCGAGGCGAAGCCGGCGCCGAGAAAGCGCGCCCGGCGCAAGAGGGCCGACGCCGACGCCGACGCGGGCGACGCCGACGCGGGCGACGCCGGTGTGGCCGCTGGCCGCACCGAGGAGTCTCCCGGCGCGGAATCGCCGGCGCAGGCCGCCCCCGCCGCTGCGAACGACGCCGAGCCGACGCCGCGCCGCCGTCGTTCGGGTCGCGCCAGGGCCGAGCCCGCCGCGACGCCCGAGCCGGTCGAACCGGCCGCGACCGTCGCCGGGGCCGAGGCGCCGGCCGACTCCGACGATGCCGGGGAACCGCCGCGGCGTGGTTGGTGGCAGCGCACCTTCGGCGCCTGACCCCTTCGCCATGCCGTTCGTGCGCTTCGTTCCGTCCGTCCGGTCATCCCCGGTTCAGGCGCGCGCGACGACAGGACTGGCCATGGTTGGGGCCGCCGCCAAGCCGCGCCGGACGGCGACGTTCCTGTCGCGCCTCGCGATGCTGCTCGCGCTCGCCTTTGTCGCGCTGGCTCGTCCGGCATTCGCGCAGACGATCCTGCGCGATGCCGAGACGGAGGCGCTGTTTCGTGACATGTCGCGGCCGCTGGTCGAGGCGGCGGGGCTGCGGCCCGACAATGTCCAGATCGTGCTGCTGCAGGATCCGCAGGTCAACGCCTTCGTCGCCGGCGGCCAGATCGTCTACCTGCAGACCGGCCTGGTTGTCGACGCGCGCAACGTCAACGAGGTGCAGGGCGTGGTCGCCCACGAGCTCGGCCACATCACCGGCGGCCACATCATCCGCATGGCCGATGGCATCCGCTCGGCGACCGGAATCAGCCTGCTCTCGCTGCTGATCGGCGCCGCCGCGATCGCCGCCGGCGCCGGCGATGCCGGCATCGGCGCGGTGCTCGCCGGCCAGCAGGCCGCGATGGGCAGCTTCCTCGCCTTCAGCCGCACCCAGGAGGCATCGGCCGACCAGGCCGCGGTGAGCTTCCTGCACCGCGCCCATCTCAGCGGCCGCGGCCTGCTGGCCTTCTTCGGCCGGTTGCAGAACATGGAATATCGGATGGGCTATTCGCAGGATGCGGACGCCTATGGCCAGACCCACCCGCTGACCGGCGATCGCATCCAGTTGCTCCAGCACCTGCTCGAGGCCGATCCGGCGTGGAGCAGCCAGACCGATCCGGCGCTGGAGGCCCGCTTCCAGCGGGTGCGCGCCAAGCTGATCGGCTATGTGCAGGATCCGCAGCGCGTGCTCGCCCAGTATCCGCCGAGCGACCAGTCGATACCGGCGCGTTACGCGCGCGCCTATGCTTGGCATCGCGCGGCCCACCCGGATCGCGCGCTCGCCGAGGCCGACAGCCTGCTCCACGATGCGCCGAACGATCCCTTCTTCCTTGAGCTCAAGGGGCAGATCCTGCTCGAAACCGGCCGGCCGCAGGAGGCGGTCGCGGTGCTGCGTGACGCCGTCGCTGCGGCGCCCGACCAGCCGCTGATCGGCGCCCTGTTCGGCCATGCCCTGATCGCGACCGAGGACCCGGCCAACTTCCCGGAGGCCGAACGCGTGCTCAAGGTCGCGGTCCAGCGCGACAATTCCAATCCCTTCGCCTGGTACCAACTCGGCATCATCTACGACCGCGAGGGCGATGAGGCGCGCGCCGCGCTCGCCACCGCCGAGCGCTACAATCTCCAGGGCCAGGCGCGGCTCGCCCTGGTCAATGCCGAACGGGCGATGATGGGCCTGCGGGTCGGCACGCCCGACTGGTTGCGCGCGCAGGACATCGCAATGGTCTCGCGCACCGCCGCCCAGCAGCAGCGCGGGCGGGACAATTGATGGCGCCTGGCGGGGGGCGATCGGGCGGCTGGGCGCTCGCGGGCGTCGCGCTGCTGCTCGGCGTCGCGATCGGCGTCGGCATCATGCTGGCGGCGAGCGGCCATTTCGTGCGCGCCTATCTGCTCGCGCATCCCGAAGTGCTGCCCGAGGCGATGGAACGGCTCCAGGCGCGCCAGGCCGCCTCGGCGGTCGCGGCCAACCGCGCCGCGCTGGAGACGCCGTTCCACGGCGCCTGGGCCGGCGCCGCCGACGCCGACGTGACGCTGGTCGAGTTCTTCGATTATGCCTGCCCCTATTGCCGCGCCACCAATGCCGACATCGCCCGCCTGCTGCGCGAGGACCCGCGGCTCAAGGTGGTCTGGCGCGACTATCCGGTGCTCGGCCCGGCCAGCGAGCAGGCGGCGATCGCCAGCCTCGCAGCCGCCAGGGCCGGCCGTTATCGCGCCTTTCACGACGCGCTCTACGCCGCCGGCCGGCCGGACGCGGACGCGATCGCCCGCGCCGGCGCGGTGGCCGGCCTGCCTGAGGCCTCGCTGACCGAGGAAATCCGGGCCGAGGTGCGGCGCAACTACGAACTCGCGCGCGCGATCGGCGCGACCGGCACGCCGACCTTCGTCGTCGGCGACCAGGTCCTCCAGGGCGCGGTCGGCTACCAGGCGCTCAAGGAAGCGATCGCCGCCGCGCGCCGGGGGTCGGCGGGCTGAGCCCCGGCCTCAGCCCTTGAAGCCCTGCGCAACGACATACCATTCCGACGAATCCTTGCGGCTCGCCGGTGGCTTGGCGTGCCTGACGCTGGCGAAGCGGCGCTTGAGCTCGGCGACCAGTGCGGCATCGGCGCCGCCGGCAAGGACCTTGGCGACGAAGGCGCCGCCCGGCCGCAGCGTCCGGCAGGCGAAATCGAGCGCCGCCTCGACCAGCGCCATCGTGCGCAGGTGGTCGGTGCCGGGATGGCCGACCGTGTTCGCGGCCATGTCCGAGAGGACGAGGTCGGCCGGCCCGCCGAGCGCCGCTTCGAGCCGTGCCGGCGCCGCCTCGTCGAGAAAGTCCATCTGGATGAGGGTCGCGCCGTCGATCGGATCGGCGGGGAGCAGATCGATGCCGACCAGCACTGCTTTCGGCGCCCGGTGCCGCACGACCTGCGCCCAGCCGCCGGGCGCGACGCCGAGATCGACGATCCGGCGCGCGTCGCCGAGCAGGCCGAAGCGCTGGTCCAGCTCGATCAGCTTGTAGGCGGCGCGCGAGCGATAGCCCTCGGCCCTGGCGCGACGGACATAGGGATCGTTGAGCTGCCGCTCGAGCCAGCGGGTCGAGCTCGCCCGGCGCCGCCTGGCGCTGTGCACCCGCGTGCGCGGGCCGCCGCGGCTCACCGGCGCGTCGCCCGGACAGGGGGCCGGCGCCGGATCATATCGGATGGCCGTCGCGCGCCATCAGCGAGCGCAATATGCCCTCGCGAATGCCGCGATCGGCGACGCCGAGCGTCGCGGCGGGCCAGATGTCCATGATCGCCTCCAGGATCGCGCAGCCGGCGACGATCAGGTCGGCGCGGTCGTGGCCGATGCAGGGAAAGCGCGCGCGCTCCTCGTGGCTCATGCCCGACAATGCGGCGCAGATTTCGCGCATCGATTCGACCGGGACCTGCAGCCCGTCGATCGCGCGCCGGTCGTAGCTCGGCAGCGCGAGGTGGACGCTGGCCAGCGTCGTGACCGTCCCGCTCGTGCCCATCAGGCGGACGTCGTCCTTGTCGATCGGGAGCAGGTCGATGAAACGCGCGAAGGCGTGGCGGACGCGTTCGCGCATCCGCGCATAGGCGGCGAGCCGCTCCCTTTCGGTGGCGAAGCCGCGACCCTCGCTCTCGGTCAGCGAAAAAACGCCCCAGGGCGCGCTCCACCAGCACTTGATTCGCGGCTCGCCGCCTTCGGTATCGATCAGCACCAGCTCGGTCGAACCGCCGCCGATGTCGAAGATCAGCGCCGGGCCGTCGCCCGGTTCGAGAAGCCGGTGGCAGCCCAGCATCGCCAGCCGGGCCTCTTCCTCCGGCGCGATGATTTCGAGGCGGATGCCGGTCTCGCGCCGCACGCGTTCGACGAAATGGCGGGCGTTGACCGCCCGCCGGCACGCCTCGGTGGCGACGGAACGGACCAGGCCGACGCGGCGGCGACGCAGCTTTTCGGCGCATATGGCGAGCGCGGCGATCGCGCGGTCCATCGCGCCCTGGGAGAGCTTGCCGCTGGTCGCCATGCCTTCGCCCAGGCGCACGACGCGCGAGAAGGCATCGATGACGGTGAAGCCGCTATCGCACGGGCGGGCGACGAGCAGCCGGCAGTTGTTGGTGCCGAGATCGATCGCGCCATAGGTGTGGCGGGGAGGGGAGCGGCGCCAGGGCCTTGGGCTTTCGGGCTCCGTCCCGGCCGGCTCGCGGGCCGACGCCTGCGGCGCCATTACGGCATGCTGCGGCATTTCAGACGTCTCTTATATTATCGTTTCGGCCGGCCGGCAGCCGTCCGTTGACCTGAGGCCCTTGTACATGAACGGATTTTCGGGAGCAAGGCGCGCTCCACTGGCGCGCCACGCGCGCGTTGACACGGGCGGCCGGCCTGCCTATTTCGCCGGCCTCATTGCCCCGTCGTCTAATGGTAAGACTACGGACTCTGACTCCGTCAATCGTGGTTCGAATCCACGCGGGGCATCCACCCTTCGCCCACGGCCATGTCGCCGCCCCGGACATTCGGGCGCGCGCGCGGCGCGGGCGCGCACGTATCGGAATTTTAAGTTGACCGCGCCCCGCCGCGTCCGCATTTCGTGCAGCACGGCGTGCGGCGCTGCGGCGCCCTTTGCCGGCCTCATCGCCCGCCGGCCGACGCGCGACGCCGCGCGCGACGGCTGGACGGGCCGAGCCCGTTTTGCGATGGCGGAATTCGCCCTTGCGGGCGAGGACGGGAGCGCCGCGCGCCGCGTTCGGAGCGTGTTCATGGTACCAGGCGGAGGCCGGCGTTGAAGGGTGAGGACAAGGCGGGTTCGGCGCAGCACTTCCATGTCGATCGCGCGCCGGTCCGGCGCCGGCGCCGTCCGGCCGCGCTGCTCGGCCTCGCGCTGCTGGCGCTCGCCGGCTGCGGCGGCGGCGCGGGCGATGGCGGACGCGGCGGGGAGGGGACGCTGCAGGTCGGCTATGTCGTCGTCCAGCGCACCTCCGTCCCGATCGTCCAGGAGCTGACCGGCCGCACCGCCGCCTATGAAACGTCCGAGGTGCGCCCGCAGGTCTCCGGCGTCGTTCGCGCGCGGCTGTTCACCGAGGGCGGCATGGTCAGCGCCGGCCAGACGCTCTACCAGATCGATCCGGCGCCGTTCGAGGCGGCGCTGGCGCAGGCGCGCGCCAACCTCGCCGCGGCGACCGCCAGTCGCGACGCCGCCCGCACCCGCGCCGACCGCTATCGCCCGCTCGCCGAGATGGAGGCGGTGAGCCAGCAGGAATATACCGACGCGCTGGCCGCGGCACGCCAGGCCGAAGCCGCGGTCGAGCAGGCGCGCGCGGCGCTCAGGACGGCCGAAATCAACCTTCGCTACACGCGGGTGCCGGCGCCGATCAGCGGCCGCATCGGTCGCTCGCTGGTGACGGCGGGCGCGCTCGTCACCGCCAATCAGGACGAGCCGCTCACCACGATCCAGCGGCTCGATCCGATCTATGTCGACATTCGGCAATCGAGCGCGGAGCTGCTCGCGCTCCGGCGCGCGCTCGCCGCCGGCGGCGCGGTGCCGGCCAGCACCGGCGTCCGCCTCGAGCTCGAGGACGGCAGCGAATACGCACATCCCGGCACCGTCCAGTTCTCCGAAGTGACCGTCGACCCGCAGACCGGCACCGTGACCCTGCGCGCCCGCTTTCCCAATCCCGAAGGGCTGCTGCTCCCCGGCATGTTCGTGCGCGCGATCTTCGCGCAGGCGGTGAACACCGAGGCGATCCTGGTGCCGCAGGCCGGCGTGTCGCGCGATCCGCGTGGCAACGCGACGGTGCTCGTCGTCGGCCGCGACAACAAGGTCGTCCAGCGCTCCGTCACCGCGGTCCGCGCGGTCGGCCAGAACTGGGTGGTGACGGCGGGGCTGAATGCCGGCGACAGGGTCATCACCGAAGGTACCGCGCGTGTCCGCCCGGGCGAGGTGGTCCGGCCGGTGCCGGCGGGCACGCCGCAGCGCATCGGCCCGCCGGCGCGCGACGCGCGGCGCAAGGGCGGCTGAGCGGCGGATGCTCTCGCGGATCTTCATCGACCGGCCGATCTTCGCCTGGGTCATCGCGATCATCATCATGCTGGCCGGCGCGGGCGCACTGATGACCCTGCCGGTCGAGCAATATCCGGATGTCGCGCCGCCGCACGTCAATATCCGCGCCAGCTTCCCAGGCGCCTCCGCGCAGACGCTGGAAAACAGCGTCACCCAGGTGATCGAGCAGCAGCTCACCGGGATTGACGGGCTGCTCTACTTCGAATCGACGTCGAGCTCGCGCGGGCAGGTCAGGATCACCGCGACCTTTGACAAATGGGTCGATCCCGATACCGCGCAGGTTCAGGTCCAGAACAAGGTGCAGCAGGCGCTGCCCCGCCTGCCGCAACAGGTGCAGCAGCAGGGCATCGTCGTCACCAAGTCGAACCCCGATTTCCTGCTCGTCGCCGCGGTCTATGATTCGACCGACCGGATGACGAACCAGGACGTCTCCGACTATCTTGTCAGCAACTTCCAGGACGCGATCGGGCGCATTCCCGGCGTCGGCGACACCAACGTCTTCGGGGCGCCCTATGCGATGCGGATCTGGCTCGATCCGCACAAGCTGGCGAGCGTCCAGCTCATGCCCGGCGACGTCATCGCCGCGATCCGTGCGCAGAATACCGAGGTCGCCGCCGGTGAGATCGGCGCCCAGCCGATGCCCCCTGAGCAGATGCTGGACGCGACCGTGACCGCCCAGTCGCGGCTCGAAACGCCCGAGCAGTTCCGCGACATCATCCTGAAAACCCGGCCGGACGGCTCGATCGTCCGCCTCGCCGACGTGGCCCGGGTCGAGCTCGGCGCCGAAAGCTACCAGGTAATCAGCCGGATCAACGGCCATCCGGGCGCCGGCATCGCGGTCAGCCTCGCGCCCGGCGCCGACGCGCTCACCACCGCCGAGCTGGTCAAGGCCGAGATCGAGCGCCGCGCGCGCGATTTTCCGCCTGGCCTCGAATATGCCTTCCCGTCCGACAGCACCGATTTCATCAAGCTTTCGATCGAGGAGGTCTCCAAGACGCTGCTCGAGGCGGTCGTGCTCGTCGTCCTCGTCATCTTCGTCTTCCTTCAGGGCTGGCGGCCGACACTGGTGCCGGCGATCGCGGTCCCGGTCGTGCTGCTCGGCACCTTCGCGGTGCTCGCCATCGCCGGATTCTCGATCAACACGCTGACCCTGTTCGGGCTCGTCCTCGTCGTCGGCCTGCTCGTCGACGATGCGATCGTCGTCGTCGAGAATGTCGAGCGTCTGCTCGAGGAGAATCCGGGGATGAGTCCGCGCGAGGCGACGATCCGGTCGATGGGCGAGATCCAGATGGCGCTGATCGGCATCGCGATGGTGCTCTCGGCGGTGTTCCTGCCGATGGCCTTCTTTGGCGGCTCGACCGGCGTCATCTACCGCCAGTTTTCGGTCACCATCGTCTCGGCGATGGTGCTCTCGGTGCTCGTCGCGCTGATCTTCAGCCCGGCGCTCACCGCTTCGATGCTGCGCTCGCGCGACCATGAGGAGCACCATCGCGGCTGGCTCGATCGTCGCTTTCCCGGGGCGATGGAGCGGCTGCGCGGCGCGGGGCGCGCCTTCAATCGCGGCTTCGCGACGCTGGTCGCAAGGCATCAGAACGCGGTGCGCTATGTCGTCGGTCGCAAGGGGCTTTTCCTCGGCCTCTATGTTCTCGTCACGGCGCTGCTCGTCATCCTGTTCCTGCGCCTGCCGACCAGCTTCCTGCCGGTCGAGGACCAGGGTGGCGGCTTCCTCCAGTACACGCTGCCGCCGGGCGCCACCCAGTCGCGCACGCTCGCCGTGCAGCGCGAGGTGGAGAACTATTTCCTCACCCACGAGCGCCAGAACGTCTCGACCATCTTCACGATCAGCGGCTCCGCCGGCGGCGGCCAGGGCGGCGGCCAGAATGTCGGTCGCGGCTTCCTCCATTTCGTGCCCTGGGGCGAGCGGCCGGGGCCGGAGAACAGCGCCGCCGCGATCACCCGCCGCGCGACCGAGGCGCTTTCCCGGATGCGCGATGTCGAATTCTATTCGACGCTGCCGGCGGCGGTGCGCGGGCTCGGCCAGTCCAACGGCTTTTCGATGCAGCTGCTCAACACCGGCCAGCTCGGCTATGAACGGTTCAAGGCGGCGCGCGACCGGTTGCTCGAAATGGCGCGGCGCGATCCGGTGCTCGCCAATGTCCGCCTCTCCGGGCTCGAGGACGTGCCGACCCTGCGCGTCGACTGGGACGCGGCGGCGATGCAGACGCTCGGCGTCGACCCGACCGACGCCAACGAGACGCTCTCGGCGGCCTGGGGCGGGCGCTACGTCAACGACTTCATCGACCGCGGCCGGGTGAAGCGCGTCTACGTGATGGGCGACGCGCCCTATCGCGCCACGCCCGACGATCTCGGCAAGTGGTTCGTGCGTGCGCGCGCCGGCGCGATGGTGCCCTTCTCGGCCTTCGCGCGGACTTCCTGGTCGCAGGCGCCGACGACGCTGACCCGCTTCAACGGCATTTCCTCCTACGAGCTCCAGGGCCAGCCCGCGCCGGGCCGCAGCTCGGGCGAGGCGATGGACCGGATCGCCGAGCTCGCCGCGCAAATTCCCGGCACCTCGGTCGCCTGGAGCGGCGTCTCCTACCAGGAGCGCCTCTCCTCGGGCCAGGCGCCGCTGCTCTACGCGCTTTCGCTGCTCGTCGTCTTCCTTTGCCTCGCCGCGCTCTACGAAAGCTGGTCGATCCCGGTCGCGGTGCTGCTGGTGGTGCCGCTCGGCCTGGTCGGCGCGGTCTTCGCGGTGACGCTGCGCGGCCTCGAAAACGACGTGTTCCTGCAGATCGGCCTGCTGACGACGATGGGCCTCGCCTCCAAGAATGCGATCCTGATGATCGAGTTCGCCGAGCAGGCCGAGAGGCGCGGCGCGCGGATCATCGACGCCGCGCTCGAGGCGGCGCGGATCCGGCTGCGGCCGATCCTGATGACCTCGGTCGCCTTCATGGCGGGTGTCTTCCCGCTCGCCATCGCCACCGGCGCCGGCGCCAACAGCCGCGTCGCGATCGGCACGTCGGTGATCGGCGGCATGCTGACCGCGACGATCCTGGCGATCTTCTACATCCCGCTCTTCTTCGTGCTCGTGCGGCGATCGACCCGCGACATGCTGAAGCGGCTGCGCGGGCGCGGCGACGATGCACCCGCGCCGGAGGCGGCATGATGCGTCGTCGTCTCGTCCCGCTCCTCGCCGCGATCGCGCTCGCCGGCTGCACGCTGGAGCCAGATTACCGGCGTCCCGAATCGCCGGTGCCGCCGAGCTGGCCGGCCGGCGACGCCTATCTCGCGCGAAGCGAGGCGGCGCTGCCCGGCGTTGCGTGGCGCGACATCTTCCGCGATCCCCGGCTCCAGCAGGTGATCGAGCAGGCGCTCGCCAACAATCGCGACCTTCGCGCCGCGGCCGCCAACGTCGCCGCGGCGCGCGCCCAGTTCCGCGTCCGGCGCGCCGAAATCTTCCCGAGCCTCGCGGCCGTCGCGGGCGCTTCCGCGAGCGAGCGCGGCAATGGCGCCGGCAGCGAGGAGAGCTACCGTGCCGATCTCGGCGCCAGCGCCTTCGAGCTCGACCTGTTCGGGCGGCTGCGCAGCCTTTCGCACGCGGCGTTGCAGGATTATTTCGCGACCGAATCGGCGCGGCGCGCAACCCGGCTCGCGCTGGTCGGCGAGGTCGCGTCGGCCTGGCTCACCCTCGCTGCCGACCGCAGCCTCCTCGCGATCGCCGAGCAGACCCGCGAGAGCGCGCGGCGCTCGGTCGATCTCACCGGCGCCCGGCTGCGCGGCGGCGTCGCCTCGCGCATCGACCTCAGGCAGGCCGAAACGGTGCTGGCGACCGCGAGCGGCGATGTCGCCGCGCTCACCACCGCGGTCGCGCAGGACCGCAACCTCATCGAGCTGCTCGTCGGCGCGCCGGTGGACGAGGCGCTGCTGCCCGAGGGGATCGAGACGGCCGAGGCGGCGCTCGCGGAGCTGCCGGCCGGGCTCGGCTCCGAAGTGCTGCTGCGCCGGCCCGACGTGCTCGAGGCCGAATATCGGCTGCGCGCGGCCAATGCCCGCATCGGCGCGGCGCGCGCCGCCTTCTTTCCGCGGATCAGCCTCACCGGCCTGCTCGGCACCGCCAGCGACGCGCTGTCCGGCCTGTTCGCGGGCGGCTCCTTCGCGTGGAGCGCCGGCGGCGAGGCGAGGCAGACGATCTTCGATGCGGGCGCCACCGCCGCCAATGCGCGCTTCGCCCGCGCCCAGCGCGAGGCGGCGCTCGCCCAGTATGAGCGCGCCATCCAGACCGCCTTCCGCGAGGTCGCCGACGCGCTCGCCCGGCGGGGCACGATCGACGACCAGCTCGCGGCGCAGCGCGATCTCGTCGAGGCGGCGCGCGACAACGCGGCGCTCACCGACGCGCGCTATCGTGGCGGCATCGCCTCGTTCCTCGACAGCCTCGACGCGCAGCGCACCTTCTACGCCGCGCGGCGCTCGCTCGTCGCCACCCGCCTCGCCCGCGCGCTCAACCTCGCCGGCCTCTATACTGCGCTCGGCGGCGACTCGCAGGCTGCGGCCCAGCCCTACGAGCGCCAGACCCCGCCGCCGGCGCGCGAAGGGGAGAACTGAGCCGCTCCGTCATTGCCGCGAAGGCGGCGATCGGCCTCCCGATCCCGCTTCCCTTCGCTCGACGAGTGGCCGAAAAGGGGGGCAGGGACCCAATGGCGGGAGGCGGAGCGATGGACGAGCTGCTGGCCGAAATCCTCGCCGCCATCGCCCCCCATCGCGGGCGCGGGCGCGTCGCCGATTACATTCCCGCGCTCGCCCGGGTCGATCCGGGCAAGTTCGGCATCGCCTTCGCCGACGAGACCGGCGCGGTCCACGGCGCCGGCGATTTCAACGAGCCCTTCTCGATCCAGTCGATCTCGAAGGTCTTCATGCTCGAGCTCGCGCTCGACCGCGTCGGCGCGAAATTGTGGGAGCGGGTGGGACGCGAACCTTCGGGGAGCGCGTTCAATTCGATCGTCCAGCTCGAGCGCGAGCACGGCATCGCGCGCAATCCCCTCATCAACGCCGGCGCGCTTGTCGTCACCGATTGCCTGCTCCGCGGCGCCACGTCGGAACTGGCGCTCGAGTCGCTGCTTGGCCTGCTGCGCACCGGGGCGCGCGATGATCGCGTCCATATCGACGAGGAAGTCGCGCGCAGCGAGTCGGAGACCGGCGCGCGCAATCGCGCGCTCGCCTGGTTCATGAAGAGCTTCGGGACGATCGAGAATGATGTCGAAACGGTGCTCCAGACCTATTTCCGCCAATGCGCGGTGGCGATGAGCTGCCGCCAGCTCGCCCGCGCCGCGCTCCACCTCGCCTTCGACGGCCGCGATCCCGAAACCGGCCGCGTCGTCACCGCCTGGCATCGCGCGCGCCGCATCAACAGCGTCATGCTGCTGTGCGGCCATTACGACAGTTCGGGCGAGTTCGCGTTTCGCGTCGGGCTGCCCGGCAAGTCAGGGGTCGGCGGCGGCATCCTCGCGGTGGCGCCGGGCCACGGCGCGATCGCGGTCTGGTCCCCCGGCCTTGACGCCGCCGGCACCAGCGAGACCGGCGCGCTCGCGCTGGAAATGCTGGTGGAAAGGACGCGCTGGTCGGTCTTCGTGTGACGTGGCGAGCGCCGGGGGCGCAGCCGGGCCGACAAGCGGCGGGGAGCGCCGCGCACGTATTGGTTCCACGCCGGGGAAATGTTATGGAGGCGCATCGGCTCCTGCGTGGGTTCGCGCAGGCCGGGAGCGTAGAGTCAAGCTGGTGCCGCCGGCGTTCGTCCGAAGGCGAGGGGAGCTAGATGATCGTATCCGATGCCGCATTGCTGCTCGCGCGATGGCAATTCGCCTTCACCGTCAGCTTCCACTTTCTCTTTCCCGCCTTCACCATCGGCCTCGCCTCCTACCTCGCGGTGCTGGAGGGGCTGTGGCTGAAGACAGGGCAGGACCGCTATCTCAACCTGTTCAAATACTGGCTGAAGATCTTCTCCATCGTGTTCGCGATGGGGGTCGTCTCCGGCATCGTCCTTTCCTACCAGTTCGGGACCAACTGGTCGGTCTTCTCGGACCGCGCCGGGCCGGTGATCGGCCCGCTCATGGCCTATGAGGTGCTCACCGCCTTCTTCCTCGAGGCCGGCTTCCTCGGCGTGATGCTGTTCGGGATGAACAGGGTCGGCCGCGGCCTGCATTTCACCGCGACCCTTCTCGTCGCGATCGGCACCTGCGTCTCGGCCTTCTGGATCCTCTCCGCCAATAGCTGGATGCAGACGCCGGTGGGCTGGGGCGTCAATGCGGAGGGGCAGTTCGTCCCCGATGGCTGGCTCGAGGTCATCTTCAACCCGAGCTTCCCCTATCGCCTCGCCCATACCCTGATCGCGGCCTATCTCACCACCGCGCTCGCGGTCGGCGGCGTCGCTGCCTGGCACATGCTCAAGGGGCGCAAGACCGACGAGGTGAAGACGATGTTCTCGATGGCGATGTGGATGGCGGCGCTGGTCGCGCCGATCCAGATCGTCGCCGGCGACCTGCACGGGCTCAACACGCTCGAGCACCAGCCGATGAAGGTCGCCGCGATGGAGGGCCATTATCGCAGCCATCCCGGCGGCGCGCCGCTGATCCTGTTCGGCATCCCCGATGACGCGAACCAGGTGATGCACGCGGCGGTCGAGATTCCGCGGCTGGGCTCGCTGATCCTCAAGCATGACCTCAACGCGCCCGTCGCCGGGCTCGACAGCGTCGCGCCGGAGGATCGGCCGCCGGTCGACATCGTCTTCTGGTCGTTCCGGCTGATGGTCGGGCTCGGCCTTCTGATGTTCGCGCTCGGCATCTGGAGCTTCATCGCGCGCTGGCGCGGCAAGCTCTACGACTGGCGGTCGCTGCACCGCTTCGCGCTGGCCATGGCGCCGTCGGGCTTCGTGGCGGTGATCGCCGGCTGGGTGACGACCGAGGTGGGGCGGCAGCCGTGGCTGGTCCACGGCCTGCTGCGCACCGCCGACGGCGTCTCGCCGATCGCGGCGCCGGGCGTCACCGGCTCGCTGATCGCCTTCGTTATCGTCTATTGCGCGGTATTCTCGATGGGCATCATCTACATGTTGCGGCTGATGGCGCGCACGCCGGCCGCTGGCGAGGAGGGCGCCGAGGAAATCCCGATCCGCACCGCCGGCATCACCCCGGCGCCGGCGCTCGATCGGCCCGGCGGGGAGGTGCGCTGATGGACCTTACGATCATCTGGGCGATCATCATCGCCTTCGCGGTCGCGATGTATGTCGTCATGGACGGCTTCGATCTCGGCATCGGCATCCTCTTCCCGCGCTTCAGGGTCGGCAACGAGCGCAACCAGGCGATGAACGCGATCGCGCCGGTCTGGGACGGCAACGAGACCTGGCTGGTGATGGGTGGCGGCGGCCTCCTCGCCGCCTTCCCGCTCGCCTATGCGATCCTGCTTCCCGCGCTCTATGCGCCGCTGATCGCGATGCTGCTCGGCCTGGTCTTCCGGGGCGTCGCCTTCGAGTTTCGCTGGCGTGATCCGGGGCATCGCAAATATTGGGATGCCGGCTTCTGCGTCGGCTCGCTGGTCGCCACGCTCGCGCAGGGGATCACGCTCGGCGCGTTGCTCCAGGGGATCGAGATCGAGGGGCGCGCCTATGCCGGCGGCTGGTTCGACTGGCTGACGCCGTTCAGCCTGCTCACCGGCATCAGCCTGGTCGTCGCCTATGCCCTGCTCGGCGCGACCTGGCTGATGTGGAAGACCGAGGGCGAGCTGCACGATCACGCGCGCGGGCTGGCGACCTGGCTGTTCCCCGCCTTCCTCGTCTTCGTCGGCGCGGTGAGCCTCGCCACGCCATTCCTCGAGCAGCAATATTATGCGCGCTGGTTCGAATGGCCCGGCGTGCTGGTGACAGGGATCATGCCGCTCGCCTTCGGCGGCGTCGCGCTGGTCGGCTGGGAGGGCGTGCGGCGCGGCCGCGATGTCACCGCCTTCCTGTGCACGCTCGTCCTGTTCGCGCTCACCCTGGTGGGGCTCGGCATCTCGATCTGGCCGGACGTCATTCCGGGCCGGGTGACGATCTGGGAGGCCGCGGCGCCCCATACCAGCCAGCTGTTCATGCTGGTCGGCGCCATCGTGCTCGTCCCGCTGATCCTCGCCTACACCGCCTGGTCCTACTGGGTGTTCCGCGGCAAGGTCGGCGAGGAGGGCTATCATTGAGCGCGGGCAACAGCGTGGCGGCCGGCCCCTGGTGGAAGCGCATCGGCTGGTTCGTCCTGCTCTGGGTGGCCGGCGTCGCGGTGGTCGGCGCAGTCGCCTGGCTGCTGCGGCTCTGGATCAAGCCGTAGCGGCGGCGCCCGCCGGCTCCCTCCACCCGGCGGCGAGAGGAAGCCGACGGGCGAGGTCGCGTGCTCAGCCGTGCCCGCGACGGCGGCGGGCTTCCCAGCCCTTCTTCGCGGCCGCGCTGCGTTGCGCGTGGCTCTGCGACGAGCCGCCCTTGCGACCACCCTTGCGGCTGGCGGCGTGGCTTTCCTCGCGGCCGCGGCCCGAGCCGGACTTCTTGCCGCCACCCGTTTCCTTGTTCACCGTCGCCCAGGCACGGCGCTCGGCCTCCTTGTGGCCGACGCCGCGATCCTCATAGCCTTCCTCGATATGTTCGGCCTTGCGCTTCTGCTTGTCGGTATAGCTGCTCTTGTCGCCGCGGGGCATGGCGTCTCTCCTTTCCGGGAGGGAACGCGCAAGGCCCCGCGCGAGTTCGCTCAGCCGTTGATCCAGGCCCGGAGCCGTTGCTGCAGCACGGTCAGCGGCACCGCGCCGGGGAGCAGCACCCGATCGTGGAACGCCTTGAGGTCGAAGGCCGTGCCCTGGCGCTGCTCGGCCTCGGTCCGCAGCCCCATGATCACCGTCTGGCCGACCTTGTAGGCGCAGGCCTGGCCAGGCCACACGCAGTAGCGCTCGATCTCGCGCACCGCGGCGCCGTGCGGCTGGGCGCCGCTCTCGGTCATGTAGCGGATCGCCTGCTCGCGGCTCCAGCCCTTGTGGTGGAGGCCGGAATCGACGACCAGCCGGGTCGCGCGGAACAGGTAGGACTGGAGGTAACCGATCTTGCCGAGCGGGTCGTTCTCATAGACGCCGAGCTCGTCCGCGAGATGCTCGGAATAGAGCGCCCAGCCTTCGGAATAGGCCGAAAAGCCGCCGGCGCGGCGATAGAGGGGCAGCGCCTCCTGCTCGCGCATCAGGCTGATCTGGAAATGGTGGCCGGGCACGCCCTCGTGATAGGTCAGCGTCTTGAGGCCGTTTTTCGGCCATTCGTGCGTGTCCTTGAGATTGATGTAGTAGATGCCGGGCCGCGATCCGTCGAGCGGCGCCCCGGAATAATAGCCGCCCGGCGCGCCGGCCTCGATCGCCGGCGGCACGCGGTGGATTTCGAGGCCCATCGACGGGATATGGTTGAACGCGCGCGGCAGCCGCGGGCGGATGTCGGCGAGCACCTCGTCGAGAAAGGCGAGGATCGCCTCGCGCCCCGCGTCGGTGTTCGGGAAGAGATTGTCCGGCTCGTTGTTGAGCGCGTTGATCCGCTCGCCGACCGTGCCCTGCGTCAGCCCGTGCGCGCGCAGCAGCGGATCGAGCTGGCCATGGATTTCGGCGACCTGCTGGAGGCCCATCTGATGGATCTCCTCGCCGGTCATGTCGGTCGTCGTATTGGCGTGGATGCCCCAGGCATAATAGGCTTCGCCGTCGGGCAGGCGGCCGCAGCCCGCCTCGTGCGTCGCGTTCGCCCGCAGCTCGCGCAGCGCCGCGATCTGCCGTGCCAGCGCCTGCGCGACCGGCCCGGAAACCAGCGCCGAGGCGCGCTCGCCCCAGCTTCCCTCGATCCCCCTGGCGGCGGTGCGGCGGACGAGCGAGCGCACCAGCGTGCCCTCCTCGGCCGGCGTGTCGCGCAGGTGCTCGAGATTGGCGATCGTCTTGTCGAGCACGAAATCGGGCGGGACGACGCCGAGCGAGGCATCGTGACGGACGCGCTCGGTTTCCTGGTCGAGCACGGTCGCGAACTGCTCGACGCGGGCGAGATAATATTCCGCGTCCTGCGCGCTCTCGATCGGGTGGCGGGTGTCGAGGAAGTCGGGCACCTGGTAATAGGCGCCGCCGAGCTGGCTCACGACATAGGGGGCCGGCCGCCCGCCGGCGCTGCCGTAGCGGAAGCGCGCGCCCCTCGCCGCCGAGCCGGCGCGGAAGGCGGCGATCTGGTAGTTGAGCTCGCCCGCCGCGCTGAGTCCGGCGGCGCCGAAGGCGTCGAGCTCCTGCTTGCGGCGCAGCGCCCTGGCGCGGTCGGCGTCAGCCCTGGCCTGCGAATCGTCGCCGAGCTGCCCGCGCAGCGCCGCCAGTGCGCCGGTGTCGAGCCCGAGCGAGGTCGCATAGGCCGGGTTCTCGCGCATGTCCTCATCGAACCAGCGCGTCAGCAACTGGTCGAGCGCGGCGTCGCGCGCGGTGGACTCGTCGCCGCCGGCCTGGGCGAAGAGCGGCGCGCCCCCCGCGGTCAGCGCGACGAAGGCGGCGGCGGACGAACTGGCGAGAAAGGCGCGGCGATCGAGCATCTATTTGTCCTCCCTGACTTTTTGCATGGCAGGCCTAGCCACTGGGGCGGCCCGATTCAACGTCCTGTTCGGGCGCGCCCTTGTTGCGGCGCAGCGAAGTCGCTATGTGCGCGCCCTTCCGGCTCCATCCGAAAGCGCGCGTCCCATGAGCCTTCGCAACGTGGCGATCATCGCCCACGTCGATCACGGCAAGACCACCCTTGTCGACCAGTTGTTCCGCCAGTCCGGCACCTTCCGCGACAACCAGCGGGTGGCCGAACGCGCGATGGATTCGAGCGATCTCGAGAAGGAGCGGGGCATCACCATCCTGGCCAAGTGCACCAGCGTCGAATGGACGCCCCCGGCGGGCGGCGAGCCGGTGCGCATCAACATCGTCGACACGCCCGGCCACGCCGATTTCGGCGCGGAGGTGGAGCGCATCCTCTCGATGGTGGACGGCGTCATCCTGCTCGTCGACGCGGCCGAGGGCCCGATGCCGCAGACCAAGTTCGTCACCGGCAAGGCGCTGAGCCTGGGCCTCGCGCCAATCGTCGTCGTCAACAAGATCGACCGCGCCGACGCGCGCCCGGCGGAAGTGCTCGACGAGGTGTTCGAGCTGTTCCTCGGGCTCGAGGCGAGCGACGCGCAGCTCGATTTCCCGATTCTCTACGCCTCGGGTCGCGCCGGCTATGCGGGCGTCGCGGACGATGTCCGCTCGGGCGACCTCACGCCGCTGTTCGAGACGATCGTCGCCCATGTCCCGCCGCCGGGGCTCGACGCCTCGGGCGAGCTGCGGATGCTCGTCACCCTGCTCGATCGCGATCCGTTCCTCGGGCGCATCCTCACCGGTCGGATCGAGAGCGGATCACTCGAGATCAACGCGCCGATCCAGGCGATCGACATCGCCGGCAATCCGGTGGAATCCGGCCGCGCGACCAAAATGTTCGCCTTCCGCGGGCTGGAGCGCGTCCCGGTCGATCGCGCCGCGGCCGGCGACATCATCGCCATTGCCGGCCTCGCCAGGGCGACCGTCTCCAACACCATCGCCGCGCCGGGCGTGACCAGCCCGGTGCCCGCGCGTCCGATCGACCCGCCGACGCTGGCGATGAGCTTTTCGGTCAACGACAGCCCTTTCGCCGGCCGCGATGGCGACAAGGTGCAAAGCCGGGTCATCCGCGAGCGGCTGGAGCGCGAGGCCGAGGCGAACGTCGCGATCCGCGTCACCACCGCGCGGGACAACGATTCGTTCGAAGTCGCCGGACGCGGCGAGCTTCAGCTCGGTGTCCTCATCGAGACGATGCGGCGCGAGGGCTTCGAGCTTTCGATCAGTCGCCCGCGCGTGCTCTTCCGCGATGGCCCGAACGGGCGCGAGGAGCCGTATGAGACGGTCGTCATCGACGTCGACGACGAATTTTCCGGCACGGTCGTCGAGAAGCTGGCGCAGCGCAAGGCGGAGCTTACCGACATGCGTCCGACCGGCGGCGGCAAGACGCGGCTCAGCTTCTCCGCGCCCTCGCGCGGCCTCATCGGCTATCATGGCGAGTTCCTGTCCGACACGCGCGGCACCGGCGTGATGAACCGCCTGTTCGAGAAATATGGGCCATATAAGGGGTCGATCCACGGGCGGCAGAATGGTGTCCTCGTCTCGATGGAGCAGGGCGATGCGGTCGCATATGCGCTGGGCGCGCTGGAGGAGCGCGGCATCCTGTTCATCGCCCCCGGCGAGAAGGTCTATGAAGGCATGGTGATCGGCGAAAACGCGAAGCCGCAGGATCTGGAGGTCAATCCGCTCCGCTCCAAGCAGCTCACCAACTTCCGCGCCGCCGGCAAGGACGAAAGCATCCGCCTCACGCCCCCGCGCCGGCTCACCCTCGAACAGGCGATCGCCTATATCCAGGATGACGAACTGGTCGAGGTGACGCCGAAAGTGGTGCGAATCAGGAAGCGGTATCTGGATCCCCACGAGCGCAAGCGGCAGTCGCGCAAGGCCGAGGCTGCCGGCGTCCCGCCCTCGGTCGGGGCCCGCTGAATTTCCGCGCAACCATCCGCCCTGCCGACAGGAGATCGATCGCCGTGAAATTGCCGTCCTTGCTTGCGGGCCTGGCGCCTTGCGCTGCCCTGGCCTTCGCGGTCGCGATCCCGGCTCCGTCAGCGCTTGCCGGGGCGGAGGTGCCCGACCGGCCGGCAACCGAGGCCGAGCTGCTGGATCGCCTCTCGGCCTTCGAGCGGGAGGAGCAGCCCTCCGATCCCGCTTATGTCGCCGCGCTCAGCCGGCTCAGCCTCCTCTACGTCAACCAGGGCCGGCACGCCGAGGCCGTCCCGCTGCTGCGCCGTGCCCTTGCCGCCAGCGAACGGATCGCCGGCCCCGACCATCCCGCGACGCGGGAAATCAGGGCATCGCTGATGCTGGCGGAAGCCTTCGTCGGCGCGCGTTAGGGCTCCTTCGATCGGCCGCCGCGGCCGCCCGCTGACCGGAGGATCCGCGCCTGCCCATATGCCCTTCACCCATTGCGTCCCGTGCGCCACCCGTGCGCCAGCCGCGCCCCGGCGTCGCTTCCGCCCTTCACCTCATAATGGATCGTCTGCGCGGCGATGCGGCCGTTGCGCACGGTGAAGCTGTCGGCGCCTTGGCAGGTGCGGGCGCCGTTGGCGGCGGTGGCGCTCCAGCCGAGCAGGGCGAACTCGTCCTCGATCCGCAGCAGATCGTAGCTGAAGCTGGCTTCGGGGAGCAGGTCGGCGAGGATCGCCGCGGTCGTGCGTATGCCGTCCCTGCCGCGATAGCCGCCGTCCTTGCTGAGCACGACGACGTCCTCGGCATAATTGGCGGCGAGATCGCCCTCCAGGTCGCCGCGCGCCCGGCGGGCGAGATGGTCCGTCACGACCTCTTCGGTGCTGCGGGCCGGCATGCAGGAGGAACCGCGGTCGGGCGGCGCGGTTCCCCCCGGCGCCGTGCCTTGCGGGGATGCGTCCGCCTCCCCGGGCTCAGGTGCCCGCCATTTTCAGCACCAGCGTCCATTCCTCATCGCGCACCGGGCTCACTGACAGCCGCGATTGCCGCACCAGTTCCATCTTCGCCAGCTTCGGTTCGGCCTTGATCTCGGCGAGGGTGACGGGGCGGGGGAGCCTGCTGACCGGCCGGACGGGAACCTTCACCCACGCGCCGTCGGGCCCGTCCGGCTGCTGTGGCCCCGCGATCTTCATGATGCCGACCACCGCCTTGTCGGTATTGCTATGGTAGAAAAAGGCCTCGTCGCCGGGCTTCATCGCGCGCAGGTGCAGCCGCGCGGCGTTGTTGCGCACGCCGTCCCAGTCCGTCTTACCGTCGCGGACGAGATCGTCCCAGCTGTAGACGTGCGGCTCGGATTTCATCAGCCAGTAGGCCATCGGCGCGGCTACTCCCTTGTCGTGCAGCTGTCGTGGAGCGCGCGGGCCGGTCGCGCGCCCCTGGTTCACCGGCCCTGGTTCACCGGCCCTGGTTCACCGGTGTTGTAGCCGCGCCGTCGCGCGTGCGGAAGGGCGGCATCCGCCCGGCGGCCCGGCTGTCGTCGAAGAACTGGTGCTTGAGCGCCCCGGCGATGTGGAGCACGAGCAGCGCGAGCGTGGTGAACACCAGCACGACATGCGCGGTCTCGGCCAGCTCGCCGGCCTCGTCGGACACGCCCGGGATCAGCGGCAGGCGCATCCCGCCGACCAGGCCGGTCGTCGCCTGGTCCGCGCCGCCCGAAATGATGGTGAGGCCGGTCAGCGGGAGGAGGATGAGCAGCGCATAGAAGGCGCGGTGGTTCCAGGTCGCGGCGACCCGCTCGATGCGCGACAGCGTCTCGGGGAAGGGCGGCGGCTTGTGCCCGAGGCGCCAGGCGAGGCGGATCAGCGCGAGGACCAGGATCGTCGCGCCGAGCGTCTTGTGCCAGGTGAACCATTCCGCGCGCGCCGGCCCGCGCTCCATCGCGTGGAAGGTGAAGCCGACGATGACCTGGGCGACGACGACGAGCGCGGTCAGCCAGTGCAGGAAAACCGCGCCCTTGTTGTAGCGCAGGGTCGCATCGGGCTGGAAAGTGGCTTCGGGAACCGTGGACACGATCGGCCTCCTTGGTCGGTGCGAGGGCAATCGCGGCTGGCTGCCGCCTCCCCCCGGACAGGGCATTGGATACCGCACTTGGCGCGAAGGTTCCAGAATTCGTCCCATCGCGGGACCGGGCCGTCGCTGCACTGCAGCATTTCTGCTTGCACTTGCCGGGCGGGTGCCTAATTGCTCACTCGCAAGTGAACAGGAGCGGGGAGCCGCCGGCGTCGGGGAGGCGCGGCGGCCGCGCAAGACGGACGGGCTGGATGGGGTCGCGATTGCGACGCCGGGGACCGCCTGGCCGCCAGGGACGCACGACAATCGATGCACTTTCCGGTTCGCGCGGCGGGCTTCGCCGCGCTTTCGCTCGCGGCCGGCTATGCCGCGCTCGGGCAGGGCGATCCGCTGCGTGCGTGGCGGATCGCGGCGGCGCCGGTCGCGACCTCGTGGCAGGATCACGAGATCGCCGCGCCGGCGCCCGACACGCTGGGCCTCAATGCGACCGATCCCGGCGCCGCTGCCGCCGCGCCGCCCGCGGCGACCGAAACGGCGCCCGAGCCCGCGCCGCCGACGCTGGCGCGGCTGGTCGCGGCCAGGGCCGGCGCGACGCCCGACAACCAACAGCAATACTGCCTCGCCAGCGCCATCTATTTCGAGGCCCAGGGCGAATCGCTCGAAGGTCAGCTCGCGGTGGCGGAGGTGGTGCTGAACCGGCGGCGCTCGCCGCGCTATCCGAACACGGTCTGCGCGGTCGTGCGCCAGCGGGGCCAGTTCTCCTTCGTGCGCGGCGGTCGCATTCCGCGCGCCGACCGGCGGACGCTGGCATGGCGACGGGCGGTGGCGATCGCCCGGATCGCCGAGGAAGGCGCGGCGCCGCGCCAGGTGCCGCGCGACGTGCTCTGGTATCATGCGCGCTACGTGCAGCCCGCATGGCGCAGCCGGCTCGAGCGAGAGGCCAGCATCGGCCTGCATATTTTCTACAGCTAGGCTGCCCCACAGCCAGGCAACTCCACAGCCAGGCAACTCCACAGCCATGCCGGCGCGGCGTCCTGCTATTGCACCGCAGCAAGGGGCGCGATGGCGCCTCCCGGAGCGGGCCTCACTTAACACTCCATCAAGCGTCTCGGCGTAGAGCGGCGGCGTTCTCCATTTGCATGGATCGCGATGCCCAACGCCGCCCACTCGCCGGACATAGATGGCACGCGCGCGACGGTGCCGGACAGCGTGCCGAACCTTTCCGGCTTCGCGATCGCCGGCGAGCGGCTGCGCGCCGCGCACCTGCGCAAGGGCCAGGCCGAGGGGCGCTCGCTCTTCGCCGGCTTCCTCGCGGTCACCGCCTGCCTTGCCGCCGTCATCGCCGGCTGGGCGATGCTCGGCTCGGTCGACCACGTTCACGTGCTGACCTGGCTGGTCGCGGTGGTGGCCGCGAACCTGGCGTCATGGCGCGGCGCGCATCGCGCGGCGGCGATCGGCGGCTGGATGCTGCGCGCGCGCAATTCCTGGCTTGCGGTCGGCGAGGCGATCGGGCTCGCCGCGCTCTGGTCGGCGCTGCCGGCCTATGCCTTCGCGACCGCGCCGCCGGCGGTCCAGGTCGTGATCGGCGGCGGGATGGCGGCGATGATCGGCGCGGCGATCGCGCTCGCCGCGGTGCCGGCGGCGGCGATCGCCTGGATCGCGACGATCACCGTCTTCTTCTGCATCTCGTTCATCCTCGGCGGGCCGACGCTCGATCCGAAGATCGCGCTCACCTTCGTGCTCATCGCCGGCGCCGGGGCGTTCAGCGTCACCCGGTTCACCCGCTGGACCTACGCCAAGCTGCGCGCGACCGCGCAGGCGGCGGCGGATGCCGATGCGGCCCGCAACCTGCTCGATGAATATGAGCGGCATGGGGTCGGCTGGCTCTGGCAGCTCGATCGCGAGAATCGCGTCGTCTACATTTCGGCGCGGATGACGCAGCTGCTCGGCCGCTCGCCGGGCCAGATCGTCGGCCACACGCTGCCGGCGGTGCTCGGCGGCAGCAGCGCGCTCGGCCGCACGCTGCTCGCGCGCGCGCCCTTCGCCAATCTCGAAATGGAGCTGAGGACCGGCCGGGGCAGGCGCTGGATCAGCCTGTCGGGTGATCCGGTCATCGACTCGGCCGGCCAGTTCCAGGGCTTTCGCGGCGTCGGCCAGGACATCACCGAGGTCCGCAAGAACCGCGAGCGGCTGATCGAGATCGCCAACAAGGACGTGCTCACGCAGCTGCCCAATCGCGGCCGCGTGCGGCATCTGCTCGGCGAGGCGCTGTCGGGCAGCGCCGAGGACGAATCCGCCTGCGCGATCATGTTCCTCGATCTCGACGGCTTCAAGCCGGTCAACGACACGTTCGGCCACCCGAAGGGCGACGCGGTGCTGCGCGGCGTCGCCAGGCGCCTGGTGCAGCAGGTCGGCGCCTTCGGCCATGTCGGCCGCATGGGCGGCGACGAATTCGCGATCGTCATCAAGGACGCGACCAGCCGGCAGACGGTCGAGGCGCTGGCGAAGCGGGTGATCGAGGCGGTCGCCGAGCCATTCGTCTTCGACTTTGCCGAAATCCGCATCGGCGTTTCGATCGGCTGCGCCTTCGGCCCGGCCGACGGCCATAGTGTCGACGATCTCATCCAGAAGGCCGATCTCGCGCTCTACCAGGCGAAGGCGCAGGGACGCGGCACCTGCTGCTTCTTCGACGCGGCGATGCAGAACGAGGCGGAGGACCGGCTCAAGATCGAGCAGGATCTCAAGGCCGGGATCGGCGCCGGCCAGCTGCGGCTGGTCTATCAGCCGCTGATCGACGCCGGCGACCAGAGCCTGATCGGCTTCGAGGCGCTGGTGCGCTGGCATCATCCGACGCGCGGCATCGTCTCGCCAGCGGCCTTCATCCCGCTCGCCGAGGAATCTGGGCTGATCGTCGAGCTCGGCGAGTGGGTGATCGAGGAGGCCTGCCGCGCCGCCGCCTGCTGGCCCGAACATATCACCGTCGCGGTCAACGTCTCGGCGAGGCAGTTGCTGATGCCGGCGCTGCCCAACGTCGTCGTCGACTGCCTGTCGCGCCACCGGCTCTCGTCGAGCCGGCTGGAGCTGGAGGTGACCGAATCGATCTTCCTCACCGATTCGGCGCAGGCGCTCGACGTGCTGAAGCGGCTGCGCGCGCTCGGGCTCGGCATCGCGCTCGATGATTTCGGGACCGGCTATTCCTCGCTCGGCTATCTCAACAAGGCTGTGTTCCACAAGCTGAAGATCGACGGCAGCTTCGTGCGCGACGCGGCCCAGAATCGCGAGACGGTCGCGATCATCCAGTCGATCGTCCAGCTCGCCCGCAGCTTCCGCATGACGGTCACCGCCGAAGGGGTCGAGACGGCCGACGATTTCACCCGGATGCGCGAGCTCGGCTGTCAGCAGATTCAGGGCTATCTCTTTGGCCGGCCGATGGATTTCGAGCGCGCCAACGAGCTGGTTCAGGCGACGCAGCAGCGGCTGATGCGGGCCTGAGCCCCCGGCTCATCGGCCGGGCCGGCGCGCCGCGCGCTCGGCGAGCCACTGGTCCAGCATCATCCGCAGGCAGCCGGACTGGCCGAAGCTGCCGACCGGCGAGCAGCCGTTGGGACGGGTATAGGCCTGCTCCGCCTCGAGCGCGGCGTTGGTCGCGGTCCAGGAGCTTTCCGTGCGCCGCTCCCGCTCGTCGCGCAGCTCGCGGGGGATGCGGTAGCGCTCCTCCTCCGGCTGGCGGGCGCAGACGACGATCTCCTCGTCGTCGCTCGGCCGGGGGCAGGGATCGTCCCCATAGACGACGAGGCTGTTCTCGCGCCCGGGAGGCTCGCGCGCCTGCGTCGCGGGCGGGGCCATCGCTCCGGCCAGGGCCAGCGCGGCCAGCCCGATCGGTCCCCTCGTCTTCATGCGAAGGGCTGTGCGCCCCGTTGCCTGAACCCCGCCTTTCCGTCGACCGGGGTGCGGGCGCAAAAGGGGCGGCCGAAGCCGCCCCAGCCTCCCGCCGGCGGCGGGAAAGCGCTTCGCCCCCTGTCGAATCCCCCCAGCGAACGACGCCTAGCTCGCGTCGGTCGGAAGTCCGCCGGCGGCTTCCCACTCGGCGGCGGTCTTGCAGACGCGCCGGGAGAGGCGCGTGCCGGTGAACTCGGCCCGCACGCAGATCCGCCGCTGGCTGTCGGCGCGCGGCGTATCGTCGCGCTGGGCGGCGGCCGCCCGATTTTCCTCGGTCGAGGGCGCCGGCGCGGCGAGCGCGGGAGCCGCGAGCGCCGCGAGCATCAGGCCCGCCGAAGCGGTCAGCGCGGTCCGGTTCAGGTGGCGAAGGTCGGTCATGTTCAATTCCTCTCTGCATCGATGGGCCAGGCGGGCGGCGAACCGCCCGCAGCCGTGTTACTGCATTAATCATGCCATACAGATGGAATCGCCGGCCCTGGCCGGTTTGCGCCGCCATCGGCCCGGCTGGGGGGCCGCAAGCGCATGGCGAGGCAGCCGGATTCGGACAATCGCTGTCCGCTTGCGGACAGTTGATCAGCGGCGCCCGGTCGCCTTCCTGGCGCGCAGATGCGGCGGATGCGGCGTCGCGGCGACGGGGTCGTCCGGCCAGGGATGCCGGGGATAGCGGCCGCGCATCTCGCGCGCGACCTCGGCCCAGCTCCCGCGCCAGAAGCCGGGGAGGTCGCGAGTCGTCTGGATCGGCCGCCCGGCGGGCGAGGTGAGCACGAGGACGAGCGGCGCCTCGCCCACCTTCGGATGCTCGGCGAGGCCGAACAGGGCCTGGGCGCGGGCGGTGACGGTCGGCCCCGCCTCGGCCGCATAGTCGATCGCATGGCTGGTGCCTGCCGGCGTCGTGAAATGGCTCGGCGCGAGGCGGTCCACCCGCCGGCGCGCGTCATGGCCGAGCAGCAGGTCGAGCGCCGCCGACAGCGCGCCCCGATCGACCTCGCCGAGCCGTCGCCGGCCGGCGAGCAGCGGCGGCAGCCATTCGTCGAGGCGCGCCTGGAGCGCTTCGTCGGAGAGGTCGGCTATGGCGGGATCGATCTGCCGCGCGAAGGCGACGCGCCGGCGCAGCGCCTTCGCTCCCTCGCTCCAGGGCAGCATGGCGAGGCCGTGCACGCGCGCGCCTTCGAGCAGCGCCGCCTCGATCGCCGCAGGATCGGCGCGGCTGTCCTGCCCGCCGGACAACAGGATCGCGCCGAGCCGGCGGCCGCTGGTGGCGCGCACGGCGCCGGTCGCCGGATCGAAGGCGAGCTCGCTGCCGCCGCGGATATGGTCCGCGAACAGCGCCTCGACCTCGGCCTGGCCGATCGGCGCCGCGCCGAGAATGCGCGCGCCGGCGGCGGCGCCGCTCACCTGTGCCACCGCCAGCCAGGGCTCCCGCGCGAGCGGCGAGGCCGGATCGAGCCGGAAGCCCCGTCCGCCGACGCTGATCCAGCTCTCGCCGGCGGCGTCGCGGCGCTTCGCCACCCGGTCGGGAAAGGCGAGCGCGATGCATCCGCCGACATCGCCGCCCGCGCCGGGCGAAGTGGCGGGACGCCGGCGCGGTCCGCCGCCTTGCCCGCCGCTCGATTCGGCTCGCGACGCGCCGCGCGACTTCGCCCGGGAAGCGCGGGCCAGCGCGAGCCAGCTTCGCGCGAGGCCGCGGGCGGCCTCGGCCCGCCGGCCCCTCTCGCCGCGCCAGCGCCTGAGCCGCAATTCGAGATCGGCATCACTCCCGCCGAGCCCGCGCTCGGAGAGCAGCACCGCGACCTCGGCGGCGGTCTCGCCCCAGCCGCGCGCCTCGGCCTCGATCAGCATGTGCGCGAGCCTGGGCGGCAGCGGCAACGCGGCGATGGCGCGGCCATGCGGGGTCGGGCGGGCGTTGTCGTCCAGCGCTCCCAGCGCGGTGAGCCGGGCGCGCGCCTCCTCGATCGCGGCGGCGGGGGGCGGATCGAGCCAGCGCAGGCTGCGCGGATCGGCGACGCCCCAGAGCGCGCAATCAAGCACGAGCGCGGACAGATCGGCCTCCAGTATCTCCGGCGGGTCGAAGCGGGGGAGAGCCGCCGTCGCCGCCTCCTCCCAAAGGCGATAGACGCGGCCCGGCGCCTGCCGGCCGGCGCGCCCGGCACGCTGCGCGACGGCGGCCTGGCTCGCGCGTTCGGTGACGAGCCGGGTAAGGCCGGCGGCGCGGTCGTGGCGCGCCCTGCGCGCGAGCCCGCAATCGACGACGATCCGCACGCCGTCCAGCGTCAGGCTGGTCTCGGCGATCGAGGTGGCGAGGACGATCTTGCGGGTGCCGGGCGGCGCGGGCGCGATCGCGGCGCGCTGCTCGACGGGGTCGAGGCCGCCGTGCAGCCGGTGGAGGCGGATGCCGCCGGGCAGCGGCGCGAGCCGCCCGGCGGTGCGCTCGATCTCGGCGACGCCGGGCAGGAAGGCGAGCAGGTCGCCCTCCTCCTCGGCGAGCGCGCGGCGGATCGCGACCGCCATCTCGTCCTCGATCCGCGCCTCGGCGCGGCGGCCGAGATGGGTGACGGTGACCGGAAAGCCGCGCCCTGCGCTCTCGATCACCGGCGCGTCGCCCATCAGCGCCGACACGCGCGCGCCGTCGAGCGTCGCCGACATCGCGACGAGGCGCAGGTCGGGCCGGAGCGCGTCCTGCGCATCGAGCGCGAGGGCGAGGCCGAAGTCGCTGTCGAGGCTGCGCTCGTGGAATTCGTCGAACAGCACCGCCGAGACGCCCGCCAGTTCGGGATCGGCCTGGATGCGCCGCGCGAATATGCCCTCGGTGACGACGGTGATCCGGGTGCGCGCCGAGCGCTTGCTGTCGAGCCGGGTCGCATAGCCGATCGTCTCGCCGGGTCGCTCCCCGGCCAGCTCGGCCATCCGCTCGGCCGCCGCGCGCGCGGCGAGGCGGCGCGGGGAGAGCAGGAGAATCTCGCCCTCGCACCAGGGCTCGGCGCGCAAGGCGGGCGCGACGGCGGTGGTCTTGCCGGCGCCGGGCGGCGCGACGAGCACGGCATTGGGGCGTTCGCGCAGCGCCGCGAGCAGGGCGGGAAGGACGGCCTCGATCGGCAGCGCGCTCAAGCCGCGCGCCCCAGCCGCAATCGCTCGCGCAGCGCCCAGCGTGCGAGCATCATCGCCGCGACCACGCCCAGCCCGCTCGCCAGGCCGAGCCAGATGCCGACGCCCCGCAGCGGCGTGAAGAAGCCAAGCCAGACCGCGACCGCGATCCCGACCACCCAATAGCCGAAGGCGGCGAAGGCCATCGGCCAGCGCGTGTCCTGAATGCCGCGCAACATGCCGGCGCCGATCGTCTGGGTGGCGTCGAAGAGCTGGAACAGCGCGGCGACCCACAGGAAGCTGACGGTGAGATCGAAGACCAGCCGATCCGCCTCGCTCTCGCGTCCGAGGAACAGGCCGGCGAGCCATTCGCGGCCGAGCGCGATGCCGAGCGAGAGCAGGATCGCCGCGCCGAGCCCCAGGATGATCGCGGCATGGCCGGCGCGGGCCACGCCGACGGCGTCGCCGCGGCCGTGGAACAGGCCGACCCGCACCGTCGCCGCCTGGGCGATGCCGAACGGAAGCTGGAAGGCGAGCGCGGCGATCTGGATCGCGATCGCATGGGCGGCGAGCGGCGCGCGGCCGATCAGCCCCATCAGGAAGACGGCCGCGTTGAAGATCGTGATCTCGAGCGCCAGCGTGACGCCGATCGGCGCGCCGAGCCGCAGCAGCTCGCGAAAGCGCGGCCAGTCCGAGCGCCAGAAGCGGCCGAACAGCCGGTAGCGCCGGAACGGGCGCGCCAGCGTCACCACCGCGGCCATGGCGAAGAACAGGAAGGAATTGGCGAGCAGATTGGCGATCGCCGCGCCGGTGAGGCCGAGCGCGGGAAAGCCGAAATGGCCGAACACCAGCGTCCAGCACGAAAGCGCGTTGAAGGCGACGCCGAGCAAGGTCACGACCAGGCCCCAGATCGGCCGTTCGAGCGCGGTGACATAGAGCCGCAGCACCGCATAGAGCAGGAAGGGCAGGGCGCCCCACATCGCGATGCGCAGGAAGCCGGCGGCGGCGCGCGACAGCGCCGGCTCCTGCCCGAGCAGCGCGAACAGCGCCTCGGCGTGCCAGGTCGCAAGCCAGATCGGCAGGCAGACGAAGGCGGCGGTCCAGCCGGCCTGGCGGACGGTGCGGCGCACGTCGCGCACCGAATGGGGGCGCCTTCCACGTTCGGCGGCGATCAGCGGCGCCGCGGCGGTGACGACGCCAAGCCCGAAAATCACCATCGCCCACAGCAGGTTGAGCGCCAGCGCCGAGGCGGCGAGCGCGGCGACGTCGTAGCGGCCGAGGATCAGCACGTCGACGGTGTTGATCGCCATCTGCGCGAAGCCGCCGAGGATCAGCGGCCAGGCGAGGCCCGCCATCGCGCCGATCTCGCCGCGCAGGCCGCGGCCGGTCGCCGCCGGCGCGGCGTTCAGAACGGCAACCAATCGGTGCCGCCCGGAGCGATGAAATCCTCGATCTTGTCGCACGCCCACAGGAAAGCCGTCACGATCGCGGCCGCGGCGGCGATGTCGAGCAACGCCACCGCCGCGAACACCAGATAGGGATGGAACGGGCCGATCCGGTCGAGCCCGCTCTTGAGCGGCCGGCGGCCCATCAATAGGCGCGGGCGATCGCGAACTCGACCGCCTCGATGAGAGCTGACCTGGCGCGGCTGGCCGGGAAGGGGCCGAGCGCGTCGATCGCGCGGCGGCCGTAGAGCCGCGCGCGTTCGAGCGTGTCGGCGATCGCCTCGTGCCGCTCGAGCAGGCGGGTGGCATGGGCGAGATCGTCGTCGCCGATCCGGCGGCCGGCCATGGCTTCGCGCCAGAAGGCGCGCTCCTCGTCGGTGCCGCGCGCATAGGCGAGGATGACGGGCAGCGTCACCTTGCCGTCGCGGAAATCGTCGCCGACGCCCTTGCCCATCGTCTTCGCGTCCGAGACATAGTCGATCGCGTCGTCGACGAGCTGGAAGGCGACGCCGAGATTGCGGCCATAGGTGTCGAGCGCTTCCTCGATCGCCTCCTCGCGCTCGGCGACGACCGCCGCGATCCGGCAGGCGGCGGCGAAGAGCGCGGCGGTCTTGGCCGCGATGATCTCGAGATAATGCTCCTCCTGCGTTTCGATCCGGCGCTGGGCGGTGAGCTGGTTGACCTCGCCCTCGGCGATCACGCTGGAGGCCCTGCTCAGGATCTTGAGTGCCTTGAGGCTGCCATCCTCCACCATCAGCTCGAAGCTGCGCGAGAACAGGAAGTCGCCGACCAGCACGCTCGCCGGATTGCCCCAGATGACGTTGGCGGTGCGCCGGCCGCGCCTGAGGCCCGAACTGTCGACCACGTCGTCGTGGAGCAGGGTCGCGGTGTGGATGAACTCAATCGCGGCGGCGAGCTTGTGATGGCGCGTGCCCTGATAGTCGAGCAGTCGCGCGCAGGCGAGGGTGAGCATCGGCCGCATCCGCTTGCCGCCGCCCGCGATCAGGTGGCCCGCGAGCTCGGGGATCAGCGAGACCTCGCTCTGCATCCGCTCGAGGATGACCGCGTTCACATGATTGAGGTCGGCCGCGACCAGGTGGATCATCGGCTCGAGCGACGGCGCGCGCGCGGCGCCGATCGGATGAACGGTGGCACTCATGTCGCGGCGCGCTGTGCGCCGCCCGCCGCGCAAAGGCAAGAGGCGGGGCTTATCCCGGGGGCGGCTTGCGGCGCGACGAGGGCAGGACCAGCCCGGTGCGTCCGCCCGGCGGGGCGAGCGCGGTAAGCTCGGCGATCGGCAGGCGCAGCCGGGCGAGCAGCCCGCCGAGATCCTCGCTTTCCTCCAGGCTCACGCTGCCGCCGTAGATTTCGGCGACATCGCGGACGATGCCGAGGCCGAGCCCGGTGCCGGGCTTGTCGGTGTCGAGCCGCTTGCCGCGCCCGAAGATCGCGTCGCGCTCGGCCTCCGGGATGCCGGGACCATCGTCCTCGACCTCGATCTCCACCCAGTCGCCCCTCGCGCTCACCGTCACGAAGACGCGGCCATGGCCGTATTTGGCGGCATTTTCGATCAGGTTGCCGACCATTTCGTCCAGATCCTGACGCTCGGCGCGCGCCACCGCATGCCTGTCGCCGGCGAGATCGACCGTGACATTCTCGTACATGCGGGTCACCGCGCGCTCGACCGCCTCGAGCGAATCCCACACCAGCGCGCGCGACTGCGCCGAGGAGCGGCGGCCGGCGGCGCGGGCGCGGGCGAGGTGATGATCGACCTGGCGGCGCATCGCGCGCGCCTCGCGGATGACGGTTTCGGGCAGGTTGGGGCTGTGCGCCATCGCCTCGTTGTTGATGACGGTGAGCGGCGTCTTGAGCGCGTGGGCGAGGTTGCCGGCGTGCCGCCGCGCCTCCTCGGCCTGCTTCTCGTTATGTTCGAGCAGCGCGTTGAGCTCGTCGACCAGCGGCGCGATCTCGCGCGGCAGCCGCTCGTCGATCCGCGCCTTCTCGCCCGACCGGATCGCGACGATCGCGCGGCGCACCCGCCGCAGCGGCCAGAGCCCGTAGACCGCCTGGATGAACACCAGCGCGGTGAGCCCGAGGCCGAGCAGGCCGAAGGAGCGCACGAGCGTGCGACGCAGCACGCCGATCTGGGCGTCGAGCGCGCTGCGGCTCTGCGCCACCTGGAAGCGCCAGCGCACGTTCGAGCCGGGCAGGCGCACGTCGCGCTCGATCACGCGCAGCTTGTCCTCGGGAAACTCCGCGCTGTCATAAGCGTGCGGCTCGGTATCGACATGGCTGCGCTGGACCGAAAGGCGGCGATCCCACAAGGAGCGCGACGGGAAGGGATCGAAGCCGGGCGCGGTGATCTGGTAGTAGAGCCCCGAATAGGGCTCGAGGAAGCGCTGGTCGGCCGGCTGCCGGGTGAAATAGACCTCTCCGTCCGGCCCGATGTCCGAGGAGGCGATCATCGCGGTCAGCACATAATCGAGCTGGGCATCGAAATTGCTGGTCACCGCCGAGGTCAGCAGCCGGTCGAGCGCGAAGCCGCCGAGGCCGAGCAACAGCACGATCCACAGCACCGACACGCCGATCATGCGGCGGGCGAGCGAGCCGGGCGCGCGGTCCGTCTCGCCCCGCGCGCCACGCAGCATGCGCCAGATCACGCGGCCGAGCAGGAGGAGGCCGGCGACGAACAGGCCGCGGCCGAGCCAGGGCGTCGCCGTGTCGCGCAGCGCGACGCCAGCGGCGCACAGCCCGAGCGCGACCAGAACGAACAGGGCGGCGAGGATCACCCGGCCGCGGCCGCGCACGGACGGAGATGGCGGCGGCGGGCCCGGATCGCCGCTCAGGCCGACGGATCCTCAAGGCTGTAGCCGAGGCCACGGATGGTGGTGATGACGTTCGGCCCCAGCTTCTTGCGGATGCGCGTCACGAACACTTCGATCGTGTTCGAATCGCGGTCGAAATCCTGGTCGTAGATATGCTCGATCAGCTCGGTGCGGCTGACCACCTTGCCCTTGTGGTGCATCAGGTAGGAGAGCAGCTTGTATTCCTGCGCGGTCAGCTTCACCGGCTCGCCGGCGAGGGTCACCTTGCCCGAGCGGGTGTCGAGCCGGACGTCGCCGGCGATGAGCTCCGAGCTGGCATTGCCCGAGGCGCGGCGGATCAGCGCGCGCAGCCGCGCGATCAGCTCCTCGGTCTGGAACGGCTTGGCGAGATAATCATCCGCGCCGGCATCGAGCCCGGCCACCTTGTCCGACCAGCTGTCGCGCGCGGTGAGCACGAGCACCGGAACCCTGATGCCCTCCTTGCGCCAGCGGTCGAGGACGGTGAGGCCGTCGATTTCGGGCAGGCCGAGATCGAGGATGATCGAGTCATAGGTCTCGGTCGAACCCAGATAATGGCCGTCCTCGCCGTCGGTGGCGAGATCGACCGCATAGCCCGCGCCTTCCAGGGTCGCCCTCAGCTGGCGGCCCAGATTGGGCTCGTCCTCGACGATCAGCACCCGCATGCTCAAGTCCCTTCGTTGCGGCAGGCCATGATGTCGCGTCGCGGCCGCCGGATGTCACGCGGTGATGAGATAGCAGCGCACGCGCGCCAATTCCACGCCCGCCCTACTGGCGGCCGACGACCTGGCCGGTGCGGGCATCGACGTCGATCCAGATCACCTCGGCGCCGCGCATATATTTGAGCCGATAGACGTGGCCGTCGAAATCGGCGCCGATGAAGTCGGCGCCGCGCACCTGCACGCGGGCACGGATCTCGGGCAGGGAAAGGATTTCGCCCTGCCGCGCCTGGCGATAGGCCTCGACCTGCTCGCCGCGAGTCGCGGACAGCCGCGGCCGCCGCTGCTGGGCATCGGCGGGCAGCGCAGGATAGAGTGTCGCCACGAGGGCGAGGACAAGGGCGAAGCGCATCAACTTCCAGACTCTGGCAAAAATCCAGCCGATCGCAAGCGTCCTTAACAGATGGCATTGAATAGGTCATGAATAGGCGGGTGAATTCACGACATGGGCAAGGGCCGGCGCCGCCCCGGCCGCGCCGGCGCGCCGGCGTGCGCGCGGCACGGCGGGACTGATGCCGGCGACCGGCCTCGCCATCGGCGCGATCGCCTGCGCGGCAGGCTTCGCCCTGGTCGCGCTGGCGGTGGCGCGCGGCTGGTGCCGGGCGATCGACGAGCGGTTGCTGGCGGCGATGCCGCCGCTCGTCCCGGCAACAAGGCTCGATTCGGCGATGCACGATTTCAGTGCGCTCGGCGGCGACACGGTGCGGCTGATCTACCTGCTCGCCGGCACCGCGGGGCTCGTGGTCGCCGGCGCCTGGCGCGCCGCCGTGCTCTTCTTCGTCGTCAGCCTCGCCTCGCGGCTCGTCGTCGTCCTGCTCAAGCGGATCGTGCGGCGCGAGCGGCCGCCCGCGCACGCGCATGGCGTGCCGACGTTCAGCTCGAGCTTCCCCAGCGGCCACGGGCTGATGGCGATGGTGATGCTGCTGATCGGCGCGGAACTGATGACCGCCGGCGCGCCGGCGGCGCTGCGCGCGCTGCTGCTTGCGCTTGCCGGTGCGCTCAGCGTCGCGATCGGGATCGCCCGCATCTACCTGCGCGTCCATTGGCCGAGCGACGTGCTCGCCGCCTGGCTCGGCGGCGGCGCCTGGGTGCTGGCCGCGCTGTTCGTTTACCGCCAGCTCGGCTGAGCCGCTTGCCGGGCGCAAGCCGGCGTGCAAGGGAGCCGTCTCGCTGCAGCGACGAGGGAAGGCAGGCGGGTGACCGAGAGCGGGCACTGGACGGCGATCGTGATGGCCGGCGAGCGCGCCGGCGGCGATCCGCTCGCGCGCCACTTCGGGGTTGCCGCCAAGGCAGTGGTGCCGGTCGCCGGCGAGGCAATGATCGGCCGCGTCGCGCGCGCGCTGCTCGCCGCGCCCTCGGTGGCGCGCGTGCTGGTCCTCGCGCAGGACACGCAGCCGCTGGCCGCGGGCGCCCAGGCCTGGCTCGCCGCCGATCCGCGGGTCGCCTTTCACGAAAGCCGGACGAGCCTCGCGGACAGCATCGAGGCGGTGGCGGGCGGGCCGCTCGCGCCCTTCCCGATCCTGGTGACGACGGCCGATCATCCGCTGCTCACCGTGGCGACGATCGAGCGGTTTCTGTCCGGCGTCGCCGGCGCCGACGTCGCCTTCGGGGCGGTCGAACGGCGGGTGATGCGGGCTGCCTATCCCGCCAACCGGCGCACCTGGCAGGAGTTTCGCGGCGGCGCCTATACCGGCGCCAACCTGTTCGCGCTCGCCAGCCCGCGCGCTCGCGCCGCGCTCGATCTTTACCGGCGCATCGAGGCCGACCGGAAGCGGCCGCTGAAGCTGTTGCGCCATTTCGGCCTCGGCCTCGCCGTGCGTGCCGCGACGCGCACGATTTCGCTGCAGGCGGCGCTCGACCGCGTCGGCGAGCGCGCCGGCGTGTCGGTGCGGCTGGTTGAACTGCCCGACGCCGAGGCGGGAATCGACGTCGACAAGCTGAGCGACCACGCCGAGGTCGAATCGATCCTCCGCCGCCGCGCGGATATGCGCTGACGTCCGGCACCCGCACCCTGCCCCCTCCCGCGACCGGAGCGGGGAAAGGGGGCAACAGCGCGGGCCGCGCTTCGGCCGCCCGGGGGTGACGAGCGGGCGCGGCGCCCCTATGTCGCGCGCCATGTCCGCACCCGTTCTCGCCTACGAAAATCTCGGCCTGGTCCAGGGCGCCGGTTGGCTGTTCCGCGGCATCGACCTGTTCGTCGGCGAGCGCGACCGGCTCGCGCTGATCGGTCGCAACGGCGCCGGCAAGACGACCTTGCTGAAATGCCTTGCCGATCGGATCGAGACCGACGAGGGCCGCCGCGCCATCCAGCCGGGGACGAAGGTCGTGCTGCTGGAGCAGGATCCGGACCTTTCGTCCTTCGCCACGCTGCGCGATTTCGCGCTCGCGGGCGAGGCGGAGGCGCACGAGGTGGAGGCGATCGCCGACCGGATCGGGCTCGACCTTGCGCGCGAGGCCCGGACCGCCTCGGGCGGCGAGCGGCGGCGGGCTGCGATCGCCCGCGCGCTCGCCGCGAAGCCGGACGTGCTGCTGCTCGACGAGCCGACCAACCATCTCGACCTCGCCGGCATCGAGTGGCTGGAGGACTGGCTGGGCCGCTACACCGGTGCGTTCATCGTGATCAGCCACGACCGCACCTTCCTCGCGCGGCTCACGCGGTCCTGCCTGTGGCTCGATCGCGGCCAGCTGCGTCGCGCCGAGATCGGCTATGGCGGCTTCGAGGCCTGGACCGAGAGGGTCTATGAGGAGGAAGCGCGCGCCGCCGAAAAGCTCGATGCCAGGCTGAAGCTGGAGCTCCACTGGCTCCAGCGCGGCGTCACCGCGCGGCGGCGGCGCAACCAGGGCCGGCTCGCCAGGCTGCACGAAATGCGCGCCGCGCGCGCGGCGATGCTTGGCCCGGCCGGCACCGCCAGGCTCGCGCTCGAAAATGACGAGGTGCGCTCCAGGATGGTGATCGACGCCGAGGGCGTGTCGAAGCGCTTTGGCGATCGCGTGATCATCCGCGACTTCACCCTGCGCATCCAGCGCGGCGACCGGATCGGCGTGGTCGGCGCCAATGGCGCGGGCAAGACGACGCTGCTCAGGCTGCTCACCGGCGAGCTCGCGCCCGACGAGGGCACGGTGACGCGCGCGAAGACGCTGAACGGCGTGATGATCGACCAGCAGCGCAAGCTGCTCGATCCCGACAAGCGTGTGCGCGACATCCTCGCCGACGGCGGCGACTGGATCGACGTGCGCGGCCATCGCAAGCACGTGCGGGGCTATCTGAAGGAGTTCCTGTTCGATCCCGGCCTCGTCGATGCGAAGGTCGGCTCGCTCTCGGGTGGCGAACGCTCGCGGCTGCTGCTCGCGCGCGAATTCGCGCGGCGCTCGAACCTGCTCGTGCTCGACGAGCCGACCAACGACCTCGACATGGAGACGCTGGACCTGCTCCAGGAAGTGATCGCCGACTATGACGGCACCGTCCTCCTCGTCAGCCACGACCGCGACTTCCTCGACCGCACGGTGACGATCACGCTCGGCCTCGACGGCTCCGGCAAGGTGGATATCGTCGCCGGCGGCTATGCCGACTGGGAGCGCAAGCGCCGACGCGAGGCGGGCGAGCGCGCGGCGCGCGCGAGGGCGAAGGGCGCGCGCGAGGAGGCGGCGAGCCAGCCCGCCGGGCCGCCGCCGCGGCGCCGCAAGCTTTCCTATCGGGACCAGCGCGATCTCGAGCTTTTGCCGGCGCGGATCGAGGAGCTTTCGGCGGCGATCGCCCGCGACGAGGCGGCGCTCGCCGATCCGACGCTCTATGCGCGCGATCCCAGGCTGTTCGAGGCGCTGACCGAGACGATCGCTTCCGCGCGGGCCGAGCGCGAGGCGGCGGAGGAGCGCTGGCTCGCCCTCGCCGAACAGGCGGAGGCGCTCGCCGGCTGACGCCGCGCGGCGGCGGGCGTGGCACGCACCCGGGCGCCTGGCGCTCGTCCTCCGCCAGAGCTAGCGGTGGCGCGGCACCGTCGCCGGGGTCGGCTCGGCGACGACATTCAGGAACCACTGGCGGCCGGCGGCGCGCTGGGCGCGAACATGGGCTTCATGGAGCTCGAACATGCCGGGAAGCGGGTCGGCGCCGGGGGCCGGCCGGTCGGCGAAGCGCATGAAGGCCTGGTCCGCGCCATAGGGGCGCCAGAGCGGACGGCCGGGGCCATTCGGGTCGCCGTCGCGGGCGAAAGCCACCCAGTAATCCATCATCACCTGTGCGAGCGCGGCCTCGCGCGGGCCCTCGGGCGCGGGCCAGTTGGGCGGCAGCGCGCCGGCCCTGCCGACATGGCCGAACAGGTAGGGCAGCTCGGCGGCGTGGAAGGCGCACAGGTCGCGCGCCCGGGCGGCCGGGTAGCAATGGTCGAAAAGGTAGAACCAGGCCGGAATGCCGCGCGCGGCCTGCGTGCGCGCGATCCGCTCGCCCGACCAGCCGAAGACGGCGTCGCGCAGCGCGGCGAGCAGGCTCTCCTCGACATTCGACGACGGATAGCGGGCGAGAAAGGCGCCGGCGTTGGCGCCGTGGCGGCGGCGGATCGCCGCCTCGTAGGCGGCGGCGTCAGGAAGCGGGCGCGGCATCAGCGAGCGCAAGGTGCGGATCTCGCCCATGTTGAAGCCGGCGATGACCGGCACGCGCGCCAGCCGGCCGGCGTCGAGCAGATCGGCGATCTGCGCCGGCAGCGCCCGGCCGTCGATCGTCCCCTGCGGCAGGAAGCCGGCCTCGGTCGCGGCGCGGGTGAGGTCCCGCGCGTCCATCGCCCTGAGCGCGGCGAGATCGCGCGCGCCAAGGCGCGTGGCGAGGCGCCGCCCGATCTCCTCGGCGGAAGGCAGGCCGTAGGCGCCGCGGCTCAGCTCCGGAAAGGCGCGGATGTTGGTGCTCTGCATGATCGCCCTGGCGAACAGGCCATCCGCGAGCGGGCTCGCGAGCAGGTAGGTGACGCTGAGCGCCCCGGCCGATTCCCCCATCACCGTCACGTTGGCGGGATCGCCGCCGAACGCGGCGATATTGTCGCGCACCCAGCGCAGCGCGGCGATCTGGTCGAGCAGGCCATAATTGCCCGAGACCCGATCGGGCGATTCGGCGCTGAGCCCGGGATGGGCGAGCCAGCCGAGCACGCCGAGGCGATAGTTGACCGAGACGAAGACGATGCCGCGCCGCGCGAAGCCGGCGCCGTCGTAAAGCGGCTCGGCGCTGCCGCCGATGCGCAGCGACCCGCCGTGAATCCACACGATCACCGGCGCGCCGCGCGCGTCGGCCGGCGTCCAGACGTTGAGCGTCAGGCAATCCTCGCTCATCGCGGCGGGCGGATCGAAATAGATGCTGGCCGGCGGCACCGGCGGCTGGACGCAGCTCGGGCCGAAATCTGCGGCGTCACGCGTCCCGCGCCATGCCAGCGGCGGCGCGGGCGGCCGCCAGCGTCGCGCCCCGACCGGCGGCAGCGCATAGGGGATGGCCTTGAAGGCGCGAATGCCGTCGTCGGCGACGCCGACGAGGCGGCCTTGCGCCACCTGTGCGACCGGGCGAGCGAGCACCGGCGGATCGGCGGCGGCGGGCGCGCCGACGGCGAGCGAGAGCACGGCCAGCGCCGCCAGCATCCGGATCAGCCTCGCCATGCCTTCCCCTTGTCGCTGTTGCCAGTCGCTGGCGCGGTCAATACATTCACTCACGCGTGAATATCAATGCCGGCGGGCGGGAGGGCAAAGATGGCGAGCGGGGCGAACCGGCGCGACTTCCTGCTCGGCGCGGCCGCGCTGCCGGCGTCGCTGCCGGCGTCCGGCGCGGCGATGGCGGCGCCCGGCGAGATGGACGCGCGGCCATCGGTCGCGGCGGATCTCGCCCGCTATATCGGCTTCGGCGGCAAGGCGGCGGGCGGTCCGGGCGACATGGCCTGCGGCGAATGGCTCGACGCCGAGCTTGGCCGATTGGGATTCGCGACCGAGCGGCAGGCGATATCGGTCCCCTTCTTCGCGGCCGAACGCTGCGAGCTGATCTCCGGCGCAGCGCGCGCCGGGGTCTGGCCGCAGCCGATCGTGCGGTCGACGCCACCCGCGGGCGTTTCCGGGCCGCTTGTCCGGGTGGATGGCGGGGGCCATGCCGCCGCGTCGCTCGCCGGGGCGATCGCGCTCGTCGACCTGCCGTTCAGGCGCTGGTCGACGATGCTCGCGCCGGGCGCCCGCCGGCCGATCGCTGCGGCCTTCGCCGCCGGCGCGCGCGCCGTGGTGGCGGTGACCAACGGCCCCACCGGCAGGGTAATCGCGCTCAACAGCGATGGGCGCGCGCCGCTTTTCCCCGGCCCGGTCGCGCTGCTCGCGCCGGCCGACGCCGCGCCCTTCCTCGCCGCCGCGGCGCGCGGCGCGCGGGCGACGCTGCACCTCGCCGGAGAAAGCGGCCGGCGGCCGGCCTTCAACCTGATCGGACGGATCGAGCGCGGCGCGCGGCGCTGGCTGGTCGTTTCGACGCCGCGCTCGGGCTGGTTCACCTGCGCCGGCGAGCGCGGCGGCGGCGTCGCGACCTGGCTCGCGCTGGCCCGCTGGGCGAGCGCGACGCAGGGCGGCTTCAACCTCGCCTTCATCGCGAACAGCGGCCACGAATATGAATATCTGGGCGCGGAGGAGATGCTGCGCGCGATCGCGCCGCGCCCGGCCGCAACCGCCTTCTGGCTGCATCTGGGCGCGAACCTCGCCGCGTCCGACTGGCACGAGGCGGTGGGGGAGATGCGCCCGCTGCCGAGCAGCGACCCGCAGCGCTTCCTCGTCGTCAGCCCGCCGCTGCTGGCGGCCGCGCGCGAGACGTTCGCCGGCCTGTGCGGGCTGGAAGCGCCCTATTCGAGCGAGGCGCTTTCGGCCGGCGAGCTCGGCAATGTGATCGCGGCGGGCTATCCGCTCGTCGCGGGCGTGTTCGGCATCCACCGCTTCCACCACGTCGCCGATGATGATGCGCGCTGCGTGTCGGCGGCGGAGGTTGCGCGCGCGGCCACGGCCTTCCGGCGGCTCGCCGGGCGGGCGCTGGCAATGGCCTGAGCGCCCCCGATGGTCAGCCGCGCGGCGTTCAGCCGAGCCGCGCGGCGTGCCAGCGCAGCTGATCGGCCATGAAGGTCGAGATGAAATAATAGCTGTGGTCGTAGCCCGGCTGCATGCGCAGCGTCAGCGCGATGCCGGCGTCGGCGCAGGCCGCGCGCAACAGGTCCGGCCGCAACTGGCGGTCGAGATATTCGTCGGCCTCGCCCTGGTCGACGAGCAGCTCGGGAAGGCGCGCCCCGTCCTCGATCAGCGCGACCGCGTCGTGCCGCCGCCAGCGCGTCCGCTCCGCGCCGAGATAATGGCCGAGCACCTTCTCGCCCCACGGCACCCGGCTCGGCGCGCAGATCGGCGCGAAGGCGCTGCACGCGCGGAACCGGCCGGGATTGGCGAGCGCAAGCGTGAGCGCGCCGTGGCCGCCCATCGAATGGCCCATGATCCCCTGCCGCTCGAGATCGACCGGAAAGGCCGAGGCGACGACCCGCGGCAATTCCTCCAGCACATAGGACCACATGCGATAGTGGCTCGCCCAGGGCGCCTCGGTCGCATCGACGTAGAAGCCGGCGCCCTGGCCGAGATCGTAATCGGCGTGGTTCGGCACGCCCTCGCCGCGCGGGCTGGTGTCGGGTGCGACGAAGACCAGGCCGAGATCGGCGCAGGTGGCGCGATATTCGCCCTTCTCGGTGACATTGGCGTGGGTGCAGGTGAGGCCCGAGAGATACCAGACGACCGGCAGCCGCGCGCCCGCGGCGGCCTGCGGCGGCAGGAAGACCGAAAAGGTCATGTCCGTGCCGGTTTCATGGCTGGCGTGGCGCACGACGTGGAGCGTGCCGCCGTGGCTCTTGCTGACCGACAGCGTGTCCATCGTCATCTTCCTGCTCAGGCGACAGGCTTGCGGTAGAGCGCGCACAGCTTGTTGCCGTCGGGATCGCGCAGATAGGCGAGGTAGAGCGGGCCGAACGATCCCTGGCGGTAGCCTGGCGGCTCCTCGATCGCGGTGCCGCCATTTTCGCGGCCGGCCTTGTGCCAGGCGTCGGCCTCCGCCTCGCTCTCCATCGCGAAGCCGATCGTGCCGCCATTGGCCGGGGTCGGCGGCTCGCCATTGATCGGCCGCGTCACCATGAACAGGCCGCCCCGGTGGAAATACATGAGCCGGCCCTTCTCATCCATCCTGCCCGGCTTGCCGCCGGTCGCGGCGAACAGGGCGTCGTAGAAGCTGCGCGCGCGTTCGAGGTCGCTGGCGCCGACCATGATGTGGCTGAACATGGGTCTCCTTTCGCTGGAACGGGGTTCCGCCGGCCGCGCCGTCAGTAGACGACGACGCTTCGGATGCTCTCGCCGGAACGCATCAGGTCGAAGCCCCTGTTGATCTCCTCCAGCGTCAGCCGGTGGGTGATCATCGGGTCGATCGCGATCCTGCCCGACATGTACCAGTCGACGATCTTCGGCACGTCCGTGCGCCCGCGCGCGCCGCCGAAGGCGGTGCCCTTCCAGACGCGGCCGGTGACGAGCTGGAACGGGCGGGTGGCGATTTCCCGGCCCGCCTCGGCGACGCCGATGATCACGCTCGTGCCCCAGCCGCGGTGGCAGGCCTCGAGCGCGGTGCGCATCACCTCGACATTGCCGGTGGCATCGAAGGTGAAGTCCGCGCCGCCATCGGTCAGCGCCGCAATCTCGGCGATCAGCGTCTCGCGCGACTTGTTCCTGGCGTCGATGAAGTCGGTCATGCCGAAGCGGCGGCCCCATTCCTCGCGCGCCGGGTTGATGTCGACGCCGACGATCCGGCCTGCGCCCACCATCTTCGCGCCCTGGATGACGTTGAGCCCGATGCCGCCGAGCCCGAACACGACGACATTGTCGCCGGCCCCTACCTGCGCGGTGTTGACCACCGCGCCGACGCCGGTGGTGACGCCGCAGCCGATGTAGCAGCTCGTGTCGAACGGCGCGTCCTCGCGGATCCTGGCGACCGCGATCTCGGGCAGGACGGTGAAGTTCGAGAAGGTGGAGCAGCCCATGTAATGGAAGATCGGCTGGCCCTTGTAGCTGAACCGGCTGGTGCCGTCGGGCATCAGCCCCTTGCCCTGGGTGGCGCGGATGGCGGTGCAAAGGTTGGTCTTGCCGGAGAGGCAGCTTTTGCACTGGCGGCATTCGGGCGTGTAGAGCGGGATGACGTGATCGCCCGGCTTCACGCTGGTGACCCCGGCGCCGGTCTCGCGCACGATTCCGGCGCCCTCGTGGCCGAGGATCGCTGGAAAGACCCCCTCGGAATCGAGTCCGTCCAGCGTGTAGGCGTCGGTATGGCAGATGCCGGTCGCCATGATCTCGACCATCACCTCGCCCGCCTTCGGCCCGTCGAGGTCGACCTCGACGATCTCGAGCGGCTTGTTCGGTTCGAACGCAACGGCGGCGCGGGTCTTCATCGCGGGCATCTCCCTGGGGCTTTTGCCCAGTTTAGGAACGAGCCGCGAGCGATGCCAGCACTGGATGAGGGTCCGCGCGCTGGCGCGGCGCGATTCGCGGGCGCGGCCGCGCGCCGTTCGCGCTTCGTCCCGCGGCGGGACGGTGCGGCGTTAACCGCGATTGCGGGCTGCCACATTCGCCCGCGCCGACATAGTGGCGCGGCGTGGTCGGGCAGGCGATGTCGAGTCGGAGCGTGGGCAAGGTAGCGACGGTTGGAGCTGATCGCATCGCGCGCCATTTCGGGCTCGACTGGCTGCGCATCGCCGCCTTCGCCGTGCTCATACCCTATCATGTCAGCATGTATTTCGCGCCGGGCGGCTGGGTCGTCCACGCTGCCGACCGCGCCGGCTGGATCGCCTACCCGCTGGCGCTGGTGCGGCCGTGGCGGCTGTGCCTCCTGTTCCTCGTCGCCGGCTATGCCTCGCGCGCGCTGCTCGCCAGGCTCGGCGATCCCATCGCCTTCGCCCGCGCGCGCAGCCTGCGCCTGCTGCTGCCGCTCGCCTTCGGCGTGGCGCTGATCGTCGCGCCGCAGACCTGGGTGCGCGCGCAGGAGGCGGGCCATGCGGGCTCGCTCCTGCGCTTCCTCCTCGTCGATCGGTGGGCGATGCTCGCCGCCGGTCGCTGGACCTGGGTCGAGCACCTCTGGTTCCTCGATTATCTCTGGGCCTATACGATGGCGCTCGTCGCCGCCCTGGTCTGGCTGCCGTCGCGCGCGCTGGCGCGGCTGGCGGCGCTGCCCGATTGGCTGGCGCGGGGCAGCCGCGTCCTGTTCGTCCCGCTCGCCCTGGTCGTGCTGGCCCGGCTTGCGATCCTGTTCGTGATTCCGCAGGGCGGCAATCTGCTGACCGACTGGCACGGCCACCTGTCCTACGCGCCGCCCTTCCTGCTCGGCTTCGCGCTCGCCCGCTCCCCCGCCCTCTGGCCGGCGCTGGCGCGCGCGGTGCGCCCGGCGCTGCCGGTCGTTTTCGGCTGCGCGATGGTGCTGCTGTGGGCGGAGGCGGCATATCCGGGCGAGGCCGATCCCGGCCATGTCAACGCGGCGCTGATCCTCGCCGCCTCGGCGGCGATGGGCTGGGCGGTGCCGCTGGCGCTCACCGCGCTGGCCGAGCGCCACCTCAACCGCGATCATCCGCTGCGCGCGAGCGCGGCCGAGGCGGTCTTTCCCTGCTACCTGCTCCACCAGACGGTGATCGTCTGGCTCGGCTGGGCGATTCGGCCGCTCGGCCTGCCGTTCGCGATCGCCTGGCCGCTGCTGCTCGCCGCGACGGTGGCGGCCTGCCTCGCCTTCTATCTGGCCGGCCGCGAGATCGCCTGGCTGCGGCCGTGGATCGGCCTCTCTCAGGCGGCCTCGCGGCGGGCGCCGGCACGGGCCAGGGCGAGGACGAGGCGCGCCCATTTGCGCACGCGCGGATCATAGTCGGTCGCAAGCTGGCACAGCTCGGCCCGATTCCACGCTTCCGGCTCGAGCAGCTGAAGCAGCATCAGCTTCTCCTCGACCGACAGCCGGCGAGGCGCCGCGGCGCGCGCGCCAAGCTCCGCCAAGTTATTGTTACGCTTCATGAACTCCATACGCGGGGCCCTATGCCCCGGTTCCGTTGGCACAATTGAACAGCGACCAACGACGCCAGCGGGCGACGAACTTCACGGCGGCGCGCCGGCGCGCTCGCGCCATCGCTGTTCCCGCCGCTGTTCCCGCGCGCGATCGGCGGGCATAAGCAGCCGCATGGCGGTTCGCATCCTGCATTGTCATTCGACCTTCTCGCCCGGCGGCAAGGAGGCGCGCGCTGTGCGGCTGATGAACGCCTTTGGCGCGGCGGCGACGCATACCATCCTTTCCGCCATGCCGGGCCGGCTCGAGGCGCGCGCCGCGATCGCGCCCGGGATCGCGGCGGAATTTCCCGGCGATGCGCCGCCGCTCGCCGGGCGGCCTGGCCCGGGCCGGCTGCGCGCGCTGGCGCGCTACATGCGCGGCTTCGATCTCGTCCTCACCTACAATTGGGGCGCGTTCGATGCGGTGATGGCGCGCCGGCTGTTCGGCCGGGCGATGAAGCTGCCGCCGCTCGTCCACCACGAGGACGGGTTCAACGAGGATGAAGCCGATCGCCTGAAGGTCCGCCGCAACCTCTATCGCCGGCTCGGGCTGCCCGCCGCCTTCCGCCTTGTCGTGCCCTCGATCCGGCTGGAGGAGGTCGCGCTGTGGGATTGGGTGCAGCCGCCCCGCCGGGTGACGCGAATCCCCAATGGCGTGCCGGTCGAGCGCTTCGGCAAGCCGCCGGAGCCCGGCGCGATTCCGGGCTTCACCCGCGCCCCGGGCGAAATCGTGATCGGCACTGCCGCCGGGCTGCGCGCGGTCAAGAACCTGCCGCGGCTGGTGCGTGCCGTCGCCGCGATGCGCGAGAGGAATGCGCGGCTGGTGATCGTCGGCGCGGGGCCGGAGAGCGAGCGGATCGCCGCCGAGGCCGCCCGTCACGGCGTCGCGGCGCGGCTGCTGTTGCCCGGCTTCCTGCCCGATCCGGCCCGCTGGATCGGCCATTTCGACATTTTCGCGCTCTCCTCCGACAGCGAGCAATTCCCGATCTCGCTGGTCGAGGCGATGGCGGCGGGGCTGCCGGTGGTGGCGACCGCGGTCGGCGACGTGCCGGCGATCGTCGCCGAGGACAACCGGCCGCTGATCGTCGAGGCCGAGGACGAGGCCGGCTTCGCCGCGGCGCTCGACAGCCTCGCCGGCGACAACGCCCTGCGCCGCGCGATCGGCGCCGCCAACCGCGAGCGGGCCGCCGCGCATTATGACGAAAAGAAGATGATCGCCGCCTATGCGCGCCTTTATGGTGACGCAATCGGGCGCTCAAACGGGCTTGCTGAACGGGGTGCATGAGCTTTTGCGCGGGCCCGGTGATGGGCCTATATTCGGCGCGCGCTTATCGGAGGTTCGATGTTCAAGGGTATCAAGCCTATCCTCTATGCGGGGCGGGAAGTGCTGCCGCTGATCGAGGGAGGCAAGGGCGTCTCGGCGACCAATCATCGCAGTTCAGGCGCCTGGGCGGCGGCCGGGGGAATCGGCACCATCTCGGCGGTCAACGCGGACAGCTACGACGCCGAGGGCCGCATCATCTCGCAGGTCTATCACGCGCTCACCCGGCGCGAGCGGCACGAGGAGTTGATCCGCTACGCGATCGACGGCGCGGTGCAGCAGGTGCACAAGGCGTATGACATCGCCTCCGGCAAGGGCGCGATCAACATCAACGTGCTGTGGGAAATGGGCGGCGCGCAGCGCGTGCTGCACGGCGTGCTCGAACGGACCAAGGGCCTCGTCGCCGGCGTCACCTGCGGCGCGGGCATGCCCTACAAGCTCTCCGAGATCGCCGCCTCCTACGGCGTCAACTACCTGCCGATCATCAGTTCGGCGCGCGCCTTCCGCGCGCTCTGGAGGCGGGCCTATTCCAAGGCGGCGGAATGGCTGGGCGCGGTCGTCTACGAGGATCCCTGGCTCGCCGGGGGCCACAACGGCCTGTCCAATGCCGAAGACCCGCTGCGACCCGAGGATCCCTATCCGCGCGTCAAGGCGCTGCGTGAGACGATGCGCGAGGGCGGCATTCCCGACAGCCTGCCGATCGTGATGGCGGGCGGCGTCTGGAACCTCAAGGAATGGGCCCACTGGATCGACAATGAGGAGCTGGGGCAGATCGCCTTTCAGTTCGGCACCCGGCCGCTGCTCACCCGCGAAAGCCCGATTTCCGACGAATGGAAGCAGCGGCTGCTGACGCTGGAGGAAGGCGACGTCCTGCTCCACCGCTTCTCGCCGACCGGCTTCTACAGCTCGGCGGTGCGCAACGACTTCCTCAAGAACCTGGAGGCGCGCTCGCAGCGCCAGATCGCCTTCACCAAGGAGCCGCTCGGCGATCATTGCTTCCAGCTCGACGTCGGCGTGCTCGGCAAGAAGAATTACTGGGTCACCAAGGGCGATCTGCTCCATGCCCGCCAATGGTATGCGCAGGGCTTCACCGAGGCGCTGAAGACGCCCGACGAGACGCTGATCTTCGTCACCCCCGAGGAGAAGCACCAGATCCGCCGCGACCAGGCGGACTGCATGGGCTGCCTATCGCAATGCCAGTTCTCGTCCTGGGCGGACAATGAGAAGAACTCGACCGGGCGGCTCGCCGATCCGCGCAGCTTCTGCATCCAGAAGACGCTGCAGGACATCGCGCATGGCGGTTCGGTGGAGCGCAACCTGATGTTCGCCGGCCATTCGGCCTTCCGCTTCAAGCGCGATCCGTTCTATTCGAACGGCTTCGTGCCCACGGTGAAGCAGCTCATCGACCGCATCCGGACGGGCGACTGAGCGAGCGGACGCGAAGGAGGGGATGGTCGCGCGCATTCTGACCGTTCTGGCCCTGCTCGGCCTCGCATTCGCCATTCCGGCCGACGCGCAGCCGCGCCGGCAGCCGCCCTATTTCGCCTCGATCTCGGCGAGCCGGGCGATGATGCGCACCGGGCCGGGCCGCCAGTTTCCCGGCATCTGGCTTTACGTGCGCGCCGACCTGCCGATCCGCGTCGTCGAGGTCTACCAGAACTGGCGCAAGGTGGAGGATCCGGACGGGACGCAGGGCTGGATGCTGGTCAACCTGCTCAGCGACACGCGCACCGCGATCGTGCGCGGACCGGCGCCCGTGCCGATGCGCGCCTCGCCCGACGATGACGCGGCGATGCGCTATCGCGCCGAACCGGGCGTGGTCGGCCGCGTCTCCCGCTGCGGCGGCGGCTGGTGCCGCTTCGATGTCGGCGGCAAGGCCGGCTATGTGCGCACCAGCGCGCTGTGGGGAGTGGGGGCCGACGAAGAGGTGGACTGACGCGATGGTTCCACTCGCGCCGCCATTCCGCTAACGCCGCCGCCATGCCCGATCTCCCGCCGCCGCCTTCGGGCCTGCTCGAGGGCGCCGCCCTGTTCCTGGATTTCGACGGCACCCTGGTCGAGCTCGCCGAGACGCCGTCGGCGATCCGCGTGTCGCCGCGCCTCGGCCCGCGCCTCGCCGCGCTTCGCGAGCGACTCGATGGCCGGCTCGTCATCGTCTCCGGGCGGTCGCTCGCCGATCTCGAGCGGTGGCTGCCGCTGCCGGGGATCGCCTGCGCCGGCTCGCACGGGCTCGAGCTGAGGCTCGCCGACGGCTCGCGCCATGCGGTCGCGCCGCCGGACGGGCTCGATCGGGCGCGTCGACGGATCGAGAGCTTCGCCGCGAACGTTGACGGGATGATCGTGGAGACAAAGCCGGCGGGAATCGCACTCCATTACCGGCGCGCGCCGGAGCAGGCGGACCGGGTCGGGCGGCTCATGGACGAGCTCGCCGCAGCCTGCGGGCTCGCGCTCCAGCGCGGCAAGATGGTGACGGAGCTGCGCTCGAACGGCGCCGACAAGGGAGACGCGTTGAGGGCGTTCATGGCGGAACCGGGATTTGCAGGCGCCACGCCCGTCTTCGTGGGCGACGATCTGACCGACGAGCACGGCTTCGCTGCCGCGGCCGGGCTCGGCGGGGCCGGCGTGCTGGTCGGCGCGCTGCGCGCGACGGCGGCGCGCTATCGGCTCGCCTCGGTCGAGGCCGCCGCCGCATGGCTCGACGGGGCGGTCGCATGAGCAGTCTCGACCTGTGGCCGATCGGCAACTGCCAGGTCAGCGCGCTGATCGACGGCAAGGCCGGCTTCGTCTGGGCCTGCCAGCCGCGCGTGGACGGCGACCCGCTGTTCTGCGCGCTGCTCGATCCGGCGCCGGGCGAGGGCTCGCTGCCGCGCGGTGAATGGCGGATCTCGCTCGAAGGGCAGGTGTCGGCCGAACCCCGCTATCTCAAGAACATGCCGATCCTGGTCACGCGCCTCACCGACGATCAGGGCGGCGTGTGCGAGGTCTATGATTTCTGCCCGCGCTTCGAACGCTCGGGACGGATGTACCGCCCGGTCGCCTTCATCCGCATCGTCCGGCCGATCGCGGGCGCGCCGCGCGTCAAGGTGGCGATCAACCCGTCGCGCAACTGGGGCGCGACCGATGCGGCGCGCACCACCGGCACCAATCATATCCGCTTCCTGCTCTCGCCGCAGCCATTGCGGCTGACCACCGACGCGCCGATCATCCACCTGCTCGACGGCCGCCCGTTCCGGCTCGAGCGGCCGCTCCATTTCTTCCTCGGCCCCGACGAGCCGTTCGTCGGCAATCTCACCCAGGTGCTCTCGGGCATGTTGCACCAGACCAGCGACCACTGGCGCAACTGGGTGCGCGGGCTCGCCATCCCGCTCGACTGGCAGCGCGTCGTCATCCGCGCCGCGATTGCGCTCAAGCTCTGCCAGTTCGAGGATACCGGCGCGATCGTCGCCGCGCTCACCACCTCGATTCCCGAGGCGCCCGATTCGGGCCGCAACTGGGACTATCGCTACTGCTGGATCCGTGACGCCTATTATACGGTGCAGGCGCTGAACCGGCTCGGCGCGCTCGACGTGCTGGAGGGCTATCTCACCTATCTGCGCAACATCGTCGACAACGCCCGCGATGGCCATATCCAGCCGCTTTACGCGGTTTCGGGCGAGCCCCGGCTCGAGGAGCGCGAGGCCGAGGCGCTGGCCGGCTATCGCGGCATGGGGCCGGTGCGGATCGGCAATGCCGCCTATACCCAGATCCAGCACGACGCCTACGGCCAGATCATCCTGTCCAGCACCCAGGCCTTCTTCGACCAGCGGCTGTTGCGCCCCTCGACCCGAGACGATTTCGCGCCGCTCGAGCGGGTCGGCGAGCTTGCCTGGGAGCGCTATGCGAAGCCCGACGCGGGCCTGTGGGAATATCGCACCCGCTCCGCCGTCCATACCTACAGCGCGGTGATGTGCTGGGCGGGCTGCCACCGCCTCGGCAACATCGCGCAAGCGCTGGGGCTCGCCGGGCGCGCGCGCATCTGGCGGCGCCGCGCCGACACGATCCGCAAGAAGATCGAGCAGCGGGCCTGGCTGCCCGACGAGCAGCGCTTTGCCGCGACGTTCGGCGATCGCGATCTCGATGCGAGCCTGCTCCAGATGCTCGACATGCGCTTCCTCGATGCCGACGATCCGCGCTTCGTCAACAGCTTCGCCGCGATCGAAAAGGAGCTCAAGCGCGGCCAATATATGTTGCGCTATGCCGAGGAGGACGATTTCGGCCGGCCGGAGACGGCCTTCAATTTCTGCACTTTCTGGTATATCGAGGCATTGCATCTGGTGGGCCGGCACGAAGAGGCGCGCGGGCTCTTCACCGCGATGCTCGACCGGCTGACGCCGTCTGGCATGCTGTCCGAAGACAGCGACTTCGAGACCGGCGAGCTATGGGGCAACTTTCCCCAGACTTATTCGCTTGTCGGCCTGATCAATTGCGCGAGCCTGCTCTCGCGACCCTGGAGCGCGATCCGATGACCCGCCTGATCCTGGTTTCCAACCGCGTCTCGACGCCGCGTCCGCGCAGCGAGGGCGGTGCGCAGGGCGGGCTGGCGGTGGCACTGGCGGCGGCGCTGAGGGAATCGGGCGGCATCTGGTTCGGCTGGTCGGGCGGCGTCGCCGAGGAGTTCACCGGCCAGATCAACATGCAGCGGATCGAGGGCGTCACCACCGCGACGGTCGATCTCGAGGAGCAGGATGTCGACGAATATTATAACGGCTATGCGAACCGCACGCTCTGGCCGCTCTTCCACTACCGGATCGATCTCGCCGAGTTCGACCGCAGCTTCGGCGCTGGCTACGAGCGGGTCAACGAGCGCTTCGCCGAGACGCTGGCGCCGCTGATCGAGCCCGACGATCTCGTCTGGGTCCACGATTATCACCTGATCCCGCTCGGCCAGCGGCTGCGCCGGCGCGGCCTCGCCAACCGGATGGGATTCTTCCTGCACACGCCCTGGCCGCCGCAGCGGCTGCTCGTCTCGCTGCCGTTCCACGAGCGGCTGGTGCGCTCGATGCTCGATTACGACCTGATCGGATTCCAGACCGAGGAATGGCTCGACAGCTTCCACCATTATGTCAGCCGCGAGCTTGGCGGCACGATCGCCGCCGACGGCACGATCGAGGTGGACGATCGCCGGGCAAAGACCGGCGCCTTCCCGATCGGCATCGACGCCGACGAGTTCCAGCGGGCGCTCGAGACCGAGGAGGCGGGGCGCGCGCTCGCGACGCTCCACCACAGCGCCGAGGGCCGCAAGATGATCATCGGCGTCGACCGGCTCGATTATTCCAAGGGCCTTGCCGAGCGCTTCAATGGCTATCGCCGCTTTCTTGAGGAAAATCCCGACTGGAGCGGGCGCGTCTCGTTCCTCCAGGTCGCGCCGCCCTCGCGCGGGGAGGTCTATACCTATGCCCATATCCGCGAGGAGCTCGACCAGCTTTCGGGCCGGATCAACGGCGCCTTCGCCCATGTCGACTGGGTGCCGATCCGCTACGTCAACCAGGGCTATCCGCGCGCATGGCTGGCGGGCTGCTATCGCGCCTCCGACGTCGCCCTGGTGACGCCGCTGCGCGACGGCATGAACCTCGTCGCCAAGGAATATGTCGCCGCGCAGGACCCGGACGATCCCGGCGTGCTGATCCTCTCGCGCTTCGCTGGCGCCGCGCACCAGCTCGGCGAGGCGCTGCTCGTCAATCCCTACAGCAAGGACGAGCTCAGCGACGCAATCCGCGAGGCGCTGACCATGCCGAAGGCGGAGCGCATAAGGCGGTGGGAGGCGCTCTACGACAATGTCCGGCGCGAGGACGTCCACGCCTGGCGGCGCGGCTTCGTCGAGGCGCTGGCGAGGACGGCGCCGTCGGCGCCGGCGACGTCCGGCGCCGAGACGCCGGCCGTCGCCTGAGCGCGCGCCGTCAGCGGCAGCGGATGTCGGCCTGGTTCTGCTCGATCGAGCGGCCGAGCAGGGCGCCGAGCGCGCCGCCGATCAGCGTGCCGCCGGTGCGGTGGCGCCCGCCGTCGATGACATTGCCGAGAATGCCACCCGCCGCCGCGCCGACGATGAGCCCGGTCGTGCCGTCGCTGCGCCGGCAATAATAGCGCCCGTCCGAGCCGCGATAGACATAGTCGTCCGGGCCGAGCCGCCGCTCGCGATAGCGCGGGTCGTCGCGATAATGGCGGGCGGCGTCATAATCGGTCGCATAGGAATCCCGGTCGCGCCGGGCGCGGTCGCGCGCCACCGCATTGTCGTACATCTCGCGCTCGCGCTCGTAGATCGAACGCTCGCGGTCGAAGCGCTGCTGCGCCTGCTGCCAGCGCTCCAGCTCGGCCCGCGTCTGGGCCTGCGCCGGCGCGGCGGCGAGCGGCGCCAGCACCATGCCCAGCGCCAACAGGTGAACCGTCTTCATCGCAAATCTCCTCCCTCGGCTTGTTCCAGCATGTGCCATGTCGATGGACGCAGGAAAAGCGCCCACGCGTGTCCCCGGCGCGGGCGGCGCACGCGGCGTCGCGCCGGTTCGCCGCGCCCCGCGCCCTCATCGCCGCACCGCGATCCAGGTGAGGCCGTGCCGCTCGGCGACCGCCGTTCCCCAGCGGTGGGCGAAGCCACCCTGCTCATAGCGGACGGTCAGGCGGCAGCCCTCGATCCGCGCCGCGACGAAGCGGCGGAAGGGCAGGCGCCCGCCGGGGCGGATGACGTCGCCTTCCTGCCAGGGTGCGCCGCGCTCGGCCATGTCGGCGAGCCCGAGCGCCTCGAGCGCTGCCCGGGGCACGTCGGCCTTGCGCGCATAATCGCGGTCGCCGCGCAGCGTGCAGGGCGGCCGCTCCGGCGTCGCCAGCGCCGGGGCGGGCAGGGCGATCACGGCCAGCAGGGCAGGACCGGTCAGCAGCGCGCGCAGGCTCGTCTCGCTCATCTCGCGGACGCGATGACGCCGCCGGCGTGAACGGCAGGTGAATCGTCAGGAGGCGACGACCAGCCAGGCCGGCCAGGCGCAGAGCGCGAGCAGCGCGCCGAGCGGGAGCCGGGTGGACGCGCCGACCGGCTCGCCGCGCGCGCGCAAGGCGAGCGCCGCGACGAGGCCGAGGAGGCCGGCGCCGAGCAGGACGAGCGGAAGCAGGTTCCAGCCGAGCCAGGCGCCGATCGCGGCGAGCAGCTTCGGATCGCCGCCGCCCAGCCCCTCGCGGCCGCGCCAGTGGCGGTAGGCGAGGGCGATCGCCGCCAGCACCGCCCAGCCGGCCACGAGGCCGATCGCCCGGTCGGCGAGCGGCGGGCCGAGCCCGGCCAGGGCGACGGCGAGGCCGAGCGGGACCAGCGGCAGGGTGAGCGCGTCTGGCAGCCAGTGATGCTCGACGTCGAGCGCCGCGAGAATCAGCAGCCACCAGCCGAAGCCGGCCGTCGCGAGCGCGAGCGGCAGCGGGTGGGCGAGCGCGGCGACGAGGCCGATCCCCGCCGCCGCCAGTTCCATCGCCGGCTGCCGCCGGTCGATCGGCGCGCCGCAGCGACGGCAGCGTCCCCGCGCCATGACGAACGAGAGAAGCGGGACCAGCTCGCGCGCGGCCAGCGTCGCGCCGCAGCCGTCGCAGCGCGAACGGCCGCCGAGCGCGCTCTCGCCCCTCGGCCAGCGGATGAGCAGGGTCGCGAGAAAGCTGCCGACGATCGCGCCGAGCAGCGCGCCGGCGAGCGCGGCGAGCGGCGTGCTCAATCCCCCGCCGCGGCGAGGATGCGCCGCGCCTGGACGAGGTGCGGGCGGTCGATCATCCTGCCGTCGAGCGACAACGCGCCGGCCTCCGGCCGCGCCTCGAACGCGGCAACGATCGCCCGCGCATGGGCGATCTCGGTCTCGCTTGGCGTGAACGCCTGGTTGATGACCGGCACCTGCGCCGGATGAATCGCCATCATGCCGACGAAGCCGTCGCGCCGCGCGCGCGCCGCACAGGCGGCGAGCCCGTCGAGATCGCGGAAATCGGGATAGACCGTCTCGATCGGGGCGACCGCCGCCGCCGCCGCCGCGAACAGCGTGAGCGCGCGCGCCGTCTCGTAAGGCGGGGTCAGGCGCCCGTCCTCGTCGCGTGACGCTGTCGCGCCGATCGCTGCGGGCAGATCCTCCGCGCCCCAGGTGAGCGCCGCCAGCCGCTTCGCGCCGGCATAGCTGCCAAGGCCGAAGATCGCCGCCGGCGTTTCGGTCGCGATCGCCATCACCCTGGCGGTGGCGTTGCCGCGCGCAGCGAGGCGGCGGACCAGCTCGTCCACCGAGGCGCCGCCCTCGGACTTGGGCAGGACGACGCCGTCGGGCCGGCCGGCGACGATCGCGTCCAGGTCCTTCTCATTCTCGCCGCTCGCCAGCGGATTCACCCGCACCCACAGGTGCGCCTCCGGGTGCGCGGCGAGAAAGGCGGCGACTTCGCTGCGCGCCCCGGGCTTCGCCGCGGGCGCCACCGAATCCTCAAGATCGAGGATCAGCGCGTCCGCGCCGAGGCCGAGCGCCTTTTCCATCCGCTCCGGCCGGTCGCCGGGGACGAAGAGCATGGAACGCAGCCGCGCGAACCCGGTCATGCCGGCCGCCGCTGCATCAGCGCGGTGCGCTCCATCACGCAGACCAGCTCGTCGCGCTGGTTGAACAGGCGATGCTCGAAGGTGACGATGCCGGCGTCGGGCCGCGAGTTGGAATCGCGCAGCCGCACCACCTCCGTCTCGGCGCGCAGCGTGTCGCCGATGAACACCGGCGCCGGCATGCGCACCTTGTCGTAGCCGAGATTGGCGATCAGCGTGCCGAGCGTGGTGTCGGCGACCGACAGGCCGACGAGCAGGGCGAAGGTGAAGGTGCCATTGACGACGATCCGGCCGAACTCGGTCTCCTGCGCATAGGTCGCATCAAGGTGGAGCGGCTGCGGATTGTGCGTCATCGTGGTGAACAGCAGATTGTCGGTCTCCGTCACCGTGCGGCGCGGCTGGTGCCGAAGCATGTCGCCGAGCGTCCAGTCCTCGTAATAGCGGCCGGGCATCAGGCCTCTCCTTCAGCCAGCGCCGCTCCCCCGAGGGGAGAGGGGCGCGAAGATGCGGACCGCGCCCTGCGCGCGGGTCGGCTCGTGGCGGGTGGGGTCATTGCTCATTCCCCTTCTCGATCCGGGCCAGCAGCGTGCCCTCGCTCACCTGCGCGCCGGCCTCGGCGTCGAGCTCGGCGACGACGCCGTCGAACGGGGCGGTGAGGCTGTGCTCCATCTTCATCGCCTCGAGCGTCAGCAGCCGCTGGCCGCTGGCCACCGCGTCGCCCGCCTTCACCTCGACCGCGATGATCCGGCCGGGCATCGGCGAGACGATCGCGCCGTCGCCGGCGGTGGCGCCGGTCGCGACGCCCGTATAGGACAGGTCGAAAACGAAGGTGCGGCCCCGCTCGGTGACGAGGACCGGCCCGCCCTTGCGCATGGTCGATCCAAGTCCGGTCGCTTCGTCGAAGGGCGCCTCGACGGCGCGGCCCTCGCTGTAGAGCGTGACCGTGGGGCGAGGCTGGTCGTTCAGGCGGAAATTGAAGAGGCCGATCCACGGGTCGCGCGGCGCCGCGCCGGACGCGCCGGCGAAGTCGGACCGGTAGCGCCAGCCGGCGCCGCGGACGGCGCGCTCGCTCGGCCCCGGCGACGCGACGAGCGCATCGAGGTTGCGCTCGATGAAACCGGTATCGACATCGCCGGCGGCGAAATCCGCATGGGCGAGGCATTCATAGAGGAACCCGGCATTGGTCCTGACCGGCGCCACATGGCCGCCATCGAGTATCGCCATCAGCTTGCGCCGCGCGTCATCCCGGTCGTGTCCCGATGCGATCAGCTTGGCGATCATCGGATCGTAGAAGGATGAGATGCGGTCGCCTTCCTCGACGCCGCTTTCGATCCGGCCCCGGCCGCCGATGCCGAAACCGAAATGGTCGAGGCGACCGATCGAGGGCAGGAACCCCCTGGCCGGATCCTCGGCATAAAGCCGCGCTTCCATCGCCCAGCCGTTGATGGCGAGCTCCGCCTGCGTCTTCGGCAACGGCTCGCCGCTGGCGACGCGCAGCTGCCATTCGACCAGGTCGACGCCGGTGATTTCCTCGGTCACCGGATGCTCGACCTGGAGCCGCGTGTTCATCTCCATGAACCAGATGCGCTCGGCCCGTAGCCCCTCGCTCGCATCGGCGATGAACTCGATCGTGCCAGCGCCCTCATAGTCCACCGCCCTGGCGGCGCGGACGGCGGCGGCGCAGACGGCTTCGCGCGTCGCCTCGTCCATGCCCGGCGCCGGCGCTTCCTCGATCACTTTCTGGTGGCGACGCTGGAGCGAGCAGTCGCGCTCGAACAGGTGGACGACATTGCCATGGGCATCGCCGAAAACCTGCACCTCGATATGGCGCGGGCGCTCGATATATTTCTCGATGAGCACGCGCTCGTCGCCGAAGGACGAGGCCGCCTCGCGCTGGCAGGAGCGGAGCGCATCGGCGAAGTCCGCTGCCGCCGTCACCTGCCGCATTCCCTTGCCGCCGCCGCCGGCGACCGCCTTGATGAGCACCGGATAGCCGATCCGGTCCGCCTCGGCCCTGAGCCGCGCGGGCGACTGGTCCTCGCCGAGATAGCCCGGCGTCACCGGCACGCCGGCCGCGATCATCCGCGCCTTGGCCGCGTCCTTGAGGCCCATCGCCCGGATCGAATCCGGCTTCGGGCCGATCCAGACCAGCCCGGCGTCGATCACGGCTTGCGCGAAATCCGCATTCTCCGAAAGGAAGCCGTAGCCCGGATGGATCGCCTCGGCCCCGGTCGCCTTCGCGGCGGCGATGATCCGTTCGGCCACGAGATAGGATTCGCGCGCTGGCGAGGGGCCGATATGGACCGCCTCGTCGGCCTGGCGCACGTGCAGCGCGTGTCGGTCGGCGTCCGAATAGACGGCGACCGCGCGGATTCCCATCCGCCGCGCGGTGCGGATGACGCGACAGGCGATCTCGCCGCGATTGGCGATGAGCAGCGACTGGATCATTCGCCTTTCCTAGATCAAAAGTCCGATCGAGTTGGCGAAATTGTGCAGCAGCACGGGCAGCACCAGGCTTCCCGTCCGCGCGCGGACCCAGACGAGGATCAGCGCCGGCCCGCCGGTGAGCGCGAAGGTCAGCCAGTCGAACGAGAAGGCGCCGGCCGAATAATCGAAGCCGTGCCCCAGTCCGAACAGCGCGCAGGAGATCAGCGCGCCCCAGCCCCAGTCCGCGCCGAGGAACCGCACCCGCCCGCGAAACGCCATGTCGAGCGCGAACAGGAGCGTCCCGCGATAATAGGCCTCTTCCTCCAGCCCCGGCATGGTGAGCTGGAAGCCCAATGTCTCGGCGTCGAGCGGATCGGTCGGCTGCGTCAGCGCAAGCGCCGCGAAGAGCAGGCACAGCGCCAGCGAGACGGCATAGGTGGTCGCCCGCCCTTCCTTCGCCTGCGCCAGCGTCAGGCCCACGCGCCGCCAGCCGAACGCGGGCAGCGCGGCGATCGCCAGCGTCGCCGCCAGCGCCAGCAGCTTGCCCTGCCAGTTCCATGCCCCGCCGATCAGATCGGGCAGCGTCCCCCAGCCCAGCGTCAGCAGCGCATCGTTCGCCAGCACCAGCCCGGCCGCGACGAGCAGCCAGCGCCAGCGAAAGTTCCGCCGGTCGACAAGCCCGATCACCCCGCCGCCCACCAGCAGCAGAACGATCACACCAGCGATCGCGATGATCCCGTCAAGGTTCATTCCCGCTCCTCCCGGTTCATTCCTGTTCCTCCCCGGAACGGGGAGGGGGACCGTCGCGCGGAGCGCGATGGTGGAGGGGCCGAGTCTCAGGCTCGGGCCCTTCGACCCCTCCGTCTCGCCTGCGGCGAGCCACCTCCCCGTTCCGGGGAGGAACGAAGCGCCGGCATGTTTCGACAATGCCCGACACCACGCTTTCAAGGTCGCGGAAAACCTCCGCGGCGGGAATGCGCAGCGTTCGATAGCCTTCCTCGAGCAATCGCGCGTCGTGCTTGGCGTCACGCTCCGCGCGCGCCGCGAAATCGTGCGCGTCGCCGTCCACCTCGATGCAAAGCCGGGCTTCCAGGCAGCAGAAGTCCATCGCAAATGCCCCGAACGGATGCTGCTTCCTGAACTTGAATCCGCCCGGCCGCGTCCTCAGCGCCGACCAGAGCAGCCGCTCGGGCGGCGACATCTCCTTGCGCAGCTTTCGCGCCATACGGATCGTCGCCTCGGACGCCGACAGCGTCCGATGCTTCACCCGCGCCGCGCGCTTCTCCCCGGAATGCGGAGGACCAGCCGCAGCCGGGTCTTCTTCTCCGCGCCGGACCTTGCGCTCCTCCCCGGAACGGGGAGGGGGACCCTCGCGTGCGGCGCGATGGTGGAGGGGGCGAACCTCGATCATCGGCCGCTCGGCCCCTCCGTCGGCGCTCCGCGCCGCCACCTCCCCGTTCCGGGGAGGGTTTTTGGACTGAACTTTGGGCCCCAACTCATATCAATTGCCGTCGCCCGATGTTTGTACGAAGCGCACATTTAATTGTCTGCCATTGGAGACTGCCAGTTTTCTGGGTGTCGTTCCTCTTCCGTCGAATGGCGACCCTCGGGATGCTGCTCAAGAAATGCTCGTTGGCGAGGTGTCAGCGGTTCCCTGTCATCCGCCATTTCTCCCTCCTTCCCCTCACATTCGGAACAGCCCGAACTGTGCCCGCTCCGGTATCTCCGCATTGAGCGTCGCCGCGAAGGCGAGGCCGAGCACGTCCCTTGTCTGCGCCGGATCGATGATGCCGTCATCCCACAGGCGCGCGGTCGCGTAATAGGGATTGCCCTCGTCTTCGTAGCGCTGGCGGATCGGCGCCTTGAAGGCTTCGGCTTCCTCGGCGGTCCAGGTCTCGGCGTCCTTGTGCACGGTTGCGAGCACGGCCGCCGCCTGCTCGCCGCCCATCACGGAGATGCGCGAATTGGGCCAGGTGAACAGGAAGCGCGGGGAGTAGGCGCGGCCGCACATGCCGTAATTGCCGGCGCCGAAGCTGCCGCCGATCAGCACCGTGATCTTCGGCACACTCGCCGTCGCCACCGCCGTCACCAGCTTGGCGCCGTGCTTGGCGATCCCCTCCGCCTCATATTTGCCGCCGACCATGAAGCCGGAGATGTTCTGGAGGAACAGCAAGGGCGTGCGGCGCTGGCAGGCGAGCTCGATGAAATGCGCGCCCTTGAGCGCGCTCTCGCTGAACAGGATCCCGTTATTCGCCAGGATCGCGACCGGAATCCCCCAGATCCGCGCGAAGCCGCACACGAGCGTGGCGCCGTAGAGGGGCTTGAAGGGATGGAATTCCGATCCGTCGACGATCCGCGCGATCACCTCGTGGACGTCATAGGGCGTGCGCACGTCGTCGGGGATCACCGCATAGAGCCCCTCGGGATCGAGCTTCGGCGGCACCGGCTCGGCGAGGTCGATGTCCACGGCCTTCACCGTGTTCAGCCGCGCGACGATGTCGCGCACGATGCTCAGCGCATGTTCGTCATTCTCGGCGAGATGATCGGCGACGCCGCTCCGGCGCGCGTGGAGATCGCCGCCGCCCAGCTCCTCGGCCGAGATCACCTCTCCGGTCGCGGCCTTCACCAGCGGCGGGCCGCCGAGGAAGATCGTGCCCTGGTCGCGCACGATCACCGTCTCGTCGCTCATCGCCGGCACATAGGCGCCGCCGGCGGTGCAGCTCCCCATCACGCAGGCGATCTGCGCGATCCCGAGTGCGCTCATCCGCGCCTGGTTGTAGAAGATGCGGCCGAAATGATCCCGGTCGGGGAAGACCTCCGCCTGGTGCGGCAGGTTCGCGCCGCCCGAATCGACCAGATAGACGCACGGCAGCCGGTTCTCGAGCGCGATCTCCTGCGCCCGCAAATGCTTCTTCACCGTCATCGGGAAATAGGTGCCGCCCTTCACGGTGGCGTCGTTGGCCACGATCATCGTCTCGCGCCCGCTGACGCGGCCGATGCCGGCGATCATGCCGGCGCCCGGCACCTCGCCCCTGTACAGGCCGGCGGCGGCGAGCTGGCCGATTTCGAGCAGCGGCGCACCGGGATCGAGCAGCCGCTCGACGCGCTCGCGGGGCAGCAGCTTGCCGCGCGACACATGCCGCTCGCGATGCCGGTCGGGCCCGCCCCTCGCCGCTTCGGCGACCTTCGCGCGCAGCGCCTGCGCGAGCGCGCGGTTATGCGCCGCGTAGCGCCGCGCCGGCTCCGAAGCCTCGTCGATCCTGGTGGTGAGGATGGTCATGCCCCGCCGATCAGCTCCCGCCCGATCAGCATCCGCCGGATCTCGTTGGTGCCCGCGCCGATGTCGAGCAGCTTGGCGTCGCGGAAATAGCGCTCGACTGGCCAGTCCTTCGTGTAGCCGGCGCCGCCCAGCGCCTGGATCGCCTCGCCCGCCACGCGGAGCGCATTTTCGCTGGCGTAGAGGATCGCGCCCGCCGCATCGAAGCGCGTCGTCCGCCCCGCGTCGCAGGCCCGCGCGACCTGATAGACATAGGCCCGCGCGCTGTTCAGCGCGACATACATGTCGGCGATCTTCGCCTGGATCAGCTGGAATGTGCCGATCGGCCGGCCGAACTGCTTGCGTTCGCGAACATAGGGCAGGACGACGTCGAGGCAGGCCTGCATGATGCCGAGCTGGATGCCGGCGAGCACGGTGCGCTCGTAATCGAGCCCGCTCATCAGCACGCCGACGCCGCCGTTCAGCGGGCCCATCACGTTTTCTTCCGGCACTTCGCACTCATCGAAGATGAGCTCGGCGGTCGGGCTGCCGCGCATCCCCATCTTGTCCAGCTTCTGGCCGATCGAGAAACCCTTGAACCCCTTTTCGACCAGGAAGGTGGTGATCCCGCGCGAGCCCTCTCCCGGCGCCGTCTTGGCATAGACGACGAGCGTGTCGGCATGGGTCGCGTTGGTGATCCAGAACTTGGTGCCGTTGAGGATGTAGCGGTCCCCCTTCCTCTCGGCCCGCAGCTTCATCGAGACGACGTCGGAGCCGGCGCCGGATTCGGACATGGCGAGGCTGCCGACATGCTCGCCCGAGATCAGGCGGGGCAGGTAGCGCGCCTTCTGCGCGGGCGTGCCCCAGCGCCGGATCTGGTTGATGCACAGGTTGGAATGGGCGCCGTAGGAAAGCCCGATCGAGGCCGAGGCGCGCGCCACCTCCTCCTGGGCGACGACATGTTCAAGATAGCCAAGCCCAAGCCCGCCATCGGCTTCCTCGACGGTGATGCCATGCAGGCCGAGCGCGCCCATTTCCGGCCACAGCTCGCGCGGGAACCAGTCCTCGGCGTCGATCCTGGCGGCGAGCGGCGCGATCCGCTCGCTCGCGAAGCGGCGTGTCGCTTCGCGGATCGCATCGGCCGTCTCGCCGAGCTCGAAATCGAGGCCTTGATCGGACATGCGCATCTCCCTCGGGCACGCGGCCTAGCAGAGCGGCAAGGATTTGAACAAGGCGGCGTCGCGGCTTATGTGCAAGCGCGCAAGCCATCGCTCGGGACGAGCGCAACCAGGAGTGTTTCGTGACCACCACCGCCGATCCCGTCGTCATCCTCTCCTATGCCCGCACCCCGATGGGCAGCTTCCAGGGCAGCCTTGCCGGCGCCTCCGCCGTCGATCTCGGCGCGACCGCCGTGCGCGCGGCGGTCGAACGCGCCGGTGTTGCGGGCGAGGATGTCGAGCGCATCTATATGGGCTGCGTGCTCCCCGCCGGGCTCGGCCAGGCGCCGGCGCGGCAGGCGGCGCTGAAGGCCGGGCTGCCGATCTCGGTCGAGGCGACGACGGTCAACAAGATGTGCGGCAGCGGCATGCAGGCGGCGATCATGGGCGCCGAGGCGCTGGCGGCGGGCAGCATCGACCTGCTCGTCGCGGGCGGCATGGAGAGCATGACCAACGCGCCCTACCTGCTGCTCAAGCATCGCGGCGGCGCGCGCATGGGGCATGACCGCGTCTACGACCACATGTTCCTCGACGGGCTCGAGGACGCCTATGAGCCCGGCCGCGCGATGGGGAGCTTCGCCGAGGAGACCGCGCGGGAATATCAGTTCACGCGCGCCCAGCAGGACGATTATGCGATCGCCTCGCTCACCCGCGCGCGCCAGGCGCAGGAGTCCGGCGCCTTCGATCGCGAACTCGTCCCGGTCGAGGTCGCGACGCGCAAGGGCAGCGAGACGGTGACGCTCGATGAGCAGCCGCCCAGGGGCAATGCCGACAAGATCCCGACGCTGAAGCCCGCCTTCGCCAGGGACGGAACGATCACCGCCGCCAATGCGAGCTCGATCAGCGACGGCGCCGCCGCGCTGGTGCTCACCCGCGCGAGCGTCGCCGAGGCGAAGGGCTATGCGCCGGTCGCGCGCATCGTTGCCACCGCCGCCCATGCCAGCGAGCCGGCGCGATTCACCACCGCGCCGGTGAACGCGATCCGAAAGGTGCTCGACAAGGCCGGCTGGAGCGTCGGCGACGTCGACCTGTTCGAGGTCAACGAGGCCTTCGCGGTGGTCGCGATGATCGCGATGCGCGATCTCGGCATCGCGCACGAGAAGATCAATGTGAACGGCGGCGCGACCGCGCTCGGCCACCCGATCGGCGCCAGCGGCGCGCGGATCATGGCGACGCTGGTCGCCGCGCTCCAGAATCGCGGCGGCCGGCGCGGCGTCGCGAGCCTGTGCATCGGCGGCGGCGAGGCGACCGCGGTGGCGGTCGAGCTGGTCTAGGCTGAATCGACATTCAGGCTCGCCGGGGGAGGGGGAGGCGGCTCATCCCGATACGGCCCGGCCGCGCGCGGGCGAGCGGGGGCGCGCGCGTTCAGCCTCCAGCCAGCTTCGGCTTGCTAGAAAGGTGGCTTGAGGGCGGCGCTTTTCCCTAGAGGCGCCGCCCGACCCTTGTCCGGCCCGGGCGATCCGCCGGCCGGCGCGCCCCGTGCTGCCGCCGGGTCTTGCGCACCGCCCGAAAAGCTGTGAACGTCGCGCCCGGCGACTCTTGGGGGGTTGGGGGGCGTTATGCCGCCAATTCAACGCGATGCGCCGCGTGCGTCCGCCCGCGCCTCGCCCTTCGGTGCGATCGGCGCGGGGCGCGGCGATGCGCTTCGGGTCCGGCAGGGCCCCCGAACGGGGAGGTAGGCGGTTCGTCGTGCGCCTGTGGTCCGATCCATCCGGCCGGCTCGACGGTTCGGCGGCGCTGCTGCTGGCGGCCGAACTGCTGCTGTTCGCGCTGGTCGCGGCGCAGGCGGCGCGGCTGGCCTGGCTGGTGGCGACGCCGCGCGGACCGGTTGGCGACTGGCGGCCCGCGACGGCGGGCGCGGCGCCGGCGGGGGCGGCGGCGCTGCGCGCGTTCGATCCCTTCTTCCGGCTCGAAGGCGCGCCGGGGCCGGCGGTCGTGACCTCGCTCAACCTCAGGCTCTTCGGCGTGCGCGAGGACCGCGCGACGGGGCGCGGCGCGGCGATCATCGGCCTGCCCGACGGCAGCCAGCGCAGCTTCGCCGTTGGCGAGGAGATCCTGCCCGGCGTGACGCTTGGCGACGTTGGCTTCGACAGCATCACCGTGCGTCGTGGTGGCCGCGCCGAGCAGCTCTTCCTCGATCAATCGACGCCGACTCCCGCCAGTTCGCCCGCCGCGCCCCGGCCCGAGGCGTCGCCGCCGCCCGTCGGCTCCCGGCCGCCTGCCGGCACCCGGCCGCCCGCCGCCGACGAGGAGGCGCGCGCCCCCCGCGCCGATGCGACGTGAGGCGGCGATGATGGGGACGCGGCCGCTCCTGCTCGCGCTGGCGCTGGCGCTCGCGCTCGCCCCGGCGGCGCCGGCCAGCGCGCAATATGTGCTCAACCTGCGCGAGGCGGATGTCCGCGCCTTCGTCGAGGATGCGGCGCGGGTGACCGGGCGGACCTTCATTCTCGATCCCGCCGTGCAGGGGCGCGTCTCGGTCGTCACCGAGCGGCCGCTGTCGCGCAGCGAATATTTCGAGCTGTTCCTTTCGACGCTGCGCGCCAATGGCTTCGTCGCGGTGCCCGCCGCCGGCGGCGCGCTGCGCATCCAGCCGGTCGCCGGCGCCGCCGCCTCGGCACGTCTCGGCGCGCGCCACGCGCCCTCGAGCGGCTTCGTCACCGAGATTTTCCGCGTCCGCCATATCGACCCGGCGCAGGCGGTCGAGACGCTGCGGCCCAGCGTCAGCCGCGATGGATCGATCACGGCGAGCCGCAGCTCGATCGTCGTTTCCGACTTCGCCGACAATGTCCGCCGGCTGCGCCGGCTCCTCGCCGCGATCGACATCGACAGTTCCACGACGCGCGTCGTCGGACTCGAAAATGCCGGCGCGCGCGAGATCGGCGCGGCGCTGTCCGGCCTCGCCGGCGAGGGCGTCGCGGTGGTGCCGGTCGACAGCGCCAATTCGCTCGTGCTGCGCGGCGATGCGGCGAGCGTCGCCGACCTCGCCCGCGTCGCCGAGGATCTCGACCGCCGCGCCGCCAACGGCAGCGAGGTCCGCGTCGTCTATCTCGAACATGCCGACGCGGCCCAGCTCGTGCCGGTGCTCCAGCGCCTGCTCGGCCAGGCGCCGACCGAGGCGCCGAGCCAGGCGGAGGACCGGCCGCGGCGGCCGGGCGACAGCAACGCGACGAGCGGGCCGTCCGCCGGCACCATGGGCCGGCGCGCGCCCCGCCGGCCCGCCGCCGCGGCCGCCCCGGCCGATGCCGGCAATCCCGACGCCCAGGTCACCGTCGGGGCGCGCAACGCGATCGTGACCCGCTTCGAGGGCGCCAACGCGATCGTCATCTCCGCAACCGCCGACGTCCAGCGCGAACTTTCCGAGGTCATCCGGCAGCTCGACGTGCGTCGTCGCCAGGTGCTGGTCGAGGCGATCATCGTCGAGATTTCCGACACGGCCGCGCGCCAGCTCGGCGTGCAGCTCCTGCTGTCCGGCCTGTCGGGCAATATCCCCTTCGCGATCACCAACTATTCCAACATCTCGCCCAATCTCGGCACGATCGCCGGCGCTCTCGCGGCGCGCGAGCTGGGCGGCACGACGACGACGATCGAGACCGGCAACGGGACGACCACGACGACGACCACGACCGGATCGAGCGACCTCATCAACGCCGCGGCGGCGGAGCTGGCGGGGATCAGCGGCGGGGTCGGCGGCATCGCGCTGAGAAGCGGCGACGCGATCTTCGGCTCGATCATCAGCGCGGTCAGGAACGACAGCAATTCCAACATCCTGTCGACGCCGCACATCATGACGCTCGACAATCAGGAAGCCTATCTGCTCGTCGGGCAGGAGATCCCGGTGACGACCGGCGAGGCGCTCTCGCCCAATTTCGACAACGCCTTCCGCACCGTCCAGCGCCAGAATGTCGGCATCACGCTGGAGGTCCGGCCGCAGATCAACGCCGGCGATTCGATCAAGCTCGACCTGCGCGTCGAGGTGAGCTCGGTCGCCGGACCGGTTTCCTCGACCTTCCAGGACCTCATCCTCAACAAGCGCGAGATCGAGAATACGATCACGGTGGACGATGGCCAGATCGTCGCGATCGGCGGGCTGCTCGACGACAATGACCGGCGCACGATCGAGCGCGTCCCGCTGCTCGGCGACATTCCGATCATCGGCGAGCTGTTCCGCGGCCGCAGCCGCGCCCACGCGCGCACCAATCTGATGGTCTTCATCCGGCCGACCATCCTGCGCTCGGCGGAGGAGACGGAGGCGATGAGCGCGCGCCGCTTCCAGTATATGCGCGGGCGCCAGCTGCTCTTCGATCCCGACCACGAGCCGAGCCTCGACGAGCTGGTGCGCGACTATATGGGCGCGACGCCGCCGACACCGCGCGCGACCCCGGCCGACGTGATCGTTCCGCCGCCGCCGTCGCCGCCGGAGGCGCAGGGAGAGGACGCGGCGCCGGCGTCCGGGCCGGCGCCGGCGCAGCCGCCGGCGGCGGGGACGCCCTGGTGAGCGATGCCCCCGCCCCGGAGCCGGGCGCGCGGGTTCCCTACGCCTTCGCCCGCCGCCACGGTCTCGCCGCCACCGGCGAGGACGCGGACGGCCGCACGCAGGTCGCGATGCGCGAGGACGCGGACCCGCGGGCGCTGATCGAGCTGCGCCGGTTCCTGGCCCGGCCCTTCGCGCTGCGCAGGGTCGATGCGGCGACCTTCGACCGGCTGTTGTCCGATCATTATGCCGCCAGCGCCGGCGCCGATGTCGATGCGGCCGGCGCGCTCGGCCTCGCCGGCGACGAGATCGCCATGCCGAGCGTCGAGGATCTGCTCGACACGTCCGACGACGCGCCGGCGATCCGCCTCATCAACTCGATCATCGCCGACGCCGCCCGGCAGGGCGTCTCCGACATTCACATCGAGCCCTATGAAAGCGGCCTCGTCGTGCGGATGCGGATCGACGGGGTGCTGCGCGAGACGCTGCGCCTGCCGCCGCACGTCGCGCCGGTGCTGGTGAGCCGGATCAAGGTGATGGCCCGGCTCGACATCGCCGAGCGGCGGCTGCCGCAGGACGGGCGGATCGGGCTGACGCTCGCCGGCAAGCTGATCGACGTGCGCGTCTCGACCCTGCCGAGCCGCGCCGGCGAGCGGGTGGTGCTGCGCATCCTCGACAAGGAAAATGCCGGGATCGACCTCGACGCGCTCGGGATGAGCGCCGCCGTCAACGCGCTGCTGCGCGACGCGCTCGCCGAGCCCAACGGCATCGTGCTCGTCACCGGGCCGACCGGATCGGGCAAGACGACGACGCTCTATGCGGGCCTCGCGCTGCTCAACGACGGCGGTCGCAACATCCTCACCGTCGAGGATCCGGTCGAATATGCGATCGACGGCGTCGGCCAGACCCAGGTCAATCCGCAGGTCGGGCTGACCTTCGCCGCTGGCCTGCGCGCCATTTTGCGGCAGGATCCCGACGTCGTGATGGTCGGCGAGATCCGCGACCGCGAGACCGCCGAGATCGCCGTCCAGGCGGCGCTGACCGGCCATCTCGTCCTGTCCACCGTCCACACCAACGACGCGGTCGGCGCGATCACCCGCCTGCGCGACATGAAGGTGGAGCCGTTCCTGATCGCCTCGACGCTGCGCGCGGTGCTGGCGCAGCGGCTTGTCCGACGGCTGTGCGGCGAATGCAGCGTCGCCGCGACGGCGCAAGGCTCGCTGGCCGCAGCGCTCGGCCTCGCGCCCGGCGCCGCGATCCGCGAGCCGCGGGGCTGCCCGGCCTGCGGCCAGACCGGCTATAAGGGGCGGATCGGACTGTTCGAGGCGGTGAAGGTGGACGAGACGATCCGGCGGCTCATCAACGAGGGCGGCGACGAGACGGCGATCGCCGCGCACGCCTTCGCGCGCGCGCCGACGCTGGCCGAGGCGGCGCGCGCGCTGGTGCTGGACGGCGTCACCAGCCCGGAGGAGGCGCTGCGCGTCGTCCGGCACGAGGCGGCCGATGCCTGAGTTCGCCTGGGTCGGGCTCGACGCCGCCGGGCGGGAGCGGCGCGGCGTGCTCAGCGCCGGAACGCGCGAGGAAGCGCAGGCGCGGCTCGAGGCGCGGCGGCTCTACGTCGTGCGGATCGAGCCGGCGGCGGCCGGCGCGCCCGCGCCCGCGCCACCACTGCTCTCCCGGCCTCTGTTCCAGCGCCGCCGCCTGTCGGCGAAGCAGCTCGGCCTGTTCACCCGCCAGCTCGCCACGCTGGTCCAGGTCGCGCCGCTGGAGGAGGCGCTGCGCACGCTGTCGCGGCAATCGGAGCGCGCCGACGTGCGCGCCATCCTCGCCCACGTCCACGCCGGCGTGGTCGAGGGCCGGCGGCTCGCCGATGCGATGGGCCGCGAGGGGCGCAGCTTCCCGCCGCTCTACCGGGCGATGGTCGCGGCCGGCGAAGGCTCGGGCACGCTGCCGGTCATCCTCGAACGCCTGGCGGACTGGCTCGAGCGACAGGCAGCGGTGCGCGCCAGGGTGCTCTCGACGCTCGCCTACCCGGTGATTCTCGCGATCGTCGCCGCCTTCGTCGTGCTCGCGCTGATGATCTTCGTGGTGCCCAAGGTGGTGGAGCAATTCCAGGACATCGGCCAGGAGCTGCCGCTGCTGACGCGGATCGTGATCGGCCTGTCGCATTTCCTAGGCCAGTGGTGGTGGGCGCTGCTGATCGCCGCCGTCGCCTTCGTCCTCCTCGCCGGGCGCGCCCTGAAGGAGGAGGGGCCGCGGCTGAGGTTCGACGCCGCGCTCCTTCGCCTGCCGCTGGTCGGCCGCCTGATCCGCGATCTTCACGCGGCGCGGATGGCGCGCACGCTCTCGACCATGGTCGCGGCGCGGCTGCCGCTGCTCGACGGGCTGCGGCTCACCGCCGACACCGTTCACAACCGCGTGCTGCGCGGCGCGAGCGTCGCGATCGCCGAGACGGTGCGCACCGGCGGCAGCCTTTCCGGCGCGCTGCGCAAGGCCGGGGTGTTTCCGCCACTGCTCGTCTATCTGGCGGCGAGCGGCGAGGCGTCGGGCCGGCTCGACCTGATGCTCGCGCGGGCCGCCGACTATCTCGAGCGCGAGTTCGACAGCTTCACTTCGACCGCGCTGTCGCTGCTGGAGCCGGCGATCATCATCGTCATGGGTTTCATCGTCGCGCTGATCGTGCTGTCGATCCTGCTCCCGATCCTGCAACTCGACACGCTCGCCGGAGGAATGTGATGCTCGCCTCGATCCTGCCCCGTCTCGGATGCGCTGCCGCGAAAGCGGGAGCCCGGCGCAAGCCGCGGCATGATCCGGACGTGGGAGAGGAAGGCTTCACCCTGCTCGAATTGATGGTGGTGCTCGTCATCATCGGGCTGCTCGCGACCATCGTCATCATCAACGTGATGCCGGCGATGGACCGGGCGGTGGCGACCAAGGCCCGTGCCGACATCGCGACGCTGGAGCAGGCGATCGAGATGTACCGGCTCGATCACCTGCGCTATCCGACCGAGCAGGAGGGACTGCAGGCGCTCGTCGCCGGCAACTACATCCGCCGCCTGCCCGAGGATCCGTGGCACCATCCCTATGCCTACAAGGCGCCCGGCGCGAACGGCCGGCCGTTCCAGGTGATGAGCCTCGGCGCCGACGGGCGCGAGGGCGGCACGGGGGAAAATGCCGACATATCGAGCTGATCCGGGCGGCGCGCCGACGCTGCTCGTCTTCGCGGGCGCGGACGACGCGCCGGCGCGCTGGCTGCGCCTCGACGGCGGCCGGGTGATTGCGCGCGGGCGCGGCGCGCCGCCGGCCGACGGGGAAGCCCGTGTCGTGCTCGCCGTGCCGGGCGAGGCGGTGGCGATCCACTGGCTCGAACTGGCCGGAAGCCCGACTTTGGCGCAGGCCGCCGCCGCGGCGCGGCTGATGCTCGCCGACGCGAGCGCCGAGCCGATCGCCGGGATGCACGTCGCGGTGGGCCGCGCCGAGGCGGGGCTCACGCCGGTTGCGCTCGTGTCGACGCGGCGCATGACGGCATGGCTCGCCGCGACGGCCGCGGCCGCGCTCGAACCCGACGCCCTCGTGCCGACGCCGATGCTGCTTGGCCCGCCCGGGACGGGCATCGTCCGCCACGGCCTCGATCATCGCGGGCAGGCGCTCGCCTTCGCGATCGAGCCCGAACCGGCCGAGGCGCTGATCGGCGACGCCGAGGTCGTGGCGATCGACGAGGCCGCGTTCGAGGCCGGGCTCGGCCCGCTCGTCGCCGCGCCACCACTCGACCTCAGGCAGGGGCCGTTCGCGAAGCGGCGGGCCTGGCGCGAGCGCGGCGCGCTTCGCCGGGTTGCCATGCTCGCGCTGGTGCTGGCGCTGCTGACCCTCGCGGCGCCGGTCGCGCGGCTCGCGCTGCTCCAGGCGAGCGCCGCGCGACTGGAAGCGGAGGCCGCCCTGCTCCACCGGCGCGGCGCCGGCGGTACGGATGCGTCGCCGGGCTTCGCCTGGATCGCGCCCGCCCTCTTCGCGGCGGTGCGCGCGACGCCGAACGCCGAGCTGGCGCGGATCGACTATCGCGCCGACGGCTCGCTCACTGCGACCGTCCTTGTCGATACGCCGGCGACGCTCGACATGCTGAGCACGCGGCTGCGCGAGGGCGGGCTCGAGGTGACGTCGGGCGTGCTCGCGAGCCGGGCGGGCCGGCCGGCCGCCGACCTCATGCTGCGGGCGTCATGAGCGGCGGTCTCGCCCGGTGGTGGCGCGAGCGCAGCGCACGCGAGCAGGTGCTGCTCGCGGTGATGGGCGCGCTGCTGGCGCTGGTGCTCGCCTGGCTGCTGATCGCGCGCCCGCTCGCGGCGCTGATCGCAAGCGCCGAGGCGCGCGAGGCGGCGGCGGCCGAGGCGCTCGGGGCGGC
>JBDZVR010000038.1:0-21823 GCA_040255785.1 Sphingomonadales bacterium
GAGGCGCAGGTGCGCCGCGCGACCAACGCCGCCGAGCGCGCCCGCGCGCGCAGCGCGGCGCTGGCGGCCCGGATCGAGGCCGCCGAGGCCGGGCTCACCCTGGCCGAGCGCCGGATCGGCCGGATCTCCGCGCTGCAGGCGACGCAGCGCGCCCGCCTCGCCGAGCGGCAACGACCGGTCGTCCAGCTCACTGCCGCGCTCGAGACGATGGCGCGGCGCCCGGCCGCGCTCGCGCTCGTCCAGCCCGGGACGATCGCCGATGCCGCACATGTCCGCGCGTTGCTTGCCGTGACCCTGCCCGAGATTCGGCGGCGCACCGTCGCGCTGCGGGCGGAAGTCGCGCGCGCGGAGGCGCTGCGCGGCCAGTTCGAGGCAGCCCGCCGAAGCCTCGCCGAAAGTCGCGCCGATCTCGCCCACCGGCGCGAGGCGCTCGCCCGCTTCGAGGCCGAGCAGCGGGCGCGCTCGTCCGAGCTTTCCGGCCTTGCGCTCGCCGAATCGGATCGCGCGCTGGCGCTGGGCGAGCGGGCGCGGTCGCTCGCCGCCACGCTCGGGACCCGGCGCGCGCAGGCGCGGATCGAGGCGAGCCTCGCCGAACTGCCTGGCCCGCTGGCGCGGCCGGGCGGCACGGGCGAGGCGCGGCGGCCGCCGCCCATCCCCTATCTGCTGCCGGTCGAGGGCAGGCTGCTCACCGGGGTCGGCGAGATTTCGGACGGCGGCGTCCATTCGCGCGGCCTCACGCTGGCGCCGGCGCCGGGCGCGCGCGTCGTCGCCCCGGCCAATGGCCGCATTCTCCACGCGGCGCCGTTCGGCAGCTACGCCAACGTCGTCATCATCGACCATGGTCGCGGCTGGGTGAGCGTCGTCACCAATCTCGCGACGCTCGAAGTCGCCGCCGGGCGGCTGGTCACGCGGGGCCAGCCTCTCGGGCGCGTCGCCTCGCGCGATCCCAGGATCACGATCGAGTTGCGCCACGACGGCGATCCCGTCCCCTTCGCCGGGCTGCTGGTCGGCTGAGCCGGCGGCTCCATTAATCGCGGGTTGCTTTTCGCGGCCCTAAAAAGCCGATAGAAGCGCGCAAGATCATTCGCCCAGGATTCCCGATGGCCAAAAATTTCCTGCCCTCGATCGCCCTCGTTTCGGCGCTCGCCTTCATTCCCGCCGCCAGCGCCGCGCTCGCCCCGGTCGATGTCGATACCTATCGCGAGCTCGACCAGTTCATGACGGTGCTCGACCAGGTGAAGGCCAATTATGTCGACCAGGTGAACGATCAGCAGCTCATCCGCGGCGCGATCGACGGGATGCTGGCGAGCCTCGATCCGCATTCGTCCTACATGGACGCGCGCGAATACCGGAACCTGATGACGACGACCGACGGCAATTATGGCGGGCTCGGCCTCACCGTCACGATGGATGACGGCGCGGTGAAGGTGATGGCGGCGATGCGCGGCACGCCGGCCGACCATGCCGGGCTGAAGTCCGGCGACTATATCACCCATATCGACGGCCAGCTCTTCTACGGCGGCACGCTCGACGAGGCGGTGGACCGGATGCGCGGCGAGCCCGGCAGCAGGGTCAGGCTGCGGATCGTGCGGCCCGGTCGCGAGCGGCCCTTCGAGGTCTCGATCACCCGCGCGATCATCGATATTCCGGCGGTCACCTCGTCCGTGCGCGACGGCGTCGGGGTGCTCACCGTCAACACGTTCAGCCGCGTCACGACCGAGGAGGCGCGGCGCGCGATCGCGTCGATCCGCGGCCAGCTCGGGCACGAGCCGACCGGCTGGGTGCTCGATCTGCGCGCCAACCCGGGCGGCCTGCTCGATCAGGCGGTGAGCCTCGCCGACCTGTTCCTCGAAAATGGCGAGATCGTCTCGCAGCGCGGCCGCCGCGCCGCCGATATCGAGCGCTATTATGCCCGCCCCGGCGACGAGACCCGCGGCGCACCGATCATCGTCCTAGTCGATGCCGGCACCGCCTCGGCCGCCGAGATCGTCGCCGGCGCGCTGCAGGATCATCGCCGCGCGCTGGTGATGGGCGAGCGCAGCTTCGGCAAGGGCTCGGTGCAGACGCTGATCCCGCTCGGCGATGGCGCGACCGCGCTCAGGCTCACCACCGCGCGCTATTTCACGCCCTCGGGCCGTTCGGTGCAGGAGGGCGGCATCTCCCCCGACGTGCAGGTGCCGCAGCTCTCCGACCCCGACTATCGCTCGCGCACCGCGGTGCGGGAGAGCGACCTCAGGCGCCACCTGGTCAACGAGGCCGGCGTCCGCGACGATGTGCTCCAGACCGATGACCGGCCCGATCCGCGCTTCTCGCTGACCGCCGAGCAGCTTCGCGAGCGTCATATCGAGGACTTCCAGCTCGACTATGCGGTGCGCACGCTGGCGCGGCTCGCGCGACCGGCGGCGGAGCAGCCCCCGCGGACCGCCGCCGCCAATCGCGCCGGCCGGCGCTAGGAGAGGGCGAGGGGGATGCGGCGCGCTGGCGATCGCGGCGGGCTCGCGCTCGCCAGGGCGCTGGGCCTGATCGTGCCGGCCGCGCTGCTCGGCGGCGCCCTTGCCTTCCAGTATATCGGCGGCCTTCCGCCCTGCGAGATGTGCTGGTGGCAGCGCTGGGCGCACATGGCGGCGCTCGCCTTCGCGCTGCTGGCGATCCTGGCGGGAACGCGGCTGCCCGATCGCGGCCGTTCGCTGGTCTGGCTGGCGGCGCTCGCGATCCTGGCCAGCGGCGCCATCGGCGTCTATCATGCCGGGGTCGAAGCCGGCATTTTCCAGGGGCTGACGCAGTGCACCTCGGTCTCGCGCGCGACCAATGCCGAGGATCTGCTGAACGACGTCCTCGCCGCGCCGATCGTGCGCTGCGACCAGATCCAGTGGTCGCTCTGGGGCATTTCGATGGCGGGCTGGAACGCGATCCTTTCGATCGCCGCCGCGTTGTCGATCCTGTGGCTCAGCCTCAAACGTCCAGGGAGCTTCGCATGACCACCCGCGGCTGGCGACCCGGCGGCCCGCGCGTCGACACCGAATCGATGATTCGCGTCGACCAGGCCGGCGAATATGGTGCGACGCGCATCTATGCCGGCCAGCTCGCCGTGCTTGGTGGCCAGCCGGAGGCGCGGACGATCGCGCACATGGCGGCGCAGGAAGAGGGCCATCTCGCCCGCTTCGACAGGATGGTCGCCGAGCGCGGCGTGCGGCCGACCCTGCTCCAGCCCTTCTGGTCGGTCGCTGGCTATGCGCTCGGCGCGGCGACCGCGCTGATCGGGCCGCGCGCGGCGATGGCCTGCACCGCCGCGATCGAGGACGAGATCGACGCCCATTATGGCGATCAGCTCGATACGCTCGGCGAGGCCGATCCGCCGCTGGCCGAGACGATCGCCGCGTTTCGCGCCGACGAGCAGGCGCATCGCGACGCGGCGATCGCCGCCGGCGCGGAGCAGACGCCCTTCTATCCCGTGCTATATTCGGCGATCCGCGCCGGTTGCCGAATCGCGATCGCGCTTTCGAAGAGGATTTGACCCATGCGCCTGGCCCGTTTCGCCGCTGTCGCCCTGCTGCTCACGCCGGTGGCCGCCTTCGCCCAGGATCAGGGCGGGTCGGCGCCGCCGCCGGGCGCGGCCGGCCCGGTCCAGCCGCGGGTCAACCAGCTCATCATCTATGGCGACGATCCCTGCCCGCGGAGCACCGACGACGAGATCATCGTCTGCGCCCGCCTGCCCGAGGATGACCGCTACCGCATCCCGCCGAACCTGCGCCACGACCTCAACGACGCGCGCAACGGCAGCTGGGCGAACCGGGCGATCGAGCTTTCCTATGTCGGCCGCACCGGCACCGATAGCTGCTCGACCGTCGGCGGCGGGGGATTCACCGGCTGCATGATGCAGATGATCAACGCCGCGCGGGCGGAGCGGACCAGCAACGACCAGGTGGACTGGAACGCGCTCATCGAGGCCGCGCGGCAGCAGCGGCTGGGCACGATCGACCAGCGCGCCCGCGAGACCGAGGAGGACGAGCATCCCAATTCGCGGGTGATCTACAATTCGCAGGATGATCCGGGGCCGCGATAGGCGGCCTGGGACGGTGGCTCAGGCGGCTCGGGCGGCTTCCAGCTCGGCCGGCACCGTCTCCTCGATCCAGCCGCCGCCCAGCACGCGCGTGCCCTGGTAGAGCACCGCCGCCTGGCCCGGCGCCACGCCATATTCCGGCGATTCGAAGCGGACCGTGTCGTCGGCGAAGCGCGCCGGCGTCGGTCGCGCCAGCGAGCGCACCTTCGCCTCGATGCCCTCGCGCTGGTCATCGCCGAGCCAGTTCACGCCGGACAAGCGCGCCGCGCACACGCCAAGCGCGCGCTTCGGCCCGACGACGACGCGGCCGGTCTCCGGCTCCAGCCGCAGCACATAGAGCGGCTCGCGCCGGCCGCCGATCTCCAGCCCGCGGCGCTGCCCGACGGTGAAGTGGATAAGCCCGCGATGGCGGCCGAGCACGCGCCCGTCGCGGTCGACGATCTCGCCCTCGCGCGCCGCGTCCGGCCGATGACGGGCGACGATCCTGGCATAATCGCCGTCGGGCACGAAGCAGATGTCCTGGCTGTCGGGCTTGGCGGCGACCGGCAGGCCGAGGCCGCGCGCGATCTCGCGCACCGCCGGCTTGGGCATGGCGCCAAGCGGGAAGCGCAGGAAATCGAGTTGCGCGCGGGTTGTCGCGAACAGGAAATAGCTCTGGTCGCGGGCCGGATCGGCGGCGCGGTGCAATTCGGGTCCGCGCGGGCCGATCGCGCGGCGCACATAATGGCCGGTGGCGAGGCAGTCCGCGCCGAGATCGCGGGCGAGCGCCATCAGGTCGGTGAACTTGACCCCCTGGTTGCAGGCGATGCAGGGCACCGGCGTGCGCCCGCGCGCATAATCGTCGGCGAAGCGCTCGATCACGCTCTCGCGGAAGCGGCTCTCATAGTCGATCACATGGTGAACGATGCCGAGCCGGTCGGCGACCTGGCGGGCGTCGAGAATGTCGCGCCCGGCGCAGCAACTGCGCGCGCGCGCCACCATATCGCCCTGGTCATAGAGGCGCAGCGTCACCCCGATCACCTCGGCGCCGCTGCGCGCGGCGAGCGCGGCGACGACCGAACTGTCGACGCCGCCCGACATGGCGACGACGATGCGGGCCTCGCGAAGCGGCCGGTCGAGCTGGAAATCGGGTTCGATCATTGCTGCCAGATAGGCGTTCGGGTGGCCCGCGCCCAGCCCGGCGTCGGGCTTTACCGTGCGTTCACCCTATTTCGCTAGGGGGCAGGGCATGGACATGGCCTTCCTCCGCCGCGCCGAGCGCATGCTCGACGAGCACCGGGCGGCGCCGCTCGACCACATGGTCCTGCTCGCGGCGCTGGCGGCGCAGCGCAGCGCCCGCGCGATGGTGACGCCGCCCGAGCCGGCGGCGCCGTCGCTGCCGGAGAGCGAGGCCCTCTCCGAGATCCTGCTCGCCGGGCCCGGCTGGCGCAAGGCGGTGCGGGCGCAGCGCGGCAGTTTCAGCCGTGCCGAAGCGGGACGGCGGATCAATGGCCTGTAAACCCCTTTCACCGCGTTGTTTACCTTGGCGTTTCAGCCTTCTTTCAACGCTCGCCCGCTACGCAGGGGCACCCGACGGCGCGAATGTTGTGACGCGTAGAAAGCACAAGGCATGATTGAAAATCAGAAAATCCGCCCCGCCCAGGTCATCGGTCCGCTCGGCGAGCCGCTGACGCTCGAGACGCTGCCGCCGCCGACCACCACCCGCTGGGTCGTGCGGCGCAAGGCCGAGGTCGTCGCCGCCGTCAATGGCGGCCTGCTGACGGTGGACGAGGCGTGCCAGCGCTACGGGCTCACGCTCGAGGAGTTCGCGAGCTGGCAGCGCGCGATCGACCGCTCGGGCATGCCGGGGCTGCGCGTCACCCGCATCCAGCACTATCGCTCGCTCTACGAGCGCCAGCAGAAATTTTGAGCTGTCCGGCGCGGGCCTGAGCCGCTAGGCTCGCCCCTGCTGCGCACATCGGGCGGGAGGCGCCGGCGCGGCGCGCAAGACCCTGCTCCCGCCGGCGCGGCGCAAGGGAGGGACCCGTGAGCCTGATCCTCGCACTCGTCATGGGCGGCATCGTCGGCTGGCTGGCCAGCATCGTGATGCGCACCGATGCCCAGCAGGGCATTTTCCTCAACATCATCGTCGGCTGCCTGGGCTCGCTGCTCGGCAAGTGGCTGTACGGCCTGGTCAGCGGGCGCGGCAGCGACGGGCTTGGCCTGCGCGACGGGATCGATCTGCCGTCGGTCGGCGTCGCCTTCGCCGGGGCGATCGTGCTGCTCGCGATCGTCAACCTGCTCAGGCGCGGCTCGCTCCGCTGAGCCGGGCGCCGGCGGCTCAGCGCCGGCCGGCGAGCGCGCGATAGACGAGCAGGATCAGCACCGCGCCCACGAAAGCCGCGAAGCCGCCGACCGCCTGGCCGGGGCGGTACCAGCCGATCTGCTCGCCGAGCCAGCCCGCGACCAGCGCGCCGGCAATGCCGAGCAGGATGGTGACGATGCAACCGCTCGGCCCGCGCCCCGGCGTGATCAGCCGCGCGGCGGCGCCGGCGAGGAAGCCGATGACGATCCAGCCGAGCCAGGAATGACTTGCGAGATAATGCGACATTTTCGGGCCTTTTCTGTCAGGATTCCCCGCTGCATTCAGCATTGGTAAAGCGGCGCGGACGCTTGTAAAGACGCGCGCTGGTGGGCGCCCCGTTGGTGCGGCGCCCGTCTTTTTCACTTGTTGTCGGTGATATATTTCGATAATACAGCGGCCTCCGGGCCGAGGCTTGCGGCGTTGCGAAAGTGGAGACGATGAAGGCGATGAACTTCGAGACGGCCAAATGGCGGCGTGAAGCTCTCGACGAGGTCGTGGTCGACGAGGAAACGCTGGCCCGCCGGCGCCGCCGTCGCAACATCATCATCGCCATCGTGGCGGGCCTCGTCGTGCTGGTGGTCGCGACGATGCTGTTCGGCGGCCGCGGCGAGCAGGCCGCCGCGCCCGGCGCTTCGCAGGGCGACACGCGCCAGGCGGTGAGCGTGATCCAGCCCGGCCGCCGCGAAATCGCGCGCGTCATCACCTCGACCGGCTCGCTGGCCGCGCGCCGCGACATGCCGGTCGGCGTGCCCGGGCAGGGCGGCCAGGTGGTCCGGGTGCTCGTCGAGCCGGGCCAGTGGGTGCGCTCGGGCCAGGTCCTTGCGGTCATCGATCGCTCGGTCCAGCAGGAGCAGGCGGCGCAGCTCGCCGCGCAGGTGCAGGTCGCGCAGGCCGATCTCCGCCTTGCCCAGAACCAGCTCGATCGCGCCCAGGCGCTGATTTCGCGCGGCTTCATCAGCCGCGCCGAGATCGACCAGAAGACGTCCGCGCGCGATGCTGCGGCGGCGCGGGTGCGCGTCGCGCAGGCCCAGCTCGACCAGGTCCGGGCGCAGATCGGCCAGCTCGACGTGCGCGCGCCGACCGACGGACTCGTGCTGACGCGCAATGTCGAGGCCGGCCAGGTGGTCGGGCCCGGCAGCGGCGCGCTGTTCCGCATCGCCGCCCACGGCGAGATGGAGGTGATGGCGCAGCTCGCGCAGGACGATCTCACCCGGGTCCGCGTCGGCTCCACCGCGGAGGTGACGCCGGTCGGCTCCACGCGCAGCTATGCCGGCCGCGTCTGGCAGGTTTCGCCGGTGATCGACCCGCAGAACCGCCAGGGCTTCGCCCGCATCCTGATCCCCTATCACGCCGAGCTACGGCCGGGCGGCTTCGCGCAGGCGCGCATTCGCGCCGGCACCGTAGTCGCGCCGCTGCTGCCGCAATCGGCGATCCAGAGCGATCATCGCGGCAATTTCGTCTACATCGTCGATCGCGAGGGCACGGTCGTCCGCCGCGGCGTCACCGTTGGCGAGGTCAGCGACCAGGGCGTGGCGATCGCTTCCGGGCTCGACGGCAGCGAGCATGTCGTGGCCATGGCAGGCGCGTTCCTGAGCCCGGGCCAGAAGGTCCGGCCGGAGCTGGTGCGGCCATCGGCCGGCGCGCCGTCCGATCGCTAGGGTCGCCCGGAGGCGCGCGTGACGCACGAAACCGCCCGCATCGCAACGATGAGTGACCGGTCATGAACTTCCGCAACATTTCCGCCTGGTCGATCCGCAACCCGGTGACGCCGATCGTCCTGTTCATGTTCCTGACGCTGGCGGGACTGATCTCGTTCATGCGGATGCCGGTCGCGCTCAACCCGGACATCGACTTCCCGGTCGTCGTCGTCGTCGTGTCGCAGCCGGGCGCCTCGCCGATCGAGATGGAAACGCAGATCGCCCAGAAGGTCGAGGCGGCGGCGCGATCGATCCAGGGCGTCGACCAGATCGATTCGACCGTTACCGAGGGCAATTCGGTCACTGTCGTCCAGCTCGCGATCGGCACGCCGATCGATCGCGCGGTCGAGGACATGCGCGGGCAGGTCCAGCAGATTCGGGGCGAGCTGCCCGACGGCATTCTCGAGCCGCGCGTCATGCGCTTCGACACGACCAACGACAACGATCTCGCCAATTTTGCGGCGGTCTCGACGAGCATGTCGCTCGAGCAGCTGAGCTGGTATGTCGACAACACCGTCTCGCGCACCCTGCTCTCGGTGCCGGGGCTCGCCGCGGTCGAGCGCACCGGCGGCGTCTCGCGCGAGATCCGGGTCGATCTCGATCCGGTCAAGCTGCAGTCGTTCGGCATCACCGCCAGCCAGGTGAACCAGCAGCTTCGCGCCAGCAATCTCAATGCCGCCGGCGGTCGCGCCGAAATCGCCGGGGCCGAGCAGACGCTGCGCGTGCTCGGCAACGCGCAGAATGCCTACCAGCTCGGCCAGACGCGGATTTCGCTGGGCGGCGGCCGTTCGGTCAAGCTGTCCGATATCGCCACCGTGCGCGATCTCTATGCCGAGCAGCGCGACTATGCCACGCATAACGGCCAGCAGATCCTGAGCTTCAACTTCACGCGCGCCAAGAATGAGTCCGACGTCAGCGTCTATGATGGCGCGGTCGCCGCGCTGCGCCAGCTCGAGCAGAGCGATCCGCGCGTCCATTTCGTCGAGCTCAACAATTCGGTCCACTACGCCAAGGAGCAATATAGCGCGGCGATGAAGGCGATGATCGAGGGCGCGCTGCTCGCGGTGCTCGTCGTGTTCATCTTCCTTCGCGACTGGCGCGCGACCGTGATCTCGGCGCTCGCGATCCCGCTCTCGGCGATCCCGACCTTCTGGTTCATGGACCTGATGGGCTTCACGCTCAACCAGATGACGCTGCTGGCGCTCAGCCTGGTCGCCGGCGTACTCGTCGACGATGCGATCGTGGAGATCGAGAATATCGTCCGGCACATGCGCATGGGCAAGACCGCCTACCAGGCGGCGATCGACGCCGCCGACGAGATCGGTCTCGCCGTGCTCGCGACGACGATGTCGATCGTCGCCGTGTTCCTGCCGGTCGGCCTGATGCCGGGCATCGCCGGCCAGTTCTTCAAGAATTTCGGCTTCACCGTCGTCGTCTCGGTGCTGCTCAGCCTGCTTGTTGCGCGCATGATCACGCCGATGATCGCCGCCTACTTCCTCAGCGCGAAGGGCAAGGCCTCGCACGGCGAAGGCTGGCTGATGGACCGCTACATGGCGCTGCTCAACTGGACGCTGCAGCATCGCTGGGTGACGGTCCTGGCCGGCTTCCTGTCGCTGGTCTTCACCTTTTTCCTGCTGGCGATGCTGCCGCAGACCTTCCAGCCGACCACCGACGCCGAGCGCAGCGTCGTCAACATCACGATGCCGCCCGGCACGACGCTCGAGCAGACCGGTCGCGTCGCCAGCGAGGTCGCGCTGCTGCTGCGGCGTCAGGACGAGGTCGAATCGGTCACCCAGCGCGTTCGCGTCGGCAACGCCTATGTCGTCGCGCGCCTCAAGGAGGATCGCGACCGCACCAGCGTCGAGTTCGAGCGCGCGCTCGCGCCGCGGCTGGCGCGGATCCCCGACGCGCGGGTCTCGTTCCGCTCGCAGTTCGGCGGCCGCGATGTGGAGATCACCCTGGGCGGCGAGGATCCCGATCAGCTCCAGCGGGTCGCCAACGAGCTCGTCGAGCAGATGGCGACGATTCCCGAGCTGACCGCGCCGAGAATCAGCGGCAACCTGCCGACGCCGGAAATCGTGATTCGCCCGCGGCTCGATCTCGCCGCGAACATGGGTGTCACCACCGCCGCGCTCAGCAATGCGATCCGCATCGCCACGCTCGGCGAGATCGAGCAGAACACGGCGAAATTCTCGCTCTCCGATCGCCAGATCCCGATCCGCAGCGCGCTCGATCAGGATGCGCGCGCGCGGATGGCGACGATCCGCAACCTGCCGGTGCAGACCGCCACGGGCGGCTCGGTGCCGCTCCACGTCGTCGCCGACATCGGCTTCGGCTCCGGTCCGAGCGAGATCAAGCGCACCAACCAGATGCGGCAGATCACGATCGGCGCCGATCTCGCGCCGGGTGCGGTGAGCGGCGGCGCGCGCGGGAAGATCAACCAGCTCCCGGTCATGAAGAACCTGCCGCACGGCGTCGAGCAGCTCGTCCTCGGCCAGGCGAAGTGGCAGCAGGAGCTGATCCAGAACTTCATCCTGGCGGTGCTCTCGGGCGTCTTCCTGGTGCTGGCGGTGCTGGTGCTGCTCTACCGCCGCTTCCTGCCGCCGTTCGTGAACATGGGTTCGCTGCTGCTGGCGCCGCTGGGCGGCCTGCTCGCCCTGTGGGTCGTCGGCTGGCCGATCTCGCTGCCGGTCTATATCGGCCTGCTGATGCTGCTCGGCATCGTCGCCAAGAACTCGATCCTGCTGATCGATTTCGCGCTCGAGGAGATGTACAAGGGCGTCGACAAGTTCACCGCGATCATGGATGCCGGCCACAAGCGCGCCCAGCCGATCGTGATGACGACGGTGGCGATGACCGCGGGCATGACGCCGACCGCGATCTCGCTTTCCGGCGACTCGGCCTGGACGGCGCCGATGGGGCTCACCGTGATCGGCGGCCTGCTGTTGTCGACGCTGCTGACGCTGGTGCTGGTGCCCGGCTGGTTCAGCCTCGCGCTCGGCATCGAGCAGCGGCTCGGGCCGAAGCTGCGCAAGTGGTTCACCACCGGCGGCCCGCACGCGACGCTCCCGTCATCGCCATTGCCCGCAGAATAATCGCGCCGGGATTTGAACCGGTGGCGCGGCCGGCTATTGATCCGGCATGAGCCCGCGCCGCGCCGCCTTCCTCTATCCGTCGCGCAATGGCGCGCGCGGCATGCGGCTCGTCGCGACGACGATGCTGGTGGCGATGGCGGCGCTGTTCGCGCTCGCCAGTTCCTGCGCCCACCTCCACCCGGCCTGGGGGTTCGTTCGCGCCTTCGCCGAGGCGGGGCTGGTCGGCGGCATCGCCGACTGGTTCGCGGTCACCGCTCTCTTCCGCCGCCCGCTCGGGCTGCCGATCCCGCACACGGCGATCGTGCCGCGCAACAAGGACCGGATCGGCGACACGCTCGCCAGCTTCCTCAGGACCAACTTCCTGACCCCCGCCGTGGTCGCGCGCCGCATGCGCGACCTCGACGTCGCGGGGGCGATCGGCCGCTTCCTCGCGCGCCCGTCCGGCGAGGGCCGGCTGCGCGAGGGCGCCTCCCGCCTGCTCGCCGACATCCTGGAAGCGCTCGACGAGGAGCAGCTTGGCGGCATGGTGAAGGGCGCCGTCGCCGCGCGCCTGCGCGCGGTCGAAGTCGCGCCGCTGCTCGGGGAAACGCTCGAGGCGGCGATGACGGAGGACCGGCATGTGCCGCTGGTCGACGCAATCGTGACCTGGGCGGGGCGCGCGCTCGACGCCAATGAGGACATGATCCGCGCGATGGTCCACGAGCGGGCGAGCTGGGTGCTGCGCCTCGCCGGGATCGACGAGCGGCTCGCCGACGCGATCGTCGATGGCCTGCGCAAGCTCACCATCGACATGGCGCTCGACCCGCGCCATCCGCTGCGCGCCAAGGCGGAGGAGGGGCTGGCGCGGCTTGCGGTCAGCCTGCGCGACGATCCCGAAACGCGCGCGAAGGTCGAGGCGTGGAAGAACGACCTCGTCGAGAACAAGGCGGTCGGCGACTGGATCGGCGGCCTCTGGGAAAAGAGCCGCGCCGGCCTGCTCGCCAGCGCGCGCCATCCCGATGCGGCGCTCGCCGGCCGGTTCGGCGAGGCGCTGCGCCAGCTTGGCGTGACGTTGCAGGCCGAGCCGCGCCTCAAGGCGGCGATCAACCAGTTCGCCCGCCGCGCCGCCGCCGGCATCGCCGCCACCTATGGCGGCGGCATCGTCAGCCTCGTCTCCGAGACGATTCGCTCCTGGGACGCGGGCACGGTGACCGCGCGGGTCGAAAATTCGGTCGGCCGCGATCTCCAGTATATCCGGATCAACGGCACGCTCGTCGGCGGGCTGGTCGGCCTCGTCATCCACACGATCGAGATCGCATCGGCCTGAGGCGGCGGCCGGTCCCCTCACCCAAGGGGAGCGGCGGCTTGAATGCCGATCCGGCCTAGCCTGCGTCCACCCGCTCGATGTCGGCGCCGACCGCGCTCAGCTTTTCCTCGAGCCGTTCGTAACCGCGATCGAGATGGTAGACGCGGTTGACCTGGGTTTCGCCGCTGGCCGCGAGCCCGGCGAGGACGAGGCCCATCGAGGCGCGCAGGTCGGTCGCCATCACCGGCGCGCCGACGAGGCCGCCAACCCCGCGCACCACCGCCGAGCGGCCCCGCACCTCGATATCGGCGCCCATCCGGTTGAGCTCGGGCACGTGCATGTAGCGATTCTCGAAGATCGTCTCGGTGAGCAGGCTGGTGCCCTCGGCGAGCGCGAGCATCGCCATGAACTGCGCCTGCATGTCGGTCGGGAAGGCGGGGTAGGGGGCGGTCGAGAGCGAGAGCGGCTTCGTCGCGCCGTTCGCGCTCACCCTTATCCCCTGCTCGCCGATCGCGACTTCGGCGCCGGCATCCTTGAGGCCGGCCAGGATGGCGTGCATCGATTCGGCCTGGGCGCCGACCAGTTCGAGCGAGCCGCGGGTGATCATCGCCGCGCAGGCGTAGCTCCCCGCCTCGATCCGGTCGGGCATCACCCGGTATCGCGCGCCGTGCAGCCGGTCGACGCCCTCGATCGTGAGCGTGTCGCTCCTCAGCCCGCCGATCTTCGCCCCCATCGCGTTGAGGCACATGGCGAGATCGGTGATCTCCGGCTCGCGCGCCGCATTTTCGATCACTGTCGTCCCCCTGGCGAGCACCGCCGCCATCAGCGCATTCTCCGTCGCGCCGACCGAAACGATCGGGAAGCTCACCGTGCCGCCGACGAGGCCGCCCTTCGGCGCGCTCGCCTTGACGTAGCCGGCGGCGAGCTCGATCTCGGCGCCGAGCGCCTGGAGCGCCTTCAGGTGGAGGTCGATCGGCCGGTTGCCGATCGCGCAACCGCCGGGCAGCGACACCGTCGCCTCCCCGGCGCGGGCGAGCAGCGGTCCCAGCACCAGGATCGAGGCACGCATCTTGCGGACCATGTCGTAGGGCGCGACGGTCGAAACCAGGCTGTCCGCCTTGAGCGCCATCACCCGCGCCGGATCGCCGGCGCGCGCGCCCTTCAGCGTCGTCGAGACGCCGAGCTGGTTGAGCAGGTGCATGAAGCTGTCGATATCGGCGAGGCGCGGGAGGTTTTCGAGCTCCAGCACCTCGTCGGTGAGCAGCGCGCAGGGCATCAGGGTGAGCGCCGCGTTCTTCGCGCCCGAAATGGGAATGCGGCCGTGGAGCGGCCTGCCGCCGCGAATGAGGATCCGGTCCATTGGGCGGCTTGTGGAGATTCAGCGCGCGTCGCGCAAGGCGGCGGCGTTCAGGCCTTTTCCAGCGTGCACTGGAGCGGATGCTGGTTGCGGCGGGCGCAATCGATCACCTGGGCGACCTTGGTCTCGGCGACCTCATAGGGGAAGATGCCGCACACGCCGACGCCGCGCTGGTGGACGTGCAGCATCACCCGCGTCGCATCCTCGATATTCATGCGGAAGATCGACTGGAGCACCTGCACGACGAATTCCATCGGCGTGTAATCGTCGTTCAGCATCAGCACCTTGTAGGGCGAGGGCGTCTTCGTGCGGGTGCGCGTCTTGGTGGCGACGCCGAGGCCTGGATCGCCGTCACCGACGCGGTTGCCATCGCCAGCCAGAATGTCGGTCCTCATGTCGTTCATCTCGCCTCATGAATATGACAAGCGCGGGGCGCGTCGCAAGACCCGACGATGGCGGCCACGGCCCGCATTGCCGCAAATGCGAAGAAGCGGCCCGCCGTGACCGGCGGACCGCTTCCGTTGGGACTGCTTGCCGGCGGGCCCGCGGGCCCGGCGCAACGTCCGTGTCAGGCCGCGAAGCTCTTCACGCGCTCGGCGGCAACCGCGTAGCGGCTGGAGATCGGCGCGGCGACCTCGCCGGCGATCTTCAGCATCGCTTCGCTGACGCGGGCGCTTTCGGCGATCGCCGCGTCGAAGGCGCTGCGAGCATAATCGCTCTGCAGCTTGAAGAAATCGGTCGCCGACTTGGCTTCCGCGAAGCCGCGCAGCGCACTCGAGGCTTCCTCGAACGCCTTGCGGCCGAATTCGGCCGCGTCCTGGCCCAGCGTCTCGGCGCCCTTGGCGGCGACCTTGGTCGAGGCGACCAGCGCCTCGACATTGCCACGGGTCAGGTCGGCAAATTCCTCGACGAGCCTGGCGCCCTTCTCGAACGCGGCCCGGCTGCGCTCGTTGACCTCGGCGAACGCGCTGGTGAACTGATCGGCGGCGGCGAAGGCCGACGCGCCATTGGTCTTGGTGGCCATTTCAACTGCTCCTTGAATCCCGGTTTCACGGGCGCCGCCGGCACTGGCCGGCCCGGCGCCCCGGTTCCTCGCAACCGCCTTGACCGCCGGCTTCGCCTTGCGTCCCCGCGGGCTCTTCGCCCCGGTGGCACGCCGCGAGGTGCCGGCTTTCGCATCGGCCATCGAATCACGACTCCCTTTGTTGCACCGCAGCAAATAGGTTCGCCTCGGACCGATTGCAAGCGAAAAATTGTGCAGTGCACAAATGGCCGCGGCGCGGCCGTGCCACGTTCGGCGCAGCGCGCCTCAGCGCCGCTTCACATAGCTGCCGGGGGCGTCCTCGATCGCCTTCAGCCGGCCCTTGCCGGGGATGCGCGCGCCCCTCGCCGGAACGCGCGCCGATCCATGGCGCTCGATCCAGTCGCGCCAGTCGGGCCACCAGCTGCCGGGCCGCTCCGTCGCGCCATCGATGAAGGCTTCGAGCGTGTCCGCTTTCGCATCGCCGGTCCAATAGCCATATTTGCGCGCCTCGGGCGGGTTCACGACGCCGGCGATATGGCCGGATCCGGCGAGCACGAAGCGCAGCGGGCCGGCAAGGTGGCGGGTGATCTTCCACACGCTTTGCGGCGGTGCGATATGGTCCTCCCGGCCCGCCTGGACGTAGGCCGGCGTCTCGATCCGGCGAAGGTCGATGGGCGTGCCGTCGATGGTGAGCCCGCCCGGCCGCGCGAGCCGGTTCTCGCGGTAGAAGAATTGCAGATAGTCGCGATGCCAGCGCGCCGGCAGGTTGGTGGTGTCGCCGTTCCAGTGCAGCAGGTCGAACTGGGGATAGGCCTCGCCGAGCAGGTAGTTGCCGGTCACGTAGCTCCAGATGAGGTCGCGCCCGCGCAGCAGGTTGAAGGTCGCGGCCATGTAGCGGCCGTCGAGATAGCCCTTGTCCCCGGCGAGCCGGCGGATCACCTCCATCTGTTCGTCGCCGATGAAGAATTTGAGGTCGCCGGCCTCGCTGAAATCGACCTGCGCGGTGAAGAAGGTGGCGCTGGCGACCTTGTCCGCCTCGCCCCGACTGGCGAGCAGCGCGAGCGCGGCGGCAAGCATCGTCCCGGCGACGCAATAGCCGATGACGTGCACGCTCGCCACGTCGAGCGCGCGGCGCACCGTGTCGATCGCCTCGATCTCGGCGAGCACATAATCGTCGATCGTGGCGTCGGCGAGGCTCTCGTCGGCCGACTTCCAGGAGACGACGAAGACGGTCAGCCCCTGCTCCACCGCCCATCGGATGAAGCTCTTCTTCGGGTTGAGATCGAGAATGTAATAGCGGTTGATCCACGGCGGCAGGATGAGGAGTGGCGTCTCCAGCACCTCGCCGGTCGCGGGCGCGTACTGGATGAGCTGAAAGAATCTGGTCTGCGCGATCACCTTGCCCGGCGTCGTCGCGAGGTTGCGGCCGACCTCGAATGCCTCGGGATCGCTGTGGGTGAGCTGGCCGCGCGAAAGATCGTGGAGCATGTTCTCGAGCCCGGCGAGCAGGCTCTCTCCCCGCGTCTCGATCGCCCGCTCGATCACCTGCGGGTTGGTGAGCGCGAAATTGGAGGGCGCCATCGCGTCGACGAAGGTGCGGGTGAGGAAGCGCAGCCGCTCGCGGGTCGCCTCGTCGATGCCGTCTGCCTCCTCGACCGAGCCGAGCAGCCGCTCGGAAATCAGCAAATAGGTCTGGCGGACCGTGTCGAACAGGGGATTGTCGCGCCACGCCTTGTCGGCAAAGCGCCGGTCGCGGTCGGCGCGCGCCGCCAGCCCGCTCCCGTCGGGTGCATCGAGGCCGCCGATCGCGCGCTGCCAGATCGCCAGGCCCTCGGTCCACAATCGGGTCTGCTGGCGGATCAGGGCGGCGGGGTCGCCGAGCGGGCCGGCACCGCCGAACAGCGTCCGTGCCAGTTCGTTCATGCCGCGCGCGGCCTGTTCGGGCGCCTGCGTCGCGACATATTCCAGCACCATCTGCTGGGCGCGGCCCATCACCCAGGTCCAGTGCTGCAGGTCTTCCAGGCTGGGCAGCGGCGGCCCTTCCTTGTCCTTGTCGGTTCGGGCATCGGCCATGAGTCTCTCCCGCGGCCGAATCTAGAGGCGTCGCGGCGCCAGCGCAAAGCCGATCGGAGGGGCGCGGCGGTCGCCTCGACTTTATCGGCGCCGTCGCCTATCGCCCCGGCGGGAATTGGGAGAAGGATATGCATTCGCAACATGCCAGCCATGTTCTCGACCGGCTCCTCGTGCTGGAAATGGTCCGGGTCACCGAATCGGCCGCGGTCGCGGCCTCGCGCCTCGTCGGGCGCGGCGACGAGAAGGCCGCCGACCGGGCCGCCGTCGAGGCGATGCGCGCGGCACTCAACGAGCTTGAGCTCGACGGCACAGTCGTCATCGGCGAGGGCGAGCGCGACGAGGCGCCGATGCTCTATATCGGCGAGAAGGTCGGCGCCGCGCAGGGGACGGGCCCGAAGATCGACATCGCGCTCGATCCGCTCGAAGGCACGACGATCACCGCCAAGGCCGGCGCCAACGCGATGGCGGTGCTCGCCATCGCCGAGCAAGGCTGCCTGCTCAACGCGCCGGACGTCTATATGGACAAGCTGGCGGTCGGCCCCGGTTATCCGGCCGGCGTGATCGATCTCACGAAGTCGCCGAGCGATAATGTCCGCGCGGTCGCCGCCGCCAAGGGCGTCGATCCGTCCGAGATCATCGTGTGCGTGCTCGATCGGCCGCGCCACGCCGCGCTGATCGCGGAGCTGCGCGGCCTCGGCTGCGGCGTCGCGCTGATCCCCGACGGCGATGTCGCCGGCGTGATCGCGGTCACCGACCCGGAAACGACGATCGACCTCTACATGGGGCAGGGCGGCGCGCCCGAGGGCGTCCTCGCGGCGGCGGCGCTGCGCTGCGTCGGCGGCCAGTTCGAGGGCCGGCTCGTCTTCCGCAACGACAATGAGCGCGCGCGCGCCGCGCGCTGGGGCGTCACCGATCTCGAACGCATCTATCAGCTCGAGGATCTCGCCAGGGGCGACGTCATCTTCGCCGCGACCGGGGTGACCGACGGGACGCTGCTGCGGGGCGTGAAGCGGGGCAAGGACCGCATCTCCACCGAAAGCGTCGTCATGCGCGCGTCCACCGGCACGGTGCGCTGGGTCCGCGGCGAACACCGCCGCGCGCCGGATCAGCACTAGCCATTATCGACATTGAGCGGGAATCCCCGCTCCCCGGGGGGAAGGGGGCACGCCAATTTCCCCCGCTCCGCGGCGGGGCGAGGGCCCCTCGCCGCTTCGCGCCTAATGCACCAGGACCGCGAACATGATCGGCGCGCCATCGGGCGAGACGAGGCGCAGCCGGGCCTGCTCGCCCTCGGCCAGCGTCACCGCCGGCGAGGCGACGAGATCGCCGCCGCCATCCGCCCGGTAGAGCCGCGAGCGCACGCGGTAGGTCGGCGTGATCGTGTCCGTCGCGCGGTCGAGGCTCAGCCGCAGCGCATAGACGCCGCCGACGCTCACCGCGGCCGAACGCCCCGGCGCCAGCGTCACGCTGGGCGCGCCGAGCAGGCGGCCGCCCTGGCGCAGCTCCAGCTCGACCGTGCGCGGGCCGTCGGGGTCGGCGGGCGGTTGCGCCATCGCGCCGCTCGCGCCGAGCAGGGCGAGGCAGAACAGGGATGCGATACGTGCCATGAGCCGTCTCCTGGCCAGGCGGCATTGCCGCACCCTCGCTTAGACTCGTGCGCGTGAAGACTACGCGAAGAGGCATGGTGAACGGCGCGTTGGCCATGACGCGCGCATCACGCGCGATCGGCGGCGGCTCATCCCCGCCGGCGGGCGCTCCCGGCGCCGGGCGCGCGGCCGATCCGCCACAGGGCGAAGAGGGCGATCAGCAGCCACAGCACGTTGAGCGCCGCCGAAGGCAGCGCGCCGTGCCACCAGCCGTTGATGATGAAGCCGGCGGAGCCCGCCAGGTTCATCGCCTGGAAGAGGGCCGACCGGCCGGTCACCCGGCCGATCGTCACGAGGATGTAGGCGCCGAGGATCAGGCACGCGCCGGACCAGCCGGCGATCTCGACGAACAGCTCGGTCGCGGTCAGGCGGCGAGGCTCCTCAGCACGTAGTGCAGGATGCCGCCGTTGCGGAAATATTCGAGCTCCTTGGCGGTATCGATGCGCACGCGGACCGGGAAGGTGAAGCTCGTGCCGTCCTCCTTCTTCACGGTCACGGCCAGCTCCTGGCGCGGCCGCAGGTCGGCGACGCCGGTGATGGTGAAGGTCTCGCTGCCCTCGAACTCCGGCGGCGTCTCGACGAACTGGAGCGGAAGCACGCCCATGCCGACCAGGTTCGAGCGGTGGATCCGCTCGAAGCTCTCCGCGATCACCGCGCGCACGCCGAGCAGGTTGGTGCCCTTCGCCGCCCAGTCGCGCGATGAACCGGTGCCATATTCCTTGCCGGCGATGACGACGAGCGGCGTGCCGTCCGCCTTGTACTTCATCGCTGCGTCGTAGATCGGCATCGTCTCGCCGGTCGGCACATATCTGGTGACGCCGCCCTCGGTGCCGGGCACCATCCGGTTCCTGATGCGGATGTTGGCGAAGGTGCCCCGCATCATCACCTCGTGATTGCCGCGGCGCGAGCCGTAGGAATTGAAATCGGCGCGGGCGACCTGGTGCGCAGTGAGGTAGGCGCCGGCCGGGCTGTCCAGCTTGATCGAGCCGGCGGGGCTGATGTGATCGGTGGTGATCGAATCGCCGAGCAGCGCGAGCGGCCGCGCCGCCACGATGTCCGCGACCGGCGCCGGCGTCATCGTCATGCCCTCGAAATAGGGCGGGTTGGCGATATAGGTGGAGCCGGCCGGCCAGCCATAGGTGTCGCCGCCGCTCACGGCGATCGCGCGCCAGCGCGCGTCGCCCTTGTAGACGTCGGCATAGCGGACGCGGAACATCTCGCCGTTGACATAGGCGTCGATCAGCGCGCGGACCTCGTCGTTGCTCGGCCAGATATCCTTGAGATAGACGTTCTCGCCATTCTCGCCCTTGCCGATCGGCTCGTTGACCATGTCGCCGCGCACCGTGCCCTTGATCGCATAGGCGACGACCAGCGGCGGCGAGGCGAGGTAGTTGGCGCGCGTGTCGGGGCTCACCCGGCCCTCGAAATTGCGGTTGCCCGAAAGGACCGAGGCGACGACGAGGTCATTGGCGTTGACCGCCTTCGAGATCGGCTCCGGCAGCGGCCCGGAATTGCCGATGCAGGTCGTGCAGCCATAGCCGACCAGCTCGAAGCCGAGCGCGTCGAGATCGGCCTGGAGGCCGGACTTGACGAGATAGTCGGTGACGACCTGCGATCCCGGCGCGAGGCTGGTCTTGACCCAGGGCTTGGTCGCGAGGCCCTTCTCGCGCGCCTTGCGGGCGACGAGGCCGGCGGCGACGAGCACCGCGGGGTTCGAGGTGTTGGTGCAGCTGGTGATCGCGGCGATGACGACGTCGCCGTGGCCGAGATCATGGTTCTGCCCCTCGACCGGCACCCGCCGGTCCGGCTTCTTGCAGCCATATTCGCCCTCGAGCGCGGTCGCGAAGGCGCTGTGCATCCGGGACAGCGGCACCTTGTCCTGCGGCCGCTTCGGCCCGGCGAGGCTCGGCTCGACGCTCGCCATGTCGAGCTCGAGCGTGTCGGTGAAGACCGGCTCGGGCGTGTCGGCGTCGTGCCAGAGGCCCTGCGCCCTGCAATAGGCCTCGACCAGCGCGATCTGCTCGTCGGCGCGGCCGGTGAGGCGCAGATAGTCGATCGTCTTGCGGTCGATCGGGAAGAAGCCGCAGGTCGCGCCATATTCGGGCGCCATGTTGGCGATCGTCGCGCGGTCGGCGAGGCTGAGCGCGGAGACGCCGGGGCCGAAGAACTCGACGAAGCGGCCGACCACGCCCCTGGCGCGCAGCATCTGGGTGACGGTGAGCACCAGGTCGGTGGCGGTGATGCCCTCGCGCAGCGCGCCGGTGAGCCGGAAGCCGACCACTTCGGGGATCAGCATGGAGATCGGCTGGCCGAGCATCCCGGCCTCCGCCTCGATCCCGCCGACGCCCCAGCCGAGCACGCCGAGGCCGTTCACCATCGTCGTATGGCTGTCGGTGCCGACGAGCGTGTCGGGATAGGCGATCTCGACGCCGTCCGGCGCGACCGAGGACCAGATGCCGCGCGCGATATATTCGAGATTGACCTGGTGGCAGATGCCGGTCCCGGGCGGCACGACCTCGAAGTTGCGGAACGCGCTCTGGCCCCATTTCAGGAACTGGTAGCGTTCGCCGTTGCGCTGATATTCAAGCTCGACGTTGCGCTCGAACGCGGTCGGCGTGCCGAATTCGTCGACCATGACGCTATGGTCGATGACGAGGTGGACCGGCACGAGCGGATTGATCTTCTGCGGGTCGCCGCCGAGCCGGGTCATCGCGTCGCGCATCGCGGCGAGATCGACGACGGCGGGCACGCCGGTGAAGTCCTGCATCAGCACGCGCGCCGGGCGATACTGGATCTCGCGCGTCGAGCTGCGCGTCTTCTGCCAGTCGATCAGCGCCTGGATGTCCTCGGTGGTGACGGTGTCGCCGTCCTCGAAGCGCAGCAGGTTCTCGAGCAGCACCTTCATCGAGAAAGGCAGCCGCGAGACGTCGCCGAGCTTCGCCGCCGCCCTGGCCAGCGAGTAGTAGCCGTAGGACTTGCCGCCGACGCTGAAGCTGTCGCGTGTGCCGAGAGTATCCTTGCCGACCGAGGTCATGTGCCGCTCCTGTCGCAGTGCAGATGAAGGACTCGGGCGCGCGGCCCGATGCGCAAGGGTGCGCCCTAGCAAGCCGGCGCGCGGCGCGAAAGGGGAGGGCGGCGCTGTTCGCGTCGGCGAAAGCGGGCCGCGCTCAGCGCCCCCGCCGCGCGCGCCGCTCGCCGCGCCGGGCCTTGCGCCGCGCCTTGGCGGCGGCGGCGGCCTTGCG
>JBDZVR010000039.1:0-20708 GCA_040255785.1 Sphingomonadales bacterium
TCCTCAGGTCGGGATTAGCTTAGCACCCTGTCCAAATTTCCGGGACCACCTCAGAGCCCAAGGTGCGCCGGTAATGCGCGCTCGCTAAACCTGCCGTCCAACTCGACAAGAGCGGCCTTTGCCTCGTCCTTCAGTTCCGCCTTCACATCGCTCTCTGCGAGCTTGCGGCCCAGGCGCGAACGAAGGGTCTTATCGCTTAAAAGGCGCTCCAGCGCCGATCCCTGAATCAGGCGAAGATCGCGGTCATTCCGATCGTCGCCACTGAGGCGGACGATGCCGATATTCCGGCGCACGGAGGCCGGGAAATGATCGACGCTCTCGTCAGGCTGGCAGATTTCATAGGACAGCTCGAAGTCCGGCGTCCCGCAGACGCGGACGCAAAACACCGGGTTTGCGGGCTCCGTCTCCATCTCGAGGTCCGGCACTTTGGGATGCTTCCCATCCCAATCCCAGGGCCAGACGGTCTTCCGTTGCTCTGCGATGCCGCACGAAAGCGGCAGCGTCATCACCGCGCCGATCATGAAGCCCTTTTCGTATTCGCGCTGCCAAAAGTCGGAATCCGACAACGTGCTAGCGTTGGTCGGGTTGAGGAGAAGCGCGATGGCTTCGAGAATGGTGGTCTTGCCAACGTCGCCGCCACCCAGGAGGACGTTCACGCCCTCGCTCGGCCACCAGGTCAGCTTCTCGATGCCCCGAAACCGATGAATAGTCAGGCGTCGAATACAGGGGACATTTCCCGCAGGCTGTGGCGCTTGTTCCGGCATTGCAAAAGTCTAGCCGAAGCATGGCGGCGGGGAAATGGGCGCGGATTTTACGTAACCCGTTCTTTGAGAGTGGCTATGGCAGTAAATCTTGGTGAGGCCGAATTTACGCGGTCGCTCTCCACAAAGGCGGCACCTCTTGCATGGAAGCCGCCGTCCACTTCTCGCCCAATCTCACCTGTAGCTCTCGACGGGTAAAAAAGTGGCGGTCGGTGATAAATTCGATACGGACGAGAGGTTCAGTCGATATCTCCTCTTCTCCAGGAGCGAGGAAGGTTGCCGCGAGCCGGGACTTCTTGTCTGGCCCGCGAGCCTTAAAGCGCTTGAGACGAAGATCGGTGGCTTGGAATGGGCCTTCCAATTCCAGTTCCACCCACATCGTGATGCTCTGCCAGTAGCCTCCTGCGGATTGCTCCTCCCCGCCTGAGCTGAACCACGACGTTTGCTCCTTGTAGCTGTGGGCCTCCACGAATGTTCCTCGCCACAGCGCAAAGGTCTTGGAGTCCATGAACCACAGCTGTCTGCCTAGATGGTCATACGCCCATCGCTCCCAAGCGCGGATGAAATGTCGGTCCACCCAGATCGTGTTTCTGAGGTTGAGCGACCTCGGGTGAGGCCACTTCGAGAAATCGTAGAGGCGCACCCAGAGCGGCGCGATCCCGGCGGCGAGATAGCTCCGCGTTCGAGCATCGATCAGCTCGACCGTTATGTCGCTCTTCTGTACTTCCAAAGCGATCTTTGCGTCGGGCTTGGCCTTCGGCCATGCAAGCACGTCAATGCGGCGATCATCGCCCGCGAGGGACGCCATCGGAACCTCAAGCTTTGCCTCGGCCCCTCGGCTCCTGATCGCGTCGGCCAGCACCTTTTGAGCCGTGAGGTGCTCGACCGACATATATGCGCCGTAAGCGCAACGCGATCGGGCGCGATGCGAGAAATAGGGAATGCGGATGCGGCCCCGTTTGAAGATCACCGGCTCACTGCAACCGCGACAGAAATATTCCTCCCCGCGCGCGGCGGCAGAGGCTTCAATATATTCCAGCGTTGCTGATTTGGCCGTTAGCACGGAGCCCCCTTTTCAAGAGCTGCGATGGCCGGACCCCGTTCGGGTTCCTATTGGCCAGCGGTCCTGCCCGTTCGGGCTGTTCCTTCGCGACGGCCACGTCGCCGGTTTCGGCTCTCTGCGGCCTGGGCTGGCGCTGTCCAGCGCCTTGCTGAAAACAGTGGTGCGGATGGTCGGACTCGAACCGACACCTCTTGCGAGACCGCATTTTGAGTGCGGCGCGTCTACCAATTTCGCCACATCCGCAGACGGTTGCGCGTATGGTGCGTGGGCACCTTTGCGTCAACCGAGGGGCCATTTGACAACATCGTGGCCGGGGGCGTCAACTCCTCCGGCTAGTGTTTCGTTGGTTTCGGCTTCTGGACATTGAGGGCCGAGGCGTCGATCATATCCTTGATGTGCGACGCATAGAATTTCTCAATCATCTCAACGCTGGTTCGACAGTTTTTGGCGACTTGGTAGATATCAGCACCTTCCATAAGTCGGAGGCAAATATAGGTGTGGCGGAGGCTGTAAGCGGTGCGAGGCTTCCCCTCGCGGTCGGTTTTCATGTCCAGCTCGTCCAAGACGGTATTGAAGAGCTCTCTTTGAATTTTCGGGAATAGAAGATCGGTCGGCTGGAGTCCGTGGCGCTTCACCATCCGTTTGAATGGCAGGACTGCGCCCGGCATCGTCTTGCAGTGACCGACGCCGCGCTTCCCGCGCACGTCGATGTGCAGAATCGCTTCCTCGTTCGGACCGTCCTTGACGATCTCGACGTCCCTCACTTGAACCCGCTTCGCTTCGTCCGGCCGGAGGCCGCTATTCACCATGAACAGAACGTAGTCGTGAAGGTCTTCACAGGCTGAGCGCCAGCGGGGATTTTTCGGGTTTTTGGCGCGCTCGCCCGTGGCTTTGTAGAGCGCCTTATATTCGTCGGGCGAGAACCAAGCCCGACGGCTGATCTTTCCAGAGGTTTTATAGGGTGCCGAGATATCCGGCAGGTTGGGAAGCGCCCCGTGCCGGTGGGCGGTTTTCAGCACATGGCGAAGAGTGATGATGTCGTGATGAATGGCAGAGCGGGACGGCCTTTTCGGGTTACCGTCCTTGTCGAGCCGGGAGGTCATACGGTGGGCACGATACTGCTGGACCGTGCCCGCGTTGATTTCGGTTACAACCATATTGCCGAAGAACGGCATGAGGTGGACGCGCAAGCGCAAGCCGTGGCTCTCGACATAGCTGGCGCTGCGTTCGCCTTCTGTGATGATCGTATATTCTGCGAGAAAGAGGTCGGTAGCCTTTTTGAAGGACATGCCCTCCTTAAGCTCGCCGCTCCGGTATTTGCCCATGAGGCCGAGATACCAATCGCGGGCGACGTCCTTGGCGCGCGAGAGGCTTTCTTCCTTGGTGGTTGCCCGGACCTGCTTTCCGGCAATGGAACAGGAGCACTGCCAATGCGGACTGGTGGGCCGCATGTAGAGCTGGACCTCTCCGTCCATCAGCTTGTGGCGACTGGCTTCCATAACGGCCTCCGGAAAGGGCATTTTGTGCTAGCTGTGTGCTAGGCTTCTACTCTTCCAGTATACCGCTTTTTCGTTGTTTTTCCAGTGTTTTTTCTGGCTATTGTTATATATCAATTGCTTTTGAGTCGAGCGCGTCTACCGGTTCCGCCACAGGGGCACGGCCGATCGCTCTAGGCGAGCGCGCCGTGCCCGGCAAGCGGCGCGAGGGTCAGGCGAAGGTGGTCGCGCTCGCGCGTCCCTTCGGGTCCGGCCCATATCGGTTCGGCCCCGGCGTGCCGTCGAGGAACATGAAGACGAGCAGGACGAGCCCGAGCACCATCGCCGCGAGGATGCACAGGAAGCCGAGCATGCCCGCTGCGGCGAAGCCATCTTTCGAGCCGGAAGCGAGGCCACCGAACATCAGCGCGAAGGCGAGGACGTAGGGAACGAGCGGCGCCAGGATCCACCAGCCGGAGCGGTTGGTGTCGTGCAGCCGGCGCACCGCCACGGCGAGCGAGGGAATGATCAGGCCGAGGCCGATCAGGCTCCACAGGCCGAGCAACAGCACCGCGCCGACGCCCGCCCCGGCCAGCGCGGCCGGATCATTGGTGGCGACGGCGCCGAACATGCTGAACCCGGCGACGAGCATCATCAGGATCCAGAACGCGATCCCGATAAGGAACTGGAAAACGATCCACATCCAATATTCCATCCGCCGCGAGCGGCCGGAAAACTCCGCGTAGCGCTTGAGCGGCACCAGCATCCATTCCATGGCGAATTCCCCTCCCTGCCTCTTGTGGGCTGACGCGAGCGTCCTCCTTTCCGGCTCCGTAATCAAGTGGCCAGGTGCGTGCGGCCGCTTGCGTCCCTATGTTGGACGGCGGGAAGGAGGTTCGCGATGAAGCCGATGACGGACGCCCACCTCGCGATCCTGCGCCGCCAGATGGTCGAGATCATCGACATGCATTTCGACCTCGCCGAGGACGAGATCGGCATGGGCGCCCTGCCGGCGACATTGCGGGCCGCGCTGCTCGAAGTTCCGCGCCATCTGTTCGTGCCGCCGCAGCTGGCGGTCGCCGCCTATCAGGATTCGCCGCTGCCGATCGGCTTCGACAAGACGATCTCGCAGCCGTTCATCGGCGCGCTGATGCTCGCCCTGCTCGATGTCGAGGCCGGGCACAAGGTGCTGGAGATCGGCACCGGCCTGGGCTGGCAGGCGGCGCTGCTGGCGACGCTCGGCGCGCGCGCGTTCAGCGTCGAGGTGGTCGAGGAGTTCGCGCAGGCCGCGCGGCTGCGGCTCGCCACGCTCGGCCATGACGTCGAGCTGCGCGTCGGCGATGGCTCGCGCGGCTGGGAGGAGCATGCCCCGTTCGACCGCATCCTCGTCACCGCCGCCGCACCCGAGCCGCCGCCGGCGCTGGTTGCGCAGCTCGCGCCGGGCGGACGGATGGTGATCCCGCGCGGCGGCAGGGAGGTGCAGCAGCTCAGCGTCATCGAGAAGTCAGCCGGCGGCGATCTCGTCATCCGCCCGGTGCTGCCGGTTCGCTTCACCTGGCTTGAAACGGCCTGAGCGATGGCGCCGCTCAGCGCCGGCATCCTGATGTGGCGCAGGCGGGGCGACGGCGCGCGCGAAGTGCTGCTCGCCCATTTCGGCGGCCCCTACTGGGCGCGCCGGGATGACGGCGCCTGGGCGATCCCCAAGGGCCTGGTCGAGCCTGGCGAGTCGCCGGCGGCGGCGGCGCGGCGCGAGTTCGCGGAAGAGCTGGGCGCCGCGCCCGAAGGCGCGCTCGTCCGGCTCGGCCGCATCCGCCAGCGCGGCCGCAAATGGGTCGAGGCGTTCGCGCTGGAGGGCGATCTCGATCCCGCGACCATCGTCAGCAACAGCTTCGAGCTCGAATGGCCGCCGCGCGGCGGACGGCTGGCGCGCTTTCCCGAAGTCGACCGCGCCGGCTGGTTCACCCTCGCCGAGGCCCGCCGCAAGATGCTTGCCAGCCAGCGCCCCATTCTCGACCTGTTCGAGGCGCGATTCGCGAGCGGCTGAGCGCGCGCTTTTCTGGGGAAAACCCGGCAAGCCCCCTCGCCTTCCGTTTCGCCTGTGGTACGACCGGCGCGTGGACCTTTTGGGGGGTGCTCGCATGACCTTGGGTGACCGCTTCGCACGGTGGGCGCAGCGTTTCGCGTCGGCGCAGCCTAGCCCGGCCGGAGCCGACCAGTTGACGGCGGCGGCGCCGCGCCGCGCCGTCGATCGCCACCGCGCGCTCTATGCCGAGATCGGCGATTTCCTGTTCGCGCACGATCTCGACCTCAGCGCGACCAATTTCGGCTTCGCGCAGGATTATGTCGCCGGCGACATGGCGACCCGGCGCGGCGTCGAGACGGCCTTCGCGCAATATGGCTGCCTCACCAACGCGCTGGTCGAGGAAATCATCGCCGAGCGCGATGCCGACAGGATCACGCCCGAATCGCTGGAAGCGATGCTCGAGAAGGTCGAGGCGCATCTCGCGGAGGTGATGGAGATTACAGAGGATTCTCGTGCTTCGGCACGTGATTACGGAACGAAGCTGAAACAGGAAGTCGATGACATGGCGGGCGACGAGGGCAAGGGCGCGCCTGCGCCGGCGCTCGACCGGCTGGTCCAGCTCACCCGGACGATGATCGAGACGATGCGCGCGGCCGAGACCCGGCTCAAGGCCAGCCAGAAGAGCGCCCGCGCACTGCAGCGCAGCCTCGATGCGGCGCGCAAGGCGGCCGAGCTGGACTATCTCACCGGGCTGCCCAACCGCCGTGCCTTCGAAAATGTCCTCAAGGCGCGCGAGCGGGCGGCGCGCGAGACGGGCCAGCCGCTGTCGATCGCCTTCTGCGATCTCGACCATTTCAAGACGATCAACGATACCTATGGCCACGACACGGGCGACCGGGTGCTCCAGTTCGTCGCCTCGCTGCTCGCCCAGGTCTCGCACGACGGCTGCCACGTCGCCCGCCACGGCGGCGAGGAATTCGCGATGCTGCTCGACGCGACCCCCGAGGACGCCGCGAAGATCGTCGACGACGCGCGCGACGACCTCGCCACGCGCAAGCTGGTCAACCGCGAGGACGGCGCCCGCCTGCCGCCGGTCAGCTTCTCCGCCGGCATCGCCGACGTGCTCGCCTATGCCGACGGCCGCGCCGCCCTCAAGGCCGCGGACGAGGCGCTCTACCTCGCCAAGCAGCAGGGCCGCAACCGCGTCTATATCGCGGCGAGGCCGGTCCAGGGGAGCCAGGCTGAATCGACCTTCAAGCCGCCGTCTGTCCCTTCCCCGCTCGCTCGAGGGAGGGGTGACGGGCGCGGCGCGACCTGACCGGGATCGGGGAGGCCGCGGCGTGACCCTCGATGCGGCTAGAACGCCGCCACGGGCAGCGCCATCAGGCTTTCGGAGCCGGCCTCGATCTCGCGCCTCAGCGCGTTGGTCCGTGGCATCACCTTCTCGGCGTAGAAGCGCGCGGTGGCGAGCTTGGCTTCGTGGAACGCGCTGTCCCCGGCGCCGTTCGCCAGCGCCGCGGCGCTCGCCCTGGCCATGCGCAGCCACATCAGGCCGAGCGACAGATTGCCCATCAGCTCCATGTAGGGATAGGCCGCCGCGCCGGCATTGTCCGGGTTGGTCATCGCGTTCTGCATCAGCCAGAGCGACGCCTGCTGGAGGTCGCCCAGCGCGCGCTCGACCGCGCCGGCGATGACGGCGAGCCTTTCGTCGCCCCTGGCCGCCGCCGCCTCCTCGCCGACCAGCTTGATGAACGCCTGGATCGCGCGGCCGCCGTCCCTGGGCAGCTTGCGCCCGATCAGGTCCATCGCCTGGATGCCGTTCGTGCCCTCGTAGATCTGCGCGATGCGGGCGTCGCGGACGAACTGCTCCATGCCCCATTCGCGGATATAGCCGTGGCCGCCATAAATCTGCTGCATCGCGACCGCGGTCTCGAAGCCGCGATCGGTGAGATAGCCCTTGATCACCGGGGTGAGCAGGCCGACCAGATCCTCGGCCGACTGTCGCTCCTCCTCGCCCTGCGCCTTGCGCGCGAGATCGACGAGCAGCGCGCCCCACAGCACGAACGCGCGCGCGCCTTCGTTGAACGCCTTCGCCTCGAGCAGCATCCGCCGGACGTCCGGGTGGACGATGATCGGATCGGCCTTCGCGTCGGGATCGCGCCCGGCCGGGTTGATCGCCCGCCCCTGCCGCCGCTCCTTCGCATAAGCGAGCCCGTTCTGGTAGGCGACCTCGGCCTGCGCGAGCCCCTGTGCGCCGACGCCGAGCCGGGCGGCGTTCATCATGATGAACATCGCCTCCAGCCCGCGCTCGGGCTCGCCGACCAGCCAGCCAGTGGCGTCGTCATAGTTGAGCAGGCAGGTCGCGTTGCCGTGAATGCCCATCTTCTCCTCGATCGAGCCGCAGGAGACGGCGTTGCGCGCGCCGAGCGACCCGTCCTCGTTGACGAGGAACTTGGGCACGATGAACAGCGAGATGCCCTTCACATTGTCGGGCGCGCCCGCGATCTTGGCGAGGACGAGGTGGATGATGTTCTCGGCAAGGTCGTGCTCGCCGGCCGAGATGAAGATCTTGGTGCCGGTGATGCCGTAGCTGCCGTCGCCGCGCGGCTCGGCGCGGGTCTTGAGCAGGCCGAGATCGGTGCCGGCGTGCGGCTCGGTGAGGTTCATCGTGCCGGTCCATTTGCCCGACACCATGCCGGGCAGGTAGGTGCGCTTCTGTTCCTGCGAGCCCTTGACGAGCAGCGCCGCGATCGCGCCCTGGGTGAGGCCGGTATACATTTCGAACGACTGGTTGGCGGAGAGGAAATATTCGCTGACCGCGGTCGCGATCACGCTGGGCAGGTTCTGGCCGCCATATTCCTCCGGCGCGCTCAGCGTCGTCCAGCCGCCGGCGACGAACTGGTCCCACGCCTCCCTGAAGCCCGGCGGTGTGGTAACGCTGCCGTCGGCGTGGCGCGTGCAGCCTTGCTCGTCGCCGACGCGGTTGAGCGGCGCGAGCACCTCGCTGGCGAAGCGGCCGCCCTCGTTCAGGATCGCCTCGACGAGATCGGGCGTGACCGCCTCGAAGCCGGGCAGGTTCGAATAGCGCTCCAGCCCCAGCACGTCGTTCAGGACATAGCGCGTGTCGCGCACCGGCGCGGTATAGCTGGGCATCGCTTCCTCTCCCGTCAGGGCAATTGCGTCTATTCGGCCGGAACGGCCTCCGCCGTCTCGACGATCGCGATGAACCGTTCGAGTTCGTCGATCGTCGCGTCGATATCGAGCTTCTGCTTGCGCAGCTGGTCCACCCGCGACCGGCATTTTTCCAGCGTCACGCGGCGCTGTTGCTGGCGGCCGTCGCCAAGATCGTAGAGATCGATCATTTCGCGAATATCGGCAAGGCTGAAGCCGACCCGCTTGCCGCGCAGGATCCAGGCGAGCCGCGCGCGATCGCGCCACGAATAGATGCGCGCGAGGCCGACCCGCCGCGGGCTGATCAGCCCCTCGTCCTCGTAGAAGCGCAGCGCCCGCGCCGTCACCCCGAACTCCTCGCACAGCTGGGTGATCGTGTAGGTGCGCGTCGAGCGATCCGATTGTCGGTAATCCGAATGGAGCGCCGTCTCGGTCATGGCGGCGAGCTTACGTTACGTTGACGTTAGCGTCAATCTGCGCTGCCGGCGCCACCGCGCCCCGCCGCGCGGGGGAAGGATGCCGGGCGGGATCGAAAGCGCGCCTATTCGCGGCCATACCATTCGTCGAGCCGCATGAGCTGGTCATATTCGCCATAGGGCGCATATTCGGGATGGAGCTTGGCCGTGAACGGCTCGCCGCCGGTCAGCCAGCGCCCCGCCGCGTCGGCGAAATTGGCGGCCGCGACGCGGGTGAAATCCGCCGGGTCGATCCCGTCGCGGCCGCCGGCGGGGCTGGCGACATAGCCGATCCGGCCGTTCGATCCCTTCGCCAGCGACCAATATTCGAAGCAGGACGCGGTCCCCTCGACCTCCTCGAACCCGCCCCGCTCGGCGATCAGGCCAATGAGGCCGAGCTGGAGCGAGAAGCCTTCCCGCACCGCCTTCGCGCTCGGTGGCTGGCCGGTCTTGTAGTCGACGATGGCGAGGCTGCCGTCGGCGAGCCGGTCGATCCGGTCGGCGCGGCCGTTCAGTTTGACGCCGGCGATCTCGACCTCGCCCTTCACCTCGGCCTTGACCGGGCGGCGTCCGGCGGCGCGGTTCACCGCGACCTCGTTCGCGATGAAGTCGATCGCCTCCATCAGCCGCGGCTGCCAGAGCGCGCGCGTCATCGGATGGATGCCCTCGGCCGCGAGCAGCGCCTCGGCCCGCGCCCGCAGCCGGGCGGGATCGCAATCATCCTCCTTCATCCAGGCTTCGAGGATGTCGTGGACCTGGATGCCGCGCCAGGCGGCGCTGGGATCGGCGCCGACCGGCTCGAGCACGCCAAGGCCGAGCACGCGCCGCGCGTAGAAGGCGAAGGGATCGGCCTTCAGCCGATCGACCTCGGTCACCGAGATGCGCGTCGGCCGGACCCGCGGCGAGGGACTGGGCCGCCGCACCGGGGCGCACTGGCCGCCCGGGCGATCGATCGCCCGCGCCCATTCGTGGAGCCTGGGCGCGCGGGTGACGCCGCCGGTCAGCGCCTCGAGCCGCAGCCAGAAGCGCGAGGCGACGGTCGGCGAGCGCGCGTCGCGCCGCGCGCGGGTCACCAGCACCTGCGGCGCGCCGAGCGCTACCGCGAAACCATGCGCGGAAAGCCCGATCCGCCGCTCCAGCGACGGCAGGCCAAGCGCGCTCCGCAGCCTCGGCGCGAGCCAGGGATCGGGCGCGGGCAGCGCCGGCCACACCCCCTCGTTCAGCCCGGCCAGGATCATCAGGTCGGCGCGCTGCAGACGGGCTTCGATCAGCCCCCAGATCGCGATGCGCGGATGCTGGCCATAGGGCGGCCGCACCGCGACATCGGCCATCAGCTCCTCCAGGAGGCCCGGCAGGTCGCCCCGTTCGACCCGTTCCGGCCCCAGCGCCGCGCAGTCCTCCAGCGCCGACCAGAATTCGCCGGCGGCGCGCCCGGCGGGGCCGGCCCACAAGGCATCGCCGCACAGCGCGCTCGCGGTCTCGCGCAGGACCGCCAGCGCGCCGGGCAGCCCCTCCCCGTCGAACGCCGTCTCGAGCGGTTCGAGCAGCGTCCGCGCCGCGCGCCACCATTGGTCCGCGGCCGCATCCCGCCGCGCCGCCTGGTCGATGCCCGAGATGCCGGCCGGCGGCCGCGGCCCGCGCAGCGCGAGATCGAGGCGCCGCGCGCCCTCCAGCCATGCCCGCCGCCCCTCGCCGGCCATCACCAGCGGATGCTTGACCAGCGCGAGCAGCGCCACCGGCGCGAAGCGTTCGGCGACGAGCGTCGCGAGCGCGAGCAGCAGCGCGCCGGGCGGCGTCTGGGCGAGCGGGCGGCCAGCGCTGTCGTCCGCCTCGATTCCCCAGCGACGCAGATGCGCGGCGACACGACGGGCGAGCGCACGGTCCGGGGTCACAAGCGCGGCCGTCCGGCCCGGCGTCTCCAGCGCCTCGCGCAGCGCCAGCGCGATCGCCTGCGCCTCCTGCGCCGGGTCGGCGAGCTCGAGCGCGCGAACGCCGGTCAGCCGCCGCTCGGCCGGCTTCAGGTCCAGCCACTTGCCGGTAAAGGCGGGCGGCGCCATCGCGTTGGCGACGGCGCGGCCGCGCGCCGCCGGGGCGCTGTGCCCGCCGCCGCGTGTCCAGCGTTCGACTTCCCGGCGCGCGAAGCCCATCCGGTCGAGCAGCAGCTTCAGGTGGAACTGCGGATGGGTCTCGATCGCGGGACGGCGCGGCCCGGCCTCGTCGGGCTCGTGCGGGCCGAGCGCGTCCCATTGCTCGTCCGGCATGCCGAGGTCGAGCGCCGGCAGCACGACCAGCCCGTCCGGCAGATTGGCGACGACGCGCAGCAACCGCGCCACCGCCGGCGCGCTCGTCGTGATACCGGCGGCGCAGACGAACCCCTCGGGCGGCGAGGCGCGCCAGCGCGCCGCGACCGCATCGAGCAGCCGCCGGCGCCGATCGGCAAGGTCGATCCGCCCGCGTGCGCGCAGCATTCGCGGCCATTCCTCCAGGATCAGCCGGAGCTGATCGAGCGAGGCCTGCCAATGCGTGGCAAGCTCGGGCGCAAGCTCCTCGCCGAAGCGCGCGATCCGATCGAGCGCGACCTCCTCAACCAGCAACTGGTCGAGCGCGCGGGCGAGATCGGCGGCGAGCCGCATCGCTTCCGCCGCCCCGACGTCCTGGTGGCGCTCGACGAGGCGCGCGAGCATCATCTGGCGCTCCAGCGGCGCGATCGCCGGCGGGATCGCCTCCGCGCTCTCGATCGGCTCGAGCGCGCCGCCGATCCGCTCGCCCAGCTCGGGATCGCCGATCGGCACCAGCCGGGGCAGCAGCAGGCCGCCGCCGGCGCGGCGCACGAAGGCGTCCTGGATGGCGCGCGTCGCGCGGTTGTTCGGCAGCAGCACGACGCCCCGGGCAAGGCCCGTCGGGCCGCCCCCGTATCGGTCGATCAGCCCCGCGACGAGGGCGTCGGCGAAGGCATGGTGCGCCGGGATGGTGAAAACGGCGGGACTCACGCACCCAGCTTAGCCGCGGCGCCGGCGAAGTCGAGCCGATGCGAAGGCGTTACGATCGCGTATAGAACGGGCGAATCGCCAATTGCCATGGAGGGACCGCCATGCTGCTTGCCGCGACGCTCCTCATCGCCACCCCGCCCCAGCCGCTGCCCGATGTCGATCCGCTGCTGCCCCGCATCGCCGAGGCCCGCGCCTTCGCGCGGGGCGCGGGCGATCGCATCTGGCCGGGCTACGGGGCGGCCCCGTTCGGGATATTGGTGATCGGCGCCGGGCGCGAGACCCTGCTTTGCCAGCCGGCACCGGAAGGCTTCGAGGATGAGGGCCGCGAGCCGGTGACCGGCTGCGCACGCGCCGGGCGAGCGCGCGGCGATCTTCCCGACAACCTGCTCGCCGCCCTGCCGATCTTCGACCTGCCGGCGACGATCGTGATGGGCACGCCCGCCACCACCGGGCGCGCCGAGCCGGATTGGGCGCGCACCATCCTCCATGAGCATTTCCACCAGTGGCAATATGCCCTGCCCGGCTATTTCGAGCGGGTCGGCGCGCTTGGCCTGGCGGACGGCGGCGACGGCATGTGGATGCTGAACTTCCCCTTCCCCTACCAGGACGAAGCCGTCGGCTCGGCCTATGCGGCGGCGTCTAATGCGCTCGCCGACGCGCTCGACGCGCGCGGGCGCGATGGCTTCGCCGCCGCGCTCGACGCCTATCGCGCCGCCCGCGCGCGCTTCGCCGACGCCGCCGGCGCGCGCAACTGGCGCTACCTCGAATTCCAGCTCTGGCAGGAAGGCGTCGCGCGCTGGGTCGAGGTCACTCTCGGCAAGGCCTATCCAGACCCGGCGGTGCGCGCGGCGGCGACGGCGTTCGAGAACCGCTCGCTCGCCGCGCTCCGGTCGCCCGACCTCGCCCGCCAGCGGCGCGAGCTGGTCTATCCCTATGGCGCCGGCGAGGCGATGCTGATCGAGGCCTGCTGGCCGGGCTGGCGCGCCGCCTATCCCGAAGCCATGGCGCTCGGCCCGCTGCTCGAAGCGGCGGCGCGCCATTGCGCCGCGCCGCGCGAGGAGCCGGGGCCACAATCCGATCGGCCGACGCCGGATGGCGGCGAAGGTCGCCATTCCGGCGCGGGCGCGAGCGACTGAGCCGGTCGGGGCATCGGCACGGGATGGCGGGTAGCCGGGGTCGGTTCCCGCACCGCCGCCCCTTGCCCCCTCCCCCTCCATCATGGGAGCGGGAATTGCCAGTGAATGCCGATCCGGCCCGGGCCCGATCAGCCCTTCAGCTTCGAAAGGACGCCCTGGAGCTGCATCGCGTTCGACATGTCGCCCTCGACCGCGAGCTTGCCCATCATGAACGCCGTCATCGGGTCGAGCTCGCCCTGCGACAGCGCCACCCAGTCGTCCCAGCCGATCTTGATCGTCGTGTCCGCGGCGCCGTCGGTCTCGTGGACTTCGCTGGCGACACCGTCGAGCATGATCACGCCCTTGTCGCCGAAGTCGAGCTTCACCTTCTTGCCCGGCACGAAGGCGCCCGCGGCCTTCATCTTCGCGGCAATGTCACTCTTTTCCATATGCGCGCTCCTGCTGGATTTGCCGCCAGCCCTACTTTACGCGAACGTAAAGCGCCAGCCTCTCTTTTCGCGGGCCGTCAACCGGACTAGGCGGGTGCGATGACCGACCAACGCACCGGTGGACGCATCCTCGTCGACAATCTCCTCGCGCAGGGCTGCGATCGCATCTTCACCGTTCCCGGCGAGAGCTTCCTCGCCGCGCTCGACGCGCTGCACGACACGCCCGGGATCGATCTCGTCGTCTGCCGGCAGGAAGGCGGCGTCGCCTATATGGCCGAGGCCGACGGCAAGCTGACCGGCCGGCCCGGGGTCGCCTTCGTGACCCGCGGCCCGGGCGCGTGCAACGCCGCCGTCGGCCTGCACGTCGCCCTGCAGGATTCGACGCCGATGCTGCTGCTCGTCGGCGATGTCGCGCGCGGCGATCGCGACCGCGAGGGCTTCCAGGAGGTCGATTTCCACGCCCTGTTCGCGCCGCTCGCCAAGCGGGTCGAGCGGATCGAGGATGCGCGGCGAATCCCCGAATATGTCGCGCGCGCCTATGCGACCGCGATGGCCGGCCGGCCCGGCCCGGTGGTGCTGGTGCTGCCCGAGGACATGCTGAAGGACGAGGTCGTCGCACGGGATCGGCCGCGCAATCCGCGCTTCGCCCAGGCCGCCGATCCGCTCGCCGTCGGCGCGATGATGGAGCTGCTCGCCAATGCCGCCTCGCCGGTCGCGATCGTCGGCGGCGCCGGCTGGTGCCAGGGTGCGTCGCACTATTTCCAGGCCTTCGCCGAACGGGTCGGCCTGCCCGTCGCCGCCGCTTTCCGCCGCCAGGACGCGATCGCGAACGACAGCCCGGTCTATGCGGGCAACCTCGGCTACGGCCCCAATCCGGCGCTCGTCCAACGCATCCGCGACGCGGACCTGGTGATCGCGGTCGGCGCGCGGCTCGGCGAGGCGACGACCGACGGCTATACCCTGGTCACGCCGGATCATCCCGGCCAGACGCTGGTTCACGTCCATCCCGATCCCGACGAGCTCGGCCGGGTCTATCGTGCCGACCTGCCGATCTGCGCCGACATGCGCGAGTTCGCCGAGCTGTGCGCGGACTGGGAGGCGCGGGTCATCCGCTTCGACGCGGGCGCGCGGGCCCATGCCGAATGGGTCGAATGGTCGACGCCGAAGCCGCGCGAGGGCGTGACGCTCGATCTCGGCCCCTGCGTCGCGGCGATGCGCGAGCGGCTGCCCGCCGACACGATCGTCTGCAACGGCGCCGGCAATTATTCCGGCTGGTGGCACCGCTACTGGCATTATGGTCCCTGCCCCGCGCAGCTCGCGCCGACCAACGGCTCGATGGGTTATGGCGTGCCGGCGGCGGTCGCGGCGGCGCTGCGCTTTCCCGAGCGGCAGGTGGTCGCGATCGCCGGCGACGGGGACTTCATGATGAACGGGCAGGAGCTCGCGACCGCGATCCGCCACCGCGCCAGGCTACTCGTCCTCGTCGTCGACAACGCCGCCTACGGCACGATCCGGATGCACCAGGAGCGCGATTATCCGCGCCGCGTCTCGGGCACCGGGCTCGTCAATCCCGATTTTGCCGCACTCGCCCGCGCTTATGGCGCCTGGGCCGAGGCGGTCGAGCGGACCGGAGATTTCGCCGGCGCGCTCGACCGCGCCCTGGCGCGGGACGGCGTACGGCTCCTCCACCTCAGGACCGACGTCGAACAGATCACCAATTCGACGACGCTCTCGGACCTGCGCGCGAAGTCAGAGGCGAAGGCGAAGGCGTAAGCGAAGGAGGCGACATAGCGTCCGCCCCACCCGCGAGGAGCGCCGGCTCAGATATCGTCGCCGAGCGCGCCCTTGATCTTGCCGACGACCTGCTGGCCCTTGCCCTTGAGCGCCTGGGCGGCGCCCTCGTCGCGGCGCGCGGGATCGTCGCTCTTCTGCTTGAGCTTGCCGGCGGCTTCGTTGAGATTGCCTTTGATCCTGTCGGTGAGCTCACCCATCGATCGTCTCCTTCTCGGTTCGGGGAAAGAACCGGTCGCGGGGCGCGTGGTTCCGCTCAGCCGCCGATCAGCGGCACGAAGCGCACCGGGCCGAGATCCTCGCGCGCGACCTCGCCCTCCCCGCCGCCATCACCCCCCTCGCCGCGCCGCAGCCGCAGCAGCCGCTGCTCGCCATCCGGCGCGCCGACCGGGATGACGAGCCGCCCGCCGGCGGCGAGCTGCGCGACCAGCGCCTCGGGGACGCGCGCCGCCGCGGCGGAGACGATGATCGCGTTATAGGGCGCGCCCGCGCGCCAGCCGGCCCAGCCGTCGCCCTGGACGATGGCGACATTGGCGAGGCCGAGCGCGCCGATTCGCGCCCCGGCGAGCCGCGCCAGCTCGGCGTGGCGCTCGATCGCCACCACCTCGCGCGCGATCCTGCCGAGGATCGCGGCGGCGTAGCCCGACCCGGCGCCGACCTCGAGCACGCGCGACTGCGGGCCGATGCCGGCCAGCGCGATCATCAGCGCGACGATATAGGGCTGCGAGACGGTCTGGCCCGCCTCGATCGCCACCGGCGCGTCGTCATAGGCCTCGGCAATGCGCCCGGGCGGGACGAAGCGCTCGCGCGGGATCGCGCGGAAGGCGGCGAGGATCGCCGGGTCATCGATGCCCCGCCCCGCGATCTGGCGGGCGACCATTGCTTCACGGGCACGCTCGAAATCCATCGCGTGACCCTTGGCGATCGGGCGGCGGGCCGCTCAGATCAGCCCGGCGAGCGGGCTCGACGGATCGGCGTAGCGGCGCTTGCCCATGCGGCCGGCGAGATAGGCGAGCCGACCGGCCGCCACTGCGGCCTTCATCGCGCGCGCCATCGCGATCGGTTTCCTCGCCTCGGCGATCGCGGTGTTCATCAGCACGCCGTCGCAGCCCAGCTCCATCGCGATCGCGGCGTCGGAGGCGGTGCCGACGCCGGCGTCGACGATCACCGGCACGCTGGCGCCCTCGACGATCAACCGGATCGTGACGCGGTTCTGGATGCCGAGCCCGGAGCCGATCGGCGCCCCGAGCGGCATCACCGCGACCGCGCCCGCCTCCTCGAGCTGCTTCGCGGCGATCGGATCGTCGACGCAATAGACCATCGGCTTGAACCCGTCCTTCGCCAGCATTTCGGTGGCCTTCAGCGTCTCGCGCATGTCCGGGTAGAGCGTCTTCGCCTCGCCCAGCACCTCGAGCTTGACGAGATCCCAGCCGCCCGCCTCGCGCGCCAGGCGCAGCGTCCGCACCGCCTCCTCGGCGGTGAAGCAGCCGGCGGTGTTGGGCAGGTAGGTGTAGCGCTTCGGGTCGATATGGTCGGTGAGCAGCGGCTGGCCGGGATCGGAGATGTTGACCCGGCGCACGGCGACCGTGACGATCTCGGCGCCGGAGGCCTCGACCGCCGCCGCATTCTCCTCGAAGCTCCTGTATTTGCCGGTGCCGACGATGAGCCGCGAGGTGAATGTGCGCCCGGCAACCGTCCATTGATCGTCCAAAATCTCAGCCTCCGCCCACGAATGTCACGATCTCATATTCATCGCCGTCCTCGACCGCGATGTCGGCGAGCGTCGAGCGCGGCACGATCTCGCGGTTGCGCTCGACGGCAATCTTGGCCGGCACCAGCCCCAGCTCGCACGCGAGCTCGGCGACGCTCATGCCCCGGCGCACGCGGCGCGGCTCGCCATTGACCCGGATCGAGATCGCTTCCTGGCTCATTTCGTCCTTGCCGGTTGGAACGGGGGCACAAGCGTCATATAGGGGCGCGCCATGGCGACGCCACCTTTGATCTATGTCCTCAATGGGCCCAATCTCAACCTTCTCGGCACGCGCGAGCCGGAGATTTACGGGTCCGACACGCTCGACGAGATCGCGCGGCGGCTCGAGGACCGGGCGAACGAGATCGGCGTCGCGATCGACCTGCGCCAGTCCAACCATGAGGGCCACATGATCGACTGGCTGCACGAGGCCGACGCAAGGGGGGCGAAGGCGGTGATCCTCAATGCCGCTGCCTATACCCACAGCTCGGTCGCGCTGCGCGACGCGATCGCCGCGATCGCGGTGCCGGTGATCGAGGTCCATCTGTCGAATCCGCACGCGCGCGAGCGCTTTCGCCATCGCTCGCAGGTCGCGGCGGTGGCGAAGGGGAGCATCTGCGGCTTCGGCGCCGAGGGCTACGTGCTGGCTCTGGACGCGGCGGCGCGTCTCTGACAGGGAAGCCGCCTGCTCCGCCACGCGACAAGAAGAAAAGGAAGGCAATGAGCAAAGACGAGGCCATGGAAAGCGCCATGCGGGTCGATACCGACCTCATCCGGCGGCTGGCCGACCTGCTGGCCGAAAAGGATCTGACCGAAATCGAGGTGGAGGATGGCGATCGCAAGGTCGTGGTGAAGCGCGCGCTCGTCGCCGCGCCGGCTGCCGCTCCCGCGCCCGCGAGTGTGCCCGTCCAGGCTGCGCCCGCGGCGCCCGCCGGCGCGCCGGCGGGGCCGGCAGGGGCGCCAGGCGGCGATGACGCGATCAAGTCGCCGATGGTCGGCACCGTCTATCTCTCGCCCGAGCCGGGCGCGGCCCCCTTCGCGCCGGTCGGCAAGGCGGTGAAGGAGGGCGAGACGCTGCTCATCATCGAGGCGATGAAGGTGATGAACCCGATCCCGGCGCCCAGGGCCGGCGTCGTGCGCGAGGTGCTCGTGCAGGACGCGCAGCCGGTCGAGTTCGATCAGCCGCTGGTCGTCATCGACTGATGGCGATCGAGAAGGTCCTGATCGCGAATCGCGGCGAAATCGCGCTTCGCATTCACCGCGCCTGCCACGAAATGGGCATCAAGACGGTCGCGGTCCATTCGACCGCGGACGCCGATGCGATGCACGTGCGCCTCGCCGACGAAGCGGTGTGCATCGGCCCGCCGCCGGCGAGCGAATCCTATCTGAACATTCCCGCGATCATCTCGGCGGCGGAAATCAGCCAGGCGGACGCGATCCACCCGGGCTACGGCTTCCTGTCGGAGAATGCCCGATTCGCCGAGATCGTCGAGAGCCACGGCATCGTCTGGATCGGCCCCAGGCCCGAGCATATCCGCACGATGGGCGACAAGATCGAGGCGAAGCTCACCGCGGGCCGGCTCGGCCTCCCGCTCGTCCCCGGCTCGGACGGCCCGGTCGTCTCGACCGCCGAGGCGCGCAAGGTGGCCGAGGCGACCGGCTATCCGCTGATCGTCAAGGCCGCGGCCGGCGGCGGCGGACGTGGCATGAAGGTCGTGAACGGGCCCGACGAGCTCGAAAGCCTGATCGGCCAGGCGCGCACCGAGGCCAGGAACGCGTTCGGCGACGATACCGTCTATATCGAGAAATATCTGAAGAACCCGCGCCACATCGAGTTCCAGATCCTGGGCGACGGCAAGGGCGAGGCGATCCACCTCGGCGAGCGCGACTGCTCGCTCCAGCGCCGCCACCAGAAGGTAGTGGAGGAAGCGCCCTCGCCCGCGATCACGCCGGAGCAGCGCGAGGAAATGGGCGCGATCGTCGCCCGCGCGATGGGCGAGATGGGCTATCGCGGGGCAGGCACGATCGAGTTCCTCTACGAGGACGGCGCGTTCTATTTCATCGAGATGAACACCCGCCTCCAGGTGGAGCATCCGGTGACCGAGGCGATCACCGGGCTCGATCTGGTGCGCGAGCAGATCCGCATCGCCGAGGGTCATCCGCTGACGCTGCGCCAGCAGGACGTCGTCTTCCGCGGCCATGCGATCGAGTGCCGGATCAACGCCGAGGATCCGCGCACCTTCGCGCCCTCGCCGGGCCTCGTCACCCAATATCATGCGCCGGGCGGGATGAACGTGCGCGTCGACAGCGGCCTTTACGCCGGCTACCGCATCCCGCCCTATTACGATTCGATGATCGCCAAGCTCATCGTCTACGGGACGACGCGCGCCGGGGCGATGCGCCGCCTCAAGCGCGCGCTCGAGGAGTTCGTGATCGACGGGGTCAAGACGACGATCCCGCTCCACCAGGCGCTGCTCGAGGATGCCGAGTTCCAGGCCGGCGACTATTCGATCAAATGGCTGGAGGCGTGGCTGCGCCGGGAGGAAGGCTGAGCCGCCGACGCGGCCGGGCGGCCGGTCGACCGGGTGCACGAATGGCGACGCATCCCGGCTTGGTTCGCCCGCGCGGCGCGTGCATAAGGGCCGCATGGACGCAACCATCTATCACAACCCGAACTGCTCCACCTCGCGCAACGCGCTCGCCCGGCTGCGCGAGGCCGGCGCCAACGTCACCGTGATCGAATATCTCAAGACTCCGCCGACGCGCGACGAGCTCGCCCGGCTCTACGCGCGGGCCGGGCTCACGCCGCGCGAAGGGCTGCGCATGAAGGAGGCCCGGGCGAAGGAGCTGGTCGCCGAGGGCGCGCCCGACGCGGCGATCCTCGACGCGATGGCGGCGGCGCCGATCCTGATCGAACGCCCGATCGTCGTGACCGAAAAGGGCGTCCGCCTCGTCCGGCCGCTGGAGAAGATCGAAGAGATTCTCTAGGTCTGGGCGGCGTGTCGCGGTCCGCGCCCGGCCGGGCGCGGCGCGACGTCGCGAGCGAGGCGGTGGAGATGCAGCTCGATCCGGACCTGTTGCTGCGGGCCTATGCCGCCGGCGTCTTCCCGATGGCCGATAGCCGCGATGCGGCCGACGTCTACTGGGTGCAGCCGCGACGGCGCGCGATCCTGCCGCTCGACGGCTTCCGCCTCTCGCGCTCGCTCAGGAAGACGCTGCGCTCGGACCGGTTCGAGGTCACCCGCGACCGCGCCTTTGCCGAGGTCGTGCGTCGCTGCGCGAGCCGCGAGGAAACCTGGATCAACGCCGAGATCGAGCGGGCCTATGGCGGGCTTCATCGCCGTGGCCATGCCCATTCGATCGAAGCCTGGGCGGGCGGCGAGCTGGCCGGCGGGCTCTACGGCGTCCGCCTCGGCCGCGCCTTCTTCGGCGAGAGCATGTTCTCGCGGCGCGCCGACGCCTCGAAGGTCGCGCTCGCCTGGCTCGTCGCGCGGCTGAAGGTCGGCGGCTTCACCCTGCTCGACTGCCAGTTCATGACCGACCACCTTGCGCGGCTCGGCGCGGTCGAGATCTCGCAGGCCGACTATCTGGCGCTGTTGGCGGAGGCGGTGTCGGGCGTGGCGGCGGGCGAAGGCGCGGGCGCGGCGGCTGGCGACGGCGCGGCG